>CAMIXG010000032.1 GCA_946402705.1 uncultured Tissierellia bacterium | reverse complement strand
AATCCTCCCATCATTTTCATCTTTACCAATCCTATTTATATATTCTTCGGGTGATGTTCAACATCACCCCTACAAGTCCTTATTTATATAATAAATACTAATTATCCTTACGTAACCCTGTTTGTAGGGGAGGATTTGCAATCCTCCCATTATTTTTATCATTATCGTCCTTATTTACATAAAATAAGGGTAGACCTCCTAGTCTACCCTTTTTATCTACATCTATTTTTTTATAAACCTACTTTTTCTCTCAATATATCTTTTTTGTCTGTTTTTTCCCATACAACATCTAGGTCTTCTCTACCAAAATGTCCATAAGCTGCTAAATCTTTATATATTGGTCTTAATAAATCTAAATCTCTTATTATAGCTGCTGGTCTTAAGTCAAAAGTTTCCATAACTATTTTTTCTATTTCATTATCAGATATTTTTCCTGTTCCAAATGTTTCAACATATACTGATAGTGGTTTAGCTATACCTATACCATAAGATAATCCGATTTCACATTTTTCTGCAATGCCTGCTGCAACAATATTTTTAGCCACATATCTAGCTGCATAAGCTGCTGATCTATCCACTTTTGTTGGATCTTTTCCTGAAAAAGCTCCTCCTCCATGTCTAGCACTTCCACCATAGGTATCTACAATTATTTTTCTTCCAGTAAGACCTGCATCTCCCACTGGTCCACCAATTACAAATCTTCCAGTTGGATTTACTAAAATCTTAGTAGCTTCATCCATTAAAGCTTCTGGTATTATTGGTTTTATAACATGTTCAATTAAATCTTTTCTAATTTGTTCTAATGAAACAGCTTCATCATGTTGAGTAGATATCAAAACTGTATCTATTCTTATAGAACCATCTTCTCCATATTCAACTGTAACTTGAGTCTTACCATCTGGTCTTAGGTAGCTTAATATACCTTGTTTCCTAACATCAGAAAGTCTTTTAGCAAGTTTGTGTGCTAAAGATATTGGTAACGGCATCAATTCTTCAGTTTCATCACAAGCATAACCAAACATTATCCCTTGATCTCCTGCTCCAATTTTATCTAAAGCATCTTCTCCGTTTTTTTCTTTATTTTCCATAGCATTGTCTACACCCATAGCTATATCTGATGACTGCTCACTTATAGATGTTAAAACTGCACATGCATCTGCATCAAATCCGTACTTAGGATTATCATATCCTATTTCTCTTATAGTTTCTCTTGCTATATGTTGGATATCAACATAGCAATTTGTAGTTATTTCTCCTGCTAATAAAACCATTCCAGTAGTAACTAAAGTTTCACAAGCTACTCTAGCGTTTTTATCTTGTTCTAAAATTGCATCTAAAACGGCATCTGAAACTTGGTCACAAACTTTATCTGGATGACCTTCTGTTACTGATTCTGAAGTGAATAACCATTTTTTCATCTTATTACCTCCCAATTTTATAATACAAAAAAGACCTTTTTTCAAAGGTCTTAGTATCAACGAAAACCTCATCTTTCAGACATTGTCTGTGGGATTTAGCACCTCGATTACTCAGGTTGCCGGGTTTCATAGGGCCCAGACCCTCCACCACTCTTGATAAGGACATATTTTATTGTGCTTTCAGTTTAACATAATATTTTTTTATAGTCAACCATAGTATATAAGATTTTATTTAAATAAATATATAATCAAAATTATCCCTATAGCCTAATAAAGTATCCAACCAAAGATGTATTTATTGGTATAAATATCAGGCTTATTATAGTTAAAAATCCTATTGTTGTCATAACATATTCCTCTTCACTTTTCATCCTAGATGCCACTACTCCAAGCTGGGTCATAGGTGGCATACCTGCAACTATGGCCAAGGTTTTTATACCAAGTTCTTCTAGTTTTATAAATTTTGCAAGTATTATAACCATAATTGGTGCTAGGGCAAATTTTATAAGAATACTAAATAAAGTGGATATATCCATCTTCATATTTTTAAGCCCTACTTCATATATGACTCCCCCAATATAAATAAGTGACAGTGGTGTACTTAATCCGCTTAAATACCCAACTACTTCCAAAATCATATTTGGCATTTTAAAACCTGATAGAGAAAGTGGGATGGATATTACTATTGTTATCAAAGGGATTGACATCAAGGACTTTAATACTGACTTAGCCCTATTCTCACCATCAATTTTTTCATCTGTAAATTTAGGTGCAAAAAATCCCCAGAGTAAAATAGTTCCTGCCACATAATATATCATTACATAGGGTATACTTTCCTCTCCATAGATACTTATGGCAGCTGGAAGTCCTACAAATATGGCATTGGAAAGGGTGGATAAACTGCTAAAACTGATTTTTCGACTAGCTTCTAATTTCAAAAATTTCCCACATAAACAAGCAACTGTATATGTTATTATCATTGAAATAAAGCATATTAATAATATTGGAAGTGATTCCAGTAGCAATTTTTTTGGAAAAGTATGAAAAAAGGTCTTAATCAAGAGTGCTGGTATTGATACATTGATTATCAAATGAGATAAGAATGCCTTATCCTCTTTCTTATACCAACCTAAATGTGATATAGAATATCCTACTCCTATTAATAATACTAAGGTAAATACTGTTTTAAACGACAATATAATCATATTTCCTCCTTTTATCTTTCTAAATATATATTAAATCATTAATCTTTTACAGTTCTCACATTAATATTATAGTATAATTTTCCTATTAATTGTTGATTTCTTTATATTGCTTATGAATTACTTCAATATTTAGTCTATTCTTCAACATTTTTATTAAATCCATTAGCTTTTTGGAGTATTTCAAAGATAAACAGAGTATTTTATTTATTTTATTAATTTTTGACTAAATTTAGTAGTTGCAAGATTCTTCCTTTTATCCTATACTGTAATAGTGCTTGAGAAAAGCATATCTCGGGGCGTGGCGCAGTTTGGTAGCGCACCTGGTTTGGGACCAGGGGGTCGAAGGTTCAAATCCTTTCGCCC
>CAMIXG010000031.1 GCA_946402705.1 uncultured Tissierellia bacterium | reverse complement strand
TAAGAATCCGCCAAGTCCTGCTGCAGCACTTCTAACTCTTTCTGCTAAAGTTCCTTGAGGTACTAATTCAACTTCCATTTCTCCAGAGTTCATTTTGTTACCAGTTTCTCTGTTTGTACCAATGTGAGTTGCAACTACTTTTTTGAATTGTCCATTTACAACCATTTTACCTACACCATTTTCAACAAATCCTGTATCATTTCCAATAAGTGTTAAGTTTTTTACTCCTCTTTCAGCCAAAGCATCTAATATTTTTAATGGTGCTCCAGCATTTAAAAAGCCTCCAACCATTATAGTCATACCGTCTTTAACTTGGTCAAGCGCTTTGTCTAAGCTAACTATTTTATCCACAATACTACCTCCTGAGTCTATATTATAATAAATTAATAGGTCTAGGCCTCCTAGACCTATTAATAATTAGAAAAATTTATTATCTTCCTACTATAAGTGCTATACCTTGTCCGCCACCTATACATAAAGTAGCAAGTCCTTTTTTAGCATCTTGTTTTTTCATTTCATATAATAAAGTTGTTAATATTCTAGCTCCAGAAGCTCCTATTGGATGTCCTATAGCTATTGCTCCACCATTAACGTTTACTTTGTTCATGTCTAATTCTAAATCTTTAGCTACAGATAAAGCTTGAGCAGCGAAAGCTTCGTTTGCTTCTACTAAATCTAAATCAGCTACAGTTAAACCAGCTTTTTCTAAAGCTTTTTTACTTGAAGGAATTGGTCCAGTACCCATGATAGTTGGATCAACACCAGCTGATGCGTAAGAAAGAATTGTAGCTAGTGGTTCAATTCCTAATTCTTTAGCTTTTTCTTCACTCATAACTACGAAAGCAGCAGCTCCGTCGTTTATTCCTGAAGCATTAGCTGCAGTTACAGTTCCGTCTTTTTTGAATGCTGGTCTTAATTTTGCAAGTCCTTCTAAAGTTGCTCCAAATTTAGGGAATTCATCTGTATCAAATACTACTGGATCCCCTTTTCTTTGAGGTATTTCAACAGGTATTATTTCGTCTTTGAATTTACCAGCTTTTATAGCAGCTTCTGCTCTATTTTGACTAGTTACTGCTAATTGATCTTGCATTTCTCTTGTAAAACCATATTTTTCTGCAATGTTTTCTGCAGTAATACCCATATGGTAGTTGTTAAATGCATCCCATAGACCATCTTTAATCATAACGTCTACAAGTTTTCCGTCTCCCATTCTTTGTCCCCATCTAGCTTTATCTAATACATAAGGAGCTTGAGACATGTTTTCAGTACCACCAGCTACAACTATATCAGCATCTCCTGCTAATATTGATTGAGCAGCTAATGCTACAGATTTAAGTCCTGAACCACATACTTTATTTATTGTATAAGAAGGTACTTCTATTGGAAGTCCTGCTGCTACAGATACTTGTCTAGCAACGTTTTGTCCAAGTCCAGCTTGTAATACGTTTCCGAATACTAATTCGTCTACTTGTGCCCCATCTACTTTTGCTCTGTTTAAAGCTTCTTTAACTACTAAGCTTCCTAAATCTACTGCTGAAACACTTTTTAATGCTCCACCAAATGATCCTAAAGGCGTTCTTACTGCTGACGCAATTACTACTTTTTTCATATTAATACTCCTCCTATTTTGTTATATAATTTTATTTTCATATAGCCTAACATACTATTACTATTGCAACTTTTATGCCAAGATTCAATTTCATTATATCCTAACTGACTTAACTCGTCTATTTCCGAAGAAACAAGGCTATTTGAATTCATTAAAATTTTATAATACATTAACTTACCTGTATACTTTACTAGACACTTCCCATTTAAAGCATCTTTTTTGTATACATTTAAATACACTTCTTCTTTTAAAGTGTATTTAAATGTATACAATTACATGATATTATACTTCCTCATCTTTTGATACAGGGAGTTTCTATGTATATTTAAAAGCTCTGATACCTTAGTTTTATTGCCTTTGCAAATCTCAAGTGCTGATAAAATAGCTTCTTTTTCTGTCTCTTCAACTATTTCCTGCAAGGTTTTATTACCCACTTTAGTGTTTATATACTTATGATTTTTTGTTTTATATAAAACTCTTTCCGATATATCATTTGGAGTTATATATTCGGTACTAGATAAATTGATAGCTCTCTCCAGAACATTCCTAAGTTCCCTAACATTTCCTGGCCAATTATAAGACTTTAGAACACTCATGGTTTCATCTGATAAAGCCTTTTTCTCCAAGCTCATTTCTTCTGATAACTTTTCAATTATGTTTTCAGCTATCATATCCAAATCTTCCAATCTATCCTTTAGTGGTGGTATATCAATAGAAATAACATTTAATCTATAATATAAATCCTCCCTAAAGTTGCCAAGTTCAACTTGCTCTTCAAGATTTTCATTTGTGGCTGCTATAATTCTAGCATCTAACTTTAATTTTTTATTACTTCCTATGGCTTCAAATTCTCTAGTTTCTAAAACTCTCAAAAGTTTTACCTGCATATCTACTGGCATATTACCTATCTCATCTAAAAACAAGGTTCCTCCCGAGGCAAGTTCAAATTTTCCCGTTTTCCCCTTATCACTAGCTCCTGTGAAGGCTCCTTCTATATAACCAAATAGTTCTGATTCTATCAGTCCCTTTGGTATAGCCCCACAGTTAATAGCTATAAAAGGATTTTTATTTCTATAACTAGCCTTATGTATAGCTTGGGCAAAAAGTTCCTTTCCAGTTCCACTTTCTCCAGTTATTAAAACCGTAGAATTTGTTTCTGCCGCCTTCATACCTATTGCTTTTAAATAATTCATCTGAGGATTTCTCGTTAAAATATTATCAAATGAATACTGAACACCTTCAAGTCTCTTAATCTCAAATTTATACTTATTTATCTTGGATTGCAAGTCTAATAAATTATGTGCCAATTCTTTCATTTCACCTATATCTTTAAATAGAATGGTGCCAAGGCCTCCTATTATTTCTCCATCCATCATTATAGGAATTCTATTTGTTATCATATCATGGCCTTGTATTCTTTGGACTTTTCGTATCTCTTCTATTCCTGTTTTTACAACTAAATGCAGTCTAGAATTTTCTATTATATCTTCTACAGGTTTTCCTATAGCTTCTTCTTCCTTTATACCTAAAAGCTTTTCATATTGTATCATTACTACTTTTCCAGCATTATCAACTAATACATATCCTTCATATGCATAGTCCAACACATCTTCAATCATTTTAATACTTCTTCTAAGCTCTTTAAGTCTTTCGTCCATATTACACCTCTATGAGAACAATTTACCTGTAAAAATCCTCTACCAAAATATCTACTATTTTTTTTGCTGCCGTTCCGTTTCCGTAAGGATTTGTAGCATTTGCCATCTTTACATACTCGTTTTTATCAGATATTAACTTATCCATTTCACCAAAGATTTTATCATAAGATGTACCAACTAATTTAGCTGTTCCCGATTCTATACCCTCTGGTCTTTCTGTTTCTTCTCTGACTACCAAAACAGGTTTTCCAAGTGTTGGAGCTTCTTCTTGAAGCCCTCCCGAATCTGTTACAACTAAGCTAACCTTGCCTATCAAATTTGAAAAAGGTTCATAATCCAAAGGCTCTATTAGGTGTATTCTTTCATGTTTTAAAAATTTATCCGATATTTCCCTTACCTTAGGATTTAAGTGCCTTGGAAATATAACCTCAACATCATCATGTTTTTCAACTATGTCTCTAACAGCTGAAAATATATTTTCCATAGGTTTTCCAATATTTTCCCTTCTGTGGGATGTTAATAGAATAACTTTTTTATTTTCATAATCCACCTGATTTAGTAAATCTATTTGAAAATGATAGTCTTCTTTTACCGTATGCTTTAGTGCATCTATAACCGTATTTCCTGTTATATAAATTCTATCACTCTTATATCCCTCTTTCAATAGATTTTCTTCATTCATTTTTGTTGGAGCAAAATGATAATGTGATATAATACCAGTCATTTTTCTATTTGCTTCCTCTGGATATGGAGAGTAGATATTTCCACTTCTAAGGCCTGCTTCCACGTGTCCCACCTTGACTTTTTGATAAAAAGCTGCCAGTGCACCTGCAAATACAGTTGTTGTATCACCTTGAACTAATAGTATATCTGGTTTTTCCAATTTTATTACATCTTCTAATCCCTTTAACGCCTTGTTTGTTATATCTGTAAGAGTTTGTCCTGGAGAAAAAATATTTAAATCATGGTCTGGCTTTATATTAAATAGACTTAAAACTTGATCTAACATCTCTCTATGTTGTGCAGTGATGCAAACTACAGATTCTACATTATCTCTTTTCTCTAACTCCTTAACTATTGGAGCCATTTTGATTCCCTCTGGTCTAGTACCAAAGACAGTCATAACCTTCATTTTAACACCTCTTAAATATTCTTATCTTCATGTATATTACTATTATTTATCTTATCTCTTGTTTCCTCTTTTTTCTTGTCTTCTTCTTTTTTCTCTACAAGTCCTACAAGTATTGAGTAGACTATTGCAGCCACAAACAATATAACTGCTATTTCAACAGATCTTTCACTGTTGACCTTTACTGTAGCTATAGATATTACACCAAAAATTATAGATACTGAATATAAAATAAGTACCGTTTTCTTTTGAGAATATCCATGTCTTAAAAGTCTATGATGTAAATGCCCCTTGTCTGCTTTCATAGGATGTTGCCCCTTTATAAGCCTTCTACATATTGCAAACATGGTATCAAATATTGGTATTACCAATATCATTATTGGCACAACTATGGCTATGGCCGCTGATGATTTCATAACACCTTCTATAGATATAGCTGATAACATAAAGCCTAAAAATAAGGCTCCTGCATCTCCCATAAATATTTTTGCTGGATTAAAGTTATAAGGTAAAAAACCAAGTGCTGATCCTGCAACTATGGCTGATATTATAACCGTATGTGTATAACCAAGCTTATATGCTACTATCATAAGAGTCAAACTTGATATAGCTGAAACTCCTGCTGATAATCCATCAAGTCCATCTATTAAATTTATAGTATTTGTTATACCAACTATCCAAAATAAAGTTATTGGAATGGATATCCATTTACTAAGCTGAACAACTCCTTCCACACCAAATATAGGAAAAGGTATTGTTAGGGTTCTAATAGTTACTCCACCTAAGACTAATATTAATCCTGCTAAAAACTGGAGTATTAACTTTTTCTTAGGACTTAAATCCATAAAGTCATCAACAAGTCCAGTTAGCATTATCAATGTTCCACCCAACATAAAGGCTATTGTTGTGCTACTCTTTAAGGGCATGAAAATTAAAAAGCCTAGCATAACAGCAATATATATTGCCACTCCACCTAAAAAAGGCATAGGTTCCTTGTGCATTCTCCTATTATCTTTAGGTACATCTACTGCCCCTACTTTTATTGCTATTTTTCTAACTATAGGTGTAGCCACAAAGGCTATCACAAATGACACTAGTAGTGGCAAAATATAATTACTAAACAAAATGCTCCACTCCTTCTTGTGCTAATTATTTTGTTCCGAACAATCTATCTCCAGCATCTCCAAGTCCTGGTACTATATAAGCATCTTCATTTAATTCTTCATCTATAGCTGCTACATATATATCTATCTCTGGATGTTGTGCTTGAACTGCTTCAATGCCTTCTCTAGAACTTATTAAACAAACTAGTTTTATATGTTCTCCTGGAGCACCTTTTTCTTTTAAAAATTGTACTGCTGTTGCTGCTGAACCACCTGTTGCTAACATTGGGTCTAGCACTATTAAATCTCTATCATTTAAGTCTTGTGGTAATTTACAATAGTATTCCACAGGTTGTAATGTAACTGGATCTCTATATAGTCCAACGTGTCCTACTCTTGCAGAAGGTATAATTCTTAACATTCCATCTACCATTCCAAGTCCAGCTCTAAGTATTGGAATTAATCCCACTTTTTTACCTGAAATCACTTGCGACATAGTTTTTGTTACTGGAGTTTCTATTTCGATTTCTTCAAGTTCCATGTCTCTTGTTACTTCATAAGCCATTAACATAGATACTTCTGTTACTAGTTCTCTAAATTCTTTACTTCCAGTGTTTTTGTCTCTTATAAATGTTAACTTATGTTTGATTAACGGATGATCGAATACTACTACTTTTGACATATTATACCTCTTTTCTTTACTTAACATAATTGACTTTCCTATTTTTATCCTTAACTATTATATCATAAGAAAAATATTTTTAAATGACTATTTTTCAATATCATTTACTCTTCTTTCATGTCTTCCGCCTTCAAATTCTTCACTAAGCCATGCTTTAGTTATTTCTTTTGCTAAATCTATACCTAAAACTCTTGCCCCTAAAGATAGCATATTGGCATTATTATGGTTTTTACTCATTCTTGCAGAATAAGTATCAGAACATAAGGCACATCTTATACCCTTAACCTTGTTAGCAGCTATAGATATCCCTATTCCAGTGCCACAAATTACTATTCCAGAATTCACTTTTCCACTAACTACTGCATTTGCAACTCTTCTACCATATTCAGGATAGTCCACTGATTCTTCAGTATTTGTTCCATAATCTATATACTTTATTTCAAGTTCTTCTAATAAGGATTTTATTTCTTCTTTTAATGGATATCCACCATGATCACTACCTATCCCTACAATTTTTCCTGCCTGTAGATTTTTTATTTTTTCTATCATCTTTATAATCCCCTTTTTTATTTCATCCCTAGTTTTTATATACACTTCATAGCTCATACCATAAGGATCGCTTATATCTTTACTTTCACCATCTACATATTCATACAAGGTATAGATATTTCCTTTTGTATGAAAATTATCCATAATCATATCTTTATGACTATTTGACATAGTGATAATTAAGTCTTGTTTATCTAAGGTAGCCTGATCTAAAATTTTTGCCCTATGACTACCTAGATCTACACCCATATCCTTCATTACTAAATAGCTATTTTCAGATATATTCTCTCCATCTCTAGCCATTATACCTGCGGAAGTAGCAACTATGTCCAAATCATCCACTAAAGTATTTGTTATTCCCTCTGCCATAGGACTCCTACATGTATTTCCAGTACATACAAATAATATGTTCATATTTCCTCCTAAAGCTGTTCTATTTTTCCACCTGCAGCCTTTATCATTCTATTCATTATTGCAAGTCCCATCTCTGAGAAGTCTACAGATTCGGATAAAATTATATCTACATTCTCCCTATCCATTTCCCTTAGTATGTGAAATAAATTATGGGCTATAGAATCTTCATCTTCTCTACTTCCCATAGAATATATAAGACCTGCTTTATATTTATCCAAACTTTCGTCTGTGCACATTATACCAACTTTTTTTCCATTTTGTGTCTTTTCTATGGCAATTTCATTTATCCTATCTACCACACTTTTAAACTCCCCTTTAAATATATACATCTCAGAGTTTGGTGCATAGTGTTTATACTTTTGCCCTGGTGATTTTGGTACTATATTTTCAGTAAAGTTTATTATACTTTTATCAATTTCAACCCTACCTAAAACCTTGGATAAGTCCTCATAAGTTACCCCTCCTGGCCTAAGTATAGTTGGCACATCTTCTGTCAAATCTATAACTGTTGATTCAAGTCCAATCCCAGTTCTGCCTCCATCTACTATAAGTTCTAGTTTTCCATCTAAGTCCTTGTAGACATGCTCCGCTGCTGTTGGGCTTGGTTTTCCTGATGTATTTGCCGATGGTGCTGCTATTGGCTTTTTAGATTCTCTTATTATTTCAAGTGCTATTTTGTTACTTGGCATTCTTATGGCTACTGTATCAAGTCCTGCTGTAACACTATCTGGCACTATTTCACTTCTATTAAATATTATAGTTAGTGGACCTGGCCAAAAAGCATCCATACACTTTCTAGCATCATCACTAATCTCTCTTACAAGTTCTTTTAACTCATCTTCTGAAGATATATGAAGTATTAAAGGATTATCTTGTGGTCTACCTTTTGCTTCAAATATTTTACTAGTTGCATCTGAGTCAAGTCCATTGGCTCCCAGTCCATATACAGTTTCTGTTGGAAATGAAACTAGCCCACCATTTTTAATAATCTCAGATGCTTGTTTAATTATCTCTCTATCTATATTGTCTTCATCTACTTTTAATACTTTTGTTTTCATAAAAATCTCCTATCTAAATACTGACTTCATTATATAATAATATACTCTTATAAACAATTTCAGAAAAGTTAATATCGAATTATTTTCTTTCCATATTATCATATCTTCCTATTCCAAATATTATAGTTATAAACATTACTATAAGCATAAAATATGAATATAAGACATAGGGTGCTATATCAACTGCCGATAATGGCACTAGAGTGTCTTTAGCAAATCCCATCGTATAAACAACAGCTGGTGTCCAAGGCAGTGAATATACCAAGGTATTGGACTGAGCATCTAAAAGATTGGCTGCCCTGTAAGGACTTATGCCATACTTCTCTGATATTGGTTTAGCAAAAGATGAACCTACTGCAAGTATAGCTGGTGCATTTAATCCCATAAGTCCCGATAATATAATTACCATAAAGCTAATAGAAAATTCTCCGCCTCTTGGCGTTTTAACAAACTGTCCTAATTTTGCAAGTAGTTTTTCATCTCCTCTTCCCACTTTCATAACTTCTATAAGCCCAAATAATAAAAGGGCAAGTATTATAACCTGAATCATACTATTTATTCCAGAATATAAAATACCATCAACTGACCTATCTAAACCTTCGCCTCCAACTACAAAAAGAGCCTCTTTAGTTGGGTTAATCATATCTACTTGTATAAAATCAACTAGGCCAAGTCCTACTGAAAATACACTGGCTAAAACTATCCCTGTTATTGTTGCTATAATTATATCTCCTGTCTTTATAGCTATGTATATAGTAACAACAACTGGCACTAACATAAATAATGTTTTTCCATCAAAATCTATGGCTCCTGCTCCTTGAAGCACTTCTCCACTATATCCACTACCTACCACAATTATACCTATAATGGTTAAAAGTCCTGCTGATAGCGCATATTTCAATCTAGATTTAACTACCCCTGGCACATCTACTCCAAGTGAAGTTGCTGAACAAATTGTTGTATCTGATATTGGTGCTAGGTTATCTCCAAAAGCTCCTCCTGATATTATAGCTCCTGCTAAAAGTCCAGGATGACATCCCAAGGATAAACCTGCTGGATAAAGGACACCCATTCCCATTGCTATAGTTCCAAAGCCTGTACCTGATGCTGTTGCAAATATAGCCGCAGCTACAAATGAAACTACTATAAAGCCAACCCCCTTTATTCCCATAGAAGCTGATACTCCCGCTATACCACTTGCTAGTCCAGATGTTTTTAACACATTGGAAAATACACCTGCAAAAATCCAGCAAACTATTGGAATTATAGCATCTCTATTTGCCATACCACTTATTATAACCTCTGAATAGTGCTTTTTATCCTTGGCAAAGAAAAAAGATATTATTATGCCTAGAAATGCCGGTAACCATAAGGCTCCATTTGAAATTGATCTAAAATATAAGGTATTTATAACTACAAGAACTATAAAAGTTATAAAAGGTAAAAAAGACATCCATTCCCCACCATAAAACTCTATTTTTTTTGATTTAGTTTCCATATATCCATCTCCTTTATATACAACTTTAGCTGGTACAATTTTGTACCAGCTAAGTCATTATTCTCCTTGACGTCCAAGTTTAGATGCTTGATCCTGCGCTATTAACGCTTCTACCATTTCGTCTATATCTCCATCTACAAAATCTTCTAATCTATGCAGTGTTTTAGTTATTCTATGATCTGTAACCCTTCCTTGAGGGAAGTTATAAGTTCTTATTCTTTCAGATCTATCTCCTGTACCAACCTGTCCTTTTCTCTCTTCTGCTATTTCAGCAGCTTGATCACTTAACATTTGGTCATATAATCTACTCTTTAATATTTTAAGAGCCTTGTCCTTATTTTTATGCTGACTCTTTTCATCTTGGCAAGATACTACAAGTCCAGTTGGAATGTGCGTTATCCTTATGGCTGAATCTGTAGTATTAACATGCTGTCCACCTGCTCCTGATGCTCTAAAAGTATCTATTTTAAGTTCATTCATATTTATATCTATATCAACATCTTCAGCCTCTGGTAAAACAGCTACTGTGGATGTTGATGTATGAATTCTACCACTTGATTCAGTTTCAGGTACTCTTTGAACCCTATGAACTCCTGATTCATACTTTAATCTACTATAGGCTCCCTTACCTTTTATCATAAATATAACTTCTTTAAATCCACCAATACCAATTTCATTGCTATCCATAAGTTCAACAGCCCAGCCATTTCTTTCTGCATATCTTGAATACATTCTATAAAGTACCCCTGCAAATAAAGCTGCTTCATCTCCACCTGCTCCACCTCTGATTTCCACAATAACATTTTTATGGTCATTAGGGTCTTTTGGTATTAAAAGGATTTTTAGTTCTTCTTCTATTTCTACTAATTTTGGTTCTAACTCTTTTATTTCTTCTTTAACCATTTCATCCATATCTGGATCTAATTTTTCTTTTTGTAATTCTTTTGCAGATTCTAAATTTTCCATGACATCTCTATATTCTCTATATTTCATTACAATATCTTGTAAACTAGAATGTTCTATCATAAGTTTTTGCCATCTCTCAGAATCTGAAATAACTTCAGGATCTATAACTTCTCTTCCTAAATCTTCATAACGTTCTTCTATAGAAGCTAATTTATCTAACATCTAACCTCTCCTTTTAATTTTCTTTATTGATTTTATACCTAATAACAGAAAATAACCCACCTGTAATTATTAAGTATATTGGTGTTATATTAAATACTAATATTATAATAAAGGTCAAGACTCCCATTAAAAGTTTATCCATTCCCATATTTCCACTTTTCATAAGCTTATAAACTGCTGACACTATAAGCCCTGCTATAGCTGGTGTTACTCCCTTAAAAATATTATCCACAATTTCATTATCCCTATATTGATAAAGATATTTTACCACTACTAAGATAATTACAAAAGATGGCAGTATGGAACCTAGACTTGCCACAAGGGCTCCTCTTATACCTGCCACTGCATGTCCTGTATATATGCTTAAGTTTATAGCTATCGGTCCTGGTGAGCTTTGTGCCACCACTAGAGAATTTATAAAATCCTCTTCCTCGATCCAACCTTTTTTATCAACTATCTCTTCTTGTATAATGGGCAACATAGCAAATCCACCACCAAAGGTAAATGCTCCCACTTTTAGAAATATCAAAAATAATTCTAATAACAAAAACATCTCCTCCTAGTATATAATGGCACCTGCTATTCCTGCAAATATCATAGCATAAATTGCATTAAATTTTTTAAAACTAACCAAGTAAAATGTTAATCCAAATATTATTAAGGACTTTATATTTAAAGGACTAGTTTTTCCTACCGCATATGCTCCTGATATAATTAGGCCTAATATAATTGGCCTAACACCATATAAAAACCTATCAACCACTTCTAGCTTTTTATACTTGTTTATTAAATAAATAAGTATATTCATAATTACAAAACTGGGAAGTACCACTGCCATGGTAGAGATAGCAGCACCAAAGATACCTCCTACCCTATAGCCAAAAAATGTTGCTGCATTTATAGCTATAGACCCTGGAGTCATCTCAGATATGGCTAAAATATCAACAATCTCCTTTTCTGCTATCCAAGGATAATTCATCTGCATTTCCTGCTCCAAAAGAGCAATCATTGCATATCCTCCTCCAAAGCTAAACATACCTAGTTTTAAAAAAGATAAAAATAATTTTAAATATATCATAGCTAACCTACCTTAAAAAGCCTAGAACCACTCTATCATGCCCCTGTAAATCCTTTATAATTTCAACATCTACAAAACCACTTTCTATTAGAATCTTACTTACTTCCAGTCCTTGGTCATATCCTATTTCAAATATCAAAAGTCCCTTTGCCTTTAAAAACTCTCCACTTTTTTTAGTTATTTCCTCATAAAATTCCAGACCAGATTCTCCCCCATCAAGTGCCAGCATGGGCTCGAAATCTTTCACTTCTCTATCTAGTGTATCAATAACATCTGATTTTATGTAGGGTGGATTAGAAACTATTACATTAAATTTTTCATCTATACCTTTAAATAAGTCACCCTTTTGAAAACTTACATTTTCCAATTTAAATCTTTTTATATTCTCATTACCAACCTTAAGAGCATCTTCTGATATATCAACACCTAAAACCTCTACATTTTTTAAAAAATGTCCTAAGGATACTGAAATAGCTCCACTTCCGACTCCAATTTCAAAAACTTTATAATTTTCTTCTCCTATATAATCTATTAAATATTCTACTAGAATCTCTGTATCATTTCTAGGTATTAGTACACCCCTGTCCACAAATAAATCCAGTCCCATAAATTCTCTTTCATTTAACAGGTATTGAATTGGATAGCCTTCTTTCCTCTTATCCATGATATCATAAAATTTTTCAACTATATCTTCATTTAATTCCTCATCTATATGTGTATATACATAGGATTTATCAACCTTCATTAGCTTGGATAAAATCATAATAGGTTCAAGTAAATCTGCCTTATAAGTATCTAATAATTCTTTTATTACCATTTATCATCTTCCTTATTGTCAGTTAAAACAGCCCTTAAAGATACCAAGGCAACTTCTAATTGACTATCATCTGGCTCTTTTATCGTTGCCATTTTTTGAATCATAAGACCTGGATAAGATAAAAAATAAGCAAGTTTGGAATTACTCTTTCCTATTAGCCTATTAATCTCATAAGATATCCCAGCTATAACTGGAAACATCAAAATTCTAGTTACAATTCTCATAACTGGGTTTGGCCATCCAAAAAAAGATAGAACAACTATACTACACATCATTACCATAAATAAAAAACTTGTACCACATCTTGGGTGGAGTCCCGGCTGAATTTTTGCATTTTCAACAGTTAATTCAAGTCCTGATTCATAACAATGTATAGACTTATGTTCTGCCCCATGATATTCAAACACTCTCTTTATATCCTCTACTCTTGATACACTTATTAAATATATAAAAAATATGACTAATCTTATTAAACCTTCTATTAAATTTAGTACTATTGGGCTACTTGTAAATTTTTTAAATAATCCAGTTATAAAATTTGGTAGTAGCATAAAGGTAAATATAGCTATTACCAAAGAAAAAACCAAAGTACCTGCCATAAGTACATCTTCTTTTTTATCCTTAAATATTTTATCAAAAATATCTTCTTTAACTTCTTCCTCTTCTTCATAAAAAGATGCTGAATATGTAAGCATCTTAGTTCCTATAATCATAGACTCCACAAGTCCTATTACTCCTCTTAAAAAAGGTAATTTGAAAATCTTATACCTCATTGCCAGAGTATTTAATTTTTCTACTTTTAATTCTATTTCTCCATCAGGTTTTCTAACTGCAACAGCTATATCCTTAGGTCCTCTCATCATAACGCCTTCAATAACTGCCTGACCACCTATGTTTGTAATATGCTTTGGAATCCTATTTAATTCTTTAATTTTCAAAGCTTTTCCTCCTAAAATAGTAAAAAAATAAAGGTTAGTGCAAAGTTTGCAACTAACCTAGTTTTTTAAGACTATTTTCTTCCATATTTGTTATTAAATCTTTCAATACGGCCACCACGTTCTGCGAACTTTTGTTTTCCTGTATAGAATGGATGACATTCTGAACAAATTTCAACTTTTAATTCGTCTTTAACTGAGCCAGTAGTAAAAGTGTTTCCGCAAGCACAAGACACAACTGCTTCTTTATATTCTGGATGAATTCCTGCTTTCACTTCTGTTCACCTCTCTTCTTTATATTGCTAAATAGCAATTAATTCCTCTTTACATTTTAACTATTAAATTATAACACAATACATCTAACTTAGCAACTTTTTAGAATTTTCCCTTTCTAATATTTTCAACGAATTCTTTATTAGTTTCTGTTTTCTCCATATTTCTAATAAATTTCTCGGTAAAATCTACTGTTGCCATATTTCCCATTGCCCTTCTTAAATACCAAATTGCTTCCATTTCTTCTTTTGTCATTAAGAATTCTTCTTTTCTAGTACTTGATTTAGTTATATCTACTGCTGGGAATATTCTTCTTTCAGATAATTTTCTATCCAAATGAAGTTCCATATTACCAGTACCTTTAAATTCTTCAAATATAACATCATCCATACGACTTCCCGTATCTACAAGTGCTGTAGCAAGAATAGTAAGGCTTCCACCTTCTTCTATATTTCTAGCTGCCCCAAAAAATCTTTTTGGTTTATGAAGTGCACCAGGATCAAGTCCTCCTGATAAGGTTCTACCTGTAGCTGGTATAGTCAAGTTATAAGCTCTAGCAAGTCTAGTTATACTGTCTAATAAGATAACAACATCTTTTCCATGTTCAACTAATCTCTTTGCTCTTTCTAAAACAATTTCTGAGACCTTAGCATGATGTTGGGGTAGTTCATCAAAAGTAGAATAAACTACATCTCCTTTTACAGACCTTTTCATATCTGTTACTTCTTCAGGTCTTTCCCCTATTAATAATACTATAATTTCAACTTCTGGATGATTTTCGGCTATCGCATTAGCCACCATTTTTAGAAGAGTTGTTTTACCTGCTTTAGGTGGTGAGACTATCATACCTCTTTGTCCCTTTCCTATAGGTGATATTAAATCTATAATCCTCATTGCTAAATCTTCTGATTTTATTTCTAAAGATAGTTTTTCTTTTGGATAAATTGGTGTAAGTGATTCAAATTTTGGTCTGTTTCTAGCTGTTTCTGGATTCAAACCATTCACTGTTTGTACATATAGAAGTGCCTTATATCTTTCGCCTTGATTTGGCTCTCTTGTAATACCTAATATCTTGTCTCCTGTTTCCAGCCTAAACCTTCTTATTTGTGATGGGGAAATATATATATCATCATCACTAGATAAGTAGTTTTCTGTTCTTAGAAAACCATATCCATCTGTATGTATTTCTAAAATACCCTCAGCTGTTTCTGCCTTATCCATTTTTTCCATCTGCTCACTAGCATTATCAGAAAGTCCCTTTTCTTCCATTTTTTTTATAGTTTCTTTCTTTTCTTCTTTTTCTTCTAGTTTAACATTTTCTACTTCTATTTCTTCATTCTCTAATTTAATTTTTTCTTGATTTTCTTCATCTTTTATATTAAATATCTTATCTATCAATTCTCCCTTATTATATTTATAAGGGGTTTCAATATTTAATACCTTGGCAATTTCCCTTAAATCAGATACTGTTTTTTTCTTTAATTCTTCTCTTGTCAACTTTCCACCTCCTAAAACTATAAAAATCTAAGATATAGAGATTATACCTTAGATTTTTAAAATATGCCAATTTATTTAGCGTATTCTGGTTTTTTATCTAGT
>CAMIXG010000030.1 GCA_946402705.1 uncultured Tissierellia bacterium | reverse complement strand
TGTGCAATGTTTTGTCATATAAATCTTCTTCTCAGTCTTCTATAGTGTCTTTTTGGTATAAAACTTTATCCACTACACATGTTTCATATTGGATATAAAACCCTAATGAACAAAATTTTATACATCTATCTTTCGCATATGTCTCTTGTAACAACTTTTGTGTCATAGTCTAATGTCAGCTTATATTATTTATAAAATATATTTATGTCTCTTCTAAACTGTCAATTTCCAACCCATATTGAAATGTCCCTGATATATTTCATCTATAAGCAACATTATAGTGATATAAGTTTTACTCGCATAGTAAACATTATTTTTTGCTGCCCGTGTAACTAGTATCTTTTACTAAAAAAATAAATATCCCTAAAATCATTTGCTCTAATTTAAGGAATTTTATAAGGATTTTTTTAACGCAATCCTAGTGTAACATTTTTTAGTATTTTTGACAACTGTTTAAAAACATTTTTTTCATTTATTAGACATTTTAATTTTTATAAACATAAATTTATTTATTTAATTTATGTTTGCCTACATTTTTTATAGTTATTTTACTAAAAACATTCATTATTGCATATAATATATACTTTTCCCGTATATTTTTAATATTTTAGTTAAAATATTTTAATTTTCAATGTCCTAGTTTTTATTGAAAGTTATAATGCAAAGTCTTGGTTATCAGTTTAATTAACTTTAATTTTGATAATCAAACTCAGCTCCTTAAGCTCAATATTTTTATACCTAGTTTTTTTTAATATAAACTTTTTTTTAAATTTTTTTATAATTTTATATATTTTTTATTTTTTAAAGTAGGCTCTATATTTGTTTTTTTCTATGATTTACAGCCTGTAATTTTTTTATTTTTTTTATATATTTTTATATTAAATTTAATATATTTTTTATTTTTGTATGTATATATTTTCTATTTATAGACTATTTTTACAGGTTATATTTGACAAATTTTCAGCCTAATTATAATTTATTAGGCTTTGTTTTTATATTTTATATAAACATATATATATTAATCCACAAATAATCAAATCATAATTTTTTCTAAATTACTATTGGAATATCATTTATAATATCCAAATTTTAATATTAATTTATATAAAAAAAGAACCCAGATGGGTTCTTTTCTATAATTTTGATATAGTCCTACTGTAAAACTTCTACAAAGTTTTAGTTAGGGCTTTATTAGTATCGACTATTTATTAACCTAATAATCTTAATACTGATTGTGGTGCTTGGTTAGCTTGTGCTAACATAGCTGTTGATGCTTGTTGTAATATGTTTTGTTTAGTGTTTTCTATCATTTCTTTAGCCATGTCAACGTCTCTTATTCTTGATTCTGATGCTTGAATATTTTCAGCTGCATTGTCTAAGTTTTTGATAGTGTGTTCTAATCTGTTTTGGTTAGCTCCTAAGTGTGATCTAACTTTTGATACTGCTTTATTAGCTGCATCTAATCTTTCTAAGTTAGTATCTGTAGCTGTTTTAACATCATTTTGGCTCATTCCTTCAAATCCGAAGAATATACCTTCTTTAAGAACTTCTTCAAGGTTGTTTGTTCCATCAGCTTTTTTCTCAAGTGCAGTTGCTGATAATTTAACTCCTAAATCTTTAGAATCTAAAGATCCGCCTTCAGTTATTGTTCTTTTTGTATTTGCTACAGCTGTAGTTGCCTGAGCTTTAGCTGCTGTTACTTCGCCAGGAGTTCCAGCTACTGCATCTTCAATTGTTATTCCTTTTATTCCTGCATCTTCTAAAGCTTTATTTAATTTTGCTAAATCTGTTCCTGCACTTGCTGTAGGTGTTCCTGCAGTATCTTCTGTAGCAACAGTAAATACTAATTTACCATCAGCTCCTAAAGCTGCTGTAGTTTCAGTCGTATCAGCTGTAGCTAATACAAATGCAACATTTTCTAAGTTGTCTCCTGATATTTTAAATCCGTCCACTGTAGCATTCTTAGTTTCAACTTCTTTAGTTGTTTGTTCTGTAACTATTACATCAGTAGCTCCTAAAACAGATCTACCTTTGCTTTCACCTTTAGCTCCAGTTACTGCAACATTTATATCTAACTGTTGTCCTTGGTTAGCTCCTATTTGGATAGTTCCTTTGTAAGAACCATCTAATAATTTTTTACCATTGAATTCAGTTCTATCTGCTATACCATCTAATTCTTTTGCAAGTTCTGCAAATTCATCTTTGATAGATTCTAAATCGTCAGATTGTTGAGTTCCTTCGTTACCAGCTTGTACTGTAAGTTCTCTCATTCTTTTTAAGATTGCATGAGTTTCATCTAAAGCACCTTCAGCTGTTTGGATTAATGATATACCATCTTGAGAGTTAGCACTTGCTCTTTCTAATCCTCTGATTTGGTTTCTCATTTTTTCAGATATACTTAGTCCAGCTGCATCATCAGCTGCTCTGTTTATTCTGAATCCTGAAGATAGTTTTTCCATTGATTTAGATCCAGCTTTGTTAGCTATACCTAGTTGTCTGTTTGTGTTCATTGCCATTAAATTATGATTAATTCTCATTGTTGTCTTCCTCCTTGAGTTGTGTAATTTTATGTCTTCTAACAATCCTTGTTAGAAAAGAAATGATTTCTTTCATTTCCTATATATAGTATCGGAGGGTCTTAATGTAAACTTTAGTATTATTTTACATTTTTGTATAAATATTTACATTTTAATTAAAATTTTTTATTTATTGATTTACCTCTTTATATTTTCCTTCTCAAAATTAATAGAATCTTAATAATATCTTATGTAATAATATATATTTGTGAGTTAATATGATATTAAGATATAAATAAGTTATTGATATCTTTAACAAAATACAAACCCAAACGCAGTCAGTTCCTAAATGTAAACTTCGACTTTACTAAATTCTGATATGGCTGCAACACTTACACAAACCCTAAAGCAGTGCTAATAATATTTTCTTCCCGAAATTTTATTAGTACTGCAACAATTACTAAAGAAAAATAAGTGATATCTACAAATAACTTTAGATAAGCACTTATTTTTTTACATAATATTAAATTTTATAAATAAAAAAATCTTTCCCTGAGGAAAGATTAGTCTTGAAAATCAAATTCAAATGCATATGCTTTTTTAGGTTTTGAAAAATCAAAGGGTATAGCTTCACTAGATGATTTTGTTTCTACTGGTGGATCTAATGTTAATTCATAAGCCTCAACCTTAGCTTCCGGTTTTTTCTCAACCTTTGGTGTAGCTTGTATTTCTGGTGCTTTTTCTATCTTAGGTATAAGAGAACTACCTCTTGTAGCCTTTTGTAATATATCTTCTTTTACAACAACCTTACTATTTTCTTGCACCTTTGTATCAAGCTCAGCTATAACACTTGAAGTTTTTGTTATGTAAGGTATAAAAACTTCTGGATCTACTGCAGTATATCCGATATTTATTTCAAAATGTAGATGTGGTCCCGTACTCCTACCTGTATTTCCCACTTCTCCTACTTTTTCGCCACCCTTAATAGGCTGTCCTTCAACTAAGTTTTCAACCTTGTTTAAATGGGCATAATAAGTTCTAAATTCTCCATGATCTATTATTACATGGTTTCCATATCCTGTATTTCCATGAATAACTTTCTCTACTTTACCATCTAATACATTATAGGCATTAGAATTTTCTATATTTGCTGCAGCTATATCTAGCCCTGTATGAATGGCTATACTTTCTACAGGTGTATCTTCTGATGCAAGTGTACCCCTTCTACCAAAAGTTGAAGTATATTTTAAATATTGCTTCTCCACTGGTAAATAACCTTCATTTTTTAATCTATTTAATACTGTTGTTATCGTTATATCTTCATTTACTTTTGTTTGTTTATTATAACCTAATAGAGTATCTCCCCTCATATCAACAAACTTGGCATTATAACTCGCTACTATTTGTTGAAGCTTAGGTGTATTATTACTTATTTCCGCATTTGTCACGCCACCGGCATAAACTATATTATTTGATATTAGCATTCCTACTATTAAAAAACTCGATATAAAAGATTTCTTATTCATAATATGTTGCCCTCCTGCCTACTATTATAACATCTACATATGGATTTATCATAGTTAAAATATGGAAATCCACCACACTTTTTAACTAAACTAAGTATTTATCTCTACTTAAGACCCATCAAATTTATTTATAATCTTCTCATAACTATCATCTTTCATTATACTGTATTTTTTATCCATTTGCATCTGGTCTTTAATTGCACTGAGATTTTCACCACTTCTTATAATATTTCTCATTGCTAAATTTAACTTTAAAATTTCACAAACTGGATATCTTTTACCTTTTATTTTTATAAGCTCTTGATTTATTATGTATTCTAAAGAATATGATAGTTGAGTTTTTATATATTGTTTTTCTTCACCCTCAAAAACATCTATTATCCTGGATATTGTATCTATACTAGACCTACTATGTAAGGTTGTTATTACTAAGTGTCCAAGTTCTCCTACTGACAGGGCAAGTTTTATGCTTTCCTTACTTCTCATCTCTCCTAGAACTATTATCTCTGGGTCTTGTCTAACTATGGACTCTACCCCATTTTCCAAATTATTTATATCTTCACCAACCTGTCTTTGGTGTACTAAAGATTTTTTCGATATAAACCTATATTCTATTGGATTTTCTATAGTCACTATATGTTTTGACTGATTTTTGTTTATATCTTCTATAATACTAGCCATTGTAGTAGTTTTTCCCTGACCTGTACTTCCTGTTATTATTACAAGTCCAGATTTCATATTCTTAATTCCAAATATCTGACTTGGAAGATTTAGCTCATCAATGGATGGAATCTCACTAGCTATAATTCTTATAGCCAAAGAATAACCAAGATTTTCTTTATACACATGTATCCTAAATCTATGGAAATTGTATTCCATAGATTTATCTATATACTTATCCTTATATAATTTCTCTTTTTCTTGTATATTTAGTATTTCATCATTTATAGCTTCTATATTTTGACTAAATAATAAATAATCTTTTTTAATTAATTCTCCGTTTATTCTATATCTTATATTATCATTAGGTGTTATATGTATATCAGAAGCATTTGTTTCAACGCCATAATCTAAAATATCATAAATATTCATATAATCACTCTTTCTCTTAGAATAAATCTTTTAAATCATCAAATGTTACCTGCTTATTAACAGCTTGTATATTCTCATCTTTTACTTGATCATAAAGTTCTTTTCTAAGTATTTCCATATCTTTTGGAGCATTAATACCTAAACTTACCCTGCCTCCATCAACTGCCATTACTGTTATTTCTATATTTTCACCTATTATAATTGATTCATTTTTCTTTCTTGAAAGTATCAGCAATTTAAATACCTCCCTTTTCTATATCTTGTTCTGCATCTCCTAATACATAATGTTTCGTTCCATACTTTGCGTCTTCTAGTATTATTTGTTTTCCTAGTTTTTCTCTTATATTTATTACTATTGGCGCCATTAAATTAGCTGTCATTTTTTTCATATCTTCTGGTATTGTAACCATATTAAAAATCATGACATCTTCTACTTTTTCTATTCTAAGAGTTTTTTGAACAGTTTCTGGTATCTCAAAATCATATTCTTTGTATACCTTGAAAGGATTTAAAATTACAAAAGATAAGTCTCCATTTTTTACAGATTGTAAAAAACTAATAGGTGTATCTTCTCCATTTAAGATTACTATAAACTTATCATCTTCGGGAAATCCTGGTATCCCCTCTTTAAACTTTATAATTTTATCTTCTTCGATTTCTATATTTCCAAATCTTACAGTTTCTATATTCATAGTTACCTCCCAATTTAATTATTCTATATATTTATATCCATTTTTTCATTATTTAAAAAGGATTGTTCCAAAATCGAAACAATCCTACTTTTATCTTATAAAATCGGCTAAACTAGGTTGTAATATTTGCGCTCCTATAGATAAACTTGCATTATATACATTTTTTTCTAACATTAGCTGCATATATACCTCTGGTATATTTGAATCTTCTACTTCTGATAATAAATCCTTTAGATTTACCTTTTGGTCCTCTAATTTTTCAGAAGTTATTTTCATTCTATTTGATTTAGCTCCTATTTGAGAAGTAACTGATAGAATGTTTCCCCTTGCTCCGTCTATTGCAGTTAATTTTTCTTGAAGAGCCTCTGTATCTCTATCTTCCAAGTTTTTTTCTATATCTTCAAATAAGCTGACCAAATAAGCTTTTTGACCCTTTGTTCCATCTGTTTTATAGTCTGGATTTCCATCCTTATCAACAGTACCAAAAATTGTATTTCCAAGATTATTTACCTTGATACTTTCCTCTTGGCCAATTTTATATTCAAACTGTCCATCATAATTTTTTACATCCTTAGGGGCTACAGTATCTTTTCCTATAGTCTGCTCATTTCCATTAGCATCTTTATAAGAATAATTATCCCCCTTAATAACTGCTATAACATCTATTTTATTTCCAGGACTAGCTGGATCATCTATTGTAACTATAGCTTTTTCACTAAGGTCTACTGTATAGTTTCCATCTTCATCTAAAAGTTTTTCTCCAGTTTTATATCCTGTAAATATGCTTCTACCAGTATAAGTTGTATTAGCAACCTTTATTATGCTTCCTTTTAGTTCCTTTATTTCTTCTTTTATTTTTAATAAGTCATCTTCAGAATATGTTTCTGTAGCTGCCTGATTTACTAGCTCATTTGTTCTGTGAAGAATTTCATTTATCTCATCTAAGGCACTTTCTGTTTCCTTCATCCATGACATGGCATCATTTACATTTCTCTTGTACTGCTCCACCTTAGACATATCTGTTCTAAGTCTCAATGATTTACTTGCCCCTATTGGATCATCAGAAGGCACTCTGAATTTTTTTCCAGTTGATTGAAACTGTAACATTTCCATTCTATTTAAACTGCTATTTAAATTATAAGTCATATTGCCTATAAGCATTGGATCTGTAATTCTCATTTAACCCCTACCTTCCTACTGTACCTAATCTATTTACAGTTAAGTCCATAAGTGTATCTAAAGTATTTATAACCTTTGCTGATGCTGTATATACTTTTTGATATTTTATTATATCTGATACTTCTTCATTTACACTAACTCCTGATACTGACTGTCTTCTCTCTTGTAGATTTTTTTGAAGTAACTTTTGTGTTTCTAAAAATCTACCACTTTGTCTACCATCTACTCCAAGTGATGATAACATAGATTTTAAATAATCATCTGCTGTACCAGTACCTTTTAAACCCTTAAAGAAATTTTTATCATTTCTAAGATCTATCAAGGCTTTTATATTCTCATTGTTTTCTATATCTATATTTCCTTCTCCATCTTTCGTGGAAGAAGCTGCTATTTTATTAACATCCTTTAAAATTTCTTCATTTATTCTTATTGTATTTGAAGCTCCAAGTCCTTTTTCGTATACAAAAAAGTCTAAACCTTTTTCGCCATTTAAATCGTAGCCTTTTTTATGCTGTTCATTAAATTTGTCTGCAAAGGTCTCTGCAAAATAGGATAATTTCTTTTCATAAAATGGTATACCATTGTAACTGTTATTTTCTCCATCTCCATTTATTGTGTCCATCAATCCCTTTACAGTTCCTGAACTGTATCTAACATCTGCTCCATTTTCCCACTTAAGTTCCATAGTTGGATATAACAAGTCTGCCCCATGTTCATCCTTTGTTATTTTCTTAAGTTTTATAGGAGACATATTCTCATGGTAAACCAAACTATTACCAGCTATAGATACATCATATTTTCCATCAGCTGATTCTGATACATTTACATTGACTATCTCTGATAATTCATCTATAAGCATTTCCCTACTATCTCTTAGGTCATTTGCACTATGTCCATCTATTTCCTTCATATAGATTTGACGATTTAACTGAGTTATTTGACTTCCTATTTGATTTATTTTATCTGCTGCTAATTGTAACTCTTTTTCCGAATCTACCCTTAGTTTTTCCAGCCTCTTAGAAACTTCATTTATATGCTTTGTAAATGAAACTGCATTTTCTAAAACAGGTTGTCTATATGAATTATCTCCTGGGTTTTTAGTCATATCATTTAGAGAATCATAAAAATTATCCATATACTGTCTAAAACTTGTTTCTGATGGTTCTCCCATTATTTTTTCTATATCTGTAAGAGCTGTAGTTTTCGCCTTCCATTCTCCAACTCCTGCTGATTCGTGCCAATATTTTGTATCTGTAAAAAAGTTTCTTGCCCTAGTTATATCTGTTATCTCTGTACCTGTACCTAGATGCCCTATTCCAACTAATCTCATAGATGGTGTTGCATTTTGTTCTACAAGTTGTTTAGAATATCCTAGTCTAGGTGAGTTATCTATATTATGACTTGCTACATACATACCTCTTTTGGCAGATAAAAGACCACTTACTGCTGAATTAAATCCTACAAACATTATCTATTACCTCCCAACTAATCCAACTCTGTTAACTACAACATCTATCATTTCATCTACTGCATTAAATACTCTAGAATTTGCCATATAAGAGTATTGATATTTTACTAGTTCTGCCATCTCTTCATCTAAAGACACCTTAGAAATTGCAGCCCTATTTTCATCTATAGATTTAACTAAAAACTGCTGGCTTTTCAAACTATTTAAGGCATCTTGCCTCTCAAGTCCTACATCAGTGATTATCCTTCTATAGTAATCATCCTGTGAAAGTTCTAGCCCATCCTTATTATTATTGTCTATTAATTTTATCTTACTATTTCTAAGTTCATACATCTGTTTAGCTATATCTCCATCACCAGTATCTCCTGTGGCAGATATAGCTATTTTATTTAAATAAACTATATCTGGATGAAGTTTTATATTTGAAGCTTTAATCTGTCCCTTTGCTGGTGGGTTACTTATATCAAAATCTGCATCTTCTAGGACAAAAAATGGTATATGAGTATACTCCTCACCCTCTTGATAGTCCAAACCATGCCCCTTCATATGAAGTTCATTTACACTTTCAGCCACTTCTTGAACTAAAGTATCAACCCTGTCTTGATATCCTACTATTGATACATCTCTAACATGAATTAAAGCTCCAAGTTCTCCATTTGCACTTAGGTCTATCTCTTCTCTAGAGTTTTCCCAGTAAACTTGTATATGTCCTCTATTACTATTTTTATCAGCCTTTACATCTAGTTGAACTGCTGTACCTTCTTCAACTAAAGATCTTCCATTTAAACTAACTATTGCACCACCAAAATTATCTTCATAAATATCTACTGGCAATAATTGGCTTAATCTATCTAATAGAGCATTTTGCTCATCTCTTTTATCATTATATTTAACAAGAGGTCCTTCAGTTTCAGCAAGTCTTATCTCGCCATTTAAAACTGCTATTCTCTTTAATATCTCATTTGTTTCTCTACCCTTTACCTCTAACTCTGTATCTATATTTTTTTGTATATCATTTAATTGTTTACCAATCCTATGAACAGTCTCTACAAAAGCCTGTCCTGATTCTGCTACAAGTCCTCTTACAGTTAGTTCTTCTGGGTTTTTGTTAGCTTCATGCCAACTATTCCAAAAATCATCTAAAACATTTTGTAGTCCACTAGAAGTTATCTCATTAAACACTGCCTCAACATCTGTTAAAGCATCTGCTTTTGCTCTATGATATCCCATCTTTGGCAGTTCTCTTCTAATTTGCTTATCTAAAAACTCATCTCTTATCTGTCTAATTTGAGCTATATTTGCACCTTTTCCACTTTGTGCAGTACTGTAGGCTCCCATTTGTCCATTTTGATAAAAACTATCCTTATGAATCGCAGATTGTCTTACATAAATTGGATTACCTGTATTAGCAATATTGTGGGATATTGTATCTAAACTTGTCTTTGTAGTCTGCATTCCAGTTACAGATATATATAATCCTCCAAAACTCATTTCTACACCTTCCTATCAAATATTTTATTTCCTTCGTTCTTTTCATTTCCTTGTCCGTAAGGAGTAGGTGTTTCTGCTGAAGCTATTAGGTTTATATTAAAATCTACCCAATCTAAATTAGATTGCAATAACTTTGCATTTTCTTCATTCCTAACTCGTAAGTCATCCATGACTGTTTGTAATTCTTCTTTATGTTTCTCAAGTTGTTCAGTATTTTCATTTTCGCTAAGCTTTTTTATTACATCAGAAATCGGGGTATCTATTGGGATACCCCAACTATCTAATACCTTTACTCTATCATTTTCCAAATCAACTACTTTTTCTACTAAAATTTCTTCTTTTCTTGTGATGTTAGTCAAACTATTTACATCGTTGTTAGCTATAACATCTGTTTTTTCTAAAGACAACTTAAGTAAATCTTTTAGCATTTGTACTTCTGCCTTTAATAATTGTATTAATTCCTCTTGAAAAGTCATTTAATCACCATTCATTATATTTTTGTACTAGTCTTGCATTATTCAATATTTTATCTGCTATTTTGTTTGAATCTACACTATAAGATCCATCTTGTATTTGTTTTTTTATAGCATCTACCTTATCTTGTCTAATTTCTGGTAATTCATTTACCTTTTTTAAGCCTAACTGATATTCTCTAGCTTCTTTAGAAATCTCAATCTTGTCTTTTTTCTCAATTTTTTCTTGTTTAGTAACAGCATTGTTTGTACTCTTTTGATAAACACTTGTTACATTTTCTAAATTAGTTATTCTCATAAAAACACCCCACACTTTATATCAATACTTTCCTAGTATTAATATCGACAGTATGGGGTGATTCTTTAACTATATTTAATTTTTACTATTATTATTTGTTATTGTATCTATCTATTATTCTAAATTTAACTTCACTATTCTTAGTTGATTTTGTTTCTTCTTCTTTTGGTGCTATACCACTTATATCACTTTGTAACCTCTTTAAACACTTTTTACAGAATCTACCTGTGCTTATTGGATCTCCACAAGATTCACAAACTAAAAACATTTCTCCGCCTTCACCTTTTAGTTCTAATCTTTCTTCTTTTAAATATCTTATAATATCATCATGTGGCACACCAGTTTCTTCCACAACTTCCTGTATTCCAGCAGTCTTATTTTTCACCAAATAGCTTTTTACAGTTTGAAATTGCTCCTCATCTAATCTCATACAAGAAGGACATACATCCCTACCTATATTTCTAAATAATTTTCCACATCTTTTACAATTTTTAAAATCCATATTATCTCTCCTCTAAACATTAGTAGAAGCTAATATAAGTCCTACTACTCCCTTATTGTCTATTGTGTTTAATAACTTAGCTACCTCTTTTAAAGTGCTTCCTGTAGATGTTACATCATCTACCAATAATATTTTTTTATCTTTTATATAGTCTAGATTATTCCCCTTAAATGCACCTACTAGATTTACCTTTCTTTCAACGATATCCAGTTTACTTTGTGGATGAGTATTTCTAGTTTTATCTATTATATCAAATCTATATTCTATTCCTAGACTTTTACCAATATATTTCGACAAAAGTTCTGCTTGATTATATCCTCTTTCTTTCCACCTATCTCTGTATATTGGAACTGGCACTATTATATCCACATCATCCAACTTATTTTTTCTTATAGTATCTATCATTATTTCAGCAAATGGCTTATATAAATAAGACTTATCATAAAACTTAAAATCTTTTATTTTTTCCTTTACATATCGATTGTAAAAAAGTGAAACATAGACAGATTCCAAGCCCTCTATACTGTCCTCCAGTTTTGAATCTATAAGTTCTAAATTTTCCCTACAGTTATGGCAAATATAATCCTCTGCCTCCTCTTCCCTACATAGATAGCAATTATTTTTTGTCAAAAAAACTAAATCTTTTATCTTTTCCATAAAAACCATCCTTTTTTTAACTTAATGATACATACTTTACTATTTTTTCATTTAGGTTAGAATATCTACTAGCTATTTTATCGTTTTGTATCATCATTTGTAAATATCTTTCTTCTCCAACCAGCACTACTAACTGCTTAGCCCTAGTTATACCAGTATAAAGCAGATTTCTAGTAAGAAGCATTGGTGGTCCCCAGGTTATTGGCATCACTATAACTGGAAATTCTGATCCCTGTGATTTATGAACAGTAGTAGCATATGCCAAAGATAACTCATCCAACTGATTATATTCATACTTAACTCTTTTTTCTTCATCAAATAGGATTGTTATTTGCCTGCTACCATCATCTATATCTTCTATTATGCCCATATCACCATTAAATATTCCTTCACCTTCATCTACAATTCTGCCATGTTTTACAAGTTTCCATTCCATATTATAATTATTTTTCATCTGCATTACCTTATCACCAGTTCTATATAAGGTATCTCCAACCTGCTTTTCTTCCTTATCTTTGGCTGCTGGGTTCAAGGCTTTTTGTAAACTATTATTTAAGGAATTAACCCCAACATCTCCCTTTTTCATAGGAGAAAGTACTTGTATATCATTTAATCCATCAACATCATAAAACTTAGGTAATCTTTCTTGGCAAAGTTCTATAATTTTATCTAAAATTCTTTCTGAACTGCCTTCCTTCATAAAAAAGAAGTCCTTATCCTTAACATTGACTATTGGATAAATCCCCTTATTGATTCTATGGGCATTGACTATAATCATACTCTCTTCAGACTGCCTAAAAATATGATCCAGTCTAACCACCTTGATTTCACCTGAGTCAATTATATCCCTAAGGACATTTCCTGCACCAACTGATGGAAGTTGATCTATATCACCAACTAAAATAACCCTAGTTCCTATCTCTATAGCCTTAAGAAGAGAATTCATAAGAAGGATATCAATCATAGAAGATTCATCTACTATAATTACATCTGCCTCAACTGGTGTTTCCTCATCTCTTCCAAAAGCCATAGCTGTCTCTTCTAAAAATGAATATTCTAAAAGCCTATGTATGGTCTTAGCCTCCCTAGAGGTTGTTTCGGTCATCCTTTTTGCTGCCCTTCCAGTTGGTGCTGCTAAAAGTACTCTTAACTTCATATCTTCAAATGTTTTTATTATGGCATTTATCGTTGTAGTTTTACCTGTTCCCGGTCCACCAGTTACAACTAAAAGTCCATTCTCTATAGCTTCTTTTATGGCATCTTTTTGCCTATCAGCAAACTCTATGCCTGTGTCTTCTTCTATTTCTACTATTTTTTCATCTATATTAAAGTCTATAGTCTTTAATTCTGTTCTAGAAATTTCAACTAACTTCCTACTCACATTATTTTCTGCTGTGTAGAGATTTTTAGAATAAATCTCCACATCTCCATCATTATTAACCATAACTATGTCATCTAACATTGCCATATCTTGTAAGTTGTTTTCTATTTCTTCTTTAGATACAGCTAGAATTTTTTCAGCCTGATTCAAAAGTACATCCTTTGGTAGATAGCAGTGTCCTTCTCCTATGGAGGATAGCATTGTATACCTAAGCCCTGCCTTTATTCTATTGGGATTATTTTCCTCCATACCCATGTTCTTTGCTATTTCATCTGCCCTTTTAAAACCTATCCCATAGATATCTTCTGATAGTTTATAAGGGTTTTCTTCGATAATCTTAGCTGTATCTGGTCCATACTTTTTATATATTTTCATACCATAGTTGACTGAAATATTATATTTTTGAAGAAATATCATAGTATCTCTTATATCTCTTTGGTCTTCAAAAGATTCCACTATAGTTTCCAAGGTTTTTTTCCCTATACCTTTTATCTTCATCAACTTTTCTGGATTATACTGAATTATATCAAGAGAATCCGCTCCAAATTCCTTAACTATTCTCTTAGCAGTTTTTGGCCCTATATTTGGCAAAAGTCCTGATGATAAGTAATTTTCAATCCCCTTTAAGGTTGTTGGTATTACAACCTCATATGTATCAAAGGCAAACTGTTCACCATAATTATTATGATAAACCATACTTCCACTTAGTTTTATTGTCTCTTGGGGATTTATAAAGGGAGCATTTCCCACTATGGTTATTTCACCATCATCTGTAGATAACAAAGCCACAGTATAACCATTTTCTTCATTTCTAAATATTACATCTTGTATTACACCTTCTATTTCTAGCATACTGTGCCTCCTCTTATTATATATCTATCATTATATCATAATCTTTTATGTAATTTTAAGATAAGCATTTACTTAACATCAAACAACTTTTTTATGTAATAAATACTAATTCATAATAACAATATTTTTTCTTTCATAACTTTCTTTGTAGGGGAGGATTTGTAATCCTCCCTTGTTTTTATCTTTACCAATCCTATTTGCATATACTTCGGGTGATGTGCAACATCACCCCTACAAATACTTGTTTATGTAATAAATACTCATTTCTCCTAACATAATTCTCTTCGTAGGGGATGATTTGTAATCCTCCCATTGTTTTTATCATTACTAATCCTATTTATATATTCTTCGGGTGATGTACAAAATCACCCCTACAAGTGCTTATTTATGTAATAAAAACTTATTTCTCCTCACATCATTCTCTTCGTAGGGGAGGATTTGTAATCCTCCCATTGTTTTATCATTACCAATCCTATTTTTATATATTTCGGGTGATTTACAAAATTACCCCTACACATGCTTGTTTGTATAATAAAAACTTACTTCTCCTTACATACCTCTCTTTGTAGGGGAGGATTTGCAATCCTCCCATCATTTTCATCTTTACCAATCCTATTTATATATTCTTCGGGTGATTTACAAAATCACCCCTACAAATACTTGTTTATGTAATAAAGATTAATTCATAATAACAATATTTTTTCTTACATAACCTTTTTGTAGGGGAGGATTTGTAATCATCCCATTGTTTTTATCTTTACTAATCCTATTTGCATATATTTCGGGTGATGTACAACATCACCCCTACACATGCTTATTTATGTAATAAAAACTTACTTCTCCTAACATAATCCTCCCTTGTTTTTATCATTACTAATCTTATTTTTATATATTTCGGGTGATGTACAAAATCACCCCTACAAGTGCTTGTTTATTATAATAAAAACTTATTTCTCCCCACATCACTCTCTTTGTATGGGATGTTTGGCAATCCTCCCATCATTTTCATCTTTACCAATCCTATTTATATATTCTTCGGGTGATTTACAAAATCACCCCTACAAATACTTGTTTATGTAATAAAGATTAATTCATAATAACAATATTTTTTCTTACATAACCTTTTTTGTATGGGAGGATTTGCAATCCTCCTTTGTTTTTATTTTTACCAATTCTATTTTTATATTCTTCGGGTGTTGTATAACATCACCCCTACAAATGCTTATTTATGTAATAAAAACTTATTTCTCCTAACATAATTCTCTTCGTAGGGGAGGATTTGTAATCCTCCCATCATTTTCATCTTTACCAATCCTATTTATATATTCTTCGGGTGATTTACAAAATCACCCCTACAAATACTTGTTTATGTAATAAAGATTAATTCATAATAACAATATTTTTTCTTACATAACCTTTTT
>CAMIXG010000029.1 GCA_946402705.1 uncultured Tissierellia bacterium | reverse complement strand
ATATCTTAAGATAAGAGAGAGGTGATAACACCTCTCTTTTTCTATGTAAAAAATATTCTATCATTGGGTAAGATACTTGATACATGTTGAAATAAAGAAAAAATAATATACTTAAAAGGTTATAGTTTGATAAGCTTTTACATACATCATATTAAACGGCTAAATAAAGCAAGTTTAGATAAGTTTATAAATGGAAAGTGGATTAAAATGATATAGTTTAAAAAATTAAACAAAAATGTCAAAAAAAGTGTAATTTTAAAATAAAAAGCCGATATATATTTTAGGAATAATTTAATAATAAGTAAATAAAAAGGGGATGAATTATGAAAAATATATCAAGAATATTAATATTAACAATATTGCTAAATTTTTCATTTATAAGTTTGAATGTCGAGGCTAAAGAATTTGGGATTAAGGTTGAATATGATCCTAATGGAGGAGTATTTGAAGATGGAAACATTCAAAACAAAATTAGGTATGGACAGGCTGGAGAAAGCATAGAAAGTTATTATGATTTAGAGAAAGTAACAAAAGATGGATATGATTTTCAAGGCTGGAAGATTGTAATAGATGAAGTACCATATGCGAAATTTACAGTAAACTATATAGATGAAGAAGATGATAAGCTTATAGATGCTATTAATATTGACAATAGAAGAGTTGGAGAAGTAATAGCTTCAAATGATTATAAGAAAGATATATCAGATTATGAATTTATAAGAGTAAGTAAAGATGAGATAACACTTGAAGAAGGAAATAACACTTTAGACTTTTACTATAGGAAAAACAAGGTTGAAGAAAAAGTGAAATATACTATCAGATATTTGAACAAGGAAACAAATATGCCAGTGATTAAAAGTTTAACATCAGCATAAAGGCAAGAGGATTTAATATTTTGGGGTAAACCTGGAGAAAAAATTGAAATATCACAGCACAAGAAAACTTTTGGAGGTTATGACTTTATAGGTGTAACACCAAGTTCTAATGAGTTTGTTTTAGATAAAGATGAAAAGAAGAATGTGATAAAATTTTTGTATTTGCCACAACTCATAATTGTGACACCACCAGGTGATATAGATTTTGGTATGTTTGGATATCTTCAAGATGAAAATCAAGTTATAGCATCAAGTAAAGAATCATTAGAAGGGCTAATAGTTTCAAAAAAGGAAAATATAATTTTAGAAAAAAATAAAACTTATAAACTTGTTGCTAATTGGAAGGCAGTAGAGAAAAATGCACCAACTATAAGACTTAATAGTAATGGTGGTAATTTTGGTTTAGCAAATGATAAGGTGTTTTCAATCACTGCTAACAATGGAGCTAAGATAAAAGACCTTAGTCTAAAATTACCAACCAGAGCTGGATACACTTTTAAGGCTTGGACTATGGATATAGCTGGAAAAATTCAAGTAAATCAAGATAAAGTTTTAAGTTATAATGAAATATTAGATATATATGCACAGTGGGAAATAAATAAGGTTGATAAATTTAATGTTAGGTATGATGGAAATGGAAGTACAAGTGGATCAGTGCCAATAGATAATAATAAGTATCTTAAAGATGATACAGTAAAGGTACTAGATAATGGTAGTCTAAGGAGAGAGAAGCATAGTTTTAAAGGCTGGTCTACAAATTCCAACTCATCAGGAGTTAGTTATAAGAATGGAGATAGTTTTTCTATAAAGAATGATGTAGTTTTATATGCTGTTTGGGAAAAAGACTCTTCAGGTGGTGGAGATAAACCAGATCCAAAACCAGATCCAGAAAAACCAAGACCAGTAAATCCAGACCCAGATAAACCAGGAACTAAGGACTCAAAGGGTAGGGAGTATGGAACTGTTATAGAGCCAAAGGTTGAATATGAGCTTAACAAAAAGGATCATTATGCCTATATCAAAGGTTATAAGGATGAAACAGCTAAACCAAATGGATATATAACACGTGAAGAAGTTGCAGTAGTTTTTTATAGACTTATGGAACCAGAATATAGGTCGGAAATCGAAACAGTAAGTCATACTTTTACAGATTTAGATAAGGATAGATGGTCAGAGAAAGCCATAGCTACTTTATCTAAGGGAGAAGTTTTAAAAGGTTATACAGATGGAAGTTTTAAACCGACAAATAATATGACTCGTGGAGAAGTTGCCAAGGCTATAACTAGATTCGCAGATGTAAAAGTATTGGAAACAGAATTTCCAGATATAATAGGGCATTGGGCAGAAGATTATATTAATACGGCAGGAAATGAAGGTTGGATAAAGGGATATAATGATGGAACATTTAAACCAAATGAACTATTAACAAGAGCAGAGTTTGTAACAATGATGAATAGTTTGTTAGATAGAAAGGTTAAGAAAGTAAATGCCTTACAAGGAATGAAAACTTTTAGAGATTTGCCAGAAGAGTGGTACTATGAGCAAATGATAGAGGCAATAAATGGTCACAATTATGATGTGAATAGGCTAACAGATGGAACTGAAAAGTGGACAGAGCTTGTGGAAACAGAATTTCCAGACTAAATAAATATATAGTATTAAATTTTGAGGGGAGTGGAAACACTTCTCTTTTTTTATTTACTTAGATATGGTTAAGTAAAATTAGTGGAAATCAATTATGAGGATACCATATAATGTGTATAACTTTCATGAGATTAAGAATATCTATAAAAATCGGAATAATTTAATATTAAGTATATGGAAATAGCTAAATAACTAGATTTCTAAGAGTTAGTTAGTATTATATATGGGAAAAATCAATAAATAATCAACTGATTAATCAACAAAATAGATGGCTATTTATACAGTATCCACAAAGTTATACACATTATCCACAGGTAAACTATTCAGGCAAGTAATATATACACATACTAAAATATAGGAGAAAATTAAGAGTTGAAAACATTATTTTATATATGTTAAGAGATTTTCTATAGAAGATAATTTATCAATTATTATACTTAAATTTTTGAAAGTATTTACGTAGCTACTGCTACTAGACATATTCATACACCTTTTTTTGTAGGATGATTTTACAGTATAGCCATTGTGTAAATGTTTTTTGAAAGAAGTTTCTTTAGATATACATTCTACTGACTGTTTATCTTTAAAAACTATATTAATATTTTCATTCAGTGTATATTTTGAAAAATAATTTAAATTAAAATAACCAAAGGCTGAATCATTTTTATACTTAGGAATCCTAGCCTTGAAGGGTATAAAGATATTTTCTTCATCAAAGGGAATTGGAATTAGATTTTGATTTAGGATGTAGTTTGAACAAATTTTATGTAAGGATTTAATGTCGATTGAATAGTAATTATAAATGAGTTTTAGAACAGTTGCCAAACTTTTATTAATAGTAAAAGGACTAGCATTTTCAGTATAGACCTTGGTGGAATCTCCAATTGTTTTTGTATAGGTGGGAAGTAGGCAAAGTAGATTCCTAGAAAATATTCTATCCATAATATCACCTCCTATTAAAAGCTTATCAAAGAAAAATGTATATACAAGTATGAAATTTTGCTTATAAGATATAAAAAAAAGAAGATGAAAAAATCATCTTCTTTAGATATATTAAGCAGCTGGTTTAAGAGCTGGTTTTTCATTTACTGGTATAAGGATGTTAGCTGTTCTAGTTTTAGCATCCCATCCAACTTCATAACCAAGTGCTTCAGTTATAAATTTTAATGGTACATAAGTTCTTCCATCAACAATTGTAGCTGTTGTATCCATTTGAACTTTTTTACCATCTACAGTAACAAAATTATCACCAATTTTTAGGCTTATATTATTATCTATTTTAACTACTCTAGTCTTAGCATTCCAATCAACCTTATGGCCTAAGCTTTCAGATATAACTCTAACTGGAATCATAGTTCTATTATCTTGTATAAAAGGTTTTCCAGTAGTATCATTAAAATCTATAGTTGAATGATTTATAGCTACTTTAACAGCATTTGGATCAAGCTCTTGATTAGAATCATCTACAAGTTTTACTAGGGCAATTCTATTATCAACAAGAGGTTCAATAACCTTAGCTGTTTGAATTTTTTCTTTTAATAAATCAGATAAAAGAGGTCCTTCACCTATAACTGTTTTTCCTTTAAACATTGTATATCCATCTCCACCAGCAGCTATAAAATCGTTAGTAACAACTTTATATTTTTTAGCTAGTTCTAGTGGTTTACCTTGGATTAAAACACTAACAGGGTCTACTCTTTTACCCTTTGGCATAGCTGGATCAAATCCAAATGTTATACCAGATACCTGTGGGAAGTGTCCTGCTTCTTCAGGATAAGAATCAACACCTCTTTCAAGGGCAGCTATTATTTCACTACCAGTAGCTTCTATAACAGCTAGGGTATTAGTAAAAGGTACTGCAGTTATAATGTCGTTAAATTTAATTTGACCTTTTTCAATAGAAGACCTTATTCCACCACCATTAGTAAAAGCAACATCACCTTTAACAGATTCTAACATAGTATCTGCTATTAGATTACCAAAATTAGTTTCTTTAGTTCTAACATTTGCTCTATCTCCGTCTAGTTTAATCTTAGTTTCACCAAGTACAACATCAAGTATTGGCTTGTTGATATCATCAATTTTAGCAATTTCTTTTTCTATGTTTTCATCTGCTTTTAGAGATTTAACCTTGTCATAAGGAATTAAACTAGCCTTAGCATCTGTAAGTTTATTATCTTTTAAAGCAAGGTTGACAACACCTATGTTTCTACCATAATCACCTGATTGTACTAATAAGGTATCATTAATTTTTTTGTTAGTTTTTTCATGACTATGACCATCTACAAAAAGGTCTATACCATCAACTTTGTTTAATACATCTTCACTAGTAGTAAGTGTAGTACCTTCAACACCTAAATGTCCAAGTCCTATAATTATATCTACTTTTTCTTCTTTTAATTTTTTAACCATATCTTTTGCAGCCTTAACAGGGTCAGTAAATTTTATCCCTTCAGTGTTTTTTGGATGTGATTTAAATTTAGTTTCTTCAGTTGTAAGACCAAAGATACCTATTTTAACACCATCAATTTCTTTAATAGTATAAGGTTCTAAAATATCCTTATTAGTTTTTTCGTCCACGATATTTGCTGCTACTATTGGAAATTTAGCTTTTTCTTTAAGTTCTAGTAATCTCTTATAACCATAATTAAAATCATGGTTACCAGGAGCCATAGCATCAAAGTCTAAAGTATTCATAAGTCCAACCATAGTTTCTCCTTCAGTTATATTAACTAAAGTAGTTCCATGGAAAGTATCTCCAGCATTTAAAAGTAGTAGGTTAGGATTTTCTTTTCTAAGTTCATTTAACTTAGTTTGGATTTTAGCAAAACCTATAGCACCTTCTCTTTCGTCCTCTTTAACTCTACCATGTATATCATTTAGATGTACAACAGTAATGTTTTTTACAGCTGAATCTGCAAGTGCTATTTGGCCTATTGTACCTACTACAATACTTGCAATCATCAATACTGATAAAATAATCATCAAAATCTTTTTCTTATTATTCATAATCACCCTCCTAATATATTTGTTATTTAATTATATAATAGCATAAATACACATTAAAAAGAAAAATAAGCCCTCTAGAGGGCTTATTCTATATATTATATTAGTCTAATTATTTAATCATTTCTGCTACTGGAACATAGTCATAACCTAAATCATGAGCTACTGCTTCATAAGTTACTTTTCCATCTACAGTATTTAAACCTTTAGCTAATGCAGCATCATCTTGAAGTGCTTTTTTCCAGCCTTTGTTAGCTAATGCCATAGCATATTTAAAAGTAGAGTTAGTAAGTGCAAGTGTACCAGTTTTAGCAACAGCTCCTGGAACATTTGCAACAGCATAATGAATTACATCATGTTTAACGAAAGTTGGTTCTTGATGAGTAGTTGCTTTTTCAATAGTTTCAACACTACCACCTTGGTCTATTGCTATATCTACTATAACAGAACCAGGTTTCATAGCTTTAACCATATCTTCTGTGATTAATTTAGGTGCTTTAGCTCCTGGAATTAATACAGCTCCAACAACAACGTCAGCTGTTTTAACAGCTTCCATTAAATTGTAGTTATTTGAATAAGAAGTTTCTATTCTACCATCATAAACATCTTCTAAATAAGTTAATCTATCAATATTAACATCTAGAATAGTAACTCTACATCCAAGACCTACAGCTCTTCTTAATGCAGCAGTACCAACAGTTCCTGCTCCAACGATTACTACTTCAGCAGGTTTAACTCCTGGAACACCATCGATTAATAGACCTTGTCCGCCTCTGATAGTTTCTAAATGTATAGCAGCATGTTGTATAGCCATTCTTCCTGCTATACCACTCATAGGTGCTAATAGTGGTAATTTACCACCAGGTAATTCTACAGTTTCGTAAGCGATACCTATAGTTCCAGATTTAACTAGTTCTTCAGTTAATTCTGGGAATGCAGCTAAGTGTAGGTATGTAAAGATTACTAACCCTTTTCTAAAGTATTTGTACTCTGCTTCTAGAGGCTCTTTAACTTTAACTATCATTTCTGCTTTTTCCCATATTTCAGCAGCTGAATTTAAAATTATAGCTCCTTGTTCTTTGTACTCTTCATCAGTAAAACTTGAACCTAAACCAGCTTTTGTTTCTACATAAACTGTATGTCCAGCTCTAACTAATCCGTCAACTCCTGCAGGTGTTAATGCAACCCTGTTCTCTTGTTCTTTAATTTCTTTAGGTAAACCAACTATCATATATACTCCTCCTCAAAAAATTAATATTTAAAATTCCCTACACAGATATTATAACATAAAATTCAGAAAATTAATCAAAATAATTTAAAAGATTTCAAAATTAAGATTAGTAAGATTAGTCTAAAAACTTCATATATATAGTGAGGAGGTGAAAAAAATGGATATAAAGGGCAAAAAAGAGAAAATCGTAATGAAGTTAAGTTTTAAAGAAACTAATCTAGATGGAAAAGAGAAAAACACTAGTAAAAGTTATGCAAATATTAGAGAGCTAGCAGAGGATGGTGCAATCTATAGTGTTGGTAAACTTCTATCTAAACTTCAAACAAAAGAATTAAATCAAATATGTAAGATTGAGACAACTGTCTTAGAAGAGGCTTAATAACTATAAACTAGAAGGGGGGGAAAGAGATGAAAAATGTAAGATTGGAAATGAACTTTAAAACCGAAAAAGATAAGAAGTATAAATTAGGTATAAGTGAAGCAAATGAGCTTTTATCAAAAGATGAAGTTTTGGAAAGCATGAATGAAATAATATCACAAGATGTCTTTGAAGTGGAAAGTAGCAGCCTAAAGGTGCCTGAGTCTGCAAGGTATGTGACAACTACTATAACGGAAATCTTCTAAGTAAGATGGAAGAAATATTAACAGGTATAGCTAATTTAGGTTTTCCAATAGTTTTATCAATTTATCTACTGGCTAGAATAGAAGATAAACTCGATAAACTATCAAATAGCATAATGGAGCTTTCCAACAATATTAGTGAAATAAAATAGATAGATTAAAAGGGGAACTGACAAGGTCAGTTCCCCTTTTTCATGAGTAAAAATATCCTATATAAAATTTTATGTAAATTTATAAAAATCATCTACAAATGTAGTTTAAATATTTTTATAAGTTATCCAATAAAAAAATGAGGGCAGCTTGCCCTCATTTAAATATATGTTTTAAATTTTATTCTGATTTTATAGCTTCAAGTGCACTTAGTTTCATGGCTCTTTTAGCAGGGAAGTATCCTGATAAAATACCTATTAACATGGAAAATATTAAGGCTCCTAAGGCTAGTGGTATGGGAATTATGGAGATAGTACTTCCCTCCTGAATACCACCTAAATTTGAAATAAAGGAAACAGCCACAATATTTAGGATTATAGATGCTATATAGGAAAATATCAAACCACAAACTCCACCAAACAATCCTATAAAGCCTGCTTCAAGTAAAAATAATTTACGAATATCCTTTATTGAAGCACCTATAACCTTCATTATACCTATCTCTTTTGTTCGTTCATAGATACTCATGATCATGGTATTTGTGATACCTATAGCTGCTACTATTAAAGATATGGCCCCAATTCCACCAAGAACAGTTTGCATTACTAAGGTTTGCTGTTTAATAGAATCTAGTTGTTCTTTAGGACTATAGGCTTCAAAGCCCATCTCCTTTACAGTATCCTGTATAGCTTCTACAGATTTGATATCATCAGCCTTTATTTTTACGGAACTATAGTCTGTATTTTTAGTTTTAGGGTCCTTATTATTTTCAGCCATAAGTTTTTCTAACTGCTTAATAGGCATATAAACTCCATAGCTGGTTTCATAATCATCTGGAGATAAAACTCCAACTGCTTTTATTGCATATTCTTTAGGTTTGGCATTTGGGTTAGAGCTTGAAGAATCACTATCTACAGATAATTTAGCCTTATCCTTAAGCAAGTCAACTTTTGCAGGTTGATAGCTTTTAGACTTTGGATTATAAAAGTTCTCAGCCATACCACCACCATAGACTATGGAAAGCTTGTCTGATTCATTAAGTAGCCTACCTTCAGATATTTTAAAGTCAAAGGCTTCCATTATATTTGGATCTACTCCTATTATGGGAGATGAAGCTTCAAATCTTCCAATTAAAATTTTTCCATAGGTTTCCTTTGTTGCATTTACTCCAACTACATTGGGTATTTGTTTAAACTTATTAACAGATGCCTTATCTAATTTGGCTGCAGTTTTAGAATTACCAGAAGGTCCCATACCAGGATATACAGTTATAACTGTTAAACTCCCCCAGCTAGCCAATTGATTTTCCAAAGATTTACTAATACCAAAGCCAAGACTTAACATGACAACAATAGAGCTAGCACCTATCATTACTCCAAGTATGGTAAGTGCTGTTCTAAGTTTTCTACGCCATAAGTTTTGCATTGCCATTATTACTAAATCTATATTATTCATCTAATAAATCCTCATCTTCTTTTTTCTGTTTACGTTTTTTATAAAATTTAAAGCCAACAAATCCAAGAATGGCTATTCCTAAAACTATAAATATCCATTTGAATTTTTGAAAGAAAGTTTTCTCTGGCTCTGGTGGAAGTAAATCATCCCCACCTTCAAATTCGGAAACGGTTAGATTAAAAGGTCGTCTTATTTCCTGCTGTTCTCCAAGGGAGTCTTCAAATGAAAAGACTAGTTCACCTTTTAAGGGGCCAGCCTTATCAGGTATAACAGAGCCATCAAATGTATCTGTAGTACCTGGTGCAAAGTTACCTATATAGTAAGTTCCACCTTCTGTTTGGAAATCTCCTTCTATTCTAACCATCATATTATAAAGGGTAGATTTTCCAGTATTATAAAAATCTGCTGTAATAGATGCTGGTTCACCAACAAAGCCATCTGATGTGTAAGTTAGTTCTGCAACTTCTAATTTAGATTGCTGAACAACTGGTACACCTATAAGCTCTACTGCCTTATATTCATTAAACTCTGCATCTTCGTACTCAAAGTTTGCTGTAATTACATGGGTTTTAGCAGCAGCGTCTGGTATCGTAAACATTGTAATGTTTTTTTGTACTCTACCCTTTGGAGGTATAGAGTCTATATAAAAAGTGTTTGAACTATTTACTGGTGTAAATACAGAACTACCAGTAGTAGGTTTATTATCTCCTTCAGCCACATTCGGTTCTGCTGTTAAAAAGATTTTTATATTTTTAACAGCTTTTTTGCTATTAGTATTAAAGAATGAAAGTTTTAAATCAAATTTTTTACCTGCCTCAACCATTTCAGAAGAAAATGTATACTTATCAATTATAAGTTTTGGAACACTTTTTTTCTTATCATCGCCTTCTTCTGCCTCAGGGTTATCCACAAATATACCTACAAACTGCTCAACTTTATACTTGTCATCTCCCTCAGATAAATCATCAACAGATTCTATAGTTATATTTATAGGGTAGTTTTTTGTAGGTGTCTTTTTAGTTGAGTAAAAAGAAAAATAGACATCCTTTGTTTCGCCAGGGTTTAAATTATCTACCTTAATCGTAGAAACAGATTTAGGAACAAGTCCATCACCCTCTGGCAAAGTAGCCTTTACTATTATATCTCTAGCTATGCTTTGACCACGATTGCGGATTGTAAAGTTTAAGTTAGCTGTTTGATTTGGACCAATCATAGAAGGTATTTTAACATTTTCTATAAATAGATTAGAATTTTGAGAATTAGTACCTTGTAAAGGTATAAAAAACTCATGTGTTTCTTCTAGATTTTTACCACGCAAATTTTTATAGTTAAGTTGTAACTTTAGTCCATGGTTACCACTTTTTAACTTTCTAGAGACCTTTATGGGGAATCTCACAGTTTGCATTGACCTACCCTTGAAAAAAGGAATAGTAGTTTTATTTGTTCCAGAAGCTAATGTAAACTTATCAGTTTCAAGACCTTGAATAGTAAGCTGAACATCTCTTGTTGGAACCATACTAAGATTTCTAATACTAAAGTCAACCCAAACAGTATCTCCAGGTTTAACATTATCACTAGAATACTGAACATCATCCACTATTAGTTGACTGTCCTCTCCATCGCCCTTAACCCTAAGATAGATTGTATCTGTATTTGTAAAGTGTTTATCATACTTATTATAGTAGTTAAAAGTAATTTTTATAGGATAGGTTTTTTCCTCAGCAAATTGGTCTACTTCGACCCTAAAGGACATACTTTTTTCACTACCGCTGCTCAGTCTTCCAATATCATCAAAGCCTGAATCGGATATAAATATACCTCTTTCATCAGCAGTTTCTATAGTACCAGATATATTATGAGCACTAGTCTCAGAAGTATTTTTTATTTTTAGTGATATTCTAGCATTTTCACCGATTTCAGCTATTGTAGTTTTACCACCAACTACAGATATATTAGGCTTTATATCTTTATCCTTATCATCATCATTGTTATTATTGTTATTATTATTATTATTATCATTTCCATTATTATTGTTATTATTGTCTTTACCACTATTTTCTCTGGCTTTGTAAACATCTATGCTAAAAGATTGTTTTTCATCATTACCAGTAGTTCCATTTTTATAGGTAACTGTAAAATCTAAATATTTACTAGAACCACCTTTGTAGATATAGTCAAAATTTGCATAAAGGTATTTACCAGAAGCCTCTAAAGACTTTTCACTAATATCTCCAACAAGTTTAAAATTGCTGTTTCCACTGCCACTGATTTTGACATCACTTATAGGAGTTTTTCCATCTTCAGCAAACTCTAGATTAACAGTAAATCTATCATCTTTTTCAAAAGTCTCTGAATCTGGACGATAACGCTCAGGTACTATCGTATAGTTATTTAAATAAATTGGTTTATCTGCTGCCAAAGATTTTAATGGCAGACCAGTTATGATTATAAGTAAAGCTAAGGTTACTGCCAGAAACTGTTTAAAGCTTTTCATATACAAATTCCTCCTTGACTCCATTTTTTATAACAGAATCATTCATTATTTCTTCTATGATTTTTCCATCTTTTAAATGTATTATTCTATGTACATAGTCAGAGATTTCATTATCATGAGTTACTATTATCAAAGTTTGTTTATATTCATATGCCATATTGGTCATTAAGTCCATTATCTCATAGGTAGTTTTAGTATCTAGGTTTCCAGTAGGCTCATCTGCAAATACAATACTTGGTTTATTTACAAATGCCCTAGCAATACTAACTCTTTGCTGCTGCCCACCACTCATTTCGGTAGGCTTGTGATGAAGTCTTTTTCCAAGTCCAACCAAGGATAGCATTTCACTAGCCATCTGATCTCTTTTCTTTTTTGGAACCCCCTGAAAGGTAAGACCTAGGCTTACATTTTCTAAGGCTGTAAGAGTGGGTATTAGATTATAGGCTTGAAATATAAATCCTACATATTTTTGTCTAAATTTAGTTATTTGTTCTTCATTCATCTTATGGATTTTTTGTTTATTAATTATAATTTCTCCAGCTGTTGGTTTTTCAAGTCCAGCAATCATATTTAAAAGAGTAGACTTACCAGAACCTGATGTTCCAAGTAGGCAAAGGAACTCTCTCTCTCTTATAGTAAGGTTTACATCATCAAGAGCTCTAATCTTTTCATCACCCATTTTATATATCTTTTTGAGATTTTTAATAGTTATTAAATTGTCCAATATTTCACCTCCAACGATAGATATAATATTATCATAATAATTGGATATTTAGTAACAAAAAAATGAAAAGTTATACCTAAACAAACTATGTTTGAAGATAAAAAATAATATATGGATAAGAGGTGGTTTGTAATTAATAGTTAAAGAAATTTTAGTATATTATTATAAAGAGTAAGGTATATATAATGTAGAAATAAAAAATAAATCATAAAATTATCCTATAAATATAGATAAATCACAAAATTAATAATAAGGCAATAGATTGATTGAAGAGAAATATATACTGTGATATAATAATGGCTATGAGTATTAATAGATTAAATAAATTTTGGGGGTAAGGAAATGGAAAACGAAGTAATGATAAGATTAAGAATGAGCGCACATGATGCACACTATGGTGGTAACTTAGTAGACGGAGCTAGAATGTTAGGATTATTCGGAGACGTTGCTACTGAATTATTAATCAGAAACGACGGAGACGAAGGTTTATTCGTAGCTTATAGCGATGTAGAATTTAAAGCACCAGTTTTCGCAGGTGACTATATAGAAGCAGTAGGAAGAATTGTTGAAAAAGGAAATTCTTCTAGAAAAATGGAATTTGAAGCTAGAAAAGTTATTATGCCAAGAACAGACATCAGTGATTCTTCAGCAGATTTCTTAGAAGAACCAGTTTTAGTAGCTAAAGCTACAGGAACTTGTGTAGTACCTAAAGACAAACAAAGAAAATAGTTTTAAAAGATAAAGCAAGGGTTTAAGCTCTTGCTTTCTTAACAGATTAGGAGGATGAATAATGGAAAAATTAATTATAACTGCTGCTATATCTGGAGCAGAAGTAACAAAAGAACATAATGCAAATGTACCATATACAATAGATGAGGTAGTTAAAGAAGCTGTAGCAGCTTATGAAGCTGGAGCAAGTATAATTCACTTACATGTAAGAGAAGATGATGGAACTCCAACTCAAGATAAAAATAGATTTAAAGAAGCTATAGATGCTATAAAAGCTGTATGTCCAGAAGTTATAGTACAACCATCAACTGGTGGAGCTGTTGGTATGACTGATGAAGCAAGATTACAACCAACTGAATTACACCCAGAGATGGCTTCTTTATCAACTGGTACAGCAAACTTTGGTGGAGATGACGTATTCATGAATACTGATACTTCTATCCAAAATTTCTGTAAAACTTTCCAAGAAAGAGGAGTTAAACCAGAAATCGAAATATTTGATAAAGGTATGGTAGATGCTGCTAACAGATATATCAAAATGGGATTAATCAATACACCAGCTCACTTTGACTTTGTATTAGGAGTTCAAATGGCTGGAGAAGCTAGAGACTTAGCTTTCTTAGTAGATAGTATACCAGCAGGTTCTACTTGGACAGTTGCAGGTGTTGGTAGATATGAATTACCACTTGCTGCTTTAGCAATAACTATGGGCGGACACGTAAGAGTAGGATTTGAAGATAATATATATCTTGGAAAAGGCGAAAAAGCTAAATCTAATGCAGATTTAGTTAAGAGAGTAGCTGACCTTGCTAAATTATTAGGTAGAGAAATCGCAACTCCTGATGAAGCAAGAGAAATATTAAGCTTAGCTCCAAGAAAATAATTTAAAATAACTTCCAGTTTTGGAAGTTATTTTTATGTCCAAAATAAGAAGAGGAGTGATATTATGAAAAAAATAGTTGTGGCATTAGGTGGAAATGCAATTTTAACTGCTGGAGAAAAGGCAACTTTTGAAAATCAGTACAATAGTGTGACAAAGGCATCTAAATTTCTTGCAAAAATTATTAAGGCTGGAAATAAACTAGTAATATCTCATGGAAATGGACCACAGGTTGGAAACTTAGTACTACAAAATGAAATTGCAGCAGCTACTATTCCAGAGTTCCCAATTTATGCATTAACTGCAGAAACACAAGGGTCAATAGGATTTATTTTGGAAGAAAATTTAAACAATACTTTTATACAAGAAGGTATGGAAAAAAACATAGTAACTCTTTTAACAAGGGTTGAAGTATCAAGCACTGATGAGGCTTTTAAAGATCCAACTAAGCCAATAGGTAGATTTTATAATGAAGAAGAGTACAAGGAGATTTTAGCAGAAGGTAGATTTCCTATAAAACAAGATTCTAATAGGGGCTATAGAAGAGTAGTTTACTCTCCCAAACCGCAAAAAATCTTAAATGCAGAAATAGTAAACTCCCTAGTAGAAGATGGAAATGTCGTGATAGCAACTGGTGGAGGCGGAATTCCAGTTGTAAGAGAGGATGGGATCTATAAGGGAATTGATGCAGTTATAGATAAGGACTTAACAAGTTCAAAACTTGCTGAGAGTATAGATGCTGATATTTTAATGATATTAACTGATGTTGAAAATGTATATTTGAATTACGGACAAGAGAATGAGAAAAAACTAGATATAGTCAAAGTAGCAGAGCTTGAAGCGTATGTGAAAGAAGGCCATTTTTCAAGTGGTAGCATGTTGCCTAAGGTCTTGGCAGCTATAGAATTTGCCAAGGGTGGAAAAGAATCTTATATTTGCTCCTTAAATAAGGCAAATGAAACATTAGAAGGTAGGTCTGGAACAAAAATAATTCTATAAAAAAATTGGCAAATAAAAAATAAATGTTATAATTAAGTAGCTTAGCAATGTAAAAAAAAGACGAAGAGTTAATAAACAGCCAATATATTTAAAATGTTGAACATATAGATAAATTATCATAAATTTGCCTAAATGTAACATACTTTTATAAAATCTGTTATAATAGAGTTGAAAATAATAGGAGGTAATTATATGTTAGTTACAGGTAAGGAAATACTTTTAGATGCACAAAAAAATGGTTATGCAGTAGGAGCTTTCAATGTTAATAACATGGAAATAATACAAGCTATAATAGAAGCTGCAGAAGAAACAAAATCACCAGTAATACTACAAGCTAGTCAAGGTGGAATTGATTATGCAGGTATAGAATATGTTGCAGCACTTGCAAAAACAGCTGCTCATAATGCCAGTGTACCAGTAGCAATCCATTTAGACCATGGAACTGATTTTGATCAAATCATTAGTTGTATAAGAAATGGATTTTCTTCAGTAATGATAGATGCTTCAAAATATCCACTAGAAGAAAATATAGCGGTAACTAAGGAAATAATTAAAATCGCCCATGCAGTAGAAGTAAGTGTTGAAGCGGAACTAGGTAAAATAGGTGGTACTGAAGACCATATAACTGTTGAAGAAAAAGATGCAACTTTTACAGACCCTCAAGAAGCAAAAGACTTTGTTGAAAGAACAGGAGTTGATTCTCTTGCCATAGCAGTAGGTACTGCGCATGGAGTTTATAAGGGGATACCAAAGATAGATTTTGATAGAATAACTGAAATAAGAAATATAGTAGATGTGCCTTTAGTATTACATGGTTCATCAGGAGTAGACTATGATAGCTTGAGAAAAGCAGTTTCACTTGGAATTTGTAAAATCAATATTGATACAGATTTAAGGGCTTCTTTTACAAAAGCAATTCATGAATTTATAGAAGAAAATCCAACTGTGATAGATCCTAGAAAATTATTAGGACCTGCAAGAGCTGCTATGAAAGAAGTTATAAAAGAAAAAATGGAAGTTTTCGGTTCAGTTGGTAGAGCATAAGATTTAGGAGGATGAGACATGAGACTTTTTATAGATACAGCAAATGTTGATGAGATAAGAGAAGTTGCAAGTTGGGGAGTTATATCTGGAGTTACTACAAATCCAAGTTTAATAGCTAAAGAGGGAAGAGATTTCAAACAAGTTATAGAAGAAATTTCATCTATAGTAAATGGACCAATAAGTGCAGAAGTTATATCAGAAGATGCAGAAGGTATGGTAGAAGAAGCTTTAGAACTTGTAAAAATATCAAATAATATAGTTATAAAGATACCAATGACTTCAGAAGGACTTAAGGCAGTAAGTGTCTTAGCTAAAAAAGATATAAAAACCAATGTAACTTTAATATTTTCACCACTTCAAGGGCTACTTGCTGCTAGAGCAGGGGCAAGCTATGTAAGTCCTTTCATTGGAAGGATAGATGATATAGGAACAGATGGTGTAGCTTTAGTTGAACAAATGGCAGAAATGTTCAATATACACAATATAGATACTGAGATAATAGCTGCAAGTATAAGGAGTCCAAAACATGTTATAGATGCATCCATGGCAGGTTCTGATATAGGAACTATACCATACAAGGTTTTTAAACAAATGTTAAACCATCCACTTACTGATTCAGGTATAAGACAATTTTTAAGTGACTGGGAAAAGGCTATAAAATAAGGAGTGTTAAGATGGATAGAAATTTAGCGTTGAATTTAGCAAGAGTAACAGAAGCAGCAGCTTTATCTAGTGCACATTTACTAGGTAAGGGAGATAAAAATGCAGCTGACCAGCTGGCAGTTGACTCAATGAGAAAGATGTTTGATACTGTGGACATTGATGGAGAAGTAGTTATTGGTGAGGGAGAAATGGATGAAGCACCAATGCTATATATAGGTGAGCAAATAGGAAAAGCTGGTAAAAATAGTTTAAAGGTTGATATAGCAGTAGACCCACTAGATGGTACTACTTCTGTAGCAAATGGATTACCAAACGCAATTTCTGTAGTGGCAATCGCTCCAAGAGATTGTCTTTTAAAAGCTCCAGATGTGTATATGAAAAAAATAGCTGTAGGACCTGATGCTAAGGGAGCTATAGATATAAATAAATCTGCAACAGAAAATGTTACAAATGTTGCCAAGGCTTTGAATAAAGATATATCCGAAGTTACAGTTACTATATTAGATAGACCTAGACATGATGATATAGTAAAAGAGATAAGAGAACTTGGTGCTAGAATAAAAATGATATCTGATGGTGATGTACTTGGAGCTATATCAACTTGTTTTGAAACAGCAAATGTTGATATATTAATGGGTACTGGAGGAGCACCAGAAGGCGTTTTAGCAGCAGCAGCACTTAAATGTCTAGGTGGAGACTTCCAAGGTGTATTAATGCCAGTGGGAGAAGCTCAAATGGAAAGATGCAAAAAAATGAATGCTGAAGTTGGAAGGGTTTATGGAATAGAAGATATGGTTAAGGGAAATGAAGCTGTATTTGCAGCTACTGGAGTATCTCATGGAGAACTTTTAGAGGGAGTAAAATACTTTAAAGGAAATAAAGCATCGACTCACACTTTAGTTATGAGGTCTGAAACAGGAACTGTAAGATTTATAGAGGCTCTTCATCAACTAGATAAAAAACCAGAATACGCTAAATAAATTGGCATATTTTAAAAATCTAAG
>CAMIXG010000028.1 GCA_946402705.1 uncultured Tissierellia bacterium | reverse complement strand
GTTAAAGAAGCTAAAGGCCAAGTAGATATCGCTGCAGCTAATATCATCGTATCAGGTGGTAGAGGTGTTGGAGAACAAGGTTTCGCTATGTTAGAAAAATTAGCTGAAAAATTAGGTGGAGAAGTTGGTTCTTCAAGAGCAGCTGTTGATTCAGGCTGGATAGGACATTCTCACCAAGTAGGACAAACTGGTACTACAGTAAGACCTACACTTTATATAGCTTGTGGTATATCAGGAGCTATACAACATTTAGCTGGTATGCAAGATTCTGATTTAATAGTTGCTATTAACAGTGATCCAGAAGCACCAATATTCAAAATTGCTGATTATGGTATAGTTGGAGATGTTAATGTAGTTGTTCCAGAATTAACAGAAGCGCTAGATTTCGTTGATGATATAATGAAAGAACACAATAAAGCAAACGCTTAATTGTAAAATATATAAAAAGCTATGTTTATTTATAAACATAGCTTTTTTTTATTTGAATTTTACCAGCTTGGTGGGGTCATAGACCAGATTGATATACATTCTTTGTCATCGTAGGATTCATACATATGGGGAACATCACTGGAGAAATATATGCTATCTCCCTCATGGAGAGTATGTTTTTCACCATTTAAGTTTACAATCATACTGCCCTTTAAAACATAGCCAGACTCTTCTCCTAAGTGACTTATAAGCTCATCATCAGGATTATAAAATTGGTTTAGAGTAATTAAAATTGATTCGATTTTCCTACCATGGATAGGGGCTAGAAACTCATATTTTTTTTCATTATTTTCAGTAAAGGCTACATTTCTTGTACCCTTTCTCTTTAGGGAGAATTTAGCATCTTCTTCTTCAAAAAATTCAGCCATTGTAGAATTTAAGGCAGTAGCTATTTTTACAACATTATTGATGGAGGGAGTAACCTTATTTCTTTCAACTTGACTAATTAAACTGGGACTTAGTCCACTTTTATCAGCTAAATCTGAAATATTCAGTCCTAAATCTATTCTTTTTTGTCTAATTTTATTACCTAAATCATTCATAGAAATCACCTCTAGCTTTATTTTACCATATAAATATATGTAGTATACTGAAAAAAATTCAATATATTGACTTTTTAGAAAATGATGATATGATAAGAAAAAAGAATATTCTGAAAAATAGAAAGAGGGGATACTATGGAAAGTTTTATTAAGCCGGATCAGACGTGGGTACTTTGGACATTTATAGCTGGATGGGCAGCTATAAGTATATATCTAGAATCTAAATATGAATGGGGTAGAAGGGTAACAAGTTCAATAATAGCTTTGACGGGAGCTTTGATTTTATCTAATTTAAACATAATACCAACAAGCTCCCCAGTATATGACACTGTATGGGGTTATGTAATCCCCCTATCTATTCCAATGTTATTATTTGATGCAGACATAAAAAAGATATGGAAGGAAAGTGGAAGATTACTTATCTTATTTATAATTGGATCAGCAGGAACATTTGTTGGAGCCTTGATAGGATTTAAATTATTACATAGTTTAATTCCTAATTTAGGATATGCAGCTACAATAATGACAGGCTCTTATATTGGTGGAGGAGTAAACTTTGTAGCACTGGCAGATGCTTTTAATGCACCTGGAGAAATAGTTGCAACTACAACAGTTGCAGATAATCTACTTATGGCTATTTACTTCTTTGTATTATTATCAATACCAAAATTAGGTTTTATAAAGAAACATTTTAGTTATAGTTATGAAGAAGATATAAATGTAAATATGAAAGAGATAGAAAATATAGAAGAAAAAGAAGAGGAAACTAAAAATCCTATCAGGGTTATAGATTTGGCATTTATATTTGGTATAGCAGTGTTTATAGTTACAGTTTCAATAGAAGCATCTGGTTTTTTTGCAAGAGTAATACCTACGAGCAATCACTTTATGGCAATCTTGAACTCCTTATTTGGAAATATGTATCTAGTTCTTACAACTTTAACCATGATACTGGCAACAATTTTTTCAGAGTTTTTCAAAAAAATAAATGGAGCTCAAGAAATGGGAATATATTTAATGGCCTTATTTATGGTAGTAATAGGGGCTCCAGCTTCTATTAAAGAAATAGTATTAAAGGCACCTTTATTATTAGTATTCTGTGCTATCATAATATTCTTCAATCTATTATTTACTTTAATAGGAACTAAAGCATTTAAATTTTCAATAGAAGAAGCTATAATTGCTTCGAATTCAAATATAGGGGGACCAGCTACTTCTTCAGCTATGGCTATAGCAAAAGGATGGAATGGACTTATAGGACCAGCTGTTCTTGTTGGAGTTTGTGGCTATATAATAGGTAACTATTTAGGTATAATTATGGGTAATATGATATTGTAAATTTAGGAGGTAGAATATGATAGTTAATGGACATTCAGATATTATAGTGGATATAGTAGATAAAATAAAAAGTGGAGAAAAAGACATATTTTATAAATATCATTATGAAAATTTTATAAAAAGTAAGGTAAAAACTGTAATCCTAGTATTTTGGATAGAACCTTATTATGAAGATATATCAGCTAGACTGGAAGAGATATTAGTTTGCCTAAAAAAAGAGTTGGGAACTTCCAAGGTAATAAATCATTGCAAGTCCTATAAGGATTTATTAAATGATGGGGATAAAATAAATGTAATATTTTCATTTGAAGGTTTAGAGCATCTAGGAGATAAATTAGAACTTATAGAAAGTTATAAAAAAGATTTAGGAATCTTTTATTCCTCTCTGACTTGGAATGAAAAGAATCTTTTATCTAGTGGGCCTGGACATAGTGGAGGACTTACAGAACTTGGAATAAAAGCTGTTGAAGAGCTTGAGAAGAATAATATAGTGGTGGATACTTCTCATACAAATGAAGAGACTTTTTGGGATATAATAAAGTATTCAAAAAAACCAATAATAGCTTCCCATTCAAATGCTAGAAACTTGTGTGATGTTAAGCGAAATTTGACAGATGATCAGATAAGGGCAATAGCAGATAAAAATGGTCTTATAGGTATAAATGCTTATGCAGACTTTACTAGTAAGGATAAGTCTAAAAGAAATATAGATGGACTTATAGATCATATTGATTATATAAGAGAATTAACTAGTATAGATAATTTAACTTTTGGATTTGATTTTTGTGATTTCTTACCCAAGGCCTATGTAGGGGATTCAGAAGAGTCAACTACAGTGGATGGTTTAACTTCGGAAGAGGATGTAGTTAAGCTAATAGAGAGAATGAGAGAGAGAAGTTATACAGAAGATGAGATTGAAAAGATATCCTATAAAAACTACTACAGGTTTTTTGAAAAATATTTTAATGATTAATTGATAAACATTATATTCTTCTTGTGGTATAATCATTTTAAAGATAAAAATAAACTGTAAAGATAAATATAGGAGGGGTATTATGAGCGAAAAATGTTGTGGAGGACACGATCACGATCATTGCGAAAATCATGGAAAACATGAACATAAACACGGAGAGTGTGAAGGACATGGACATCATGGTCACGGACATGGAGAATGTGAAGGACATGGACATCATGGCCATTGTGGAGAACATGATCACGATCATGGAGGAGACTGTGGATGTGGAGAAGAAATGCATATGATAACTTTAACATTAGATGATGATACTGAAATGGAATGTGGAGTTATAGGTATGTTTGATATTGAAGAAAATTCATATATAGCTTTATTAGCTGATGATGAAGAAGTTCTTCTTTATAGATTTGAAGAAGTAGATGAAGAATCTATAGATTTAATAAACATAGATGATGATGCAGAATTTGAAGAAGTGTCAAAAGTATTTTATGAACTTTTTGAAGAAGGATTTGAAGATTAGACAATAAATTAATAAAATAAAAGCTCCTTTTTGGTAGCTTTTTTCTATATGAGTAAAAAAATAATAATTATTAGGTAAATATAGTTTCTTTACCACTATTTTGCTATATACTTTTTATTTTTGTGGTATAATTGTCTAATGCAGATAATGTAAATATAATTGTAGGAGGGTTACTATGAGCGAAAATTGTTGTGGAGGACACGATCACGAACACAATCATGAAGAAGGTTGTGGATGTGGAGAAGAAATGCAAATGATAACTTTAACATTAGATGACGACACGGAAATGGAATGTGGAGTTATAGGTATGTTCGATGTTGAAGAAAATTCATATATAGCACTATTAACTGATGACGAAGAAGTTCTTCTTTATAGATTTGAAGAAATAGATGAAGAATCTATAGATTTAATAAACATAGATGATGAAGAAGAATTTGAAAAAGTATCAGAAGCATTCTACGAAAACTTTGAAGAAGGTTTTGAAGACGAAGAATAATTAAAAGCTCTCAAAAGAGAGCTTTTTTTATTTTTTAATTAAATCATCTAAATTAGTTATTATAATTTTTCTTCCATCTAAAAAAAGTAAGTTTTCCTTTTCCATATCCTTTAAAAGTCTATTTAAAGTTTCCCTAGATATACCTAAGGTATTAGATAGATCAAATTGTGTAAGGGGGATGGTCAAACATATATTATCATCCACTTTCTCGCCATAATCTTTTGCAAGTTTCCAAAGCTTGGCAGCGAGTCTATATTTACTATCATAGATACCAGTATTGGACAATTGCCTTTGAATTCTTCTAGTAAGTTTACCTATAACAGAGATAATCATTAGATTAAAATCAAAATCCTGCTGCATTATATCTAGCAAATTTTCCTTATGTATTTGTAGCACCATAGTATCAGTATGAGCCTTAGCAGATATAGTAGTATCTCTAGAGTCTATAGCATGTTGGTTAAAGAAGTCTTCCCTAGATAAAAAATATAAGTATCTTTCCTTTCCATGGGCTGAAATTTTATTGATAACTACAAAACCATCGATTATTAAATATATATAAGGATGGCAAATTCTCTCATCATATATAGTTTCTCCTTCTTTAAAAGTTAGAAACTTAGAATTATTAAAAAAAGATTTTATTGTATTGGCATTTAAGCCCTTAAAGTCTTTGAAATTGTTCAAGGTGTTAATATCCATAAAATAGCCCTCCCTAGTCTAATTGTACCATTTATATCAAAAGATTGAAATGTGACAAAGTTCACAGAAAATTCTCTAAAGAAATGATAAGCTATCTATAATCTAAAACAAAAATATAGGAGGGTGAATATGGGTTATAAGATGGGGCTTAAAGAATTTGATAAGATTTTTGAAATTTTGAGTCAGGATTATGAAATCTATGGACCAAAGACTATAGAAAAAGCTGGAAGGTTTTCAGATACTAATAATATTAGATATGAAAAAATATCATCTATAGAGGAACTTGAGTACAAGGAGAAATCACTATTTTCTCCAAAAGATGTATTATTTCCAGTAAACGAAACCATGTTTAATATTGAGGGAGAAAAATTAAAAGAAATAGAGGAAGAAGATAAGAAATATCTAATTTTTTTGAGAAGTTGCGATTTAAATGCCATTGATAGGTTAGATAATATGTTTCTTAAAAATGGAAATATAGAAGATAACTATTATAAGAAAAAAAGACAAAATACAAAGTTTATATTAATGGAATGTATAGAATCTTATTTAAATTGTTTTTGTGTATCTATGAATACTAATAAGGCTGATAACTATTCTATGGGAATAAAGTTAGCTAATGATGAAATTTACTTAGAAATTAAAGATAAAGAATTTGATGACTTATTTAAAGGCTGTGAAAAAGAAAATTATACGGTGAAGTTTATAGAAGAAAATCAACACAAGGTAGAGGTACCAAACATAGAAGATATAAAACTAGAGTTATTTAACGATGAAATGTGGGAAGCTTATGATAGGTGTATAGGATGTGGAAGATGTAATTTTTCCTGTCCAACCTGTACTTGTTTTACCACTACAGACATATACTATGATGAAAATAAAACTAAGGGAGAAAGAAGGCGAACTTGGGCTAGTTGTCATGTAGATGGCTTTAGTGATATGGCAGGAGGTCATAGTTTTAGGCAAAATACTGGTAGTAGAATGAGATATAAGGTTATGCATAAAATATATAATTATAAGAAAAGATTTGGGGAGAATATGTGTGTGGGTTGTGGTAGATGTGATGATAGATGCCCAGAATATATATCCTATGCCAAGTGTATAAACTTAGTTACAGAGAAGACTAGGGAGGAGGCTTAAAATGAATCCATATATGACATATCCTGCAAAAATAAAAAAGATAGAAAAACATACAGATATAGATTATACATTTTATATAGAAAAAATATTTGATGTGAGAGAAGGACAATTTTTTCAAGTTTCCATACCAAAACATGGTGAAGCTCCAATATCCATCTCTACCTTTGATGATGAGACTATAGAGCTAACAATTAGAAGGGTTGGAATTGTAACAGATGAAATATTTAATAAGACAGTTGGAGATTATATATATCTAAGAGGACCTTATGGAAACTATTTTGATGTTGAAAAATATTTTGGTAGAGACCTAGTAATTATAAGTGGTGGTACAGGACTTGCACCAGTAAAGGGAGTAGTAAAATATTTTGCTGAAAATAGAGACAAGGTAAATAGTATAAAGCTAATATCTGGTTTTAAGTCATCCAAGGATATATTGTTTAGGGATGATTTTAAGGACTGGGAAGATAAAATAGACTGTATACTTACAATAGATAGGGAAGAAGAAGACTGGGATGGACATGTAGGCTTTGTAACTGATTATGCAAAAAATCTTGATACTAGTAATTTAGATAATCTTAGAGTTATCATGGTAGGACCTCCGCCAATGATGAAGTTTACTGGAATAGAACTTAATAAAATAGGGATTGAAGATGAAAATATAACAGTATCTTTTGAAAGAAAGATGTCTTGTGGTATAGGTAAGTGTGGTCATTGCAGGATAGATGAAACCTATGTTTGCTTAGAAGGACCAATATTTGACTATAAACAAGGAAAAAAACTTATAGATTAGGAGGGATAGTGTGCTAGATATAAATACTAAAAAGGTTATGAAAAATGCCTATAGAATTACTAAACGAAGGGGAGAAACAGCTCTAAGAGTTAGAACACCAGGTGGAGAATTTCCAGCAGATATAATGCCTATTTTGACAGAAATAGCGACTCAATATGGAGACGGAAATTTGCATATCACAACTAGGCAAGGTTTTGAAATAACAGGTATAAAATATGAAGATATGCCCATTGTAAATGAATTAGTAGCCCCTATTATAGAAAAACTACAAAAACATATTGGGGTAAAGATAGATAATCCAAAAGATGGTTATCCAGCAGCAGGTACTAGAAATATATCTGCTTGTATAGGAAATGAAATTTGCCCCTATGCAAACTATAATACCTTAGAATTTGCAAAAAAAATAGAAGCTGCAATCTATCCCCACGATTTACATTTTAAGGTAGCAACAACTGGATGCCCAAATGACTGTGTTAAAGCAAGAATGCAGGACTTTGGAATAATAGGGATGGCAAATGTTAAGTATGACCAAAACTACTGTGTAGGCTGTCAAGCCTGTGTCAAAAACTGTGCTGATAGATGCACAGGGGCTCTTTCTATGCATAAGGGAAAGGTTATTAGAAATAAAGAGCTTTGTGTTGAGTGTGGGGAGTGTGTTACTAGGTGTCCTACCCAGGCATGGACTAGAAGTAGCGATAAGAGATTTAGGCTTGTTATAATGGGAAGGACAGGTAAAAAAGATCCAAGACTTGCGCAGGAGTTTGCTACAAATATAGATATGGAGTCTATAATAAAAATAATTCAAAATACCTATGATTTTGTTGAGGAGTATATAACTCCAGGCAAGGCCAAGGAGCATATAGGCTATATAGTAGATAGGGAAGGTTACCATGAATTTAAGAAATGGGCTTTAAAAGATGTAAAACTGCCAGAAGAAACTAAGATAAAACCTTATATGGAGTGGTAAAAAAAGAAACTAGAGAAGATTCTCTAGTTTCTTTTTTAAAAAGTTGGTAGTTCTTGTAAAAATATAATATCGTCTCTTTTAGCTGCATCTCCTTCAGCTAGGATGGCAACTCTTGCTACAACATTAGCACCAGCTAGAGTCACAAGATTTTCAAGGGCTCTAAGGGACTCGCCTGTACTGATCACATCATCTATTAGGGCTATGTTTTTCCCCTTGATAAGTTTTGCATCTAATTCGTCCAAACAAAGGATTTGACTATTTTTTGTAGTTATGGAATTAACTTCTTGAATCAAAGGCTCCTCCATGTAGGACTTAATACTTTTTCTAGCTACAATATAATTTTTCATATTCATATTTTTACTAACTTCATGTATAAGTGGTATCCCTTTAGCTTCAGCAGTAACTAAAAAATCCACATCAGGTATTTTTTTAGATAAATCTTTACTTACTTCAACTACAAGTTCTGTATCTCCCAGTATTACAAAAGAAGCAATACTTAAATTCTCATTGATTTTTATAATTGGTAATTCTCTAGTTACTCCTGATATATTTAAAGTGTAAGTTTCCATAATATCCTCCTATACTATACTTAAGAAAAATTTAAAAATACTTCCAGCCAACATTCCAACAAAAGGATCAAAGATTGAAGTTACAACCATTGTAACAGCACCAACTATTGGGCCACCAGCTATAGCTGTGCTAGATAGAGCACTAAGAGCATTAGTTGGAAGTGTAACAACAGTTCCTAGAATAAATAAAAATCCTGAAATAGATTCACTAGGTATATACTTCCCAATTCTAGGTAATAAACCAGCAAATAGGATTGCAGCCATTATAACCATCATCAAAACAGCTGATACAACTGGATTAGGTGCCTCTGCTGTTGCAGATATAACTACTTCAACAGGACCACCACCAAAAAGTGATGAAACTAAATCTGCAAGTCCACTTACTATAGATAGCTTATCTACATCAACACCAGTATTTGCTATGCTACCAGTTATGTTTCCAAAAGCTATATTCGCTCCTATATTAAGACAAGTCATGGCAAGAGCCCCTCTAAGTACAGATAAGTTCATAATAGGTTTTTTTAGTTTAAACTCCCTCGATTCTTGTATATAAGGTTTAATTTCATCTTTTTTAATAAAAGTTATAAGTGATGATAGTACAACAGAAGCTACTATTGTATAAACCAAATCAAAAGTGAAAATATAAACCAAAAAACTAGTTACAAGAGATGTTATACCAACTAGCTTGTTATTTTTAATCATAGATATAGATACTTTTGCAAGCATAATTCCAACACCAGCCATCATACCGTAAGTGATTTCAGGCCCTATAAAATCGATAATTCTTTCAAGTAAACCAAAAGTACCTATGAAAATCATAAAAATTGCTCCAAATACAAGCATAGATAATCTTTCCTGCATATCCTTTCCCATTGTACCAGCCAGTGTTATAGTTTCTGCCTGAAACGATACTGGTGCTACAAGTCCAAAAGCGGCACTACCTATTGCTCCAACTAAAAATGCAAATGCAGTTGGTATTGAAGCAAAACCAAAAGATAAGGCCAAAAGACCTTGCGGAAGTCCGTTTAGTATAACGCCAAAAGCTGCCAATAAATCCTTTAAATGCATAAAAACCTCCTAAAAAATAAAAAAAGACTGATTTCTTCTATGGGAAAGAAATCAGCCTAACAAAGTGCTAAATATATGTCTCTGCCCATAGTAAGATAATTTAAGGTTATCTTGTAGAAACTCCTAGACCATATTACTAGGATTATATGAGATAATATTTAATTAACAAGGATACTATATCAAAATTTGTAAAAAAAAACAAATAAATTTTATAATTAGTGGTATAAATAAAGAGGAGGCGATTTAGTTGAAATACAATATAATTGAAGAAAAGGATAAGATAATACTTAAAAATATGAAAGACTTTGAGCCAAAGAGCATATTTGAATGTGGTCAAGCCTTTCGATGGAAAGTTGAAGATGATGGAAGCTATACAACTGTAGCTTATAATAGATTTTTAAATGTAAAAAAAGAAAATGAAGATATAATTTTATACCCAACAAATATGGATGATTTTAATAATATTTGGTATAACTATTTTGATTTAGATACAAATTATACAGAAATAAAAGAAGAGTTATCAAAGGATGAAATACTTAAAATGGCTACAGAATATGGCAGTGGTATAAGAATTTTAAACCAAGAGCCATTTGAAACCATTATATCTTTTATAATATCAGCAAATAATCAGATACCTAGAATAAAAAAATCGGTAGAGGCTTTGGCTAAAAACTATGGGGAATATTTAGGTGAACTAAATGGAGAAAAGTACTATGGATTTCCAACACCAGATGTACTTGCAAAAGTATCAGTAGAAGAAATAAGAGAGATAGCCAGGGTAGGTTTTAGAGATAAGAGAATCATAGATAGTGCCAATATGATATTAAATAATGAAGTGGATATAAAATCAGTATTTGATTTACCAAAGGATGAGGGTAAGGTTGAACTTCAGAAACTGGCAGGAGTTGGTCCAAAAGTAGCTGATTGTGTTTTACTATTTGCCTTTAAAAAAGGAGATGCTTTTCCAGTTGATACTTGGGTTAAAAGAGTTATGGAGTACTTTTACTTAAAGGAGGAAACTTCTCTAGGCAAAATAGGAAAAAAAGGTGATGAATTATTTGGAAATCTTGCAGGCTACGCTCAGCAGTATTTGTTTTATTATGCGAGAGAAGAAGCCATTGGAAAATAAGAAAATATAGTAAAACAAAAGGTTGATACTCCTGTATCAACCTTTTATTTTTGAAAATCTGATAAAAAAATAATAATATATTAAGAAAGTTGTAAACTAATTTATAGATATTAAACTAAAAAATCGGGTATTATTAAGATGGCAGTAAAGATACTAGTATATTAAATCTAGTTAGTTTACTCACTTTAAATATTTTAGATACATATTTTTTATGATATTATAGTTAGAGAATAAATATGTATGAGTAAATATACAAAGATTAAATATTATCATTTACCTTTAAAAGTGAAAGCTTATGTAGTGGATATGAGTAGGTAAATTATTAATCCATGGAGAGCAATAAAGTAGAGGGGATATTATGGCAGTGGAAAATATTGAAATTAAACAGAATTTATGTGAGAATTTTGATGAGAGTGTAAAAATATATCAAAAGTTATCAGCTAAGGCTAAAATTGTAATAGAAGATTTAATAGAAGATGAAGGAATTAGTGTAAAATCAGTTATAGCTAGAACTAAGGATATAGAAAGTTTAGAGAGAAAAATAGAAACTAAAAATTATAAATATAGATCACTAAATCAAATAACAGATTTAAGTGGTATCAGGGTTATAACTTATTACTCTGACGATGTATACAGGGTTGAAGAAATTATCAGAGAGAATTTCCAAGTTGATAGTTTTAACTCAATTGATAAGGCTAAGGTTTTGGAGTATGACAGATTTGGTTACCTATCACTTCATTATGTAGTTCAATTTACAGAAGAACAGTGTGAAAACCTAGATTTAATGGATTTACAAGGCTATAAGTTTGAAATTCAAATAAGATCTATCCTTCAAGATGCCTGGGCAGAGATTGAGCATGATTTGGGATATAAGAATAAGAAAATAGTGCCTAGAAAAATAAAAAGAGACTTTTCAAGACTTGCAGGACTTTTAGAACTTGCAGATAAGGAGTTTCAAAATATAAGGGATTATATAAATAACTATGAAGATGAAATAATCCCAGAAGTAAGTACATTAACAGATATAGTAGCTATAGATGATGTGTCTATAAAATCCTATATTCAGCATAATAAAAAATATAGGGAGTTATTATACAAAATGGGAGAAGAAGTGCCTATTAGAAAGATGAATAAGGATAATGACATAGCAAAACAACTTGTGTCAGTGGGCATTTATTCCCTAAATGAAGTTGAGGACATAATAGAGGATAATGCAGCTTTTATATTGAAAATGCTAAGATACGAAAAACTTAAGGTATATAATTTTATAGGTGAGGCAGATATCTTATTATATGTTTGTTATGCTAAGCTTTTAAATGGAGAAAATATAGAGAAAAACTTAATAAGATTTTGGGATGAAAACGGATATATAACTAAGGGTGTAACTGATGAGCATAAATTATCTTGGGTTGAAAATCTTAAAAAATATAGGGAAGAGGATTAATATCCTCTTTTATTTTTTTATCCAAAAATACTTGATTTTAATTATAAAATTGGGTAATATATTAATTAGGTTCTTAGCACTCGATTATATAGAGTGCTAACAAAATAAAGGGAGGTATTGTGATGAAGTTGAAACCACTAGGAGAGAGAATTGTTATAAAGAGGCTAGAGGCTAAGGAAAAAACAGATTCAGGAATAATATTGACAGGAAATGCCAAGGAAGAGCCTAAAATAGCAGAGGTAATAGCTATAAGTGAAGAGTTATTAAATGATGAAAAAACTAAAAATTTAATTAAAATAGGAGATCAAGTAGTATTTTCAGAGTATGCTGGTAATAAAATCAGCTTAGATGGAGAAGAAGTTATAGTTATAGAACTTGAAAATGTACTTGGAATAGTAGAATAGATTATTATAAAAAATAAGGAGTGATATTGATGGCTAAAGAAATAAAATTTAGTGAAGATGCTCGTCGTTCTATGGAAGAAGGTATAAATAAATTAGCAAATACAGTTAAGGTAACACTTGGACCAAAGGGAAGAAATGTAGTTTTAGATAAGGCATTTGGTGCTCCCCTTATAACAAATGACGGAGTTACCATAGCTAGGGAGATAGAACTTGAAGATAGATATGAAAATATGGGAGCCCAACTTGTAAAAGAAGTTGCAGTAAAAACACAAGATGTGGCTGGAGATGGAACTACAACAGCTACCTTATTAGCACAAGCCATAGTTAGAGAAGGTCTTAAAAATGTGGCAGCAGGAGCAAATCCTATAATTTTACAAAAAGGACTTAAAAAGGCAGTAGATACCGTAGTTTCTGAGTTAAAACTTCAATCAGTAGATATAAGTTCTAAGGAGTCCATAGCTCAGGTAGCTAGTATATCAGCAGGAAGTGAAGAAATAGGGGAGTTAATATCAGAAGCTATGGAAAAAGTTGGGAAAGAAGGAGTTATAACAGTAGAAGAATCAAGGTCTACTGGAACTACTTTAGATGTAGTGGAAGGTATGCAGTTTGATAGGGGTTATGTATCAGCATATATGGCTAATAACAAGGAAAGAATGGTAGCCGAGTTATCAGACCCTTATATCCTAATAACAGATCAAAAAATAAATAATATACAACAAATCCTGCCAGTGCTTGAAAATATAGTTGAAATGAGTAAACCACTTTTAATAATAGCTGATGATATAGAAACAGAAGCTATGGCTACACTTGTATTAAATCAGCTTAGGGGAACATTTAACTGTGTTGTAGTAAAGGCTCCAGGATTTGGAGATAAGAGAAAAGAAATGCTGGAAGATATAGCTATTTTAACAGGTGGTAAGGTTATATCAGAAGAGTTAGGCTATAAACTTGAAGAAGCTACTGTTGAAGAACTTGGTAGGGCAAATAAGGCCAAGGTAGATAAGGATAGTACAGTTATAGTAAATGGAAATGGTGATGAAGCTGCCATAAAAGATAGAATAAATCAAATGAAACATCAACTGGAAGTATTGGAATCAGAATTTGATAGGGAAAAAATCCAAGAAAGACTTGCAAAATTATCTGGTGGAGTTGCAGTAATCCATGTTGGAGCTGCATCTGAAACAGAACTTAAAGAAAGAAAATCAAGGATAGAAGATGCCCTAGCAGCAACTAGAGCAGCAGTTGAAGAAGGTATTGTAGCAGGAGGTGGAACAGCTCTTGCAGACACTATAGCAGAAGTTAAGAAATTAGAATTTGATGCTCATGGTGATGAAAAAACAGGTATCAGTATTATAGTTAGAGCTTTAGAAGAACCAATAAGACAAATCGCAGATAATGCAGGCTTGGAAGGCTCAGTAATAATAGAGAGAGTAAAAGAAGCAGAAAAAGGCATAGGTTTTGATGCTATGAATGAGGTTTATGTAGATATGATTAAGGCAGGGATAGTTGACCCAACTAAGGTTACTAGAAATGCAATTTTAAATGCATCTTCAGTAGCATCTATGATCTTAACTACAGAAGCTGCCATATCGGATATAAAAGAAGATGAGGAACCAATGGGTATGCCAATGGGTGGTATGGGCGGAATGATGTAAGTAAAATCTCCTGAATTTCAGGAGATTTTTTCTATATTAAAAAATATTAGAAAAAAATTATGCAGATTAAGAAAGGTTTAAGAGTTTGTTTATCAATATTAAATAACTACTGTGTATAGTGTTAGTTATACAGTAGGAGGATTTAATAATGGAAAAGAGAAAAATATATATTTTATTAACATATAGTGGAACAGTATTATCAAGACTTATAAAATTAATAACTAAGGAGCCCTATTCTCATGTGTCAGTATCTTTAGATGAAGACCTAGAAGAGTTGTATAGCTTTGGAAGAAAAAGACCTAGTAATCCACTTTTTGCAGGTTTTGTAAAAGAGGATGTTGTAAATGGTACCTATGCCAGATTTCCAAAAACTAAATGTGCTCTTTACTCCATAGAGATATCAGAGGGAAACTATAAAAAAATATTAAAACAACTTAAAAAGTTTAAAAAAGAAAAAAATAAGTATAAATATAATCTGATGGGACTTATAAATTTTTTCATAAAAATCCCAATAGAAAATGAATATAGTTATTTCTGTTCAGAATTTGTATCAGAGATTTTAAATAATAGTGGAATAAAATTAATAGATAAGGCACCAAACTTGACAGCACCTGGAGATTTTAGGAGATGTGAAAGTTTAGAACTTGTATATGAGGGAGATTTAAAAAAATATAATAGCTCAAATCCAGAATTAAGGAAAGGAGCTATTATATAGTAGTATCTAGTTTATCAAAGATTTTACAGTTGAGAGATTTTTCATAGAAGTTTATATCTTCTTTAGTAAGAGATATAAGCCTGTCTATAATATTTATGTCTTCAACACTCATATCTTCAGCTAAACCATCATAGTATTCATTTTTAGTAGCATTAAATGCTTTTAATACTTCATTCATCTTATTAGCTATCATACAAGAGATAGTATCCACATTTAAGGGAGAATTTTCTAAATGAATGAAATAAGGTCTGTTGTTATTATCATCTTCATTTTCAAAAATTTGATTAAAGAAGTCTACAACATATTCTTCATCAGCATCTGATATATTAAGTAAAAACATATCTGTGCTAAGTGGTATAGGTCTTGTAAATTGAAGTATAGTCATAAGTGAATCTATAAGTTCACCACGAGAGCTATCCAGTAAAACTCTGATTTGTTTTTCAAGCTGGTTTGAGTCAAAATCTATAGCTTGAAGAGTATCATACATAACCCTAGCAGAGCCAAATTTATCAATCAGAACAATACCAAGTTTTTTATTGTTTTGGAAGATTGGAAATTTGAATTCCTCTGTTTTATATAAGTATTCAATATTATCAATTACTATATCTAAAAATCCTAAATCATATTCAAGATTATCAAAGACTTCATCTATATGGATGCAGTTTTCACGATTTTCTAAGAAACGAGGATCCTTTAGAGTTAAATCATCTAATGCTTTACAAATTGTGATATTACTAATTCTTCCAGAAAACTTTCCGAAGAATAGAAGTTTTAAGTTTTTCATATGATTACCTCCTTGAAAACTCTAAACTTAATAATATCACAAAAAAAGTAATATAAATAGTAGTATTTAAAAAAATACTGATAAATCAAAAAAATAGGGGTATGTAAGAAGTAGCCCAAGTTTTATTAGAAAGTCACGAGAATTAATGAAGGGGTGGAGACATATGAATAATACAGATGTAATGAAGGATATAATGAAGAAATTAAAAAATAAAGTATATGTACTACTAGGTTTTGAGCCAGAAGAAGATAAAGAAGAAGAAATGGTTCCAGTTAGGGTATATAATAATTAGGACATCATGAGTTAAGCTAGACAATAGAATAATTTATGATAAGAGGTGTAGTCTTATGGCAAAAACTGCCTTGGTAGAGTTAAATGATAGGTTTATGCTAAACTTTTACAAAACAGCTTTTGAAAATGACAAAAACTTAAATCTAACCCTAGTAGATGTAATCTGTTTAGAAATTATTAAGATACTGGATAAACCAACTATATCAGAGCTTACAGAATTTATGGGTATATCACAACCAAACATGACATACAGGCTTGCAGGAGTTATAGATAAGGGATATCTAAAAAAGACTCAGTCAAGTTTAGACAGAAGAGAATATTACCTAGAACTTACTGAAAAATATTGGGAGTACAATAAGGAAAATAATAAGATATATGATGAAGTAATAAATCGAATTAAGGAAAAATTTCCAAAAGACAAGATTACAGGTTATGAAGAAATGCTTGGAGCTACATTGGAAGAATTTTCATATCAACTAGATAAAGAGTAAAAAAGAACTTACGAAAAAAGTAGGTTCTTTTTTTATGTAACTTGACAAATAAAAAAACTAAAACTATAATTACATCATAATATTTATATAATTAAATTTATATAATAAATCTTATATTAAAAATAAAAGGAGAGATACAAATGATATTTGAAACAGTAAGAGAAATAATAGTTGAAAACTTAGGTTGTGATGAAGACGAGGTAAAATTAGAAACTAATCTAATAGAAGATTTAGAAGCAGATTCATTAGATATAGTTGATATATCTTTAAAGCTAGAAGAAGAATATGGGATAAAAGTTGAAGAAGAAGATTTTGAAAAATTAAATACAGTTCAAGACATTGTGTCATATATAGAGTCAAAACAATAAGAGTGATTATATGGGACTTAAAATAGTTAGTACATCTAGTTATCTTCCAGACAATCTTGTATCTAATATAGATTTAGAATCTAAATTAGATACAAATGATGAATGGATACACAAGAGAACTGGGATAAAAAATAGACACATATCTTTAGACGAAGATACTACAATTTTAGGAGTTAAGGCTTGTAAAAAACTAGCTATAAGTGGTGTGAAAAATAAGATAAGAGCAGTTATTTGTGCCACATCAACATCAGAAAGTATCATGCCCAATCTTGCAAGTATAGTTCATAGGGAGCTAGACTTAGATGAAAACTGTTTTTCTATGGATATAAATATGGCTTGTAGTGGTTTTGTGGCAGGACTTACAACTATAGAGGGTTTATTAAAAGAGGGCGAGTACGGTATAGTTTTAGGAGCAGAGGTCCTATCTAAGATGGTCAACTGGGATGATAGAACTACAGCCATATTATTTGGAGATGGTGCAGGGGCTCTTTTGGTTGAGAAAACAAGTGAAACTATGTACTCAGATTTTGGAACTATAGGGGATACTGGTAGTCTTGAGTATGGGGGGCTAAATTTAGATAGGGAAGTTAGTCTTTTAAAGATGGATGGAAGGGAAGTATATAAGTTTGCAGTGGATACCATACCAAAGTCTATAAATAAACTCTTAAAAAAATCAGACTTAGTTTTGGAAGATATAGACTATATAGTTTCTCACCAAGCAAATAAGAGAATACTTGAAAAGTCATCAAAAACTTTAAAGATACCAGAAGAAAAATTTTATTCCAATATAGAACAAATGGGAAATACTTCATCTGCAAGTGTACCTTTAGTGTTGGATGAAATGAATGAAAAAAATATGTTAAAAGGTAAAAAAATAATATTAATAGGGTTTGGAGCAGGATTAACATGGGTTTCAACCATATTAACAGGATAGGTGAAATATGAAACTAAATAAAATATTGGGGACTGAGTATCCAATTATACAGGGTGGTATGGCAAATATATCAACTGGAAAGTTTGCAGCAGCAGTATCTAATGCAGGTGGACTTGGAGTAATTGGATCAGGTGGTATGACTCCAGAACAACTTAGG
>CAMIXG010000027.1 GCA_946402705.1 uncultured Tissierellia bacterium | reverse complement strand
TTCATAGTTTTAAAGAATTTAAAGGAATTGTGACAACTATCTTGACAAATTCCGGTTCTAACACCCAATATTTCATAGGCTAACCTACTATATTTATTCTTAGAAGCAATTTTACTTTCGTTAAAAAATAGTTCAAATAACTCTACATCTTTTTTATCTTTATACTTATCTATCTTGCTAGTTATATACTTTTCAAAATTTGTAATCTTATCATCCTTAAGTATCTTATCTTCTCTATATTTACCATTTGTTATATAATTTCTTAATACATAGGTCATATATGAAGATTTCAAAGAAAATGCTCTAGGTTTTGCCATAATTTCTGAAAATGGTTGTTTTCTCAAATTTTTTGATGTCGCTGATTTTGTTGCTGCTCCTAAATATAAAGTATCTCCCTCTGATAACTCATGCGCTTTACCATTCAATATTTTATTCTTAATTGTATAGAAATCATTCTTTATAATTTCTAAATCTTCACCTTCTGGACTAAACATATAAACGTAGTTTATTACATAATCTAATCTATCTTCTATTTCTTCTTGCCATAAATAATATATCAATAATATATTCTCCATTTTTTCCCATGCATTACTGTTACTAAAATTCATGTTTGGAATATCCATATAATTAATCATAGAAATTATTAATCTTTCTTTTGCTGAAATACTTTTATTTTTGTTTATTTTATATGGCGAAACTTTTAACTCAACATTTGCTTCTGGAAAATCTGCCCTCGCTTCATTGTCTGCTTTATAATGAAAATATCGTTCTTCTATTAATTCTCCTAGCCCACCTTTTCTACTCTTATTTTCATAAGATAGCTTATATTCATCCCTTGTTATTTCTCTAGCTAATTCTGCCAAGTAATATTTATCCTCATCGCAAACATCCCTAAATGTTTTTCCCTCTAACAGTTTAGCATATTCATATATTGATTCTTTAGATTTATTATCATAATTATAGTGCATCTATATTCCTCCATCTTTTATCTCATATAAATAATATTTTTCCAAGTTTAAACTATTTTTCATTATTCTATTTTCTCTAAATTCTTCATACAAACTTCTTATTTTCACATTAATTCTCCAAATTCATTTTATCATTTATCCAAATCATATTTTCAATTTTTAACTTCTCCATCCATTGTCTTTCTAGATAACTTGTCAACTCATTCTCATCTTTAAAATAGAGGTAGGGTCCATCTTCTATAACACTTATGTAAGATATATAATCTAGCAAAAATTTGTCATTAATATCATTATCAGATATTTCCCCATGACAAAAGGCAAGCTTTTCCTTAATCAAATCCTTTAACTCAAGGTCATAAAGTTTAACCAGATCAAAGAAAAATTCTGATGCTGTATGCAGCTCATCAAAATCATTAACATATACCTTGTCCTCTTTTAAAACAAGCTTATATGTTTTGGCAAGTTCTTTAGCTTCAAACTTCTTTGACTCTATAATCGATTTATTCAAATCAGCAAAAATTTCAGTATGTGGCCAAGTAATTAAAGCACTTTGCCCCAACTTATAAGATACAAGGCTAACAGTAAACTCCAGATTTCTGCTTTTATATTTATAAATATATGTAGTGTTTTCTTTACCGACTAGTTCAAATTCTCCTTTTCTATCATACTTTTTCTCAATTTTTTTAGTTATCTTATGTGGTAAAAATTTATATGGTATTAAAAAATATATAAGACTTGAAAAAATAATTAATATAACAAATATTATATATAAAATCATTATTTTGTTTTCTAACACTCTAATATCCATATATTATACCACTCTTAATCTTAATCTAAAAAAGACTATTTTATAATATTATAAAATAGCCTTCCAAATTTATTTACTTATTTCTATTAATCTATTAACTATAAAATCTAACTGTTTATCCTGTGAATATATATCATTATAATAAAATAATTCAAAGTCAAGAGGTACAGTCTTTTCATTTACATAAGCTGGTATGGACTTCCATATTTCCACCTCATCAAACAATTTAGGATCCCAATCGTATACCATATAGTCTCCAACATATTCTGGTATAACTTCTAATGATAAGTTTCTATACTGCTCTCCACCCACGATTTCTTTTTGAACAACTTCTGGAGCCTTAAATCCAAGGTCATTATAAATTATATCTCCACCTCTACCCCATCTATCTCCTGCTACTAAAACATCTTTTGGATCTCCAAAAAATATTGTTATAGTCTTATCCAAAATCCCCTGCTCTTTTAGACTCGCTTTTGCTTTTTCCACCTTGCTTCTATATTCTTTCATTAGGTTTCCTGCTTCATTCTGCTTATTTAACACATCTCCAATAAGAGTTACTCTTTCTTCTGTACTCATTTGAGTAAAAGGTACATGAACTGTTGGAGCTATCTTTGATAGTTTATCAATGTTTTTATCAACTACTGTAATAATTAAGTCTGGATTTAGTGCCATTATTTCTTCTGGCTCCCATTTTTCAATAATTGTAGCATCTTTTATTTCATCATCAAAGGCACTTCCCTCAAAAACAGAACCTATTCCAATTGGCGTTACTCCTAGAGCTACAACATCTCCCATTAAATAATCTACTACAACTCTTTTTGGGTTAGCTGGAACCTCTACATCTCCGTTTAAAGTTTTAACTATCCTTGTGTCACCCTCTTTGTTTGTAAGACTTTCATTCTCTGCCTTATCTGAACTTCCACATCCAGTTAATAAAAATATTAAACTTAAAGCAGTAGCTATAAATGCCTTGCTTTTAAATTGTTTAAGCATAAGTAATTCTCCTTCCTGATATTTTCCATCTATATATTTCATATCTATATCAGTATAGTATATTTGATAATCATTATCCATTGATGTTTTTTCCAACCCACATGTATTATTTATCCTAAATTCACTTGGAGATTTTCCATATCTTTTTTTAAATTCCTTACTCATATAAAATTCATCATAGAAACCTGTTGCATTGGCTATTTCTCTAAAAGTGATATTCTTATTTTCCAAATAACTTTTAGCACTTTCTAGTCTTACCTCTTTTAAATAGGATTGAGGACTACATTTAAATTCTTTATTAAAAAGTCTATTCAATTGACCAATACTTATATTAAATGAGTCTGCTAATTTTTGAATAGATATAGGTTCATCAAAATGCTCTTCTATATATTCTCTAACCTTAGATATTATATCTGGGCTAAATACTTCTGTATTATTGGAAAGTAAGTCTTCATATATCTGATAGATCAGCTTATATAATTCTGCCTTAGTATAAAACAGCTCCAAAGGATTTAAACTTATCCAGGCTTCATACATCCTACTAAATTGTAAATTATAGAAAATAGGATTATTTGGAGCAAATCCAAATTGCTTGTTAAATGGTCCCAGATTTCCTCTAGATTTAGCCCTCTCTTCATATTTATATAAAATCATATAGTATTCTATCCAATCTGATTTTGAATATACAGACAAGCTAGTTCCCTTCCTGATATGGAAGATTCCAAACCTATCTACCTTAAAAGAATTATTGTCTAAAACAACTTCTGCCTCTCCACCACTTATATACAGATATGCATTGGAAGGAACTATATATTTATTTAAATTCTCATCATTTTTTATAAGTTTATGTCTAATATCCATCAGGTGAATTATTGAACTTTCCCAGATTTTCAAGTCTTCATAAAAACTATTTATATTTAATTTTTCTTCCTTGTTTTCATAGTATTTCATAATAACTCCCATAATTAAATTAATTGAGTTAGCTTATGCGAACTCTAATAATTATAGCATATTCAAAAAAATTTATGAATCTTTTTCTTAACTCTAGTCTCTATGTTCTATATTTTATCTTATTAACTAAATATATTTTTAATAGTTTATTGACAAACAAACTATAATCTTATATATTTAATTAGACACTAGTGTCTAATTTGACTTAGGAGGTTTTTTATGCCAGTTGTAAGTGAAGAATATGTAGAGAATAGAAAGACTATGATAGCAAAAGCTGCTCTAGAAATATTTATAGAAAAAGGATTTTATGAAGTTAGTATGAAAGATATTATGTTAGCTGCAAAAATTTCAAGAGGAGGCTTGTATGCTCACTTTGAAAATATTGATGCTGTCTTTATTGCAGTGCTTATCTATGATGACTCTAATGAGGTCAACAATCTATTAAACAATATTTCAGATACTCTATTTATAGATAGATTAAAAAGCTGGGTTAAGAATTCTATCTTGACAAATGATAATAAGGATAGCAAACTTGTTCGTGCTAAGTCTGAATTTTTCTTATCACATGATATAAATGACTTTCCCTACCTTGCTCATAGACATAAACTTCTAGAAAATAGTCTTACAGAGTTTTTTAAAGCTGGAATAGGTAGAGGTGAGTTTAAAAAAAATATTGATATAAGTGGTTTTTGCCAATATCTAATCTCTACAGTTGATGGAATTAATATCCATAATAGTTACAAATATAATGTTGACTATGATGTCAGAAAAATAATAGAAATAGTAAACTTAATGATTGAAAATTATCTTATGTAGGAGGTATTATATGTTTGAAAATAGTATTATAAAACTCAGAAAGTTATCAGCAAATGATTATATAACTTACCATAATTGGAGAAATGATTTAGATGTAATGCAAAGTACTAGTCCTAATCTTGATATATATACTTTAGAAGATACACAAGGACTTATAGAAATGATTTCTTCTCAAACAGATGCTAAGGGCTATATTATAGTGGATAAGTCTACCAATGAAGATGTTGGAATAGTATCATTGATCAATATAGATTATAAAAATAGATCTGCTGAATGTATTATAGATATAGGTTCTAAAAACAGTTGGGGTAAGGGAATAGGAACAAGTGCCATGAATTTAATTTTAAATTATGCCTTTAATGAACTTAACCTTCATAGAATATATTTACAGGTATTTTCTTTTAATGAAAATGCCATCAAGCTTTATGAAAAAACTGGGTTTATCATAGAAGGCAGGGCAAGAGAATCCTTATATAGATTTGGAAAATATCACGATATAGTTACTATGGGGATATTACAAACTGAATATAAAGCTAAAGAATAAAACCAGTGTTAATCAACACTGGTTTTATTCCTACTCAAATCTTCCCACTACTTCCCATTCTTCAACATCTGGAGCTTGTGAGCTTTCTATAAAGTTTTCAAATATTTCCACGGCTTCATCATGGGTAATTCCGTCCTTTGATGACAAAATCGAACCACTTCCATATTCAAACTTCATACTAATTTCTAAATGGAATAAATTTTCATCATCCAACATAAGCTGCATAAAATTACAATTTCCCACCATCTCTGATGGTTTTATAATCATATATTCAGCTTCTTCATTCTTTATAGATTCTAATCTAGTTTTAATATCTTCCAAACTAAAATCTTCTACTTCATCTATATCTGTTATTAATTGCCATTTCATCTTATCACTCCTATTTTTTCTATATCTATATAATATAATAATTAGGTAAAATAAACAAAACTACAAAATAAAAACAGCAAATCATCTCGATTTACTGTCTCTTTCTCTATCTTCTTTTCTAATATCTTCTAAACTATGCCAATTATCTGTAGCACTTTCTTTATTTTTTCCAAATATTTTCTTAATAATACTAATAATGGTATCTACAAGTCCCATCCATATCTTTGAGATGATAAATATAACGATACAAGTTATTAATAATATAAAAAATATTTTTATCCAATCCATAGTCTAATCTATTTTCCAGAAAATTTCTTGAAAAAATTAGCAAAGTCCTTATCTTCTTCTGGTTGATAAACATAGGCAAGAAAGTCCTCATCATTTTCTTCTAGGGTAGCAAACTGAGTGTATCCTGCCATCATTCCACCTTCATGATAGATTGTATACATATTAGTTGCTATCTTTGCCTTTTTGATGGCATCTTGTCTAAATACTTCTGCCTCACTACAACCTTCTAGTTCAGGAGTGGTTTGAACTAGAGCTATACTCATATCTGATTCACGGTAGCCTATGATTAAGCTAGTGTAGGTATAAGTTGTCTTTCTTGCCACTATATAATTACTATCTTTTATATTCAATCCATATCCATAAACAAGCTTCCAAGAGTCTCCATCATCCATAACACCATTAAATAATTCTTTCATTATGTCCTTGTTAGCATTAGACTTTGTCATGTCCCATTCTTTTTTCTTACCAAATCCAAATAAACCCATACTTTAACCCTCCTTATGATTTTCATAATATTATTTATATATTATACTACTGAAACAAGGATAAACCAAAAATAATTTACTTTTATGGTATGGTTTTTAAAGCATATTAATAGCATGTATAAGGCTAAATAAAAATAGATGATTTAAATTATTAATAACCCTGAAAATATAGTTTATATATTTATTTATATTCTTAATATTTCAGTTTATTATTCTATATATTTACTAACCAATTCTACTTTCCTAATAAATATTTGTTGGTCTAGGCTCTATAATCAATGCTATATTCCATTATATTTATTTTTCAAACTAATCTATATTATAATTTAGTGTTCTTTATTATTTCTATGATATAATTTGAATATTATAATTTAGAAAGAGGATTGATATGATAACTAATTGTTTTGCTAGAAAATCAAAGACCCTAAGAATTAAAAATCAAATTGAGTTAATAAAGAAAAATGAGTTATCACAAAATGAGTAGCTTAAACTTGGAAGTTTTAATAATTGACTTTCTTAACACAATTGAACCCAAAGCTATAGAAATCTATAATGAATTCTCACTTCAACATGAATTAGGAATATACTTAAGAAATTATTTACCTAATTACAAAGTACAATTCGAAAGAAATATATCTTATTTTTTTGATAAAGCTCAAACTATAAAAAAAGAGATTGATATTGTAATCTTCGATAATAATAAAACAGAAAAATATGCGATTGAAATAAAATACCCTAGAAAAGCGGCTTATTCAAGAAGACTTTACTCTTTTGTGAAGGACATTAAATTTATGGAAGAATTAAAAAACCTAGGATTTACTGAGACATATTGTTTGACCCTTGTTGAACAAGCACCTTTTTATTCAGGTAAAAATAATCAAGGTATTTATAAATATTTTAGAGACGAACACAAAGTTTATGGCAATATAAAAAATCCAATCACTAATCCTAATGATAAAAATCCTCCATCAATATCTATTGATGGTATTTATCCTATTATTTGGAAAAATTTAGATGGAAAAAGAAAGTACTATCTTATTAAAATATAATACTTATACTAAAAGTAAGTCCCTAGTCACCTTTAACATAAAGATAACTAGGGATTTTATATTCTATTCCACTCAAAATACTGCATAGGTGCTAAGTAATTCATTACTTAATAAGAAATTATTTATTATATATTCTGCCCCATTCTTTAAGAAGAAGAGACTCTTGCCAATATGTATACATTGATAGTTTTTTTACTTTTTCATCAGAAATGAATTCTATCGTAACAAAACAATCTGATGGAGACCTTCTTGATCCTACTTGTAAATTAATAACATCATCCTTAGTCAGATAAAATACTTTTTTAAGTCTATTGTTTAATCTTATTTTATCTCCATCTACAGAAATCATTATATAAAAATGACTTATAATTATAAATATCTGTTTAACTAAAATATATATTCCTGTCAAGCCTAATACTATTGATATTCCCATACTTTCAATTGTAAAATAAAAATTCTTTCCACCATCAGATATAAATGTAAGAACGAAAACAGCAAAGAAAACTCCGAACATGTAAAATATAGGAAGTAGTAAACTAATATGAGGTTCTTTGCATTCAAATCTTGATATATATTTGAAAGACCTAGTAATTTCTTTTTGGCGTTTTAAATTCTTAATTAAATATACTAATATCGAAGTGATTATAACCAATAAAAAACCTAAAAAAATAAGTAATTTCATATATCTCCCCTTATCTTATGAATATCAAGAGTTATAAAAAAGTATGCTAAGTAACTATTCACTATAAAGCTTTAGTAGAATAATTTATTTTCCCATTTCTAGTATCTCTGTAAATATGGGTATATCCTTACTATATTCATCCTAGCTAACTTTTACTCTAATTATCATTCAGTTTTATCTTATGAACATGCCCACTGCATAATTTCATCTTTGAAATGTTTCTGAAAAAGTTCTATCCATATTTCATCAGATAACTCACCTACTATTGCATCATAAATACATTCAAACCACTGAAACCACATCCAGTCAAAATGCCCTTGCAAGTTAATCATCCAATGCAAAACAGAAACTGCAGTCCAATCGCTAGGTTTTTTATCTTCTAATATTGTACTAAACTCTATTTTTGCCTTTTGCCTTTCACTTTCTGAAATTTGACCATTCCAAAAATCACTTGCTGCTTGCATAAAGTTATCTATTTCTTCATCTGTTGCAGGAAAAAATAAGGAAGGGTTAAGTTGATGAATCAAATCATGCATAAAAGCAATGCGGCGGCAATGAAAGATGATAGAAGGCTCCTGCTCATCTATGGCTTCAATCATGATAAAAACAGCAGAAAGACCATCCCCAACAATTCTGCCCCATGTTTCTGCTTCATCTTTCATCGCAAAATTAATATTTCTTTCTATTGTTTCTTGTGAAAGAATTTCACCTTTTTCTAACCACTCTAATCTTTGTTTTTCTTGACTTTTTTCAAAAATTTCCCTTGGTGAATTATAGCTTCTTTCTATTTTTTCATAGCAATGAAAACACACCTTATGTGGCTTCAAAACTGGCTTTAAATTGCAAACAGGACAAATATCCATATGACTACTCCTTTCTTATTTATATGCTGCCTAATAATTATACACAGCTTGCTTTTTATAAAGTATACCCATATATATTTAACTATAAGGGTATATTTTATAATATAATATATTATTTTACTTGATTAGCTTTACTAAAATTTTAAGGAGGGTGAATAAGTGAATGAAGAAGAATTAAGAAATCTCTATATAAAGTTTTCCACTCAGCTTAGAGATGAAAAGTATTTTAATGAGGGAATTTATGATTCAATATTTGATTCATTAACTTTTTTTAGAAAACAATGGTCTCCTGGAAAAACTGTTCCAATTAGACTTTTTGAAATTTGTGTTGATTTGATGTATGTTCTTTCTTTTATAAATCCTGGTTATTCCGAAGATGTTAAAGAACGTGTTGCTGATGCCCAAAATGAAGTTTATGGACTTTTGATGGCTTATGATTAATAAAAATTCTTAAGAATATGTAAATTGCTAATATTTTCAGTGCAAATATCCATCATGAAAAAAGTTATAAGGATATAGTTTATTTGAATTTATCCTGCAAATGATTGTTTGCAAAATGTTTGCTCCATAATAAAAAAGAACATAGAACCCTTTATATATAAGGGCTTTATGTTCTTAGTTCTTACTCCCACTCTATTGTTGCTGGGGGTTTATTTGTTATATCAAATACAACTCTATTAACTTCTTTTACTTCATCAGTTATTCTAGTTGATATACTTCTTAATATATCTAGATCTATCGGATACCATTGTCCTTCCATAGCGTCTTTTGAAGCTACTGCTCTAAGAGCTATTGTATGACAATAAGTTCTTTGTCCATCCACTACACCTACTGATTGTATATTAGGTAGTACTGCAAAGTATTGGAATATTTTGTCTCCAAGTCCTGCTTTTTCTACTTCTTCTCTAAATATCAAATCAGCATCTCTTAGTATATCTAGCTTATCTTTTCTAAGTTCTCCTAGACATCTAACTCCAAGACCTGGTCCCGGGAAAGGTTGTCTCTCAACTATAGATGAATCTATACCAAGTTCTCTACCTACTGCTCTTACTTCGTCTTTATATAACTCTTTTAAAGGTTCTAAAAGTTCAAAGTTTACATCATCTGGTAATCCACCAACATTATGATGAGATTTTACAGCTACTTTTCCCTTAGTACCGGATTCGATTATATCAGATGCTATAGTACCTTGTACTAGAAAATCTATACCTTCAAGTTTAGCTTGTTCTTCTTCAAAAACTCTTATAAACTCTTCTCCGATTATCATTCTTTTCTTTTCAGGATCTGTTACACCTTCTAACTTTCCTAAAAATCTATCTTCTGCATCTACTACAATTAAGTTGATGTGGAACTGGTCCCTAAATACTCTTTCAACTTGTTCTCTTTCACCTTTTCTTAGTAAACCATGGTCTACAAAAACACATACAAGGTTATCTCCTATAGCTTCATGCACTAATACTGCTGCTACTGAAGAATCTACTCCTCCAGATAAAGCACATAGAGCTTTTTTGTCTCCAACAGTTTCCTTTATCTCTCTTATACTTCTTTCTACAAACTCTTTCACTCTTTAGCCTCCTAGCCTCTTGTGTAGTTTGGAGCTTCTTTAGTTATTGAAATGTCATGTGGATGATTTTCAACTAATGATGCTGCTGTGATTTTCATAAATCTAGCCTTATCATGTAGTTCTTCAATATTTGCTGCTCCAATATAGCCCATTCCTGATTTTAGTCCACCCATTAGTTGATATACTACATCTCCTAAAGGCCCTCTAAAGTGAATTCTACCTTCAACTCCCTCTGGAACATACTTTTTAGTATCTTCTTGGAAATATCTATCTTTACTTCCAGCATCCATTGCTGCAAGAGAACCCATACCTCTGTACTCTTTCCATCTTCTACCTTCATATAATACTTCTTCTCCAGGTGATTCAGTAGTTCCAGCAAATAATGAACCTGCCATTACTGTTGCTGCACCTGATGCTATAGCCTTTGTTATATCTCCAGAATATTTTACACCACCATCTGCTATCACTGGTACTCCATACTCTTTAGCTGCTTCTGCACAGTTCATAACAGCTGTAACTTGTGGTACACCTATACCAGTTACAACTCTTGTTGTACAAATTGATCCAGGTCCGATACCTACTTTTACAGCATCTACTCCTGCTTTTATTAAGTCTACTGTAGCTTCTGCTGTAGCTACATTTCCAGCTATAACTTGTAAATTTGGATGTTTAGCCTTTACAGTTTTTACAGCTTCCATAACTCCTCTTGAGTGTCCATGAGCTGTATCTATTACTATAACATCTACCTTAGATTTTACTAAAGCGTCAACTCTATCCATCATATCTGCAGTTACTCCTACTGCCGCTCCTGCTAAAAGTCTACCTGTTTCATCTTTTGAAGAATTTGGGTATTCTATAGCTTTTTCTATATCTTTAATAGTTATTAATCCAGTTAATTTTCCTTCATCATCTACTAGTGGAAGTTTTTCTATTTTATTATTTTTTAATATTTCTAAAGCATCATCCATAGTTATATTTCTAGGACCTGTTATTAGATTTTCACTAGTCATTATTTCTTCTATTAATTTATTTGTATCAGTTTCAAATCTTATATCCCTATTAGTGATTATTCCAACTAACTTATCGTCCTCTGATACTATAGGTACTCCTGATATTCTATATCTTTCCATAAGTTCCATAGCTTGTCCAAGTGTATGGTCTTTTGATAGGTGGAAAGGGTCTGTAATTACTCCGTGTTCTGACCTTTTAACTTTATCCACTTCCATAGCTTGTTGTTCTATAGTCATATTTTTATGGATTATTCCTATTCCACCTTCTCTAGCCATAGATATAGCCATTCTCGATTCAGTTACTGTATCCATTCCAGCACTTATAAGTGGTATGTTTATAGTTATTCCCTTAGTTAATTTTGTTCTTGTATCAGTATCTTTTGGTAATACTTCTGATTTGCCTGGTAATAACAGGACATCATCAAATGTTAAACCTTCTCCTACAATCTTCATAAAATTCTCCTCCCAATGTAAATTAATTCTGATTAATAACCGTCTCTATTTTAGATTATTGTATCTATTATATATATATATTATTATATTTTCAATTAAATAATATATATTTTTTAATACTTACTGCTACTTTTGAATTTCTAGTACTAGAATTGGAAATTTCATCAGTATTTCATATATGGCTTTTTTATTCTCAGGATATATTTTTACTTCCATTTCCTGTATCATATTTTTTAAAAGCTTCCCATCTGATAAGTCCCTAACCACTCTAATACTCTCTCCATACTTGATTTTTCTATAAAAATCTTGTATTTCGTTTTTTTCTTTAAACATATTATAATTCTCCAATACAAATTTTAAAAGAATTTTTTTCAATTTTTTTCATTTTTTATAAAAAAATAACTTTAAGACTTTCATCTCAAAGCTACTTTTTAGCACTTTCTCTCTCATGGATAAAGTCTGTCACTTCATTCATAAGCTCATTAGACATAATTTTTAAAAGTCTGTCTAAGTTTTCTATCTCATCTTCTGAAAATTTTTCTTTGGCTCTGTTTAAAACTTCATATATATAGCTATTTTTAACATCATTATACTTATGAAACTTTTCAGTTACCTCTAAAAAATATTCTCTTTTATCTTCACTTGACTGTATTTTTCTAACATAGCCTTTTTCTACTAAACTGGCCACCTTATAAGTCATATTTGGTTGTGACACTTCCATAAACTCTGTTAAATCCGATATAGTAGGTTTATCAAGTATCCCTATCACTTCCACACAAAATGTTTCTATAGTTGTAAGGCTGGCTTCTCTACCTTCAAAACCCTTTGTCACATTTTTATAAAAGTTTAGTTTGAATTTGTCATATACTTCTAAAAAAGATTCTTCCAACATTGTTATCATCCTCGAACTTTATTTTATAAGATAAATCATATCAAATACAAGTAACTCTTTCAACCATTAATGACAAATGTTAACTCAGCGCTACAAACTAGTTTACCATCAGCTTTCGCAGTGGCTTTTCCAAAACCGATACTTCCTATTTTTCTAGTTAAATGACATTCAAGTTCCAAAGTATCACCTGGTACTACCTGTCTTTTAAATTTGGCTTCTTTTATTCCTCCAAAAAAAGCTATCTTACCCTTATTTTCCTCTTCTGATAGTATTGCTACAGCACCTGTTTGTGCCAAGGCTTCTATTATTAAGACCCCAGGCATAACTGGGTGGTTTGGAAAGTGTCCATTAAAAAATTCTTCATTAGCAGTTACATTCTTTACTGCTTTTGCCCATGAACCTACCTCGCCATCTACTACCTTATCAATCAACAAAAATGGATATCTATGAGGTATTATCTCCTTTATTTCAGATATATTATATTCCATCTTATTCACTCCATTTCTTTATGATTATAGATGCGTTATGACCTCCAAAACCTAAGGAGTTACTCATAGCATACTCTATTTCCTTATAGATTCCCTTGTTTGGTGTTATATTTAGGTCACAATCTTCATCTTTATTCACATAGTTTATAGTTGGTGGGATATATCCTCTTTCCAAGGCTAATGTAGTTATTATAGCTTCTACAGCTCCACTTGCCCCAAGTAAATGTCCCGTCATAGATTTTGTAGAACTAACATTTAAATCATAGGCATGGTCCTTGAAGGTATTTTTTATCGCCCTAGTTTCGCACTTATCATTTAGGGGTGTTGATGTACCATGAGCATTTATATATGCTATATCTTTCGGGTCTATATCTCCTGATAGCATTGCCATTTCCATAGCCTTGCCTGCCCAATATCCTTCTTCATTTGGAGCAGTTATATGATTAGCATCACAAGTTACTCCATATCCAACTAATTCTCCATAGATTTTAGCCCCTCTGCCTATAGCATGACTATATTCTTCAAGAACTAAAATACCTGCTCCTTCTCCCATTACAAATCCGGCTCTTTCTTTGTCAAATGGTATACTTGCCCTATTTTTATCAGGATTTTCATTTAAGGCATACATTGATGTAAATCCACCTATTCCTAGTTCTGTTATACTAGCCTCTGATCCTCCTGCTAAAACTATATCTAAATAGCCATCTTTTATATTTCTAAAGGCTTCTCCTATAGCAGTTGTACCTCCAGCGCAAGCCGTTACTGGACAGTTACAATCCCCATGAAAACCAAATTCAATAGCTATATGTGATGCTGTTAGATTAGTTATGGACATGGGAATAAAAAATGGAGATATCTTATCAAAAGTTCTCTCAAGTCCCTTTGAGTGTTCATTTTCTATGGTTTGAAGACCACCTATCCCAGATGATACATATACCCCAACCCTAGACTTGTCTATGGTTTCTAGGTCTAATTTGCTATTTTCAACAGCTTTTTTAGCTGCAACTATTCCAAACTGATTTACCTTATCCATTCTTCTTTGACTTTTTCTATCTAAATAGTCATTTAGGTCTAAATCTTTTACTTGCCCAGCAAGTTTTACCTTATGATTTTTCGTATCAAAATTTGTTATTTCATCTATTCCACAATATCCATTTTCTAAATTCTTAAATATTGTCTCTAAATCGTTCCCTATTGGAGTTACTCCCCCAAGTCCTGTTATTACTACTCGTCTTTTCATTATATATTCATTCCTCCATCTACGCTTATAACCTGTCCTGTTATATATGAAGAATCATCTTTAGCTAAAAAAGATACCATATTTGCTATGTCTTCTACATTTCCAAGTCTTTTAAGTGGTATGGATTTTTTTAATTCTTCTATTACATCGTCCTTTAGTTTTCCAGTCATATCTGTTTCGATAAATCCAGGTGCTACAGCATTAACCCTTATACTCCTACTAGCAAATTCCTTGGCTAAAGATTTAGTCATACCAATCAGTCCTGCCTTACTTGCTGAATAATTAACCTGCCCTGCATTTCCTCTTAATCCAACTATACTAGTGATATTTACAATGCTTCCACTTCTTTTTTTCATCATATATTTTACAGCTTCCTTACTGCAATTAAAGGCAGAGTTCAGATTTGCATCAACCACCTGTGTAAAATCTTCTAAGCTCATTCTTAGTACTAGGCTATCCTTAGTTATACCAGCATTATTTACTAGAACATCTAGTTTTCCAAACTCCTCTATTACTTGACTCATCATAGCTTCTACCTCATCTGGCCTTGTTACATCAGCCTTTACTACTAAGACTTTTACACCAAAGCTTTCACAAAGCAGGCCTACTTCTCTTGCCACATCTCCATTTGACCTATAGTTTATAACAAGATCAAATCCATCTTTTGCAAGTTTTATGGCTATTGCCCTTCCTATCCCCTTGGATGAACCCGTCACTAAAGCCACCTTATCTAACCTAGGCATATTTTACCTCCTCTATAAAGCTCTCTATACTCTCTACATTATTAAGTTCGTACACTTTAGCCTTTCTATTTATCCTCTTTAAAAATCCTTTTATTACTCCCTTAAATCCTATCTCCACAAATATATCTATATTTTCATCATTCAGTTTTTCCAATATCTTTTGAAAATATACTGGATTCTTAACTTGATTACACATGATTTCCTTCATGTCTTCTCCCTGATATAATTCACCTGTAGTATTTAAAGCTATAGGTATATTTGGAGAGTTAAAATTCATATCTTTAAAGTATTCCCTAAGATTTTCCGAAACCTCCTCCATATATGATGTATGGAAAGGTCCACTTACATTTAGGGGTATTATCCTTTTTGCATCCATTTTTACAAATATTTCTTCTGCTTTTTCCACACTTTCCCTATGACCAGATATTATAACCTGTCCTGGGCAGTTTAAATTAGATATCTCAACTATCTTATCTTTAGTGGATAGGTCATGACAAACCTTTCTTACTTCCTCTTCTCCAAGTCCAAGTATGGCTACCATCTTAGTATCAACCCTACTTCCGACTTCATCCATTTTTACTCCCCTATATCTTGATATCTTCATAATGTCTTTTTCATCTAAGACATCTGATGAGTATAGGGCTGAATATTCTCCTATGCTAAGACCTGCAACATAATCTGGTCTTATGTTTTTTTCCTTTAAAAGTTTTGTAACTGCTACTTGAAAGGCTATCATTAGTGGCTGAGTTATGTCAGTTTTTTTTATAGTCTCTTCATCTCCATTAAACGATAAGTCTTTTAAATCTATATCTAAATCTATTGAATCATAAAAATTTTGTACTTCATTAAATTTTTCATATAAATCTTTTCCCATACCAACTTCTTGGCTTCCTTGTCCGCTATATAAAAAAGCTATCTTCATTACTCCCACTCCTTAACGATTGATTTCATTACCTCTTCAACTGTTGTAACTTCATTTATCCTATCTATATTTTTCCCCGAAAAAAATAATCCATCTTCTATATTTCCCTTTACAGCTTGTATAAGAGCTTCACTTATACAAAATTTAGTAGTCTTAAAATCGCAAGTTTTTAAACAGTTTACACACCTCTTTGGTGCCTTTCTTTCTATTTCAGTATCCTGCAATAACTTTGTATTTATTCCCCTACCTAAAAGTCCAGCTGGGCTTTTAAATATAGTTAAGTCATCACTAGTGCTATTTACCAGCAAATTTTTAAACTCACTAGATGCATCACACTCTTCTGTAGCTATAAATCTTGTACCTATTTGTATCCCCATAGCTCCTAGGTCCCTATATTTTTTAAGATCATATCCATCAAAGGCAGAGCCTCCAACAAAAAATGGTATTTCCGCTCCATCAAGAGTTTTCTTATCCCTTAAAAATTCATTTACATCTGCTGCTATTTTTTCCAGACTATAATTATCATTATCTATTTCTCTTTTTTTAAAGCCTAGATGTCCTCCAGCACTACTACCCTCTACAACTACAAAGTCTGGTCTTCTGTTATAATTTTTTTCCCAGTACTCCATTATTACTTTTAGGGCCTTTTTGCTAGACACTATTGGAGCTATTAATATACCTTTATCTACTAGACTTGGAAGATTAAGTGGTAGACCTGCTCCCACTATAATTGCATCAACTCTTTCCTTGACTGCAACTTTTACACAGTCTTCAAAATCAGTTATAACCTGCATTATATTTACACCTAAAAGTCCATTACCTTCTGCAATCTCCCTAGCGCGACTTATGGATTTCTTAAAACCTTCTATATTCGCCTTTATCCTATCCTTATAAAAGTTTTCTTCCCTATAGCCTATATTCACCATGGATATAACTCCCATAGCTCCATTTTTAGCCACATTTCCAGCTAAGTTTTCTAAGGATATGCCTACTCCCATTCCACCTTGAATTACTGGTATATTTAAAAATTTATCTCCAATGAAATATTTAGTCATTTAAGCCTCTCCATTCATTTTCATAGTCTTTCATAAGCTTTGATAAGGTTTCTCTCACTGTTGAGATTTCCTTTACCTGTCCTGCTACAAGACCAGCCATCAAAGAACCTTCTTTTGTGTCACCGTCATTTACAGCCTTCCTAAGTGCCCCTAGTACATAAATCTCTAGTTCTTCCTTAGTTGCCCCTCTTTTTTCGTCCTTTAAATAATTCCTAGTCATAGTATTTTTTAGTACCCTAACTGGTATACCAGCGATTCTACCAACTACAACTACATTTCTATCTCCTGCCTTTATAACAGCCTGCTTATAGTTATCATGTATAGGACATTCTTCAGTTGCTAAAAGTATGGTTCCTATTTGCACGCCTGATGCTCCCAGCGCTCTGGCTGCTAACATTTGCTTTCCATTTCCTATACCACCTGCTGCTATAACTGGTACATTTACCTTTTCCAAGACTTGTGGTACTAAAGTCATAGTAGTCATCTCTCCTATATGACCCCCACCTTCCATACCTTCTGCTATAATTCCATCCACTCCAATGTCTGCCAATCTTATGGCTAAAACTGGACTAGACACAACTGGAAATACCTTTATGCCATTTGCCTTCCATTTTTCTATATACTTACCTGGATTTCCTGCTCCTGTAGTTATAACTCCTACACCCTTTTCCACAACTATATCTGATAAGATATCTATTTCTGGATGAAGTAGCATAAGATTTACTCCAAATGGCTTATCTGTTAATGACTTACAAGTATCTATTTCCTCCCTAAGTTGTTCTGGAGTCATACCACCTGATCCAATTACTCCAAGTCCACCTGCA
>CAMIXG010000026.1 GCA_946402705.1 uncultured Tissierellia bacterium | reverse complement strand
GGAAAGGGAAGAATGGGAAGAAATTGGATTTCACCCAAATATAAAGGAATTTGGATGACTATTTTAATTAAACCAGATATAGATCCTTCAGAAGCTAGCAAGATTACTTTAATTGCTTCTGCTGCAATTCATAAGGCTATGGATAAAATGGGAATTTATACACAAATAAAATGGCCTAATGACATACTTATCAACAGGAAAAAAATATGTGGAGTTTTAACAGAGATGAATTGTGAACTTGATTTGGTAAATTACATGATTGTAGGTATAGGAATTAATGCAAATTTAGATAGAAAAGATTTCTCAGAAGATTTGAAAGAAAAGGCAAGTTCAATTAAAATGGAGATTGGAAAAGAAGTAAATAGAAAAGAATTGGTAGGAAATATTTTAAATGAATTTGAAAAACTTTATGAGGCTTATAAAAACAATGGTCATATAAAAGAGTCTATTGAGATAAATAGACAAAATTTAGTCTTTTTAAATGAAAAGATAAAAATAATAAAGAGAGATAGTGAAGAAATAGTACTTGCTAAGGATTTGGATGATAATGGAATGCTTATAGTTGAGCATGAAGATGAAAGTATTGAGAAAATATTTTCAGGCGAAATCTCAATAAGAGGATTAAATGGATATATATAGTAAAACTCATAACCTAGGTTATGAGTTTTTTTATTTTTAATATGAAAAATTTTTATCTTTGTTGACAATCGGTATTAATTTATAAGCTATGATTGATACAAGAATGGCTTTTAATAAATCACCGGGTAAAAAAGTCAAACAACCGACTTTAAAGACTTGGAAAAAAGTCATTGGACTGCCCATAACAAAATTAAAAATAAAATACATATGAGAAAGTCCTACTAGATAAATTATAAGAGTTCCAATTAAAACTGAAATAATTATAGCAAATTTTGAAAAACTTAGTTTATTAAATATAATGCTAACTATAAAAGCTGCCAAAATAAAGCCTGTGACAAATCCAAAGGTAAGACTAAATATCTGTTGAGGACCACCTTTAAAGCCAGCAAATATAGGTATTCCAACTAAACCAATAATCATATATAAGAGCTGAGATAAGAAAGCTTGTTTTGGTTTTAAAATTAATCCACATAATAATACAAAAAAAGTTTGTAGAGTTACAGGTACTGGACCAAGTGGAAAGGAGATAAATGCTCCAATTGCTGTGAGTGCTGTAAAAATAGAAACTGTAGTTAAATCCTTTGTATTCATATATCCTCCTTATATTGTTAATCAAAATAATCATATGGTTAACAATTAGTATATTATAGTAAAATAAGGTTTAAGTCAATGAAAGTTTTTAATAAAAATAAGGTTTAAATCAATGAAAGTTTTTAATATGGATTAAAATGGATTTACAGAGGGTATAAAAAACATAGGCTGTTTTAAGAAAAAAACATAAAAAAACTTATATATTTATATTGAATATACAAGGTAATATATGTTAAACTTTATTAAACAGTTATTATAAATTTATCTAAAGTAAATTAGTGATGAGTGATAGATGTTTATACTTTATGATCCCTATATATCTTGGCATGAAAAGACTAAGCTCTTCAAGATGTATATAGTAGGTCAATGACGTAATTTCTAAAAATAGGAGGTATTATTTATGGAACAAGCATTAGCAGGATTAAAGGTATTGGATTTATCAAGAGTATTAGCAGGACCATATGCAACTATGATACTTGCAGATATGGGTGCAGATGTTTTAAAAATAGAGATGCCAGTAACTGGTGATGATTCTAGAGCATTTGGACCATATATAGGTGGAGAAAGTTCTTACTTTATGAGTATTAATAGAAATAAAAAAAGTATGACAATGAATTTAAAAGATGAAGATTCTAAAGCTATGTTTATTGAACTAGTAAAAGATGCAGATGTAGTTGTTGAAAACTATAGACCAGGAACAATGGAAAAGTTAGGCCTTGGATATGATGTTTTAAAAGAAATAAATCCAAGATTAATTTATGCAGCTTCATCAGGATTTGGACATACTGGACCTTATAGTAAAAGAGCTGCTTATGATGCAGTAGTTCAAGCTATGGGTGGAATTATGAGTATAACAGGAGAGTTAAATGGAAAACCTACAAAGGTAGGTTCATCAATTGCAGATATAATTGCGGGTATGTACACTTCAATAGGAGTACTTGGCGCATTAGAATATAGAAATAGAACAGGAAAAGGTCAAAAGGTTGATGTAGCTATGTTAGATACACAAGTATCTATCCTAGAAAATGCCATAGCAAGATATATGGCAACTGGAGTATCACCAGGACCACTTGGAAATAGACATCCTTCTATAATACCATTTGAATCATTTGATACTAAAGATGGTAGTATAATGATAGCGGCTGGAAATGATGCATTATGGGCTAAATTATGTAATGCTCTTGGAGTTCCAGAAATTATAGAAGATGAAAGATTTATAACAAATCCTCTTAGAGGAGAAAATTATGATGAAATGAGACCTTTAGTAGCTAAACCATTTTTAGATAAAACTACTAAAGAATGGATGGATATATTAAATGAAGTTGGAGTACCTAATGGACCAATCAATAAAATTGGAGATGTTGTAAAGGATCCTCAAATACAAGCAAGAGAAATGATTGTAGAGGTTGACCATCCTGTAGCAGGAAAAATGTCCATGCCAGGAGTACCAATTAAGATGAGTGAAACTCAAGGTAGTGTTAGAACACCAGCTCCAGTACTTGGACAACATACAGAAGATGTCCTAAAAGGTAAGTTTAATTTATCAGATGAAGAAATTCAAAAATTAAGAGATAAAGGTGCAATTTAACAAACTAAAGGGAGATAATCTCTCTTTGGTATCACAAGGGAGGTAGTGTATATGGAAATATATGGTTTGGGATTAGTAGCATTTTCTATGTTTCTAGGTTCTTTTATAGGAAGGATTGTAGGACAATTAGTAGGTATAGGAGGAGACATAGGTGGAGTAGGATTTGCCATGTTATTCATGATATTATATACAAATTTTTTAGATAAAAAAGGTAAACCTATAGCCGAAAAAACTGGCAAGGGAATACTTTTATTAAGTTCTTTATATATACCAATAGTTGTAGCTATGTCATCAATACAAAATATGGCCACTGCATTTGAACAAGGAGCTGTAGCAATAGTAGCAGGAGTATTAGCAACACTTGGAGGACTTCTATTAGTTCCTGTAATGTCAAAACTAGGTGGAAGTAAGGAGGAATAATATGTTTAAGGATATGTTAATGGATATTTTCACTTCTTATGACTTAGTAGCAGCATTTCTAACAGTTGCAGTCATAATGTTTGTTGCAAATAAACTTACAAAAACTATAAATCAAGAAAGAATGGGTTCATCAGTAGCAATAGTTATAGGTTTAATACTTGCTTATGTAGGTGGTAAGGTAACTGGAGGAAGTAAGGGTATTTCAGATATTCCTTTATTTACAGGAATGGGAATACTTGGAGGCGGAATGTTTAGAGATTATGCAATAATATCTACTGCATATGGAGCAGATATGGATAATCTTAAAAAAGCTGGACTTCCAGGAGTAATATCTTTATTTATAGGAGTAATAGCGTCATTTGTAATAGGAGTTATAGTAGCTTTTGCCTTTGGATTTAGAAATCCAGTGGACTTAACAACAATAGGTGGAGGGACAGTAACTTTCGTTGTTGGACCAGTAACAGCAACAGCTCTTGGAGCAAGTGCTGAGGCACAAGCTTTATCAATAGCAGCTGGTGTAATAAAATCTGTAGTAACTATGATATTAACACCACTTATAGCTAAAAAGATAAAATTAGATAATCCAACATCAGCAATGGTTTATGGAGGACTAATGGGAACAACTTCAGGTGTAGCAGGAGGACTTGCTGCAACGGATCCTGAACTAGTACCATATGGAGCAATGACAGCAACATTCTATACAGGATTAGGAACATTATTAGTGCCTTCTATAGGTTACTTTATAGTAAGTAGTATAATGTAGTGTGAATTGTCTATATAATTATTAAAAAGCCTATTGTTATTTATAGAATTATGATAGAATGTAGATGAGTGAGAGAAGTAATTGAGAATCTGTATAAAGATAAAATGAATTAAATAAAATTTAATACTAACTATATAATATTTGATTATTATAGTGATGGGTGAAGAGCGAAGTCAAATTATAGGTGTAACCTATTTTTTTCCTGCGCTCTTTTTCTATAAAAAATATTTCTTTTAGTCTATGCTAAGGAGAAGGGAGAGATTAGAGTGTCATTGAAAGAAGTGATGAATGTAGCCAATAGTGGTGGTATATGGCTATGTGCAGCAATAGCCATAGTAGTCATTTTAATTCAGACAGGATTATTTGTAAAACTTTCTTTCAAAAATGCAGAGAGTGTAGGACTTACTAAAGAAGAGGCCAATAAGGCTTTTAAAAGTGGACTTATAAGTTCAGTAGGACCAGCCATATCTGTATTTGTCGTAGTATTCGCTATGACTGCTTTAGTAGGAGGGCCCATGACATGGATGAGACTTAACATGACAGGAGGTTCTGCTGTGATATTAAAATCAGCTGAAATAGGAGCTGAGGCAGTGGGTGAAACTTTAGGAGGAGACAATTTTACATTAAATGGTCTTTCAGCATCTTGGTTTAGCATCGCAGCTAACGGAATAGGTTGGCTAATAATGCTTTTCTTTTTAAATCATAGAATGGAAAATGTTAGACAGAAAATAGGTGGTGGAGATGAGAGATGGTTACAACTTGTAACAGTTTCTGTAACTTTAGGGCTATTTGGTTTTTTTGCAGCACCTGAGCTTTTAAAAGGAGGAGGTTATGCATCATCTGTTGTGGCAGGTGGAGTATCTATGGCCTTACTTTTATCACTTGCTAAAAATCCTAAATTAAAATGGTTAAAAGAATATGCATTAGGTTTTGCACTTATAGTAGGAATGTTTTTTGGAAGTATGATTGGATAGGAGGGAGAACATTGAGTAAGGAGTACAGTTATCAAGAAGAATGGATAAAACCAGCTATTAGAATAGGAAGAATTTCCATAATTTTAATAATTATAACATCTTTTTTACCAGTTGCATATTTATATTTTAAATATGGTGTGATCCCACCAATGAATCAATTAATAAATGCATGGGTAGGAGTAGCAACCACATTTGGAGCATTTTATGTTATTGAATTATTTTCATACTTTCCTATATTTGGAACAGCAGGTTCATATTTGGCAATAAGTACAGGTAATATGGTAAATTTAAAATTACCAGCATCTGCAACAGCCCAAGAAGTACTAGGAGTTGAAAATGGAACACCAAAAGGTGAGGTAGTATCAATGTTAGGTATAGCGGGATCAATAGTAACAAATTTAGTTTTCTTAACAATATGTGTAGTATTAGGTTCACAAATAATGAAAGTAATGCCTGCATCAATAGAGAAAGCCTTTAATGAATTTACTATACCAGCATTGTTTGGAGCATTATATGGTCAACTAAGTTTATCAAATCCTAAAATTGGAATCTTTGCATTACCAATGTCTTTAATTATGTATAAATTTTTTAATTTACCTCAATGGTTAATGCTTATAGTAGTTGTTATAGGTACGCCTTTAATTACTAGAGGTCTTTATAAGAAGAAAATTATAGAGTAAACATCATAAAAATTAACACACTATACTTAAATATTATAAATTTCAATTAAGTATTGAGTGAATAAGGAGTGAAATGATTGGAAAATAAAAATATTGAAGTTAAGATTGGAAGAGAAGAAAATGAAGTTGAAAGACTTGCCATTTTATTATCTCTGACAGAAAGTCAAGAAGAGGAAAAAGAATATATAGAGCTATATAAGAAAATGGGATATCTATCAGCTGTTACAGGGATAGCTGGAATGGATGATGAAGTAAAGAAGAAATTAATGAGTGCCATAGTTGGAGCAGGGTTAAATGAAGGGGTCATAAAAAAAACTAGACCTGAAATGCACGCAGTAATTCATGCTACTGCAGATGCAGCAGTAGGTGCTGGAATAGACACACCTATTGCAAAAAGTTTCCAACTAAAAGCGACAATTGTTAGAAAAGGTGACTGGATATGTGTGGCAATCTATGGAAATAAAGCAATACACAAGGTTACCAATCATAAGACTATGGGTATAGGAGTTATGCATTTATAATATTCTAAAAGTAACTTAAATTATGGGAGGAATAGAAAATGAAAGAACAATTAAAAGCAAGGTTAAAAACGTTAATAGAAATTCCAGGAGTTAGTGGAAATGAACAACTAGTTGCAACATATATGAGAGATGAACTTTCCAAATATGCAGATGAAGTAACTGTTGATAATTTAGGAAATGTTTATGCTAGAAAAAAAGGTAAAAAAGAAGGACCTACTATGATGATAGCAGCTCATATGGATCAAATAGGTTTTTCAGTTAAAAATATATTACCTAATGGATTTATATTATTTGATAAAATAGGTACACCATCAGATAAAGTTATGATAGGTAGAAAAGTTGTAATAAATGGAGATATACCAGGAGTAATAGGTATAAAATCTGCCCATTTAGAGAGCCCTGAAGAAGCTAAAAGTATAAAAACAGCTAAGGAAAGTTATATAGATATAGCAGCAAGTTCAAGAGAAGAAGTTGAATCTTTAGGAATTAGAATTGGAGATAGGATAGAATTTATGTCTGATTTTACAGAGATGAAGAATAAAGATTATATATGTACAAAATCTATAGATAATAGACTTAGTTGCGCACTACTAATAGAATTATTTGCAAAATTAGATGGTATGGATTTTGCTGGTGAAATAGTTGGTGTGGGAACTATACAAGAAGAAACTGGTATGAAGGGTGCATTTATAGCGGGAAATAAGATAGATCCAGACTATGCTATAGCAATAGATACAATACCATCTGGAGATACACCAGATATTAATACAGAAAGAGATCTTCCAATAAGACTTGGTGATGGACCTGTATTAGTAATGGGAGATGGAATTATGGTGGGAATATTATTTAGTTTCCCTACTAAAAAAGTAATTGACCAAATTGATAAGGCAGCTAAAAATAAGAAAGTAAATCTTCAAGAGATAACACTAATAGGAGAAGGTTATGCTACAGATGCAGCAAGACTTAGTTTCGCAGGAAGTGGTATACCGTTTGGAATACTTGCAACTCCTAGAAGATATACACATTCACCAATAGAATTATTAAACATAAATGATGCAGTAGGTACATTAGATATTCTATGTGGTTTAGTGGAAGCTAATGGAGAAGCTGATTTAAGCTTTATATAAATAGTAGGATAGGCTAATATAGTCTTTTCTATATTAGCCTTATAAAAATTGTAATCATCTTATTAGGAGGGATTATATGAAAGACAAAATAGACCAATTAAAAGGTTTAAAAGACAAAATCGCCAAAGGTGGCGGAGAAGACAAGATAAAAAAACAACATGAATCTGGAAAACATACAGCTAGGGAAAGAATAGCCATGCTTATGGATGAAGGAACTTTTGTTGAGGTGGATACTTTTGTATCTACAAGGGCTACAAATTTTGGTATGCAGGATAAAAAAATAGCAGGAGATGGAGTTGTAACAGGATATGGTACAGTAAATGGGAGACTTGTTTATGTCTACTCACAAGATTTTACAGTGCTAGGTGGTTCACTTGGACAGCAACATGCAGCTAAGATAACAAAGATACAAGAAATGGGAATCAAGATGGGAGCACCAATAGTTGGTATAAATGATTCAGGTGGTGCTAGAATCCAAGAAGGTGTTGATTCTTTAGCTGGTTATGGAGATATATTTTACAACAACACAGCAGCATCAGGTGTTGTGCCACAAATCTCTGTAATAATGGGACCTTCTGCAGGAGGAGCAGTGTATTCACCTGCTATAACAGATTTTATTTTCATGGTAGAAAATACTGGTAGAATGTTTATAACCGGACCAGAAGTTATTAAATCTGTAACTGGAGAAGAAGTGACACAAGAAGAATTGGGAGGAGCAGCAACTCATAATACAGTATCAGGTGTAGCACATTTTATGGATCCAACAGAAGAAGAGTGTATTGAGAGAGTTAAAGAATTATTATCTTATTTACCATCAAATAACTTGCAAAAAGCACCTACTATGGACTTGGGAGATAATGCAAATAGAATAGAAGAAAGATTAAATGAAATAGTACCTGATAATGCCAATAAACCATATGACGTAAAGGAAATTATAAATATTTTAGCTGATAATGGAGAATTTTTTGAGGTTCAAGAAAACTATGCTAAAAATATTGTGATTGGTTATATGAGATTAAATGGTGAAACCGTTGGAGTTATAGCAAATCAACCTAAATTTTTAGCTGGATGTTTAGATATAAACGCATCAGACAAGGCTGGAAGATTTGTTAGAACTTGTGATGCTTATAATATTCCTTTACTAACATTAGTTGATGTACCAGGTTTCCTACCAGGCACAGAACAGGAATATGGCGGAATAATAAGGCATGGTGCTAAACTTTTATATGCATATAGTGAGGCAACAGTACCAAAAGTAACAGTTATAATGAGAAAGGCATATGGTGGAGCATATATAGCTATGTGTAGTAAACATTTAAAGGCTGATATGGTATATTCTTGGCCAAATGCTGAAATCGCAGTCATGGGACCAGATGGAGCAGCAAATATAATCTTTAGAAAAGATATAAAAGAAGCTAAGGATCCTATTAAAGAAAAATCAAGTAAGGCAGAAGAATATAGAGAAAAAGTTGCAAATCCTTATGTGGCAGCTGAAAGAGGCTATATAGATGATGTAATAGTTCCAAGCTCAACTCGTCAAAGACTTATATCTGTATTCAATATGTTAGATAGTAAAAGAGAGACAAGACCAGCGAAAAAACATGGAAATTTACCAGTTTAAAGAGGTGATATAAATGGAACAATATATAACATTGGGTGAGAGTGTTATAATAAGTGGTTTTAGTATGCTAATTGTATTCTCAGGACTGCTAATAATATCTCTTATTATAAGTTTACTAAAGGTAATAAGTAATCAAGATAAAAAAAAAGATAGTGAAATAGTAAAGCCAGTTGAAAAAACAGTAGTGGCTGAAGAAACTATAGATAATGATGAAGAAATAGTTGCTGTTATAGCAGCAGCAATCGCTTGTAGTATGGGTGTAGGAATAGACGATATAATCATTAAAAATATAAAGAGAACTAATAATATGGATAGCTGGACTCAAGCAGGATTAAATGAGCAAATGTTATCTAATCTATAATTAGGAGGATAATTATGAAAAAATTTAATATAACAGTTAACGGAAGTTTATATGAAGTGGAAGTTGAAGAAGTAGGTGGCGAAACATCAACAGTTTCAGCTCCAAAGGTTGAAGCGCCAAGACCAGCTGCTAAACCAGCTGCTAAAAAACCAGAAGCACCAAAAGCTGCACCAGCTGCAGCAGGACAAACAGAGATTACTTCACCAATGCCAGGTAGTATATGGAAGGTAGTAGCAAGTGAAGGACAAGAAGTAGCAGCAGGAGATGTAATAGTAATACTTGAAGCAATGAAAATGGAAAATGAAATATTAGCGCCTAGAGCAGGTAAGGTAACTAAAATATCTGTATCAGATGGAGCAACAGTAAATACAGGAGACCAATTAGCAATCATAGAATAGTTCGAAGGGAAGTGAAAAAATGCTTTTAGATATGTTAGGAGGATTTTTAGGAGATACAGGTTTTGCAGCCATAACAGGTGGACAAATTTTAATGTTATTAGTATCATTTATACTATTATATTTAGCCATAGCAAAAGGCTTTGAACCTTTACTATTAATCCCAATAGCCTTCGGTATGATGTTAGCCAATCTTCCATTAGCTGGGCTTATGAATGGACCAGTTGGAAATGAAAATGGAGGATTACTATATTATCTATACCAAGGGGTAAAACTTGGAATATATCCACCACTAATATTTATGGGGGTTGGGGCTATGACAGACTTTGGTCCACTAATAGCAAACCCTAAATCAGTATTATTAGGTGGGGCAGCGCAGTTTGGTATATTTGCGACTTTTATGGGAGCGACAGCATTAGGATTTAGTGCTCAAGAAGCTTCTTCAATAGGTATTATAGGTGGGGCAGATGGACCTACTGCTTTGTTCTTAACATCAAAATTAGCACCACATTTATTAGGACCAATAGCAGTAGCAGCGTATTCTTATATGGCGCTTGTACCAATTATACAACCACCAATTATGAAAGCTTTAACAAGAGAAGAAGATAGAAAAATAGTTATGGATCAACTTAGAGTTGTATCTAAGACAGAAAAAGTTATTTTTCCTATAGTTGTAACAGTTGTAGTATCTTTATTACTACCATCAGCAGCTTCTTTAGTAGGAATGCTAATGCTTGGAAACTTATTTAGAGAATCATTAGTAACTGATAGACTTTCAGATACAGCACAAAATGAAATTGTAAATATAGTTACAATATTTTTAGGAGTGACAGTAGGCGCTACTGCAAATGCTGAAACTTTCTTAAATATCCAAACTATAAAAATAATAGTATTAGGACTTATTGCCTTTTCAATAGGTACAGCAGCAGGAGTTATCTTTGGTAATATAATGTGTAAATTATCAGGTGGTAAGATAAATCCACTTATTGGTTCAGCAGGAGTTTCAGCAGTACCAATGGCAGCTAGGGTATCACAAAAGGTAGGACAGGAAGCAAATCCAGCAAACTTCTTATTAATGCATGCTATGGGACCAAATGTTTCAGGAGTTATAGGTTCAGCAATTGCAGCAGGAGTTCTGCTTAATTTATTTGGATAAATATAAAAAAGTAAACTGCAATGGCAGTTTACTTTTTTTATATGTATAATATTAGTATATCTTAAAATATAGGAGGTTTTAAAATGAATTATGAAGGAATGGTATATAGACCACCAAGTGAAGCATATAGTTTGATAATACAAGCAACAGTTGGCTGTAGTCACAATAAATGTACTTTTTGTTCTATGTATAAGGATGATACTTTTAAAATAAAACCAGTAGATAAAATAAAAGATGAGCTAGTAGAAGCAAGAGAATATTATAAATCAGTTAATAGAATATTTATAGCAGATGGTGATGCACTTGCTATGAAACAAGAAGACTTGGTTGATATATGTTCATTTATAGGAGAAGTTTTTCCAGAATGTGACAGAATAGGAATATATGGTTCTCCAAATAGTATTCTTAGAAAAACAGAGGAAGAATTAATAGAACTAAAAAAACTAGGTATTGGAATTTTATATCTAGGTGTAGAATCGGGAAGTGAAAAAATATTAGAAGCAATAAAAAAAGGTGTAACTAGGGAAGAAATGATAAAGGCAGGACAAAGAGTTAAAAAGTCAGGCATAAAATTATCAATAACTTTAATATCTGGTATAGGGGGTAAAGAATTAACAAGGGAACATTCTTTAGAATCCGCTAGTATAATAAATGAAATCAGCCCTGATTATGTAGGCTTATTAACACTTATGGTAGAGCCTAGTACAGAAATGTATCAAGCTGTTAGAGATGGAAAAATGACCCTATTATCTCCAGAAGAAGTCTTGTTAGAAACAAAACTTATGGTAGAGCATATTAATATAGACAAGTGTGTTTTTAGGTCCAATCATGCATCAAATTATATTAATCTAGCAGGAACCTTAGCTAGGGATAAAGAAAAAATATTAGAGCAAATAGATTTAGGGCTTAGTGTATCTAATTTGAGTGATAAGGAAAAATATAGAAGGCTATAATTATTAAATATTGCAAAGATGGCCTATAGATGTTATAATGTTTAAGAACAAAAAAAGAAACTTTTAAATCAGTCCAGAGAGACTGGAAAGGAGACTATATTATGAATAAAGAAATTACAGTAGATAGTAAAAATACAAAAGTATTTGAAGGCGGAAAAAAAGTAATATTATCATTACAACATTTAATAGCCATGTTTGGAGCAACGGTTTTGGTGCCAATTTTAACAGGCTTTAACCCATCTATAGCACTTTTTACAGCAGGTGTGGGAACACTTATATTCCACATATGTACAAAGTTTAAGGTACCTGCATTTTTAGGTTCATCCTTTGCATTTATTCCAGTGATTTTACAAGTATCAAAATTATATAATGGAGATTTAGCCTACGCACAAGGTGGTATGCTTGTGGCAGGTTTATTATATGTAACTATGTCTTTACTAGTGAAAAAAATTGGTGTTGAGAGAATAGAGAAAGTATTAGCACCACAAGTAGTAGGACCAATGATTATAGTAATAGGACTTAACCTTATACCAACAGCCTTTGGGATGGCAAATCAAAACTTAATAGTAGCTGGGATAACTTTAGGTGTAGCCCTACTTATAAACTTTTGTGCAAAGGGCTTTATAAAACAGTTGGCTATATTAATAGCTGTAACTACAGGATATATAGTTTCATTAAAGTTAGGGATAGTGGATACTAGCATAATATCAGACGCAAGTATAGTAGCGGTGCCAGCATTTAGATTGCCAAAATTTGATTTAGGAGCAATAGCTATAATAGCTCCAGTAGTACTGGCAGTATTTATGGAACATTTAGGAGACATAACTACAAATAGTTATGTAGTAGGTCAAAACTTTTTAGAAGATCCAGGTCTAAATAGAACCTTACTAGGAGACGGACTGGCAACTATGTTTGCCTCTTTAGTTGGAGGACCAGCTAATACAACTTATGGAGAGAATACAGGAGTTTTGGCAATAACTAAAAACTATGACCCATCAATTTTAAGATTGGCAGCAGTTTTTGCTATAGGACTTGCCTTTATATCAAAGGTTGGAGCAGTTTTAAACTCCATACCACAAGCGGTAATGGGTGGAATATCGCTAATGCTGTTTTCCATGATAGCCTTAATAGGGGTGAAAACTATTAGAAATAGTAAGGTGGAATTAAATGCTAAAAATTCTATAGTTATGGTAACGATTTTAATCTTAGGATTAGCTAGTAATTTTATATCTTCAAAACTTGGAATAACAATAGGTATACCTATAACTGAAACAGTTAGTATATCAGGTCTAAGTTTTGCTGCAATAGTTGGAATTGCCTTAAATTTACTTTTAAATATAAAAAATAAATAAAAAAATAGATTATAAAAAAAGCATTTTAGTTAATATTTAACTAAAATGCTTTTTTTAGGTTTAATAGTGGGGAAAAATAGGGTAAAATGGTATTAGATATATTTGAGAAAAATATTGGAGGGAACTATGAATATAGAAAGATTACCCAAAATAGAATTACATTGTCATTTAGATGGATGTGTAAGAGTTGAAACTATGTATGAACTCTTAAAAGAACAGGGAGATATAGAGAATATAGAATTGGAAGACTTCAGAAACCTGGCTTCTATAATGGGAGAGTGCAACTCCTTGATAGAATATTTAGAGAGATTTAAGTATCCAGGAAAAGTTATGCAAACAAAGGAAAATCTAGAGAGAATAACTTATGAAGTATTAGAAGATATGCATAGGGAAAATGTGGTTTATGCAGAACTTAGATTTGCGCCATATCTTCATATGGAAAAAGGACTTAGCTTTGATGAAATAATGGAGTCAGTAATTAAAGGTATGGAAAGAGCTAGAGAAAGTTTCGATATAATAGGAAATTTAATTTTAATTGCTATGAGACATGAAGATGAAGAAAATAGTATAAATGTTGCTAAACAAGGTGAAAAGTATCTTGGAAAGGGTGTAGTAGGTTTTGATATAGCTGGAAATGAGGCAGATTTCCCACCTAAAATACATGAAAAAGCCTTTAGATTTGCCAAGGAAGCAGGATATAAAATCACTATACATGCTGGTGAAACAGGAGTAGTTAGCAATATATATGATGCAATAGAACTAGGAGCAGACAGGATAGGACATGGTATAGCAGCTATAAAGGATAAGCTACTTATGGAAAAATTAGCTGATGAAAAAATAGCCTTAGAAATGTGTCCTATTAGCAATATGCAAACTAAATCAGTAGAAAATATGAAAGATTATCCAATAAAAACTTTTTTAGATAAGGATATAGAAGTAACTATAAACACTGATAATAGAACTGTGTCTAATACAAGTTTAACTAAGGAAATAGAGTTTTGTATGAAAGAATTTGATTTAAATGAAACTGACATCCTAAAAGTATTAGAAAATAGTGCAAATGCCAGTTTTGCAAATGAAGATGATAAAAACAAAATAAAAAACATAATAAGAAATATATAATATATTACACTTAATCACAATAGATATTGAAGACTAAATTTTATAATTGTAAAATTTAGTCTTTTTTTTATATAGAAGATAATACACATAAATGGTATAATATAAAAATTAAAAGTATGGGGGGAAATATTAATGCTTAGTAGAGAAACGTATAGAAGGTTAGTATCTTTTATTTTAACCTTAGTAATATTATTAACAACTGTAACAAGTAGTATTGCACCAGTATATGCAGCAGAAAAGGAAGAAATAGTAGAAGATATTAAGCTGGAAGAAGAGATTGAAGAAGAAATAAATGAAGAGCTTAATCAGCCTGAAAGTGAAGAGGTAGAAGAGAGCATAATTCAAGAAGAAGCTGATGATAAAATCAGTGAAGACATTTTAGAAAATACACTTTTAAAACAAAGTATAGAAGCTTTTTCCAGTACAACAAAAGAAGTAACTACATGGGAAGGCTTTAAACAGGCTTACAATAACTCTAGTGTGGAAAGAATAGAGTTAGGTGCAGATATTATAACTGATAATATTAAAGGACTTAGTGCAAGAACATCACCTTTGGTTATATATGGTGGTAGAGGTAGTGAAGCTACAAGTCAAAAACCCTATTATTTATTAGATATAGGGATAAATGAATTGCCACTAGGAAAACCTAACACTTCACTTCAAGAGTTTAGATTAGAAAACCTTGAGATATCAAATCTACATAAATCATATACAACTTTAAAGGGAGGATTTTTAAATTTAGAATATGATCATCTTAAGGGATATGATTGGACATTATATTTTAAGAATATAAAAAATCCTAAAAAAAGAACAGACCCTAAATATGCAGATATGATAAGGTTTGCTATAGGACGTACATCAACATTTGTATTTGAGGGCGATATAGATGTTGAAATGTATCTAGAATATGCATTACCAGGTAAAGTATTAATAAAAGATGGAACAAACTTTAAAGGTAATCAACATAATACTAGTGATAGAGATGGAGGAGCATGGCAACATTCTGCATTTTGGTATGAAGTTCATAGTGGATTAGCATTAAATGAAAGAACGTTTGTTGTGGAAGATAATGTTAATATAAACTGGACTAGGAGTAATACATCAAACTATCCACCAATTTATTATGAATATAGTCAGATGCTAATAGGAAATAATGTGAGTTGGAGCCAAGATAATTTTTTACATTTTTTATCAGATACTGGTGGTGCTGGTGGTAGAAGCCACGATAGGACTATAAAGTTTGGTACAAGAAATAACATAAAGGCAACTAGATCAAGTAAACAAAGTATATATTTCAACTATTCGAATAATAACTATGTAGAATTTGGACCAGGATCTAGTATAAAAATAGAAGGACAAGGTACATTAATAGATATTCCGAATAAAACGCAAATAGTATTTAGGAATCCAGTAGGATTAGACTTAGAATCAACAGGAGATAATGTATTCTCAATAACAAGAGGTGGTAGGGTAGACTTTAGATATGTAACTATGAATGCTTGGACTAATAATCCACCAAAGGACAGCAATGGAAATCCTACTACAAAAGCAGATGGAAGATTTGAGAAGGTTATAAGGACTGTTGGAACAAATTCTAGTAGTAGGTCTGTAACTATGGAAGATATAGACACATCTACAGATACTCAAACAAAAACTAGACTACAAACTTATTTTGGTGGGGCAAATCCTAGTAGAATAACTACAGAGAAAATACCAATAGGAAAGGTTGCCATACAATATGTGAATCATAGGACTGAAAGACCAGTTGGGCCAGAACAAATAATAAATTTACAGGAGCATTATGGTCATTCAGATGATTATTTTATGATTGATGAAGAGCTAGAATTAACAAATAAAATGAAGATGACTAAGAGTGATAATGGATATATACCAAATGGCTATAGATTTGCAACTAGTGCTGATTTAGGTTCAAAAGCTCAGGCGGAATTTATAAAGACTGGTATGGAGGGGATAGTTGGTGAAGATCCTAAGGTAACTAAAATTTATGTTCATCCAGAAAATGCTGAATTTAAAGTAAACTACAAGTATGTAGAAGATGGAAAAATAGTTAGGACAGAAATATTTTCAGAGGAAAATGGAGCTCTTATAAATTTAAATACATCCAAATATACAAATTATATATATCCAGGTTTTAGATATGCTAAAGATAATGAATTAAAACCAGGACAAATTCAAGGGAAAGAAGTTGTGGTTGAAAAGGATAAATCTTATGATATCTATATATTTAAGACAGATCCTAAAGGTGGCATATGGGGAAGGGTAATTGATAAGAAAACTAATGAAGGTGTTGGAAAAGCAAGAGTAAAAGTCCCAGGAGCTCAAGAAGAAGTTATGACAGATAAAAATGGCTATTATTTGATTAGTGGACTGGATGCTGGAAGCTACTCAGTTTTAGTAAGTCATGAAGAATACAATAGTACCTCAGATTTGCTAGAAGTTGCATCTGATATGGTCTATAAGGATTTTTATATTGATAAAAATACTGATAATGGTGGTAATCAAGATAAGTACTTGATATTTGGTAAGGTTGAAGCTGTAGAGGGTGGAATAAGTAGACCAGCCAAGGGGGGAGAAGTTACCAGCTTAGAAGGTAAAAAAGGTATTGTAGACTCCTTTGGTTACTATGTAATAAATGACTTAGATGGGGAAAAAACATATAATCTTTTAGCAAGTTATACAGGTTTTTCAAGTAAATCTGTTGAGGCAACAGTTGAAAAAGAAGATCAGGAAGTTAATTTTATCTTATATGCTGGTTTTACAATTGATGTTGTAGGGAAAACTGGATCAAAAGAGCATTATAGATATACAATACAAACTTCAAGAAGTGCAGAGAAATTTTCTGTAACAGCATTACCTGTTAAAGATTATATATTGGTAAATCCAGCTGAAAATACTATAGAGGTAAATCCAGCAACTCATCCAGATGGAAAAGATATAGTATTTGAATATAAATATAATATGGCAAATATAAAAATAGAGTCAGTTTATAAGGATGGAGCCAATGAAACTGTTATAGGTGAGTTTACAGATATAGGTCAAATAGGTACTTATTATAAGTGGGAGAAAACAAAACCAATTATAGAAGGATATACCTATAATAGTATGGATGATGCCATAAAGGTAGCACCAGAAGGAAATATATTTAGACTTTATTATAAAAAATCCCTTGGAAATTTAAAGGTAAATGCCATTGAAAGATTGAGTGATGGGACTACTAACTTTATAGGTAGTGTCATTAAACCAATCAAGATAAATGAAACTTATAAAGTAAGTGAAGATATGGCACTGAATGATTCTGATGTTGAGAATTTAAAGAACTATAATCTTGTTAAAGGAGAAGAATATATTGGACAAGTGGGAACTAAAGAATTTACCTACTCAGGTTCAGGTCCTATACCAGAAGTTTTTTATGTATATGAAAAGAAAACTGAAAATATAAATGTAAAAGCTATAGATATTAAATCTGGTAAAGAAATCTTAGTAAATACTCCTCAAATAAGAGTGCGTATAGAAGAAAATATACTTGTACTAGCTCCAGAGTTATCAGGTGAAGCTGCCATGGAGTATAGACTTGTAGGAGATAGTCAAAAAATAATATATGTAAAAAATGGAGAAAAGAATAAGACTGTAAACTTTTATTATGAAAAAATTGAAAGAGAACTTATAGACATAAATGTAAAACTTTTTTATGAAGAAAATGGTCAAAAATTACCACTTTTTAATTATAAGATACCAGGAGAACTAGATAAAAATGTATCAGTTACAGCACCTACAATGACTGGGTGGAATATAAAAGGTGAAGGTGTAAAATCTATAGTTCCGAAAAAGGGAGAAGCAAATGAAATTGAATTTTTATATGAAAAGGATACTTTGGCTATCGACTTAAAATTAGTTACCATGGAAAATGGTAGGGAAAAAGATATAAGCTCTTATTTACCAGAAGGGGCTGAAACTATCTTTAAGGTATTAAGGGGTTCGGATTATACAATATTTGCACCACAAATACCAGGTTATGTACTTGTAAAAGATGAACTTAGTTTTAAAAAATTCACTGATATTCAAGAAGATAAAACTGTTAAGTTTATTTATCAACCAATATCAGAAGTTGTGGATGAATATACAGTAGATATCAATGTTTACGGAGTGGATGAGTTTGAGAATGAGCTTTATTCATATAGAATAAACAGACCAAAAAACTCTGGAAATTACAAGGTAAATGCCTTTAAACAATCAGGACATGAATTAAATGGAGAAGAATCAAAAACTGTAAATGTTAAGGATACAGATGTAAAAGTTGAATTTAAATATAAATCATTAGATAGACTTATTACAATTAGGGCCATAGACGAAAACAACCAAACTATTTCTGATTACACAGAAATAAAAATTATGGGTGAGAAAAACAGTCCATTTAGTTACAATGCACCATATATAAAGGGCTGGAATTTAAATGATGATATAACAAAAGTTATAGAAAAAGTTGATGAGTTTAATAATGAAATAACCTTTAAATATAAAAAATCTCTTGGAAATATAGAAATTATATTAAAAGAAGAGGATGGAAGAGTAATAAAAACTCTATCAGACAATGTAACTGTGGCAGATGGTCAAAAACTTATAAAAGCTCCATTACTAGAGACATATAACATAATTGGAGAGAGTCAAAAAACAGTAAAATATAATGAAGAAAAACAAGTAGTAGAGTTTATCTATAAAAAAGAAACAAGGGATATTTTTGTTAATCATTATGACGTAAGTATAGCTGGAGAAGAAAAACTTATAGCAGGACAGTCTTATAAAATTGAAGGACAAAGAGTAGGAGAGGTTATAAAAGTATCTGCTAAAAATATAGAAAACTTTTATCTACTTGGAGATATTAATAAATTAGTTAGTGTGGAAACTAAAACTAATCAAGAAGTCAGATTTGACTATAAATCAAAAGATGAGGAAAACATAGTAGTTAATGCTATAGAAAAGGGAACAGACATTTTACTACAATCTACAAACTTAAAGGTAGAAAAGGGTGAAGTGATAAAAGTAAATGCACCAAGCTTTGACACACATAAATTATCTGCTGATGAGGTAAATCCAAAGGCAGCAAGATCGGGAGATATTATTGTATTTAAGTATGATAAAAATGTAGTAAAGGTAAAGATAGAAGCAAAGGATAACAAGGGGAATAAGCTAGACTTATATGCAGGAACTCAAGATGAGTTTGAGGCAGTAAAGGGAAAAGATTTTATAGCTTATGCACCACATATACCAGGTTATGTACTAGTAAATCAAGATAATAGCACAGTTAAGTTTAATAAAATAGCTAAGGACGAAGTAGC
>CAMIXG010000025.1 GCA_946402705.1 uncultured Tissierellia bacterium | reverse complement strand
AAGTCCTATAAGTTTGAAAACAAATTTAGAAAGGATTATTTTTTTGCTCTTTTTAGGATTTAATTAATTATTTCATTATAAATATGATGATTAATTAAACTTTATTATGGGTGAAATAGTAGACTATATAAAAAATAAAAAAGGTATAGCTATTAGCTATACCTTGAAATACCCAAAGTTATTATTGAATCAATCCTTAACGACTAACTTATTTCCTGAAATTTTATTTACTAAAATAGCTATAGCGCCATCACCTGTTATATTACAAGCTGTACCAAAACTATCTTGTGCTAGATATAAGGCAATCATTAGGGTAAGCATTGGTTGAGTAAAACCAAGCATACTTTCTAATAAACCTATAGCTGCCATAACTGCTCCTCCAGGCACTCCTGGTGCTGCAACCATAGTTATACCTAACATTAAAATAAATGGAAACATTATTTTAAAATTAACATCCATACCAGATAGCATCATTACTGCTAGAGAACAAGTAGTAAGTGTTATAGTACTACCAGACAAATGTATTGTAGCACATAGTGGAACTACAAAATCTGCTATGTCATCAGATACACCATTTTTCTTAGTTTGTTCTAGTGTCACTGGTATAGTTGCAGCTGATGATTGTGTACCAATAGCTGTAAAGTAAGCTGGTATCATATTTCTTATAAGCTTTATAGGGTTTGCTCCTGATGGAATCCCTGCAATTGTATATTGAAATAATATTATTAAAATATGCATTATTATTATCAAGATAAATACTTTAGAGAACACTGATAATATTATAAATACCTTACCAGTAGCTGCCATGTTGGCAAATATACCACAGATATGAATTGGTAAAAGTGGAATTATAATATTATTTATAACCTTAGTTATAATCTCTTGAAATTCATCAATAACATTTTTAATTGCATTACCTTTCCCAACTGCAACTCCAACTCCCAAAATAAAAGAAAATAATAAGGCCGTCATTACTCCAAACATTGCTGGCATTTCTACTGTAAAGAATGGTTGGAATAGACTATCTTCTGGATTAACAGTGGTTAGATTTAATACTCCTTTCGTTAAGAAATTAGGTAATATAGTTGATGCTGAGAAAAAAGCAAAGAGTCCTGATACAATAGTGGAACCATATGCAATTCCTGCAGTTACTGCAAGCATTTTTCCTGCTCTATTGCCAAGTTCAGCAATACCTGGTGCTACAAAACCGATAATTATTAATGGTATAACAAAATCTAAAAAGTTTCCGAAAAGACCATTAAATGTAACCAAAATTCTAACAATTACAGCTGGTAAATATAATCCAATTAAGATACCGGCTACTATTGCCAATATAATTCTAGGTAAAAGTCCAAATTTTTTCATAACCATCCTCCTTTTCATTATTCAATAATATGTAATATTTCTATTACTTCTGGGTATTAATAACGTATGTTATCATAAAAATTTGAAAAAATCTACTAAAAAAATTACAAAAGGTGATAAAATGAAAAAATATAATTTAGAAGAAATGAAAAAATACACTTTGGAATTATTGGATAAAAGAGGTGTAAAAATCGATGAAATAGCCGAATTGGTCGTTACAATTCAGAAAAAACATAATCCAGATTTAACTTTAGAAGTTGCTAGAGAAAATGTTTTAGCAGTGCTATCAAAAAGAGAAACAATACATGCAGTATTAACTGGGATAGCCTTAGATGAATTGGCAGAAAAAAACTTATTACCAGAACCTTTACAACACATAGTTCAATCAGATGATGGTTTATATGGAATAGATGAAATAATACCACTTTCCATAGTTAATCTATACGGAAGCATTGGCTTTACTAATTATGGATACTTAGATAAGGAAAAAATAGGTATACTTAAAGATTTGGATGAAAGTAAAGAAAATGTAAATACATTTTTAGATGACTTGATTGCAGCAGTTAGTGCATCAGCAGCTAGTAGGATAGCTCACTCTAGGGAAGATTAAAAGAAAAGGCTTAAAATCTTAAGATTTTAAGCCTTTTCTTTATATATTTTCTATTATTTTAGCTACAAGTTTTGCAGAGTTTACTAAGTCATCAATTTCAATGTATTCATCAGTTGTATGAACTTTCTCCATACCAGTACTAAGGATTACAGAAGGTATCTTATTTGCATTGTATAAATTTGTATCAGAACCTCCACCAGTTGGAAGGATTTTTGCATCTATACCCAAGTCTTTAAGAGATTTAGTGGCAACTGCAACAACATCTGAGTCTTCATCTATTGAAAATGCTGGATATTTTTTAGTAATTTCTATATCAGCGCTAGTCTTAAAATCATTTGTAGCATTATTGATGGCAGTTATTATAGAATCTACATGCCTATCAAGCTTATTTTCGTCTAAACTTCTACATTCTATTTTAGCAACTACCTTATCGGTAACTATATTAGTAGCTCCTCCTCCTTGAATAAATCCAATGTTTGCAGTAGTTTCATCATCTATTCTAAGCAGTTCCATATTATCAATTGCACGAGCAGCAACCTGTATAGCATTAATACCTTTTTCAGGGCTAACTCCAGCATGGGCAGAGACTCCATTAAATTGAACATCTAAAACAGTTTGAGCAGGTCCTTTTACAAAAACTGATCCAACCTTTCCACCTCCATCAAGTACAAAGGATAATTCTGACTCAAGTTTAGAGTAGTCAAGGTTAGTTGAGCCCTTAAGTCCTACTTCTTCACAAGTTGTTATTACTACTTCAATATCGCCATGAGCTATATCATTACTAACAATATGTCTGATACCTTCTATTATGGCAGCTACTCCAGACTTATCATCAGCTGAAAGAATAGTGTTTCCCTTAGAATAGATTGTATTATCTTTTATAATAGGTTCTATATCTATAGAAGGATCAACAGTATCCATATGAGCAGAAAACATTATAGTCTTAGTATTTTTAGTTCCCTTTAATTTTGCAATTATATTACCAGTATTAGAGCCAGTAAGCTCACTTGAATCATCTATGAAAACTTGAAATCCAAGTTCTTCTAAATCCACCTTAAGTTTTTTTGCGAAATCAAGTTCCTTAAAACTAGGGCTATTTATCTTTGCATACTCTAAAAATTTATCTATTACTTTATTTTCCATAAAACTACCTCCGATTTTTTGATTATATGTTTTAATAAACTAATATTTATTATATTAATCCTTATTATATACCATATTTTTCTTCTAAGTAAAATGAATGTGAGATGGAAAATCTATTATAAAAGAAAGCTTAAAGCCATATAACAATATAAATCAATAAAAAAATTTATAAATAATCAGGCAGTAGATGGGTATAAGTATAACGATATATAAAAGTATAGAGGTGATAATATGAATTCTTATGAGTCAATAGTTGGTTTTTTCAACACTTTAAGGTCATGTATAGAATTTGATGATGAAAAAGAAGTATCAAAAGAACAAATGCAAACGATATTAGAAGTTGGTAGACTTGCACCATCTTCCTTTGGTATGGAGCCATGGGAATTTTTAGTTATAGAAAATAAATATATAATGGATCAAATATATAAATTATTAAGTAAGAAAAGTTGGCTAGAGTCACAGGGAGATTATCTAGTGATACTTTTAGCCAGAAGGGGAGAAGAACTGGAATACTCTTCTGATTATGTAAAACATATTTTAAAAGATGTACAGTCTATACCAGAATCAGAAATTTATAAACAAATGGATAGATATAAGTATTTTATAGAGGAAGACTATAATGTTAGCGATGAAAATGGAAATATTTCAGGCTGGATAGGAAAACAAACCTATATAGCACTTACCATGATGGTAGTAGCAGCACATTCAATGGATATCAATGTTAGGGCTATAGAGGGATTTAGGCGGAAAGAATTAGAAGATTATTTAATTCATGAAAAATTATATGATAATGAAAAGTTTACAATTTCATGTGTAGCTGCATTTGGATATGGCAAAGAAAATAAGTACTTGAAATCCAAGAAGAGAAGGCCTTATAATGAAGTTATAAAATGGATAGAGTAGGTGAAAATTTGGCATATTATGCAGTAAAAGAAGGTAAAGAGGTTGGAATATATAGTACTTGGGCAGAGTGCGAGGCGCAGGTAAAGGGTTATTCTGGGGCAAAATACAAAAAATTTAAGACAGAAAATGAAGCCTTGGAATTTATAAATGGAATTATACCAAAAGAAGTAATTAATAAGAAAGATAAAAAAGTCATTACAATTAAAACTGATGAGCAAGATATAGATTTTCAATTAGATGAAAGCACAGCAGTATCCTATGTGGATGGTAGTTTTAATCTTGGTGATTTTAGCTATAGTTATGGGGTTGTATTTTTCACAAAAGATGGAAAAGAAACCTTTAGTGGAAGAGATAATGATGAAGAACTTGCCAGTATGAGAAATGTTTCTGGGGAGTTAAAGGGTGCTATGGTAGCCATGGAAGTTGCAAGAGATAAAAAATTAAAGAAATTATACTTACATTATGATTATATGGGTATTGAAGAATGGGCACTTGGTAGATGGAAAACTAATAAAGATGGGACAAAAAAATATAAGCAGTTTTTTGATGAAATAAGTAAAGACTTAGAAGTGAGTTTTATTAAGGTTAAGGCTCACACAGGGGTTAAATATAATGAAGAAGCAGATAAATTAGCTAAAGATGCACTTTAGCTAATTTTTTTATATTCAACATTATTTTTTTCAAGTAGTTCAATGGCATAATCATCAATCCTATAATCAAATCTGTAATATAGTCTGCTAATACCAGCTTGAAGTAAAGATTTTGTGCAGTTGAGACATGGAAAATGAGTTACATATGCAGCACATCCCTTGACAGATATACCTTCCTTTGCGCAGTATAATAATGCATTCATTTCAGCATGTATAGTTGCTATACAATGGCCATCTCTCATAGTGTGTCCTATTTCATCACAATGGGAGTTACCTGTAATTGAACCATTATAGCCAGTTGAAACAATTCTATTATCCTTATTTACTAAAACACATCCAACCATAGCCCTATCACAAGTAGATCTAGTGGCTACAATATCTGTTATATCCATAAAATATTCTTCCCATGATTTTCTCATTTAGTACCTCCTCTTATAAAAATCTAGTAATTCCTATATTCATAGAAATTGAAGCTGCAAGTATAAAAATATGCCAAATAGCATGATTGTATTTAATTTTTTTATTTTTATAAAAATATATTCCTATTGAGTATAGTAAGCCACCTACAAGTATATATATAAAGAAGTTAAGACCAATATTTACTATCATATCCTTTATTAAAAATATCGAAATCCATCCCATAAGTGCATATAAAACAAGGGATGCTATTTCTAATTTATTAAAAGTATTTTTAAAAAAAGCATTTATCTTAAAAACTATGCCCCAAATTGCAATTATCCAAATTAAACTTAAAATTAAAAGCTTATGGTTACTATGATTTGCAATTAAAATTATTGGAGTATAAGTTCCGGCTATACATAGAAATATGGCACAGTGGTCAACTAATCGCAAGTATTTTTTTATTTTTAAACTAGGTATAGAGTGATAAAGTGTTGATGATAAAAACATTAGAGTTAAGCATATACCATAGACAGAAAAACCAACTACTTTTAGTACATTATTTTCCCTTACTCCCTTGTAGATTAAATAAACTAATGAGATTAGAGAAAGTACAATTCCTATGGCGTGAATAACAGTGTTTAAAAGATCTTCTTTTTTGCTATATCTAGCCTTTTGTTCTATTTTATCCATAAATACCTCCTTGATTATTGAAATTATATCATAAAATTTAAGTATATAAAATGAAAATGTAAAATTTAGGGTATAGATAAAAAGGAGAGGAGAGATAATATGTTTAAAGAGTTTAAAGAATTTGCCATGAAGGGAAATGTACTAGATATGGCAATAGGGGTTATAATGGGTGGTGCTTTTGGTAAGATTGTATCTTCACTAGTAGAAGATGTGATAATGCCTATATTCGGACTAATTTTTGGGAAAATTGACTTTGCAAACTTATATATAGCCTTAGATGGACAAAAGTATGAAACTTTAAAATTAGCAGAAGAGGCTAAGGCTCCATTATTAAAATATGGTTTATTCATAAATAATATAGTCCAATTTATCATAATAGCATTTTCAATATTTTTAATGGTAAAGGGAATAAATAAATTGTCTAAGAAGACAGAGGAAGTTAAAGAAGTTACAGACAAAGAATGTCCATTTTGTTATTCAACAATAAATATTCATGCTACAAGATGTCCAAGTTGTACATCAGAATTAGACTAGGAGTGATAATATGTATGGAATAGTTTTTGAAGGTGGTGGAACTAGAGGCTCTTATGAGATAGGAGCCTATGAAGCTTTATTAGACTGTGGTATAGAAGTGGGAGCCATAGTTGGAACATCAATAGGGGCTATAAATGGTGCTATTTTAACTCAAGGGGATTTAAAACAGGCCAAGGAAATATGGAAGCATTTAAAACCTTCTACTATAGTTGATATGGATGATGAAGAGTTTGAAAAAATATCCAGTTTTAGTTTTAATAAGGGTGAGCTATCAGATATGTTTAATAAGGTGAAGTTTCTGATAAAAGATGGTGGTTTTGACATAACACCTCTAAAGAAAAATCTTGATATTTTTTTAGACGAAGAAAAGATAAGAGCATCAGATATAGATTTTGGACTGGTAACCTATAATTATAGTAAGAAAGAAGCTGTTCAAGTTTTTAAAGAAGACATTCCAGAGGGAAAACTTATAGACTATATCTTAGCTAGTTCTGCCTTACCAGCCTTTAAGGCTGTTGAAATAGATGGAGATAAGTATGTTGACGGGGCCATATATGATAATTTACCCTTTAAGATGTTAGAAGAAAAAGGTTATAAGGATATAATTATAGTTAGAGTGTATGGTACTGGTATAGTAAATAAGTATGATGATAAGGATTATATTGTTATAGAGCCTAGAGAAAAACTAGGTGCTGTAATGGAAGTTGATATTGATAAGATAAACTACAATATGAGCCTAGGCTATTATGATACTCTAAGAGTTTTTAAGAGCTATTTGGGAGATAAGTATTATATAAAAAACCCATGTACTGAAAGAGATGCCTTTAAGTTTTTCACATCACTTGGAGAGGATAAGATAACAATATTAAAAGAAATATTAAATATAAATAATGATAAGCCTTTAGAAAAATCCCTACTAGAAGATATTATACCAAAACTAGATAGTGCATTTTCACTTAAGAATAATAGTTACTTAGACTTATTGATAGAGTTACTTGAAGTAAAGGCTTTAGAACTAGGTCTTGAAAGATTTAAGGTGTATGAATTTACAGATTTATTTAATAAAGCCCTAGTTGGGAGCACAAGCTTATCAACTATAGAAGAAAAGGGATTTGTTGAGATATTAAAAGATAAGCTATTTAATAAAGGCGAAATAGTGACAAGGGCTGCAAACATAATAATTAGTAATTAGGAGCTGGGTTATGAAAATAGAAATGATATATGAAAAAGTTAAAAATTTAGAAGTAAAACCAATAGATGTAAAAAAAGAGTATTCTGTTTTAATACCAATTATAGAAGTGGATGGAGAACTTCATATATTATATGAGCTTAGATCTAAAGATTTACAGAAACAACCTCAGGAGATATCTTTTCCAGGAGGGGCTGTGGAAGTAGGAGAAACTTTTGAAGAGGCAGCAGTAAGAGAAACTGTAGAAGAACTTAAGATTGCTTATGAAAATATTAAGATTTTAAAGGAGCTAGACTACTTGGTAGCCTCTAGAGGTATTAGGATAAATTGCTTTTTGGGAGTTATAGAAGGTATAAAGATTGAAGATATAAATCCTAATGCAGCAGAAGTTGATCATGTTTTTTCTGTACCAATAGACTGGCTGATGAAGCATGAACCTGATGAATACAATATGCATTTATCAAGGAAATTAGAATCAGATTTTCCCTATAACCTAATTCCAAATGGGGAAAATTATAAGTGGCAAGATGGAAAGGATAAAATACATTTTTATAAATACAAGAGTTATAATATTTGGGGATTTACTGCTAAAATGACTAAAAATTTTATAGATAAAATAAGAAATTAAAAAGGAACTTACTAAGTTAGTAAGCTCCTTTTTTTATTGCTCTGCTATTTGTTTATCTAATTTTTTTAAGTCCCTCTTTAACAGAAAGGCTGTTAAAAGTGTTGATAGTGAATCTGATATTGGAGCTGCCATCCAAATACCTAACAATCCAAAAACATTTGGCAGTATTAAAAGCATTGGGATTAATATTAGAACCTGCCTAGACATACTAAGGAGCATGGCGTATTTTGGCTGGCCTGTAGCCTGAAAATAATTAGAACCAATTACTTGGAAACCAACTATTCCTATGGCACATAGATATATTCTAAGTCCAGGTACACCTATTTTAGTAACCATAGCTAACTCTTCAGGTTTATTTAAAAATATTTTAAATATAAAGTTTGGGAAAAGTTCTATAAATAAGAATCCGAATACTGTTATGGCAGATGCCCAGATTATAGCATATTTTAAAGCTTCTTTTACTCTGTCATATTTTTTAGCACCATAATTATATCCTAGTATGGGCTGAACACCTTGGTTTATACCAAATACAGGCATTAAAATCATCATAGATATACTTTGGATAACACTCATACTGGAAAGGGCTATATCTCCACCAAAAGAATTAAGCCTCTTATTTAGGATGACCATAACTAAACTGGCTGCAAGTTGCATACTAAAGGGAGAAAAGCCGTAAGAGAAAATCTCAATAGCTGTAGTTAAACTAGTTTTAAAGTTTTTCAAGGTAAGTTTTAGTAAGCTTTTTCCACCAGTGAAATACATAACAACCCAGATAGCAGAAACTGTTTGGGATATTATTGTAGCAAGTGCAGCCCCTTGAACACCCATATTAAAAACAAAGATAAAAATTGGATCTAAAATAGTATTAATAAAGGCACCTATTAGCATGGTAAACATGGCTATTTTAGGATTACCCTCACCACGAATAAAGTTATTCATACCAAAGCCTATAATTTGAGGTACAACTCCAATAAGGATAATCTTCATATAATCAATTGCATAGGGAAGATTTGCCTCAGTAGCTCCAAATCCTATTAGAAGTGGCTCTATAAATATAAATCCAATAAGAGTTAGAATTATTCCAATAACTGTTAACAACACAAATGAATGTATAAGGATTTTTTGAGCAGCATCTTTTTTATGCTGACCCAGTCTTATAGAAACAAGTGTATTTCCACCAACACCAACTAACATACCAAAGGCTAAGATGATGGTACCTAAAGGAAGTCCAACAAAAACTCCTCCAATGGCAAGTTGTCCTACTCCATAGCCTATAAAAATCCTGTCTACAATATTGTAGAGCGCATTAACCAACATACCTATTATCGCAGGGATAGAAAACTCTAGTAATAAACTCTTAATAGGTTCTATACCAATACGATTTGATGTGTTTGTATTTTCCATTAAACCACCTACCTAATTTCATAATCAATATAAGCTAAATTGTATCATAAAAATGTAGCTAGTAAAAAATAAAACTTTAATAAATATAATTGAAAAGGATTTACTAGATGATATAATACCCAGTGTAAAGACATAACAGAAAGTTATGCATAATATTGAGGCCAAGATATTAAATAATTATTTAGGGGGAGAGAATTGTGTCAGCAAAAACTGAAAATAGTTTTCTAGAGAGAAAATTTAAGTTAAGAGAGAATAATACCACTGTTAAGACAGAGATAATGGCTGGTATTACAACATTTATGACTATGGGTTACATACTAGCAGTCAACCCGAATATGTTAAGTGAAGTAGGAATGGATTGGGGCGGAGTATTTACAGCAACAGCACTTTCAGCTTTTATAGCAACAATGATAATGGGTTTATACGCTAATTACCCATTTGGATTAGCACCAGGTATGGGACTTAATGCATTTTTCACATATACAGTAGTTATGACTATGGGTTATAGTTGGGAATTTGCACTTACAGCAGTATTTTTAGAAGGTATTATATTTATATTATTGTCCTTAGTAGGATTTAGGGAAGCCATCTTCTCAGCTATACCAGTAAATTTAAAAAAGGCAGTATCAGTAGGTATTGGTTTGTTTATATCTCTAATAGGTTTTATAAATTCAGGTATAGTAGCATCAAATCCAGCTACAATAATATCACTGGGAAATTTAAAATCACCAGAAGCTATATTAACATTAATAGGTTTAGTGGTTACTGGTGTATTACTTGCTAAAAATGTAAAAGGAGCTTTATTAGTTGGGATTTTAACTACAACTTTTGTAGGTATACCACTTGGCGTAACTCAAATGCCAACAAGTTTATTCCAATTACCACCAAGTATGCAGGATGTAATGTTTAAATTTGAATGGTCAAATATATTTACAGGAGATATGTTAATAATAGTATTTACTTTCTTATTTGTAGATGTTTTTGACACAATTGGAACACTTATAGGAGTAGCATCTAAGGCAGATATGTTAGATGAAAACGGAGATTTACCAAAGGTAAAACAAGCCCTATTTGCAGATGCAGTAGGTACTTTATGTGGAGCTTGTTTAGGAACTTCAACAGTTACAACTTTCGTAGAGTCTGCATCAGGAGTAGCAGATGGAGGAAGAACTGGTTTAACAGCAATCTCAACAGCAGTGATGTTTTTCTTAGCCTTATTTATATCACCAATATTTGGAATTATACCTAGTGCAGCAACAGCACCAGCCTTAATAATAGTAGGTTCATTTATGCTTAGTCCAATAAAGGATATAAATTTAGATGATTATACAGAAGCTATACCAGCTTTCTTAACTATAGTAATGATGCCATTTGCCTATAGTATAGCAGAAGGTATAGTATTTGGTATGGTATCTTATACCTTATTAAAAACTATAACAGGAAGATATAAAGAAGTAACTTGGATAATGTATGTTTTATCCATAGCCTTTGTTTTAAAAACAATATTTTTATAAAAATATAAAACTAAGAGGACTTTCTAAAATAGAAAGTCCTCTTTTTCTATTGTCAAGATAAAAATAAAAAGTAAAAAATGGGACCAGATACATAGAAAGTGAACAAGTAAAGAGTGAAAATTTAGAAAAAAGATGATTTGAAATGAGATTTTTATTTTCTTAAAGTTATAAGGTTTTAAGTTATTAAATGTAGATAGCTTAAAGAAAATATTTCAATCAAAAAGCAACAAGTATTGAAATGTCAATCATTGAAAAAAATCAGAAAATTTGTTACAATTAAATGGAAAATTTAGATAAGGGGGCTTTGGAAAAAATAAAAAAATATAAAACAAATAAGGGGAGAAAAGTATGACAACTAAAAAGAAGAAAGAATTTAAGTTGCCACACGTGTACATATTAATGTCTTGTGTAATGCTATTTATAGTATTACTATCGTTTATAGTTCCGAGTGGAGAAATGGGAAGAATAGAAGATGATAAAGGCAGAATGGTAGTAGATCCAACAGATTTTCATTATGTAGATGACACAAAAACTATAACACCTATGGACTTCTTTAAATCTATGCATGAGGGGATTATAGATTCAGCAGACATAGTAATAATGTTATGTTTAGCAGCAGGAGCTATCCATATAGTAGAACAATCAGGTACTATAAAATCAGGGATAGAATCTTTACTTAAGGTTTCAGCAGGTAAGGAGTACATGATAATAGCAGTTTTAATAATAGCCTTTTCTATACTCGGTACAGCAGGTATATCAGAGGAAACCATACCAATCATACCACTTATAATAGCAGTAGTAACCGGTATGGGATATGATAAATTTGTAGGTATAGGTATAGTTTTATTAGGAATTGATATAGGGTTTTCAGCAGGGGTTTTAAATGTTTATACAACTGGTGTAGCTCAAGACCTAGTGGGACTACCACTTTTCTCTGGAATCGAGTTTAGGACAATTAGTTTAATTTTATTCAATATCTTAACTATAGGATATATTGTAAATTATGCTAAAAAAATAAAGTTAGATCCAAGTAAAAGTTTATGTAAGGAGCATGTAAAGTGTAATGGGGTATATGCAGTTGCAGGACAAGATGAAGAAGATATACCATTTACTTTAACTAGAAAAATAGTTTTATTTGGTTTAATTTTTACTTTCCTATTCCAAGCATATGGAGCTATCAATTTAGGCTGGGAATTATCCAACATATCAGCACTTTATATAATGTATACAGTAGTAGCATCTATTCTACTTAAAATAGAGCCAAGTGATGCATGTAGACAGTTTGGAGCAGGAGCTAAAGAATTATTCCCAGCAGCTATAACTATAGGGCTTGCTAGAGGAGCTATGATTCTTATGAATCAAGCAAAAATTATAGATACAGGTATCTATGCCCTATCTCAAACATTACAGGGAAAACCACCTATTATAATAATACTTTTAGTTTATATAGCAGTTTGTGGATTTAACTTCTTTGTAACATCAGGAAGTGGTAAGGCAGTTATATTAATGCCAATACTTGAACCACTAGGACAATTAGTTGGAGTAAATCAACAGGTTATGGTACTAATCTTTAACTTTGGTGATGGTATAACAAACTATGTATGGCCAACAGCATCAACATTAATGGCTTGTTTAGGAGTAGCAGATGTTGAGTGGACAGACTGGATTAAGTTTGCAGGTAAGTTCTTTGCAATGCTGTTATCACTAGGTTTTATACTAACAGTAATTGCTCACTATATAAACCTAGGACCATTTTAAATATAAAAGTTTATCTTATAGATTTATATAAATTATATATGAAAAACCTCTTAGACAAAAGTCTAAGAGGTTTTTTTAACCAATTCCATTAAATAGAAGAGTAATTATTTCTTCTGTATTTATAGGCTCTTTAAAATCTTTTTGAGCTATTTCACCACTTAGGCTATAAATCATATTTATTATTACAAGAGAGGCTGTATCTGGATTTATATTTTTATTTATTTCTCCGTTTTCTATCCCCATCTCTATGAGTTCTAGTACAAATTGATTTACACTATCCCTAAAGTTTTGCATGGAGTCTTCAAATTCTTCTGTAACATTATCTATACTAAAAAATACTTTTTTCATAACTTCTAAATGCTGATCAATAAAGGCAATATTAAAATCTAAAAGAAATTTTAATTTATCATAGGCTGTATTTTTTGAGCTAATGCCTTCTCTGACTACTAAAATATAGTAGTCAAGAGCATAGACAATCATTTCTTCAAAAATATTTTTCTTACTGGAGAAGTACTCATAAATAGTACCCTTACCTATATCTGCCTGTTTTGCTATATCGCTAACTGTACCCTTGTGATAACCATCACGGCTAAATACAACTAGAGCAGCTTCTAGAATTTGTTTTCTTCTCTTTATTTTCAAAGGAGTCACTATTCATTCTCCTTTCCTATTTTATCCTCATTTTTATTGTTTCTTTTATCTTTTCTTACCTGTCTTTTATTTTTTCTCTTGATAGATAAATCATCAAATATAGAGTATAAAACAGGTATGAATACTAGGGTAAGCACTGTACCCAAAGTAAGTCCACCTATTACAACTATAGCCATTGGAGCCTGCATTTCAGCACCTTCTCCTATACCTAAAGCAAGTGGTATAAGACCTAAAACTGTAGTAAGAGTAGTCATTAGTATTGGTCTAAGTCTTACTGGTCCTGCAAGTTTTATAGCGTCCATAGTAGAATGGTCCTCTTTTTTCAGTAGGTTTATATAATCTATTAAAACTATACCATTGTTTACTATTATACCAGCTAGCATTATTATACCTATAAAGGCAGTTGCACCAAATGGTGTACCTGTTAGGAAGAGTCCTAAGAAACCTCCACCAAATGAGAGTGGTATAGTAAACATTATTATAAATGGATGAAGTAGAGACTCAAACTGCGAAGCCATTATCATATAGATAAGAGCTATAGCAACTAAAAGTGCCAATCCAAGTTGTGAAAATGCCTTAAGCATCTCTTCATTTTCTCCACCCATATCAAAAGAATATCCATCTGGCATATCATAATTTTTTAATTCAGTATTTACATCTTTCATTATACTACCAACATCTCTACCAGATATTTCAGAATCTACAGTAACCATTCTTTGTTGGTTTTCCCTGTTAATAGAAACAGGACCTTCAGATATTTTAAGCTCTGCAAGTTCACTTAAGGGTACATTTACTCCAGTTGGAGTTGTAATATTTAGATTTGAAATATCATCTATGTTATGAGTTAAATCATCATAGGCAGATATTACTACATCTATTTCATCACCAGCAGTTTTATATTTTGTAACAGTTGAACCAGCTACTTCAGTTCTTACAGAAGAAGCTATTTGTGAAGTTGTAAGACCATATCTAGCAGCTTGGTCATTATTTACCTTAACTTCAAGTTCTGGCACCCCATCACTCACACTGGTTTTAACATCCCTAGTTCCTTCTACATTGGATATTATTTTTTCTACATCGGTACTTATATCCGTTAAAGTATCTAGACTATCTCCTGATATTTTAACACTAACAGGTTTTCCACCAGTCATACTGCTACTTGCTGCAGATACTGAAATTTCAGCACCAGCTATGTCTTTTACCCTATCCCTTACCAAATCAGAGATTTCTTCAGTGGATCTTTTTCTTTCTTTTAAATTAACTAAATTAAGTGTGATAGAACCAGTATTGGTAGAAGTATCAGTAAAGTTAGACATACCAATATTTGTAAACAAAGTTTCTATTTCTTCTATATCAGTTACCTTGTCCTCAACTAAAAGTGCTCCCTTATCCACATCATTTGTTTTAGAACCAAGAGGTAGTTTAAGAGATATATTAACAGTACCTTCATCTGAAGTTGGCATAAGTTCCATACCAACAAAGGCTAAAGAACCAAGGGAGGTAACTAAAACAATTATAGCTACAGCCACAGTAGTTTTTCTATGTCTAAGGGCATTGGATAATATTCTTAAATACATTTTTTCAAATTGACCAAATATTTTATCGAAACCATCATATAGTTTCTGTAATCTTTTAGGTTTTTTATCACCTGCAAATTCGCCATTTACATCCATATCTTCTATATCCAATATTTTACTAGAAAGCATAGGTATAAAAGTTAAGGCTACAACCATTGAAGCTAAAAGTGAGAGAGTTACTGTAAGGGCAAAGTCCTTAAACATTATACCTATAAAACCATCAACAAAGACTATAGGTAAAAATACAGCTATAGTAGTAGCAGTTGATGCAGTTATAGACATGGTAACCTCACTGGCTCCCCTAATGGCAGACTCTTCTTTTGAAAATCCACTAGACCTAAATCTATAAATATTTTCAAGTACAACTATGGCACTATCCACAAGCATACCTACAGCCAGTGCAAGACCACCAAGAGTCATCATGTTAAGGGTTATTTTATTAAAGTATAAAAGTACAAAAGATGCTATTAGTGATATAGGTATACTTGTAGCAACTATCATGGTACTCTTCATACTCTTTAGGAAGATGTATAAAACTAAAATGGCAAATAAACCACCAGTCAATACATTACTTACAACATTATCAATGGATTGTTGTATAAATTCAGAGTTATCAAGAACAACTTGAATATCAGAGTCTGGATAATCAGCTTTAAGTTGATCTAATTGTTTTCTAATATCTCCAGCAACCTTAACTGTATTTGTGTTAGATTGTTTTTGAATAGAGATATTAATGCTGTCTATACCATTAACTCTTGAAACTACTTTATTATCTTTTGTTGCATAAGTTACATCAGCTACATCTTGTAGTTCAATTACATCACCAGTTGGCAGAGTAATTGGTAACTGTTTAATATCATTAAAGGATTTAAATTCACCCATAATTCTTATATTCAATTCCTGGTTATTATTATTAACAGTACCACCAGGCATATTGATGTTGTTGGCTGCTATAATTTGTGAAAGTTGAGCTGCATTTAGCCCATATTTTGATAGCTTATAAGGATCAGCCTTAATTTTGATTTCATCTACAAGTCCTCCACCAACATTTACAGAAGCTACTCCATTTACTCTTTCAAACTTAGGCTTAAATTCATCTTCTACCATGGTTTGAAGTCCCGATAGATCACCACTCTTATTAGATATGGCAATCTCCATAATAGGAGTTTGGTTAGGGTCTATTTTCATAACCATTGGAGCATTAGCATCCTTAGGAAGAGCTCCCTTTACTAAATCTACCTTTTCCCTCATATCCAAAGTTGCAAAATTCATGTCAGTTTTAAATTTAAACTGGGCTATGACTATGGAGTTTCCCTCAGAAGAAATAGAGGTAACTTTATCAATATTAGCTACAGTAGCCACAGCTTCTTCTATAGGTTTGGTAACTAAGGTTTCCATTTCTTGAGGCCCAGCACCACTATAAGTTGTCATAACTATGGCAACTGGAATTTCTATTTCTGGATATAGGTCTATGGGAAGTTTACTTAGGGATATAAATCCAAATAAGATAACTATAAGCATAAACATGGTTATAGTAACAGGGCGTTTAACTGCAAATTTTGAAAAATTCATTATTTACCCTCCATTACTTTAACATCTTTTTTGTCATCAAGATAATGTTGTCCTTTCACAACCAAGTTATCTCCTAAATTAAGTCCTGATTTTACTACTATATAGTCATCAAAGTCTTCACCCAAAGTGATTTCTTTTTTCACAGCCTTATTATCTACAACTATATATACTATAGACTTATTATTTTCTTTTAAAATTGCATCTCTAGGTACAGCTATAGTATTTTGTATTTCATTTATGTTTAAATTAACCTCACCAGTCATACCAGGTTTAATTTTATTATCATCATTATTTGTATAAACTCTTACAGTGTATAGCTTGTTAGCAACATCAGCACTAGGACTGATATAATCTATAACTGAAGGGATTTCTTTATCAAAAGCAGCTGGAACTTTAAGTCCAACACTTTGTCCTTTAGATAATTTATTTACTATGGATTCTATTACATTTATTTCAACATAAACCTTAGAATTATCTACAACAACTGCAGCAGGGCTAGCATTACTTGCTATTTGACCAACCTTAACATCAAGAGATGAAACAAAACCACTAAGTGGAGAAGTAACTGTTGCATCCTTCATATTATCAAGAACTTGTTGTCTTGATATATTTGATTGTGATAGTTGATCTCTTGCTTGTTCTAAAGATATTTCAGCTTGAACTATTTGAGAATCTACAGTTTTAAGCTGAGAGTTTGCTGATAGATATGCTAAATTTGATTGCTCTAATTGAACTTTAGGTATTGCACCCTCATTGTATAATGATTCTGCTCTTTCATAATCAAGCTTAGCCTGAAGCATATTTTCCTCAGTTGTATTTCTATTAGTTTTAGCAGTATTAACTACTGTTTCAGCTTGGCGAACTCCCTTTTGAGATAGATCAACTGCTAGGTTTGCTTGTTCTAAACTTCTTTGTAAATCAGAAGCATCTATTGTAAACAAGGTTTGACCTTTTGCTACCTTATCTCCTAATTTAACATTTACAGTTTGAACAGTACCAGGTAATTTTGGGATTACCATAACTTCTTCATTTGACATAACCTTACCCTTGAAATTTCTAGAATTTTTTAGAGTTTCGCTACTTATTTTACTAACCTCTACGGGTGTATATTCTTCTTTAATTGTATCTGTTTTCTTAGCCTTACCACATGCGGATAAAAATATTGAAGCTGATAAAGCTATAGTTAAAATACTTAAAACTTTTTTATTCATTCCTACCTCCTAGATTTTGTGATTTACAAATAATATATATAGTGTTAAAATAAATCTGATAACCGACCGACTGGTTGGTCGACTATTAATATTATAAAGAGAAAAAATAAATAAATCAAGAACTATTACCAAGGGGATGTATAATTAAGAAAAAATTAATAGTTTATTAATGATTTATGAGTAATATTGATATATAGTTGAAGCATATATTAACGAAGAATAAAATATGAGGTGTTGAAATGAAAAAAATATTTAAGATAGCAATAAGTACAACTTTAGCCTGTGGAATAATGATAAATACTATCTCCTTTGCAGCAGAAGTTAAAACTAGTCTTAGTTTAGAAGAGGCTATAAAAGTAGGAATAGAAAATTCAGATATGCTGGAGATAACTAAGGCAGGTCTGGAAACAGCCAAAATAGGTCTTAGACAAACAGAAAATGCAGAAAGAAGTTTTGAAAAATTAGGCATAAGAGGGTCAAGTCAGCAGGAATTTATGATGGAAGAAGGAATCCAATCTAAAAAAGCTGAAATTGGTAAAAAGACAATTGATATGCAATTGGAAAGTATAGAAAAACAACTTGAACTAAATATAAGTAAATTATATTATGCTGTACTTCAAACAAAGGATCTTTTGGAAATAGAAAAAGATAACTATAAAAATTTAGAAACTAACTATAATATAGTAAAGAAAAAATACGAGTTAGGTAGTGCGTCAAAACATGATTTTAATATGATGGAAATAGATTTAAATAATGGTAAAATGGAAGTTGAAAAAGCAGAAGATACTTATAAGGAAACTCTTAGGGCTCTTAATAATGCTTTAGACTATCCATTAGATACAAAGCTAGAACTTACTACAGGATTTGTACCTAAACAAATGGTGGTAAATTTAGACAATGATTTAAAAACTGCCTATGAAAAAAGATATGATTATGTTTTGGCAAATAGTAATGTAGAAATAGCAAGGGAGACCTTTAGAGTAGTCCAAATGAGTTATACTCCAAATACTTATGCTTATAGGCTACAAGATGAGGAAGTAAAAATAGCAGAACTTAAAGCTAAAACTACTAGAAATACTATAGAAGCAGATATAAAAGCTAAATTTGATAAAATAAATACTTCAAAAAGACAGGTAGAAATGATGGAAGCAAATATCAAAAAAGCAGAAGAGGGAGTTAGAGTCCTAAATGTGCAATATGAGTTAAATATGGTAACAATGGATAAGGTAAACGAAGCTCTAGTTGGACTTAATAAAGCGAAATTAGGAAAGGCTAATGCTATTGGAGAATATAATACTGCTTTAATAGATTATGAACTAGCAGTTAAAATAGGACAAATATAGATAATTAGATATGAAAAAACACTGGATTATATCCAGTGTTTTTATTTTTTTATTCAAATTCTCTATTATCTAATTCTGTCCATTTTTCTTTATCATTTTCTCTAGTGTATCTGTGGCCATTTGCAGCTTCAGTCATCATTTCATAGTACCAAGTCTCTGTGTGTAAGTCTGTAAAAGTTTTTACATTAGAAAGCATATTTTCTCTATCAGTTTTTCTTTCTAAAATACTATTCATAACAGTTGCAAACTCTGCTCTGGTTATATAATTATCTGGTTTGAAAGTTCCATCCTTATATCCACTTATCCATCCTTTATTTTGAGCTGTATTGATATAGTCTTCAGCCCAGTTATCTATGATGTCAGTGAATTCAGTTTCAAGTACAATAGTATCAGTAAGTTTAGCAATCATACTTGATAATTCTGCTCTAGTTACATTATTAGTAGGTTTGAAACTACCATCAGAATAACCTTTTATCATTTTTGCTTTTGATAAGGTTGCAATGGCTTTATTAGACCATCTTCCCACTTCAACATCTGTAAAAGCTTGTTCAGTAGTAGCTATATGTTCTCTAAAATCCTTGTCCATAAGTCTATAAAATACCATGGCAGCTTCTTCTCTTGTCAGATTTCCTTCTGGTCTTATGGTATTGTCCTTATAGCCTTTTATATAAGCTAGATGGTCTAGTTTGTTAAGTTCAAATTCTATTTTAGGTTCAATAACTTTTCCTATTTCTCTACCTTTTCTATCTTTTTCTTTCTCTTTTTCCTTTTCTTTCTCTTTTTCCTTTTCTTTTTCAGGTTCTGGTTTAGGTTTTTCCCTACCACCATCAGAATCTCTTTCCCAGTCTGCATAAAGTGTAATATCAGCCTCTATTTTTGTATTGAAATCGAAGTTGCTATGACTTCCAGCTTTTTTCCAACCTCGGAATGTATATCCACTTTTTATAGGTGTTTCAGATATTTTTTCAACCCTATCACCCTTAGTTATAGTTTTTGATTTTACTGTATCGCCATCCTTGAATTTACCACCATCTGCATCAAATCTAACAGTAACCTTATTAATAGGCGTAACATTTTTCTCCCAAATAGCGTAAAGTGTAGTGTCAGCATTTATAATAGTTT
>CAMIXG010000024.1 GCA_946402705.1 uncultured Tissierellia bacterium | reverse complement strand
TAATTCTATCATACAATATTTATGATACTGTGACAACTATCCTACCACAGAGGGATATTTAATAACATTATCGTCATTAATTTTAGTAGCTAAATTCATCTCATTCTTAAATGCTATTAAATTTTCTTCATTAGTAAAACTCTGTATTATGGTCTTTAAAGCCCATTCTGTATCATCACATAATTTTATTATTTTAAAAACATTTCCAAAAGCTCCATTTCCAATAAATTTTTCTATTAAATATTCATTCTTCTCATAATCTTTAACAAATCTTCCTTCTATTAATTGCATAATTTCATCTCCCTCTAAACTTTTATATTTATCAATAATTATATTATAACAAATAAGCCTTGCATAAAAATTTATATAAACTACATAATTCAATTAATGATATATAAAAGTGTAACCCCAAATATAACCCTCGCAATACCAACTCTTAATTCAACTAATCTATCTTACCAATCTTCCTTATTGTTTAACTCCTATTTTTTATAATGTAATGGCTAAGGTGCATAATTTATATCTAGATGAAAGTGAAACTATTGATGGGTTATGTTTTTAGCTCATGATTTACTATATGGTTTTTCATGTGAAATAATTGATAAACAGATTTTTCTTGATTATTAATGTTTATATAGTTTCTAACTAAACTTCTTGCAATTATGTCATATATAAATGAGACACTATTAAACAGTATCTTATTTTATATTTAGTTAATACGATGCTAGCCTTCATATCTAATATTCATGATTACCATAACAATGTACCACTATTATTTTTTATATTATAATTATATCTATCAAATAATTTTTATATGTAATACTATTTTTTAATAACCCTCACTTCTATTTTATTTTTATATTCTTTATATTATATTTCTACTTTTTGACTTATTTTTATCATAAACATATTGTGATAGTTATTTGACCTCCTATAACCCTCACTTCTCATACTCACATATATTTTGATTTTAAGTACCCCATTATGTAATTTTATTGGGCTTTCATAATCTAATCTTGATTACTTCTAATATATTTATAAATTAAGTTTTTAAAAACATCGTTTTTATCTAATTTATAAATTTTAAAGCCCATATTCTACCCATTATCAATTAGAAATCATTTAAAATATCCTCTGTAATAGTTGTTATTACTAGCTTACAAGATATCTGTAATATTTCCCAATTATTTATGATAGGGTGCACCTACACTTATTCTAAAACTTCTATATACCTGCTCTAAAAGTATAAGTCTCATTAGCTGATGTGGAAAGGTCATCTTTGAAAAAGATAACTTATAATCAGCTAGATTTATAATTTCACTATCCAGCCCCAGTGACCCACCTATTATAAAACTTATATCAGATATGCCATCTATGGCAAGTTCATCTATTTTTCTCGATAAGTCCTCTGATGATAACTGTTTTCCATCTATGGCAAGCACTATGATATAAGAATTTTTAGGTAATTTAGCTCTTATCTTTTCCCCTTCTTTTTTCCTTATTAAATCTTCTTCCTTGTCCGATGCATTATCAGGTGTTGCCTCATCTTGTACTTCTATTATATTTAGTTTGCAGTAAGCTTTTAGCCTTTTACTAAACTCATCTATTCCTAAATTTATATATTTTTCTTTTATCTTTCCAACTGTTACTACTGTAATATTCATATTTCACCCCTAAGTTTAATATCTATATAATAACATAAGAAGATACTCTTAGCCCATCTATTAAACTAGCACTTGAAATTAATAGCCTATCCATTTTTTTAGACAAAAAAATAAGAGGAAAATCCTCTTATCTCTTATTAACTATTTTATTCTTAAAATTTTGGTATCCCTAAAAGTTTTACCATCTTTTTCTAATTCTATAGTTAAAACATGAAACTGCTCTTCATTCTTTATATCAAAATCAAAGTCTATTTCATTAAACTCATTTGTAAACTTAGCAGTTTCTATTCCATCTATTATAATCCTAATCTTTAATTTCGTTTCACCTATATGGGCCTTTAAAACTTCATTTTTTTCTTTTAAATCTCCCATTTCATAGGCAGTTTCTATTTTTATTCCATCTAAATAATTTTTCTCTTCATTCTTTTCTAGTTCTTTAAAAACTCTTAAAAAGTTTCCACTAATTATTTTTTCAACATCTTCATGAGAATATTTTTCTTTTAACCTATCAATTATCTTATACATTTCTGACGAATCTTTTACTCCCATAGGAAGTGTTGTACCATCCAGGTCTGAACCGATTGCTACATGTTCTGGACCAATTAAGTCTACTGCATAGTGTAGGTGATTCATATAATCGTCTAAGTCTGCTCCTTCATCTTTTAAAAATGAAGAACAAAGAACTATTCCAACTATACCACCACTTTCTTTTATGGCATGAAGCTGACTATCTTTTAGATTTCTCCTATGCTCTCTTAAATTATATACACCTGAATGAGTGGCTATAATAGGACTTTCTGTATTTTCAACAACGCCCCAAAAAGTTTCTTCATTCATATGTGATACATCTATGCCAATTCCTAGCTTTTCCATTTCTTTCAAAACCCTTATTCCAAGTTGTGTTATGCCACCACTTGCTGGTGTCTTGCCATCAGAATAAGTCTCTCCTGCACCTACTCCAAGACAATTTGCATGATTCCAATTAAATCCTAGGATTTTTATTTTTAAATCCTTCATTTGTTTTAACATTTCTATATGATTTTCTTCATCTATGAAATAGGCTCCTTCAATAGAAGGTATAGCAGATATTTTTCCATCTCCAAAATTTTCAGTTATATCCTGAACACTATCAACTATTTTAAAACTGTCCTCATTATTTTTTTCTGTAAAATAAAGGGCATTGATTATGGATAAACTTTCACTTAGTGATTTTTCTATATTTTGTCTTCCATCAAAGTATCCCTCACTAAAGGCTGAAAATACTGGTGCTGATAATTTTCCCTTTTTCAGTTTTTCTATATCAATATGAAACCTTGTATGTCCTCCAATATCTACTGTAGGAAGCTTTGTATTCCCATCTAAAACTCTCATCATTGTATCATTATGTCCATCTATATATAATATGTCCATACTAGTCCTCCATTACTGTATCTTCCATTACTGTAACCTTTTTACTATCACAATCCAGCTCTACTTTCGCTCCAAAAGGTATGGTAATCATTGGCTCACAATGACCTGCCTTGAAGTTCTTTAGAACAGGTTTTCCTATCCCCTTAAAATATTGATCCAAAACTTCATCTAACGAATAGCTTAAATCTTCTGTTACACAATTATTAAAATCTCCTAAAATTATGCCCACAGCATCCTCAATTTTTCCTGCCAGTCTAAGTTGATTAAGCATTCTATCTATATTTCTAGGTATTTCTTCTATCTCTTCTATAAATAGTATCTTACCTTGAGTTTTCACTTCATATTCCGTGCCTATCAAATCAGATAACAGTGATAGATTTCCACCTATTATTTCGCCTTGAGCTATACCCTTATTTATAACTTCAAGTTCTATCCCCTTAGGATTTTCAAGAACAAGATTTTTTCCATTTTTAGCTATAATATTTTCCAAGTTTTTCTTAGATACTTCATCAAATCCATTAATCATGTCTGATACTCCCATAGGTCCATGATAGGTTACTAGATTTGCCTTGTTATTTATAGCTGTATGAATACCTGTTATATCACTATAACCTAAAAGGATTTTTGGATTTTCTATTATTGCATCATAATCTATTAAGTCTAACATTCTAGGAGTTCCGTATCCTCCCCTAATGCAAAGTATAGCATCTACTTCCTCATCTCTAAACATAGCATTAAAATCTTCTGCTCTCTCTTCATCTGTTCCAGCCAAATATTTATTTTGGTCATAAACATATTTTCCCATTTTAACCTTATATCCATATTTTTCTAATAGGCTCTTTAATTTATCTATATTTTCTTTTGCTGATGCACTAGCTGGTGCTATTACACCTATAGTTTGACCTTTTTTAAGTATTTTTGGTAGATTCATTTTTCTTCCTCCTAGATTATTTTTATTTTCTCATATATTTTTATATTTTCTTGAGTAGTTAAAAAGCTCAACTAAAGTTGAGCTTAAAATAATATTTTTACTACTATTATAGACATTGTAAGTCCTGCCAAATCTGCAAGTAACCCTACTGGTATAGCATGTCTTTGCTTAGTAACACCTATTGAACCAAAGTATACTGCTAATACATAGAAAGTTGTTTCTGTAGATCCCATCATAACTGCTGATATTCTACCTATCATAGATTGAGCTCCATGAGTTGTTACTAAATCTGTCATCATACCTTGAGCTCCCCCACCTGAAAGTGGTCTAATAAGAGCCATCGGTATTACCTCACTTGGAACACCTAATTTACTAGTTACAGGGCTTATTATCTTGATTAATAATTCCATAGCACCAGATGCTCTAAATATACCTATAGCCATTAACATTCCTACTAAAAAAGGAATAATGTTTACTGCTGTTGTAAAACCTTCTTTTGCTCCAGTTGTAAAAGATTCATATACATTTACTTTTTTATAAAGACCAAAAGCTACAAAGGCTAATATTATAAATGGTATTGAAAAATTGTTTATTACATTCATTACACTATCAAACATGATTAATTACCTCCTTTAGCATTTCTAAGTGGATTTGTAGAACTATATTTTGGCAATTTTTGTAATGTTTTTGCCGCTATTATTGCCACTGTTGTTGAAACCAAAGTTGCTACCAAAGTAGGCCCTATTATTTCTGTTGGAGATAGGGAACCTGCTGTTGTAAGTATTGCTATTGTACTAATAGGTATTAAGGTTACTGAAGATGTGTTTATACCTAAAAACATTATCATGTCATCTGTTGCTGTATCTTTTTCTGGATTTATATCTTGTAATTCTTGCATAGCTTTTATTCCCATTGGAGTTGCTGCATTTCCAAGTCCTAACATATTTGCTGCAACATTCATTATTATCGCTCCCATGGCTGGGTGGTTTTCTGGTATTCCTGGGAATAGTTTTTTAAGTATTGGTCTTAATAAGTTTCCTAGTTTTTCAACTATTCCTGCCTCTTCTGCTATCTTTAAAATTCCAAGCCACATAGCCATTACGCCTATCAATCCAAGTGAAATATCCACTGCAGTTTTAGCATTATCTATTGCTGCATTTGTTACTGCTTCCATGTTTCCTGTAAATGCTGCTACTATTACTCCTATTATTATGAGTCCTGCCCAAATAAAGTTTATCATTTTAACCCCTCCATTTTCTATATTTAGTACTAAAGCAAACTACAGATTCACCTCCTGTTACTTGATATATATGATTAATCCATATTTTCTATGAATTCTCCATTCTTCACATTTTTAAGCTCATTATCCTCTACCACAATCTCTCCATTTACTATTACATACTTAATACCATCTGGAGGTAAAAGTGGCTCTTCAAAACTACCATTTTCCCTTATAGTTTCTAAATCAAATATGACAATATCTCCATCACTTCCAAGTGAAAGATGCCCCTTATCTATATTCATAAATTCTGCTGGTAAATTTGTCATTTTATTGATTGCCTCTTCTAAAGGTAAGAGTTTCTTTTCTCTAACATACATTCTTAAAAATCTTGGAAATGTACTTCCTGCTCTGGGATGACCTTGATGATTATTCAATATTCCATCACTTACTACTGCCACATTTGGATGTGTTATGGCCCTATCTACTTCTTCTTGATTTTGTGCTTCAAAGGCTACAAAAGTTTTTGGTTCTTCATCTCTAATCTTCTCAAAAAGTATTTTATCCAGCCTCTGCCCCTTATATTTCCCCTGTATCACTTTTAAATTGCTGTAATCAAATTTATATCTTTCTAAAAATCCTTTATCAAAGGTTGATGAACCTATTTCAGATGCTCCTATATTGTAAGGATAAGAGTCCATTGTAACCCTTAAGCCATTAGCATTTTCAGAGTCGACTAAGGCTAGAGCTTCTTCCATTTGCCCATAAGCTGCCATACTTCCAATATGAGATAACTGAAGTTTTAAATCCAAGACTTCTCCTATTTGAAAAAACTCTCTTATGGATTCTATAACCTTATCTCCATCTTCCCTTATATGGGCTGCTACAATCTTGTCATCCTTTAAACAAGCCTTAGATACACCAACTAATTCATCTTCTGTTATCCCAGGCATATACCTCATACCAAAGGAGATTCCCATAAGACCATAGTCTAGTAATTCTTCTGCATATTCTTCCATAGCCTGTATCTCTTCTAGGCTTGGTGATGCATACTTATCTATTAATCCTATGTGTTTTCTAAGTGCAATATTTGGAATCAACATACCAAAGTTTACTGGTAGTTTATATTTTTTAACAGCATCCACATAGGACTTTATATCTTTTGGTCCTAGTCCACAGTTTCCACCTATACAAGTGGTTACACCCATCTTTGCCATGGCACTAAATATACATATATCAAAACCATCTTCAAGTAGTCTATCTTCATGCATGTGTATATCCACAAAACCAGGACTTACTATTAGTCCACTTGCATCTATCTCCTTGTCCCCACTTAATTTATCTTTTGATATTTGCACTACCTTACCATCTTCTACTGCTATATTTAATTTACTAGATATTCTATTTGCTGGATCTACTAGATATCCATTATTTATGACTAGTTTCATCTAATCACCTCTAATTTGAATTTTCCACACTTAGTTCCTTTACTATTAACTGCATTACTTTTTCAGCTTCTATAACATTTGTATCATTACTAAAGAACACAAATATAAAGGGTTCTTTGGTATATATTATCCCTGCATCATGTGTAACTCCAGGATTTTCTCCTGTTTTATGTCCTATGGCTATACTCTTATCAAGTAAATATGGTATCTTATACTTTACCTTCTGCATTTTTAAAACTCTTTCTATTTCTTCGGAAATTTCTTGATTTATAAGTTGTCCCCTATAAACCTTTTCCAAAATATCAGCTATTTCAACTGGAGAAACATAATTATCTATGCCTTTTTTGGCACCAACTTCATCCATCATTTTTCTATTAAATTCTATATTTTCATAGCCAAGTTTTTTCATAGTTTTATTTACACTTTCAAGTCCAATTATATCTGCCAACATATTTGTTGCTGTATTGTCACTTACAACTATCATAAGTGTATACAAATCCTTGATGCTAACTTCTATACCAGCATCTAAGGTATTTAAGACTCCTGATGAGCCTACCTTGTACTCATCTAAAAGTTTTACTCTCTTAGTTAAATCTATCTCTCCATCTTTAGATTGACGAAGGGTTTCTATTAAAATAGCTATTTTTATAATACTGGCAGAAGTAAATACTTCCTTGCTATTAATCTCCAAAACTTCTCCACTAACTAAGTTCTTATAATATATTCCTATCTTTCCATCTAAGTCCTTAATATATTCTTTGAAAATACTAATCACTCCTAAATTTGCCCTTTTAATAATTCCTTATAAGTTTGTCTTCTTATGGACACCTTATCCTTTCCATCCTTTATCATAACTAAGGCTGGTCTTGTTATCTTATTATAATTACTAAACATAGAATAATTGTAAGCCCCAGTTGAAAATACTCCTAAATAATCTCCTCTTTCAACCTTTGGTACTTCTAAATCCCAGATAAGAATATCCCCTGATTCACAACACTTACCAGCTATTGTTACAAGTTCCGTTTTGTCTTCTTTATACTTGTTTAAAACTAGGGCATCATATTTTGCCTGATATAGACTTGGCCTTATATTATCTGTCATACCTCCATCTACTGACACATAGGTTCTAACACCTGGTATTTCCTTAACTGTACCTATTTTATACACCGTCATACCAGCTTCTCCTATCATCCATCTTCCCGGCTCTATAATGATTTTAGGTCTTTCCATGCCATATTTTTTGGCATTTTCTTCTATTGCCTTCATCATTGGATCTATAAAATATGATAATGGTTCTGGCTCTTCATCTGTATACTTGATTCCAAAACCTCCACCTACATTTAGCTCCTTCATTTCATATCCATATTTAGTTTTAACATCATCCATAAGCTTAAATATAATATCTATAGCCTTTAAATGAGTATCATTTTTAAGAAGTTGTGAACCTATATGAAAATGAAAGCCTAGAAATTCTAGATTTTTACTGCCCTTTAGATTTTCCATAAGCTCATCTATAACTTCATCCTTTAAGGGAACTCCAAATTTAGAGTCTACCTGAGCTGTTTGTATATACTTGTGTGTATCACTTTCTATACCTGGACTAACCCTAACTAAAACCTTTTGTATAGTCTTATTATTTGCTGCTATTTCATCTATTATCTTAACCTCATTTACATCATCTATTACTATTCTTCCAATATTATTTTCTATTGCAAGTTCTATCTCTTCTTCTAGTTTATTATTTCCATGAAAAATTAGATTTTCCATTGGAAATCCAGACTTAAGAGCAGTAAATATTTCCCCACCTGATACAGAGTCCATACCTAGTCCTTCTGAATTTATTATCTTTGCCATATCGACTGTTAGAAAAGCCTTACTAGCATAAACTGCCATAGTATTTTCATATTTATTTAAAAAACTACTTTTTATTTCTTCACATCTACTTCTGATTTCATCTTCTGATACTAAATATAATGGTGTTCCATATTTTTTTGCCATTTTTACAGTGTCTACACCATGAAATTTAAAATTATCCACAATATCACTCCTTACATAACATTATCCTTATGTAAGAATTATTGCATATTTTGATTTTAAAGTACAATTTATTTTTTAGTAAAAAACCTACTTTTTTATCGACTTTATCTATTTTTGAATACATTTTGTATCTTATACTAATTTTATATGTCAAATACTATATGATTTCCTATTTTTACAATTCTTTATAAGATAATTTACATTTTGCAATTTTCTTTCAATTTAAATACCTATTAGAACAGCCACTGTTAATATAGCCATCTGTATTAAAAATAATATTCCAAATAATGGTATATAAAACTTCCACCATTTATCAATAGAAACCCCTGCAAGTCCACATGCTACTGTAACACCACAAGTCGGCCATAGAAGGTTTGAAAAACCATCTCCAAATTGAAAGGCTAAAACTACAACTTCCCTACTAAGTCCAACCAAGTCTCCAATTGGGGCAAATATAGGTACTACTGTAGCAGCTTGCCCTGAACCTGATGGGATTATAAAGTTTATCAAGGTTTGAACAAATAGCATACCATAGGCAGATATTATAGTTGGAAATCTTTGAAGACCAGATGCTAGAAAATTGATTATGGTATCTATAATCATGCCTTCTCGCATAATCACAAGGGCAGCCATGGCTATACCAGTGGTTAAGGCACCAAATACTACTCCCTTACATCCTTCTATAAACTGATTGGCTATATCATCTGCTGATAGGCCATCAACTATTCCTGATGAGATTCCCATTAAAAGAAATACACCTGTAAGCTCTATTGCTCCCCATCCCTTATTTATAGATCCCCATAGTATAAGACCTAGGCAAGCAAGTATTATTCCAAGTATAATCTTATGTGTCTTTGTCATATTAAACTCTGTAAGCATTTCTAAATCAAAAGAGTACTCTGATTTCTCCCCATTCATATAGCTTGCTGAAGGATCTTTCTTTATTTTATTCATATATCTAAAAATCCATAGTATAGAAACTGTACAAAATATAGCAAAACAAATGGCTCTAAACAAACTATTTGAGTATAGGGGTATTCCAGCTATACTTTGTGCTACAACTACTGTATAGGGATTCATTATAGACCCTGCAAATCCTATGTAAGCACCTAAACTTATCATTGCCATACCAACTATTGCATCATATCCCATAGCTATACCAAGACCTGCAAAGATTGGTATTAAACCATTATACTCGTTCAGCATCCCAAAGAAAGAACTTCCAAGGGCAAAAATCACGAAAAATAAGGGAACTATTATCTTTTCCTTACCATTAAATTTCCTAAGTAAAGAGCCCAATAATGCATTTATAGAGCCTGACCTAATAACTATGGAAAAACAACCATTTACCATAAATATAAGCATTACTATTTCAGATGCTGTTATGAGTCCCTTATGAAAAGATGTTAAAAAATCCATAATCCCTATCTTTTCAACTGTATCCCTAGCTATGTATTCAAAAGAACCTGGCACAACAAGATTCCTCATTGTTCCATTTACATCAACCTCTTCATACTGAAACTGCCCCGGTGGTATTATCCATGTTAGTAAGGACATTATAAGTACTAGAAAAAATAAAATTACTAGAGTATGTGGCACCTTGCCTGCAGTTTTTTTCTCCTTGGCTTTCATAAGACCATCTCCTTTTTTAGTTTATTCTTAGACTACTTTTTAAGTAGTCTAAGAATAGTATTTATCTGTATTTCCATACCTATTGGAATACAGTTTTCATCTATTAAAAATCTTTCACTATGAGCTGGTATATTATGTCCTGACCCTAGAAAGTAATAGGCACTTGGTACTTCTTTTGTAAAGAAAGCAAAATCATCTCCACCCATACTAGGCAGTTCCTTCCATTTTATATTATGGCTTCCTAGTATTTTCTCACTTTCTTCTACTATTATATCTACAACTTCCCCATCATTTATAAGGGGTTCAAATGCTCCTGGTATTGGAAATTCTACTTCACAATGTCCACCATAAGTGCTGGCAATTCCAGTACATATTTCTCTTATCCTATTTTTTGCAAAATTTCTTGTATACTGATCAAGAGTTCTTAGTGTTCCAGATATTGTAACTTCTCCTGCTATGACATTATTCTTAGTTCCCCCATTGATTTTACCTAGGGTTAAAACTATTGGATTTAAGGGAGATATATTCCTACTTATTAAGATCTGCAGGCTCATAATTATATTTCCTGCTATAACTATTGAATCTACAGCATTTTCTGGATAGGCAGCATGACCTGCACTTCCCTTTATTGTGATTATTACTTCATTTGTCGCTGCATTTACCTTATCCTTTTTTATTAAAATTTCTCCAACCTTTAAACTCTCTTCTACATGAAGCCCTACCACATTATCAACCTTTGGATTTTCTAAAACACCTTCATCTATCATTCTTTGAGCTCCGCCCACAGTCTCTTCTGCTGGTTGGAAAAATATCTTTACATTTCCTTCTAACTCATCTTGCATTTCCTTAAATACCTTAGCCACACCTAGATGTATGGCTGTGTGAACATCATGTCCACAAGCATGCATAACACCTTGATTTTTCGACTTAAATTCTAGGCCATTCTCCTCATTTATAGGCAGGGCGTCTATATCTGCTCTAGCACCTATAGTTTTTCCAGATTTTCCACCTCTAATTATGGCAACAACACCTGTTTCTGCTATGTTTTTTTCATACTCTATGCCCCAAGCATCTAGATACTTACAGATTCTCTTTTCTGTTTCAATTTCATTCTCACTTAATTCTGGATACATATGAAATTCTCGTCTGATATTTATTATTTCTTCTTTTAATTCATCAACTCTTTTTTTGATATCCATTTTAAAGCCTCCTATTATTTTACAGTTTTTCGGAATTTCCCCTTAATAAACATATAAACTTAAGATTTTGTCTTAAGTTTAAGTGATATTGTATTTATTAAGTTTTTCGTAGAATGTACTTTGACTAACTTTCAAATCTTTTATAGTCTGTTTCTTGTCTCCCTTATTCAAGGCTAAACTAGTTCTTATAATATTTTTTTCATGTTCTTCTAAATACTCTTTTAGAGTTTTCTTATCTTCATTTTGATTATTTATATCATGCATTAAAATTATGTGTTTTGTAAGGATATTTCGTCCTACAGATATACTCACACTTCTCTCTAAAACATTTATAAGTTCTGTTACATTATTCGGCCAGGTATAATCTTCTATCATATCCAAGGCCTCATTTGATATCCTCTTCTCAACTTCATTAAATTTTGCAGAGATTTTTATTACATAATACTCCACTATACTCCTTATATCAAATTTTCTTTTTCTAAGTGGTGAAATTTGTATAGGATATATGTTAATTCCATAATAAAGTTTTTCACTAAATTCTTCTTCCATCATCTTATTATCAAGATTTTCACTACTAGATGCTATTATCCTAAATTTTTTCTTATTAAAACTATTTATTATATTTAATAAATCCTCTTGAAGTTCCAAATCAAGTTTCCCTATTTCCTTAAAATATAGAGTAGCATTTTCTACTGACTCTAATTTTTCAATAAAATGCTCCCTAGTTAAGGTTTTACTATTAAAGTATATAAAATCTGCTTTGCCAAGTTCACTATTTTCATGTATTAAACTAGCCAAAAGCGTTTTTCCAACACCTTTTTCACCTCGTATAAGCACTGTAGAATTATTTTGACTAGCTCTATATGCCAAAGTTTTAGCCTGTATTATTTTTTTATCTGATCCAATAAATCTAACAAACCTTTTCTCAGCTTCTATTTGTTCATCTACCTGTTTTGATTTTATTTCCAGCTGCTTTAAAATATTATCTCTTTCTCTTATAACACTTTCTATCTTTGATATATCCTCTACTCTTAGAGCAGCACCTCTCACTACTTTATCAACTTCTACTGGGAAAATAGTACATAAAATTGGAAATCCATTTATCTCTTCAAATTTATTCCTAACCTCTATATTTTTTCCACCAGCTATCTCATAAAAATTTTGTATAAGTGTTTCTGATGTGTGAATATCAAATATATTTTTTCCAATTACATTTAAATCTTGAACTCCTATATTTTTTTCACTATAGCCTTCTCCATTTAATATATCATTTATACTTTCTTTTCTGGCTGTATATCCATAGGTTTGATAAAATTTTAGTTTTTCAGTCTTTCCATCTATAACTACTATATTTCCTATGGCCTTTACATAATGCAGAGGAAAGTCCACATCATCTATTCTTATATTTATAAGCCTCTTTATATTATCAATACTAGCTCCTATTTTAAGCCCTTTTACTATCTTATCTAGCTCTAGTGTTTCAAACTCATTTTTCTTACCATATTTGTATCCAAGGTTTCTAACTCCATATTCTGATATAGATATAAAAGGTTGATTCTTTTGTATTTCATCTCCCTTAAGTCCTAGTTTCTTTAAAGAACCTTCATCCATATTTCCGTCATCATATGAAAAAGCGCTGTTTGCAATAATAACTATATCACCTTTTGCTATTTTTCCAGAACCATGACTTATATAATATTCTCGCCTTAACCCAAATATCTTTTTTGCCATTTCATTATAAATTTGTATAAAACCCTTGTTATCTATGTAAATAAAACCTTCTGCCATCATATCTGCGAACTTATTAGAGTACAGTAAATCTTCATCTAACACTTTTCCACCTCTTTTCCAAAATTTATAGCTTAGATTTTCCGAAAAATCGGAAAATCCCAAGTAAAAAATAATTCTTCTAAAAAAAAAGAATAATAAACTGACCTATCTCAATTTATTATTCTACTATATCTTTTTAAATTTTACAATCACACAATGGCATATTTTTCTATATCTTTTTCCACATATTCCCATCCTGGAAAAAATTCACTCATTTTTGCCTTAAATTTTAATCCATGACCTCTTTCAAATAAGTGGACAAATTCATGTACTATAACATATTCCAAGTATTTTTCTGGAAGCTTGGCAAGTTCATAGTTAATCCAAATATTTTTTCTACCTGGATTACAAGTTCCCCATCTTGTCTTCATTTTTTTTGTTTTTATTTCATTTATTTCTAAATCCATTATATCCATCCACTTTTGTGAATACTTATCGATTGCATTACAAAGTTGTTCCCTATACCAATCTGTTACTAAAGACTGTATTTTATCTTGTCCTGCATCTTTTTTTATGTATAAACTTAATATATTATCATTAAAACTATAATACTGAGGATTTTTATCAATATATTTGTAAATTACCTTAACTGGTTTTCCAAATAGAGCTATTTCTTTACCGTTGTGTATATTATACTGTCTAACTACCTTTACATTATCTTCGCACAAGGTATGGGTAATTATCCAAGGCTCTTTTTCTCTTACAAACTTCTCCACCTCTTGGTCAGTTATAGATGTTGGTGCTATAACTTGTACTTCGCCAGTTGCTCGTTTTATCTTTAGATACATATGCTTGATGTTCTTTCTGATAACTAATACATTATTATGCCTTAACTCTATATATTCCACATTCTCCCTCCTTTTTTAATATAGTACCGTTTTAGTATTTATTCTATTATACTATTTTAATCCACATTTGAAATATTTACTACAAAATCTTAACTTTTAATTTTCAATGTATTTACAATTATACAACTATATTTTACTTTAGGACAGTTTAGTGTAATATATTATATAAGGAGTGATCTTATGAAAAAGAAAATTGGAATTTTATTAGCTGTACTTACCATATCTCTAAGCCTAGGAGCTTGTACACAGGGTAATGGTGAAAAAGTAGATGAAAATAAACCTACTACTCAAACAGAAGATGCAAGTAAATCTAAAAAAATAGAGTTGTCAAAAGACATTGATCTTGAAGGATACAATCTAGTGAGCGAATTTTTCTATAACTTTGATGAAGAAGGCTCTGTAGCCCTATACACTAATGCTGAACTAGATGAAAATAATCAACCTGCACTCGATGATGGACAAAATTGGCTTTTAATAGCTAGAACTAAGGATGGATACTATAAACTTTTTGATGATTTTATACAACTTGGTGTCCTTGATTACAATGGTTTCACAGTTGATGAAGATTTTTATGTAACTGTAAAAACTACTGGTACTGCAAATATAAACTTTGACGAGTTTAAATATGATAAGAAAAATAAGGTATTTGTTGAAACTGAAAAATATTCTAAAGATAATAATGTAAATGTCATATTTTAATTATAGAAATACTAAAAGAGGACCTAAGGTCCTCTTTTTTCTACTTTCATCTATATATTTATTTATGACACTTCTTTATTAAATCTACTAAGCCTTCAATATCTGACTTGTCCATATCAAATGAAGTTATAAGTCTTATTATTCCTTGTTCTTCATCAGTTACATAAAAGTATAATTCTTTTTGTAATTTTTCTATTGTTTCAAAAGGCATTTTTACAAATAATATATTGGCATTAGAATAATCTATTACTTCTATTCCATCCATCTTAGATAATTCTTCGTTTAAATATCTTCCTGCACTATTTGCAGCCTTAGCATTTTTAAGCCATAAATTATCAGTTAGATATGGTATATACTGAACTGAAACATATCTCATCTTAGATATTAATTGCATACCTTGTTTAGTAGAATACTTATGACTTCTCTTAAAATTAGGATTTAAACAAACTATGGCTTCTCCCATCATTAAACCATTTTTTGTTCCACCAAATGAGAATAGATCTACTCCTGTATCTCCTATCATCTCTTTTAAACTAGTATTTGTAACTTCTAAGGCATTAGCTATTCTAGCTCCATCTACATGTAAATACATATCATTTTCATGAGCAAAGTCTGCTAAAGCTTTTATTTCTTCCTTAGTGTAAACTGTTCCAGTTTCAGTTAGATTTGATATACAGATAACTTTAGGCTGACTTGAATGTGCATCACCTATATTTCCCAGTACACTTTTAACGCTATCTGGTGTTATCTTACCATGCTCACTGTCTACTGTAAGTATTTTAGAGCCATTAAATCTTTCCAACGAATTACACTCATCTACATTTATATGAGTTGTACTTGCTGCTACTGCTGCCTCATAAGGCTGTAATAAACCACTTAAGCCTATTATGTTAGCTGCTGTTCCAGTAGTTACGAAATAGATATCAACATCTTTTCCCAATTCTTTTTTTATGATTTCTTTAGCTTTTTCTGAAGTAGAATCTTCTCCATATGGAAAATCATGTCTTTCTGCCTCCATGGTTAGGTGTTTGATTATTTCTGGATGTACACCAGAGTTATTATCACTTGCAAACATTTTCATTTAATATACCCCCATTTATTTTGTTAATTTATTACAGTCTATTATATAACCTCTAAGTATATACCTATTTTATAGTATAGACAAGAATATTTCTATATAAAAATACCTAGAGTAAAATTACTCCAGGCATCTCATATTTTCTATTATCTATTTTTTCTTAGATTTTTCTACTCTAATCATTCTTCCTCTTATCTTAGTACCATTCATATTTCTAATAGTTTGTTCCACCTTAGATTCTGGTATCTCAAAGAATGAGAATGTTTCAAATATATCTATCTTTTCTACTAAACTACTGTCATAATCCACTTTTTCCATCAAAGCAGCTAAAATATGGTTTGGTTTTATTCCCATTTTTCTACCCACATTCATGTGAAGTCTAGCTATGGCATTTGATTCTGGTCTTTCAACTATACTTGAATCTTTTTCCATATAAAGTTTTAGTAAAGCTGCTGCAAAGTCTTCTAAATCTATATCATCTGTATTTTCAGCTAATATTTTTTTATAAGTTTTTAAATCCTTGCTATCCATTTCAGTTTTGATATTTTCAAAAACTGAAGTAAGTTTTTTCATCTTTACATCTTCTCTTTTTGGAAATTCTGCCTTAGTTATTTTAGTTTTTATATACTTTTCTATTTTTTTAAGTCTATAGTTATCTCTTCTAGATACAAAACTAAATGCTCTACCTTCTCTACCAGCTCTACCAGTTCTTCCTATTCTATGAACATAGTATTCTTCATCTTCTGGCATGTCGTAGTTTATAACAACATCTACATCATCCACATCTATACCTCTAGCTGCAACATCTGTAGCAATAAGTATTTTTGTGTTTCCATCTCTAAATTTTTTCATTACCTTATCTCTTTGATTTTGTCTTAAATCACCATGAAGTGCATCTGCAGAATATCCTTTATCAAGTAGGTTATCTACTAATCTATCTACTTGTTTTTTAGTGTTACAGAAAATTATAGCAAGTTTTGGTTCGTAAAAATCTAATACCCTACATAAGATTTCTTCTTTATTTCCCTCTTTAAGTTCATAATGTGTCTGTTCTATCTTAGCTACAGTCATTTGACTTTTCTTAACTTTAATCATTTCTGCTTCATTTTGATATCTGTTTGCAAATTTTACAATTTTCTTATCCATTGTTGCAGAGAAAAATACAGTTTGTCTATCCTTATTTAAATCTTTAAGGATATAATCCATATCATCTCTAAAGCCCATGTCAAACATTTCATCTGCTTCATCTAATATTATTGTTTTTATATTAGATAAATCTAGATTTTTTCTATTTTTATGGTCTATTATTCTACCTGGAGTACCTACTACTATGTGGACTCCTTTTTTTAGACTTTTTGTTTGTTTGGCTATAGATTCTCCACCATATATAGGGATTACTTTTAATCCTTTTTTATATTTTCCAAGCCTTTTGATTTCTTCTGATACCTGCACAGAAAGTTCTCTTGTAGGACAAAGTATCATAGCTTGTATTTTATTTTGTTCTATATCACAGTTTTCAATTATAGGTATTGAAAAAGCGGCTGTTTTACCAGTTCCCGTTTGAGATTGTCCAATTATATCTTTTCCATCTAATAGCCTAGGGATAGCATCTTCTTGTATCTTTGACATTTCGCTAAATCCCATATCTTCAATGGCTCTTAGCGTTTCACTTGATAGGTTTATCTCGTTAAATTTTTTCATATTTCTTTTAATCTTCCTTCCTTCTCAACCTATCAAGTATATATGTAATCAAATGGTTTTACAAGTAAAATTATTTTTATTTCTAAAAAATAAGCCTCTATTTTAATTTGAATAAATAGAGGTTTGAATCTTAAAAACTATCTGAATTCCTAACTATTTCAATCTATTTTCCCAAAAAATAAAAGGCTGGTAACCAGCCCTTAAGGTTTTATATACCTATAGCCTTCGTTTTGTCGCTTTACAATCTCAACCACTCCAGCTGGTACAACTTCTATAAAACTCATCAAATTATCAGCTTTAATATGAAATTTTTCAAGGGCATTATTACAAGCTAAAAACTCTATATCCCAGCCAGATAGCATGTTTAATTCATCTTCATAATTATAGTTTTTCTCTAGCTCCTTAACTGCCTCTCCATTTGCTAAAACTGCTATCTTAGAATTTTCACTTCCCTCATAAAAGTTTTTTGCATTTGCTAAAACCATATCCCATTTATCCATTTCATCAATATGAAAGATGACTTTTAAGTTTTCCATATTACCCCTCCTTTAATTATTGCTATACCCAATATATTATTTATGCCTCTTCTTAGCCAATATATTTGTTTTTCTTTTTTTACTTTCGTGATAAAATTAGTACATATTATGCATATTTTGGTATCTGCCTAAAGTCTGATATTTCAATATATGGTATAATGATTAAAGTTATTAATTTGAATTTAGGAGGTTATTTATGAAATATAATATATTTGTTTTATGCGGTGGAAAGTCAGTGGAACATGACATATCTTTAAAATCAGCAACTGCAATAATAAACTCAATAGATAGAGAAAAATTTACGGTTTACCCTATATATATAGATTATTCTGGAGTGTGGAATTTAAATGGTACTTGTGATAGCAAGATAGAAAATCCAAGTGATTTAATAGTAGAATCTAAAACTACTAGTGTTCATAAATCTTTAGGAGAAGTTATGGAACTTTTAGATAGTTTAGATAACAAACTAATCTTCCCTGCCCTTCATGGTCAAAATGGTGAAGATGGAAGAATACAAGGATTTTTAGAAGTGCTGGATATACCTTATGTAGGATGTGGAGTTTTACCTTCTGCCCTAGCAATGGATAAGGCTATGTCTCGTGATATATTCTCAAAATATAAGATACCACAAACAAAATACCTATCTTTTGAAAAATATCAGTGGATAGATAATAAAGAAAAATTTATAGCTGATATCTTAAATAATATTGGATATCCAGTTTATGTTAAGCCTTCAAACTCTGGCTCTAGTGTAGGTATCTCAAGAGTAGAGTCTGCTGATGAAATCATAGCAGGTGTTGAAGAAGCCTTAAAATATGATAATAAGGTAATAGTTGAAAAGGAACTAATAGCTAGAGAAATGCAAGTTTCAGTTGTTGGTAATAGCCATCCAAAAGCTTCTCTGCCTGGAGAGTTTATAATGGAGAAACCATTTTTCGACTATAATGCCAAATATATAGACAATAAAATAATTCCTGTAGTCCCAGCAAATCTAACTCCTGATACTATGGAAAAAGTTATGAGACTAGCTGAGGAAAGTTTCAGAGTTTTAAACTGCCAAGGACTGGCTCGTATAGATATATTTGTAGATGGCAATAATGATGTGTTTGTAAATGAAGCTAATACAATGCCAGGATTTACCCCTGTGAGTATGACTCCTGTACTTTGGAAAGCTACAGATGGCACTACTTATACAGAACTTGTAGAAAGACTTATAAATTTAGGAATAGAAAGTTTTAATTCTAAAAAACAAATTGTAATTAAGAGGTGAGTGCTTTGATTAAAAAGACTTTAGGTGATATAGCTCAAATTTTAGGTAGTGAAAGTCTTAATGATGTGGATAAAAATATCATAATAGAAGGTGTATCCACAGATTCTAGAAATGTTGGGGAAAACCAGCTTTTTATCCCACTAGTTGGTGATAATTTCGATGGTCATGATTTTATAGATTCAGCTTTAGCAAATGGTGCTAAGGCTGTTATTTCTAGTAAAGATTTAGGGGCTAATATCCCAACTATAAGGGTTGAAGATACTCTACTTGCCCTACAAGACCTAGCTAGGGCCTATATAAAAGAGATAGACCCATTTATTATCAGTGTAACTGGTAGTAATGGTAAAACTTCAACAAAAGACATTCTATCCAGTATTTTATCTAGAAAATATAAGACTCATAAAACTCAGGGTAATTTCAATAACTATATTGGACTTCCCCTTACAATCTTATCCATGGACGAAGATGTTGAAATTGCAATTTTAGAAATGGGTATAGATCATTTTGGTGAAATGGATATGCTTAGTAAAATTGCAAATCCAAACATTGGTATTATAACTAATGCTGGTGAAGCCCATTTGGATGATCTAGGAACTACGGAAAATGTAGCTCGTGCTAAGATGGAGTTTTTAAATAATATGCAGGAAGATGCTAGTTATTTCTATTTTAAAGATGATTTAAATCTAGATAATCTAGCTGTTAATGTAGCTAATGATATACAAACTTTAACTTATGGTACTTATGATGAGGCTGATTTTAAAGTTGAAATAGATAAAATAACAGATAAAGGTTCTTACTTTTATATTAAAAGCTTATCAGATGAGCCTTTCTTTGTTTCCCTAATAGGAGAACACCAAGTTTATAATGCTGCCGCTGCTGTTTCTGTGGCAAACTTTTTAGAACTTAGTGAAGAAGACATAAGATTTGGTCTGGAAAATGTTCAGGCTACTGGTATGAGAAATGAAATAAAGACAAACTCTAAACTGACGATTTTAGATGACTCCTACAAGTCTAATCCTAGCAGTTTAAAGGCTGCACTTAATACACTGTACTCTCTACATGGTTATGACCAAAAAATAGCTATAATTGGAGATATGCTTGGTATAGGTGATGATATAGAAGCTATGCATAGGGAGATTGGAAAACTAGTTAGTGAAAATGATTTGGATTATATAATTGGTATAGGTTACTACTCTGAATATATTATTTGGGAAGCTGAAGATAGATTTGGTAAAAATAGACTTATGCATTTTGAAGAAAAACCAAATAATATAAAAGACATAGTCTATCCCCTATTAAAAGAAAATCCTATAATTTTAGTAAAAGCTTCTAGACCGCTTGAACTTGATACAATAGTCAGAGACTTATTAGAGGAGTGATTTTTTGAATACAAATAAAGATTTACTTGTTATGCAATCTGTTATTGGTGAAATACACAGCCCTATTTTCCCAAATAGCCCTTATAGAATAAATAGTGATGGTATACCTATGATGGTTCATGCCACTGGTGGAATTGTATACAACTATAAAATTGGAGATAACTGCATGGAACTTTTTGGAGACCATATTGAACCAGGAGTTAGTCTTAAAAATCCAAATGATATGGAAAACAATGCCCTTAATATACTTTCATGTATAGGTAATCAGGCAAAGGTTATAACTGGTGATGGAAAAGGGGCTACAGGTTTTGTAACTGGTCTGCATAGTGGTATAGAACATACCCTAATATACTTTGATGATAAAACACTAGACCAGCTTGCCATAGGAGATAAAATACAAATTAAGGCTCATGGTCAAGGACTACAATTAAAAGGTCTTGAAGATATTAAAATAATGAATATAGATCCTGAACTTTTTGAAAAAATTGGAATTGAAGTTTATGGTGATAAAATAGTTGTACCAGTTGCAGCTGAAATCCCTTCACACCTTATGGGTTCAGGTATAGGTGGTAGCTCTTTAAGAGGGGACTATGACATTATGACTGGTGACAAGGCAGAACTTGAAAAATATGGACTGGATAAACTTAGGTTTGGTGATTTAGTGCTACTTAAAGACTGTGATAATACTTATGGTAGACAGCACTTAGAGGGAGCTGTATCAATTGGTGTTATAATACATTCTAATTGTATAGTTGCAGGACATGGCCCTGGTGTTACGACTATACTAGCTTCAAAGACTTCAAATATTATAGGCCAGCTAGATGATTATGCAAATATAGCCAACTATTTAGGTGTTTAAGATGAATGTTTTTTCATTTTATAGCAGCTATGAAAAGTTAATCATAACCTTTATCATATCCATAAACCTAGTATCTTTTTTAATCTATGGATTGGACAAGCTAAAGGCAAAGACAGATAGATGGAGAATACCAGAATTTAACTTGTTACTCCTTGGACTTCTAGGTGGTGGAATAGGTTCTATAATTGGTATGGTTATATTTAAACATAAATTATCCAAGAAAAAGTTTTTTATAGGAGTTCCAATACTTATAATAATTAACTTTATTAGTTTTCTATATTTGTTTCCAATAATAAAAGAGCTTATATAAGCTCTTTTTATTTTTCCATTTTAAATTCAATTAACTAAATTAGTAGTGATACTAAAAATGAAATCATACCTACTATACTTAAGATAATACTATACTTAATAATTTGACTAATTATCTTGTTATTAACCTTGAGAGACTTATTAAAGAAAAAATTGAACATATGCATTTTGTTTAGATAGGGTGAAACTATAATAGCAAATATCAAGCATATAGCTCCAAAATAAGCCAAAATTTTTTTAAGAATAACCATAATAAACCTCAATTCATATTATAAAGCAACGGCATTATTTTTCATAGCTAGTATAATTTTTAGAATCTCCTAAGATTCTTTGATAATCCTTACCACCATCAATAGCAACTGATTTACATTTACACCAAACTAAGTCATGAGTTTCTTTACTTTCAATAATTTCATTACATAATAAACATTTTATAGCATTTCTCTCTATTTTTTTATTAGAATTTTCTATAGCACTTTGTTTAACTCTGTATCTAATACCACCTTTTTTGACATCATATATTTTTGCCATATGAGTATCAGCCCTTTCATATATTTTCATTTCTAAAATATGATTATTATCTATACTTATTTTTTTCCTTTATTTGAATTATCTAACTTTTTACGCTTAACTTTTTTTAAACTTTTTCGCAAGATAATAAAATACCTCATTTTTATGAATTTGAATATTCCGTTAATTGTATATATAATGGATTTACCTTTTAGATCTATAATATTTATTCTATATTATTTGACTATGTATTTAAAGTAATGCCTAATATCAATCATATTTAAGTCTAAAAAAGGAGCTGATTTTATGAATTATATTTTGGATTATCTTTATTCAATGAGGCTATACTTAGAAAATAAGAGATTTGATAAATTCATTATAAATTTATTCTTTCTATTGATTGTTTTAGGAGATATATTACCATTTTGGGGGAATAAATTTTTAAAACCAGAAACAGTTAGCTTCCTATACACTAACTCTGGATTGGATATACTTTTCGCAGGTCCAATTACTATATTACTACTGTATACTTATACAAAATTATTTAATCTTTCAAAGTTTAGTTTTATATATATAATGCTATATTTATTCAACTCTTTTCTTGCCATGTTTATGCTAATTATGGATGGAGCAGATATAGTATTCTATTTACTCTTAGCACCTTTAATAGTACTACCATCATTAGTTGGAAAACTAATATATGTTGATATGAATAACTTTAAAAATTATGAACCTAGTGTAAAATTAGATTATAAAATAAATAGGATTAATGTCTATATGTCTATTATTCTTCCAATTATATTTATAAACATAGTCGGAAGAATATATGTATCTTTTGTACCTTGAAAGGTACATTAACCATAAAAAGTAATTTCGAAAATTAAGTTAACTATTAAACTTTAGAATACTAAACTATAGTAAGAGTCAAAGGTGTAAAAATATAAAACCAGTATGATTATCTAATCATACTGGTTTTATTAGTAAATGAGTTCATTAATTTTGCTTTCCAAATTATTATTTTCATGAAAACACTAATAGATAAAAATAACATTAACAACCAACTTAATTGTTTTATTTTATATAATTCATCTTTCTCTGAAATCAGGGTAATAAGTTTATAGTATACATACTAAGAAGCTTAAATATATTACAAAATAGAAAATTCCAGAAATTAAATATGTAAAGGATGTGATTTAATGTTACCTATTATTTTCTTTCATGTGTTTTTATTATTTCTAGCATTAATTTTCTTTGATGTAAGATATTATTTGGCATTTAAAAAATTACCACTCATTATAAAGGAAGGATAGGGTTGGGCATATATTAATAAGCCTATATTGTTCCTAATAATTATTTCTTTTGTAGTAAGTATATATATTCATTCTAAAGAATAATATTTTAAGGCTTAATCATGCAAAATTAATAATACATATTTACTAAAAAATTATGTAAACATATTTAGGAATATAAGTACCTAACAAACGACATATATACTCTTATTTCCCCCTACAATCCAAA
>CAMIXG010000023.1 GCA_946402705.1 uncultured Tissierellia bacterium | reverse complement strand
AGTATACTTTTCTAGTATCTCTTTTTGAGCATTTTTTTGTTAATATTTCGTAATATTTATTGTTAATACTCCAAGTTCTGCATTTTACAAGCTTAATAAAAGGCTTGAATTTTAAAAAGTTCCTTTTTCATGGAAGTAGATAAATTTTCTAGTATATTAAGATTAGTTTGGTTTTGTATGATTTTCTGATGAGAAATTTTATAAGGAAAATTCTATAGATTTCAAAAAAACTAGCTAGTAGCTAGTTTTTTATATTCCTTCTATTAAACTTTTTGCAAAAGCTTTTGCCCTAAAAGATTTTTCTTCATCCATAAATTTTTCGGTGTTCCCCAAGTCATGTTCTGATATAGATCCCTTGTAATTAAATTTAGAGTGCTTAGCATATCTCCTTATTCCTTCCTCCCATAAGTCAGAACCTTTTTTAGGTGGATAACCACAAGTTGTTATAAGGGCAAGATTCTTTCCCTCTCCTAGAGAAGGCCCCTTTTCCTCACCATAGTACTTATTCATACCATATACAAGCCTATCCATCAAAGCCTTCATTGGAGCAGTACAATACCATGAGTAAATGGGAGTTGCAAATACTATTAAATCTACTGCCAGTATATCCTTAAAAATCTCCTCTACATCATCCTTATACCAACATCCAAATTCTGACCAGTTAGTTTAGCATTTTTTACAGGCTATACATGGTTTTATATCCTTGTCATATAGATTAAGTTCCTTTACTTGGATATTATTTTTATCAAGCTCTTCTTTAAATGGAACTAACAAAGATGCTGTATTTCCATTTTTTCTTGGGCTTGCCATAAGTATTAAAACTATCATGCTAAACCTCCTACTATATATTTTTTAACTATATTATATAGAAAATATTAAAATAAGATAAGATTAAAAAATAAATAAAGAGTACCTATTAATAGATACTCTTAAAATCTAATTTAAATATGCACTTGGATTTACATTAGAACCATTTTTAAGTACTTCTATATGAAGATGTGGTCCTGTACTTCTTCCAGTATTACCTACCTTGGCAATCTCTTGACCTTTATATACCCTATCGCCTGCACTAACTAAAAGTTTACTACAGTGAGCATATTTAGTCCTCATTCCATTTTCATGGTCTATCTCTACTAGGTATCCATAGTTTCCGCTCCAACCAGCAGATACTACTTTTCCACCATCTGCTGCATATATAGGTGAACCCATACTAGCTGCTATGTCTAAACCTTTATGCATTCTACCATTTCTAGAACCATATCTAGATGATATTCTACCACGAGTGGCCATGGCTAAAGTACCTGTTGCTCTAGTCTTAGGTACTTCTTTAGTACCTACAACAACTAATTCCCTAACAGGTTTTTCCATAACTTTTTCTTCTATTACATTTTTACTTATTAATACACCATTATGTTTTACTTCTTTTGCTACAACTTTATTTTTTCCTTCTTTACCTGCTACCTTAACTTCTTTTTCATTGTCATACATGCTGTCATTAAGTTCTACTTCACTTTCAAATTTCACAACTTCTTCATAAGTAGTATTAGACACTGTAGCTACAGTTAATAGGGGTTTAGTTTTTATTAATTTTACTTCATCACCTATTTGTAGCTTATCTGGATCTCCATCTGGGTTTGCTTCTATAAGCTCTTCCATAGTTGTATCGTACATTTTAGCTATAGTCCATAGAGTTTCTCCTACTTCCACTGTATGGATTTTAGTATCTACTCCACCTTCTTTAATAGCCTTAACCATAGCTTCCTTATCCTTCATTTTATAAACTGGTATATCTTCTTTTTTTACAACTACATCTTCTAATAATTCTATTGATTCAAGTTTACCATTTTTTTCTACTTCTTCTTCATATGGTCTTTTTACTTCTTCTATAACTTCTTCAACTTCTTTTTTAGTTTCTAGGGCTCCTAATTGTTTTCCATCAACCTCTACACTATAGGCTTTTACTAAAAAATTAACCTTGTTTTTAAGTTGTTTTTTTATATCATCTTGGCTAGTTATCTTTCCATCAAATACATTTGTCTTCTTTACTTCTATGTCATCACCAAGTACTATCTCCATCTTATAAAGTTTGCTTAGTTCTTCTTCAAGCTCCTTTACAGATTTATCAACAGTATCTTTTCCCCTAACTATACCAAGGCTTTCACCATGTATATGTATATCGTATGCCACTGTTTTAGTATATGTAGCTACAGCCACTAAAGTTATAGCAACAACACTTAATCCTATTTTTAAATTCTTTTCACTTGTTATATTGTTTAAGTCTATATTTTTTATATTATTTACTGTTTTTGAAAATGCGTCTTTTAGATTTCTAGCATAAGAATTAAGTTTTTCCTTTATCTTATCATTGAAATTTTCCATCTTGTCCTCCTGATATTATTAGATTACGTTATATAAATCTTTTCTCATAACATAAATTAATAACTGTAATAGTATTGTAACAATTGACATTACAATTATAACACAATGAGTTTCGAAATCAATATTTTGTCTATTTTACACAGAATTAATAGATAATTTTCATTTTTCCATATATTTCAAGTTTGGCTAACTTAGTATTCTCAACGATTTCTCCATCTAAATTTAAAAATATTTTTTCTTTTGATATTATTAAAATTTCTTCACATTTATAAAATTCAGCATATTTTTTTAAATATTTATGCTTTCCAACTAGTAAAATTGGTGCCAGAAATATTATTTTTAATCTACTAAGTTTTTTTATTAAACAAATATGAAGATACCCATCATCTATTTTTGCGTCAGGTAAGATTTTGAAGAACTCTCCATAATACTTTCCATTCCCCATAGCTAATAAGGTTACCTGCTCCTTAATCTTTCTTCCATCTATTTCTATCTCCAAGTTTCTATACTTAAAATTAAAAATAGTATATATAACAGCTATAAAGTACTTTATCTTACCTCTAAAATGCTTCAAATTATTATAATTCACAATAACCTGGGCATCAAAACCAACAGATGCAATATTAAAACAATATTCATCATCTGCCCTTATTACATCTATAGATTTTTCTTCTCCCAAACTTATCCTATCTAAAATCTTCCTTATGTTTTGCCTTCCATATATAACCTTTGCTAAGTCATTGGCTGTGCCTAGGGGAAGTATAGCTAAAATCCCCTTTTTAGCCCTTATTATCCCCTCTGCTACTTCCTTATTAGTTCCATCTCCGCCAACTGCCACAAAAACTTGAAAATCATCTCTATTTTCCATGACTAAATCACTTGCATGATTTTTTCCCTTTGTCATCTCAATCTTATATTCTAAGTTTTTTTCCTTCATGTAAGCCTTTATGGTATCTATATATTTTAAAGTTTTTCCACTTCCAGCCTTGGGATTTATTATAAACAAATACTTCATACTAATCTTCTAGGGCAAGTCTTAATGATTCTTCCTCTTCTTTAGATAATTTATACTCAGCCTTACCATCTTTTATAGGTTTTAAATAGCTAGCATTAAAATCTCTTCCATAAAGACTTGTTATTATAAAACCAGTATTATGTTTATCTAATAGGGTAAGAGAATAACTCTGATTACTTCCCAAGTCCTCTAGGGCATTATATCTGATTATTCCTCTCTTTTGAATAGTATATGATAGTTCATTTTTTAAATTTACTAAATTTTCATCTGTAGCCCTAAGTCCAAGTTTCATATTTCCCAAGTCATCTTTTATATCCAATAACATGGTTTCTAAGTCTACACCTTCATTTCCTGCTACTATCTTATTGTATTTCTTTCTGATACTAGATATTCTCACTTGGCTTATAAGATTAATTATAAGTAATATCAAAACTGCTCCAATTAACCCCATTACTATCTGTGTATTAAATTTTTCCATATTTGTCATGATACTTTGCATATTCATATATTCCTCCAATTATTTAAGACCTGAAAACAATAAAACCTAAGTAAACTTAGGTTTTATCATAAATTATAATAATTTCTTATCTACCTCTAACTTTATTAAATCTCTAAATCTTCTTCCTTCTATTAAAGATAAGTCTACTTCACTTATAATTTTTTCCTTGTAGTCTAAGTCCTTTATTCCATTTAAGTTTATTTTTATATTATAGATTGATCCCTCCATAGCCGCGAAGGACAACATACTACCTATTATTATATCTGTTATTATCCCCTTATCTACATAACTGGATAAGAGGTATTGTAGCTTTAAGCTCTCTAGAGAATATCTAAAGCATAAAAGCGGTATCTCCAATGCTTCTTTATAACCTTCTTCTATTGTTCTAGCTCTTTCATCTGTTCCCTTTTCCATCTTATATCCAAGTAATACCTTATTAAATGCAGCTGTATCTAAATCTACTAGCTCCATAGTTTTTTTCCTATAAAGTTCTACCATCTTTAAAGATCTTTCGATATTATTTCTAACTTCTAAATCTAAATTTAAAAATATGTCCTTATCCAGAGAAAACTTCATGGCCATCTCTGATAATCCATTACCAAGACTAGACACTAGGGCCAAGACACTTCCACCACCAGGCGCTGATACTCTTTCACTTGTTAAATCTATATATTCTCTAACTGATTTATCTATATACATTGTACTCTCCTAATGACTCATTAAAATTCCATCTACAGATAACCTTGCTTCTCCACCAACCCTAATTTGGCCCTCATCTGTGATTTCACAGTAAATTTCACTTGGTCTATCCATTAACTGTCCTTGATGGGCAAGTATTGTATTTCCCTTTAAAATTTGATTTTTCTTCAAATAGTATAGGGTTGCACCATTTGATGTTCCAGTTGCTGCTTCTTCATCTATTCCTACATAAGGGGCAAAATTTCTAGTATAGATTTCTCCCTTATTAGTGTCTTCCATGTAGAAAACATGAGCTCCTACCACATCATTATCTTTAGATACTTCTTTTAATAGGTCCTTGTTAAACTCAATTCCATCAAGTATTTTACGACTTTTAACAGGTACAATAATGTCTTTTAGTCCTGTAGATATAATTTCTGGTTTCACATCTAAGCCTTCTATACCTATATCATCTATATCTAGGTTTAAAGATTTAGCAAGTTTTTCTAGGTCTAAAACCTCTCCAAAAGATTTTGGTTCTGCCTGCTCCATAGTAACCTTATCTACTTCTCCATTTTTATATGATATAAAAACTGGTAACCTACCTGCCTTTGTATCTTGATAAACTGTTTTAATTCCATTTTCTATAGGCTTTATATATAATTTTTTAGCCAGTATATAAAACGAACCTATAGTTGCATGGCCACATAATTCAACTTCATTTTCTGGTGTGAAAAATCTTACCTTAAATAAATCTTCTTGTTCTCTTTTTATAAAAGCTGTCTCAGATACATTCATCTCCCTAGCTACAAGTTGCATAACCTTTTCACTTATACCTTCTGCGCAAGGTACAACACCTGCTGGATTACCTCCAAATGGCTCATTAGTAAATGCATCTACTTGAAATATATTTATTCCCATTTCATATGCCTCCTTAAGATTGTTCAATAAACATCTCTAAGATTCTTTCTAAATCTTCATCATTATAAAACTCGATTTCTATTATTCCCTTTTCTTTTTTTTGAATCAAGTTTACCTTAGTTCCAAAATAAGACATTAAATCTTCTTCTAATGATTGTATATAAGAATCCTTTGGTTTAAGTTTTTTATTTCCCTTTCCCATACTATCTATTATACTTTTAGTTTGCTTAACTGTTAACTGATTTTTTATAATTTCATCAGCTATTTTAACCTGTAAAGCTTTTTCTTTTATAGATAATAATAATTTACCATGTCCCGTACTTATTTTCCCATCTATTATATACTTTTGAACTAGGTCATCAAGGTCTAGCAACCTGATAGTATTTGATATATATGGACGAGATTTTCCCAGTTTTTCTCCAAGCTCTTCCTGGGTCATATTAAAACTTGATAGTATCTTTTTATAACCAAGCCCTTCTTCTATAGGATTTAAGTTTTCCCTCTGTATATTTTCTATTATGGCAAGTTTTGCACTCTCATTATCATCCACATCTATTATTACAGAATTAATTTTTTTAAGTCCTACTAATTTTGCAGCCCTGTATCTTCTTTCTCCTGCCACAATTTCATAGCTATCATCTTTAAGCCTAAGTACAATAGGTTGAAGTATTCCATTTTCCTCTATCGATCTAGCTAATTCTGATAATTTTTCTTTACTAAATTCAAGTCTTGGCTGATATGGATTTACCTTAATATCATCAATATTTACTTGTAAAATTTCCAAATTCTCACCTCTCTAAAGCTTCTCTCTATAATATTATCAAAATTCTAGAAAATTACAATTATGTTCTACATAGAACACAAAAAAAGAGCAGATAAATCTGCCCTATTTTTTAGGTATCCTAACGATTACCTCAACTACATCATCTTTATCTATTTCTTCATAATCAACATTTATTCCAGTGTCTTTTATGGCTTCATAGGCTTTTTTCAAAGTGTTTAAGTAGATTTTTGTATTTATCATAGACTTTATCTGCTGTCTATTTTTTATCTTTTCTTCCTTTGGTTTTTCCTCTTCTTCTACCTCTATTATGTCATCTAAAACAGATTTTATAAGGTCTTCACTTTGTTTTACATTCAATCCATTCTCTATTATTTTCTCAACAGTTTCCTCTCTAAGTTCATCTGTTGGCAGTTTTAATAAAGCTCTTCCATGTCTTTCAGTTAAGTCATTATCTAAAATCATAGCCTGAATTTTTTTATTTAAATTCAATATTCTAAGTTTGTTAGCTATTGTAGATTGACTTTTACCTATACTTTCAGCTATCTCTTTTTGTGTTAAGCCATGGTCTTTTATCAAGTTATTATAACCATTAGCCTCCTCGATAAAGTTTAAATCTTCCCTTTGTAAATTTTCCATCAAGGCTACTATTGCAGATTCTTTTTCTTTAAACTCCAATATTATTGCTGGTATCTCTGATAATCCTGCTAATTTACTAGCTCTTAGTCTTCTCTCCCCTGCTACTAACTCATAACTGTTATCTCCAGTTTTTCTAACATTTATAGGTTGTAGTACTCCATATATTTTAATAGATTGACTAAGTTCCTTTAAAGAATTATGACTAAATTGTTTTCTCGGCTGATAAGGATTAGGTTTTATATCTGATACAGGTATACTTTGGATTTCTGTTTTTGAAATACTCATATCATCCCTCTTTTTCTAGTTTTATAGCGGTTTCTTTCTTGGTTTCCCTCCGCCTCTAGGGTATTTTTTAGGTGTATTCTTTATTTTTTCTATAACTATGATTGAATGTGTAATATCTGTATTTGGTATTGTAATTTTTCTATGTTCTTTTATTTCTCCACCTAATAATATAATTGCATTTTTAGCTTCTTTTAATTCATCTTCATAATCAGGACCCTTCATAGAAACAAAATACCCTCCAACTTTTACAAAAGGTAAACAATATTCTACTAAAGTGTTTAATCTAGCTACTGCTCTTGAAGTGCAAATATCATATACTTCTCTATGCTCTTTTGTTATACTAAGCTCTTCAGCTCTTCCGTGTGTAGCTACTATATCTTTTAATCCTAACTCTTCTATTACATTATTTAGAAAAACTATTCTCTTATTTAAACTATCCATTAGAGTTATATCTAATTTTTCATTATATATTTTCAAAGGAACACCTGGGAAACCTCCACCTGTTCCTATATCTATAATCTTACTATTTCCATCAAATAGACCTGTTCCTACCAAGGTTAAACTATCTAGAAAATGCTTGTTATCCATTTCCTCATCTTCAACTATAGTAGTTATATCTATTTTTTCATTCCATTCTTTTATTAAATCTTTATATTCCTTAAAATAATTTTCCCTTGTAGCACCTAAGTCTATACCAAGGTCCTTACTACCTTTAATCAAAGTATCAATATTACTCAACAGAATTTTCCCCTCTCCTTCTCTCTTGTTCCAAATGAAGTAACAGCATGTTTATGTCTGCTGGAGATACTCCTGAAACTCTTGAAGCTTGACCCACTGATTCTGGTCTTATCTTAGATAGTTTTTCAACTGCCTCTATCCTAAGATTTTTAACTTTAGAATAATCCATATTTATATCTAGTTTTCTATTTTCAAGTTTTTTAAATTGTTCTATCTGTTCCATTTGTTTCTTTATATACCCTTCATATTTTATCTGAGTTTCGACTTGAAGTCTAATTTCTCTTAATAAAGGTTTTCTTGTTTCATCCAATATCTCTACTTTATCATAATTTAGCTCTGGTCTTCTAATTATTTTATCTAGAGTTATAGAAGTATTTAGTTCTGTACTACCAAGGCTAAGCATTATTTTATTTATTTCTTTTGTTGGATTTATTTTTATATTTCTAAGTCTTTCTAGCTCTTCTGTTACAAGTTTTTCCTTTTCTAAAGCTTTTTCATATCTTTCTTTAGATGCAAGTCCTATTTCAAAGCCTTTTTTTGTAAGCCTTAGGTCTGCATTATCTTGTCTTAAAGTAAGCCTATATTCCGCTCTAGATGTCATTATTCTATAAGGTTCATCTACTCCCTTAGTTACAATATCATCTATCAAAACACCTATATAGGCTTCTGACCTGTCCAATATAAAAGGCTCTCTACCCAATATATTTTGAGCTGAGTTTATACCTGCTATAAGTCCTTGAGCTGCCGCTTCTTCGTAACCAGATGTCCCATTTATTTGTCCTGCAAAAAACAGATTATTTATAGTTCTATGTTCTAAAGACCTATAAAGCAAAGTTGGGTCTATTGTATCATATTCTATACCATAAGCCGATCTCATAAACTCTGCATTTTCAAGTCCTATTATATGTTTATAAAGCTCTAATTGTACCTCTTCTGGTAGGGTAGAACTAGCCCCTTGTATATACATTTCCTTAGTACCAAGTCCTTCTGGCTCTATAAAGATTTGATGTTTATTTCTATCTGTAAAAGTCATAACCTTATCCTCTATAGAAGGACAATACCTAGCTCCTGCACCGTGTATTTCTCCTGCATATTTAGGAGATCTTATTATGCTTTGTCTTATTATTTCATGAGACTCCTCTGTTGTATAAGTTAAATAACAAGGTACTTGCTCCATATCATAAGTTTTACCTGAATTTATGAAGGAAAATGGTATTATTTCATCATCTCCAGGTTGTATTTCCATCTTAGAAAAATCTATTGTATCTTTGTGAAGTCTTGCAGGTGTTCCTGTTTTCATTCTTCTAAAGTCAAATCCTTTTTCCTCTAGGGCACTAGTTAGTAATAGTGAAGGTGCTCTTCCATCTGGTCCAGATGACTGCTCTACTTCTCCCATATAGGTCTTACCATTTAAATAGGTACCTGTACAAACCACTACAGCTTTAGCCTTATAAAAAGCCCCTGTTCTAGTTTCTACACCTACTACTTTTCCATCTTCTATTACTATATCTGTTGCCTCTCCCTGTATGAGTCTTAAATTTTCTTGATTTTCTAAAACCTTCTTCATTTCTGTATGGTACTCCACCTTATCAGCTTGCACCCTTAAAGAGTGGACTGCTGGTCCTTTTGAAGTATTTAACATCCTACTTTGAATAAAAGTCTTATCTATATTTATGGCCATTTCGCCACCAAGTGCATCTATCTCCCTAACCAAGTGTCCTTTTCCTGTTCCACCTATATTTGGATTACAAGACATGGCTACTACTGAATCTAGGCTCATAGTTAAAATCAAAGTTTTTAAACCCATTCTAGCTGGTGCAAGCCCTGCTTCAGCTCCTGCATGGCCTGCTCCAACTACTACAACATCATATTCTCCTGCAATATATCTTTTGACTTCTGACATTTTTCCACCTTACTTTCCTAAACAAAACTCTGAGAATATTTTATCTAAAATATCTTCGCCAATTGTATCTCCAGATATTTCACCCAAATTTTCCCAGCAATTCTTCAAGTCCACTTCAATACAATCAATTGGCACATTCATTTCTGCTGCCTCTATGACGTCATCTATATTTTTCTTAGCCTTTTCCAATTGATTCTTATGTCTAATATTATTTATTACTATACCAGAATCTAATTCTAGATTTCCACTATAAAACATTTCTTTGATACTTTCTTCTATTTCTTCAATGCCCACTTCATTTACCATTGAAGATTCTATTATTATTTTATCAGATAAATCCTCTGTTATAAATTTTTCTTCAAATTTTCTTTCTAAATCTATTTTATTTATTATAATTATAGCCTTCTTATTCTTTATAAGTTCTATAATTTGTTTGTCTTCATTATCTAACTCTTTAGATACATCAAAAACAGCTATTATCAAGTCAGACTTATCAACTAAATCCTTAGCCCTATCCACTCCGATTTTTTCAACTAGGTCATCAGTATCTCTAATTCCCGCTGTATCAACTAATTTAAGTGGTATCCCATCTATATTTACAAACTCCTCTATTACATCACGAGTTGTTCCTGGAACGTCTGTTACTATGGCTCTATTTTCTCTCAATATAGCATTTAGTAGGGAAGATTTTCCAACATTTGGTTTTCCTAGGATTATGGTGTTCAAACCATCTCTTAGGATAGTTCCCCTAGTCGATGTTTGGATTAATTTAAGTATTTCAGCTCTTAAATTACTTCCTCTTTCTATTATCTCTTTATAGGCTACATCTTCTATTGAATCCTCTCCTGGATAATCAATACTAGCTTCAACCCTTGCAAGTATATTTAATATTTCATCCCTAAGTTCCCTTATTTTTTTGGATAGTTTCCCCTCTAGCTGATCCATAGATGTTTCATGGGATTTTTCAGTCTTGGCATGAATAATATCCATAACAGCTTCTGCTTGAGATAAATCAAGTCTTCCATTTAAAAATGCTCTTTTAGTAAACTCTCCTGGTTCAGATAGTCTAGCCCCATTATTAAGAGTTAGGTCTAAAACTTTTCTAACTGGAATTATACCACCATGGCAATATATTTCTACTATATCTTCCCTTGTATAGGTATGAGGCCCCTTCATATAGGCTATTAAAACCTCATCAACAATCTTGTTTTCACCATCTATAATATGTCCATATACCATTTTCCTACTACTCTTATCATCTAAACTCTCTATCACTGCACCCTTAAAAATTTTATTAGCAATTTCTAAAGATTTACTACCACTCATTCTAACAATTCCAATACCTGCTTCTCCAACTGCTGTAGAAATAGCTGCTATAGTCATTTAATCACCTCTGTTTATCTCTAAGTTATATCTTTTATCTATAAGAAAACCCAGCTATTAACTGGGTTTTAATTTCTATTTTAATTTTATAACAACCCTTCTAAAAGGTTCATCACCTTCACTATGTGTTGTTATGTAGTCTAAACTTTGTAAAGATGAATGTATTATTCTTCTTTCATAAGGATTCATAGGTTCAAGTTTTATAACTCGCTTACTTTTTTTGGCTTTTGCTGCCATTTTATGTGCAAGTCTTTCCAAGGTTTCTTCTCTTTTCTTTCTGTAACTATTTATATCTAGTACAACCCTATAATATTTGTCTTTTTTCTTATTTAATACTAAGCTTAGCAAATATTGTATTGAATCAAGAGTAGCTCCTCTTCTTCCTATTACTATTCCCATTTGTTCATCATCTATATTCTCTATGTCCACATATGCTATGTTATCTTTTAATTCAATTTTTGTAGTTCCAGATGTTAATCCCATCTCAAACAAGATTTTTGTTATAAATACATCTATAACTTCCTTTGGATCATAAGTTACTGTAACTCTAACAACAGCATCCTTAGCTCCTATAAGTCCTAGTAAACCTTTTTTAGGTTCTTCCATAACTTCAACTTCTACATCTTCTCTTCCAACATTTAATTCCATTAAAGCTTCTTCCACGGCATCATTGATAGTTTTTGATACTTTTACTACGGATCTCATGCTTTAATTCCTCCTTATATTTTCACCTATTTCTTATCTATAATCTTATTTATTACAAGTTGTTGTACAACTCCAAATCCATTACTAACTACCCAGTAAAGTGCTAGACCAGCTGGAAAAGAACGCGCACTCATAAATATCATTATAGGTAAAAAGATATTCATAGTTTTTTGTGTTGTTTCCATTTGTTCATTTCCTGCATTTCCTGTTTTCATTGTAATACTTTGTAGATAAGTAGTTATCGCTGCTAGAAGTGGTAAACCATACATTAAATGATCTGGTTTGTCCAAATTTGATATCCAAAAGAATGATTTATTCATAGCTTCATACATTCCTGGATCTTTAAATGCATAAGTAACTGGTTCTCTCATTACCTTAAAAAACGCCAATAATATTGGTAGTTGTACCAATAACATTAAACATCCAGATGCTGGATTATATTTATATTCTTTATATAACTCTGACATTTTCTTTTGTTGAACCATAGGGTCATCTTTATATTTTTCTTGTATTTTTAAAAGTTCTGGTTGAATTTCTCCCATAACCTTCATAGACTTAGCTTGTTTTATAGCTAGTGGTAATAATAATAGCTTAAAAACTATAGTTGTTAGTATTATTGACATTGCATAGAATGAAAAATGTTCTGGTTCTGAACCAAACCCTGACACTAAGCTGTACACTGTCGATAATAGTTTTCCCATTATGTTTCCGAAAAATCCCATCATGGTATATTACACTCCTATTCATATTAATGGATCATAATAATCATCATTATTAAAAGGATTACATCTAAGTATCCTTTTAATAGTTAAAAAGCTTCCCTTAAAAAAGCCATACTTTTCGTAAGCTTGTATGGAATAAGATGAACAAGTTGGATAAAACCTGCAATTCTTACTTGGAATTATATATTTAGATATAATATTTTGGTAAAATTTAATAAACAAAACCATTATATTACTCATTTTTCTCCTTAACCTTTTTTAACTTTGAGATTTTCACAATATGAACCATTGCACTTTTTAATTCTGGATAGGATATATCTACAACATTTTTTTTAGGTATAAAAATAAGATCGTAACCCTGTTCTAATTCTAGTAAGTTCAATCTATATATTTCCTTCATTCTTCTTCTTATTTTATTTCTGACTACGCTATTTCCAACCTTTTTAGTAATAGAATATCCGACTCTATTATATCCTAAATCATTTTTTCTCACATACAGGATTAAATTTCTATTCCAAAAATTCTTTCCTACCTTATAAATTTCTTTAAATTCAAGATTACTTCTCAAACTCATAACTTTATTCATTTAGTATTGCTCCCCTTCAATTAATTGAGCTAACTAAAAAGGCCACTAGGGCAGTGGCCTATGCAGTTAATCTTTTTCTACCTTTTAGTCTTCTTCTTTTTATAACTGCTCTACCTGATTTAGTTTTCATTCTTGCTCTGAATCCATGAGTTCTTTGTCTTTTTCTTTTCTTTGGTTGATATGTCATTTTCATATTCAGTACACCTCCTTAAAGTATACAATTGATAATTATCCGTATCATTATATATATAACAAACTTAACTATCAAAATAAACATTTATTCACACTACTATGATTATATTTACTTACAAGTCATATGTCAAGAAATATCTCACTTTAAATTCGATTATTCTCCTATCTCTTCTATTTATTTTTCAGATAATTTGTATATTATTAAACTTTATACACAGTTTGTTTATCTTGTGGATAATTTATTGATAATATTTCCTAAATTTGATATTATTGTTTATGTGTGGATAAGTTTTTTTAGACTTATTAACAAATTTAAGTTATTAACATTCTGTGGATAAATAGTTGATAACTTTTATTCTTTATTCACATCAATTCATTTAAACATTGAATTTTAAACATTTTTTATTAACAGTTAAATAGGCTTATAAATTTTATTTTTATTGTTTTTAGTTTTAATTTTATATCTAATAACATTGTATAAATATTTTATAAACAGTAAAATATTATTTTTTTAGGGCTTATTTTTTAAAGCTTATTTTCTAATAAGCTGTTAATAAGTATGTTTATATCTATAAATATAAGGAGGTTTTTTTATGACTTCAAATCTAGAAAATATTTGGAAGGATGTATTAAATTTAATTAAAGTAGAAATTACAGAAGTTAGTTTTAATACTTGGTTAAAAACTATTGACCCAATAAACTTAGATGAAGCTAATAATAAAATCGTATTAGCTGCTCCAAATGAGTTTACCAAGGGTATTCTGGTTGCCAGATACATGAATTTAATACAATCAGCTCTTGAGCAAGTAACCAATAATAAGTTCTCTATTGATTTCATCATTCCAGGAGAAATAAAAAACTATATTAATGAAGAAGAAAAAGAAGAAGTAAAAGATGAAACTACAAATCTTTCAAGATTAAATCCCAAATATACTTTTGATACCTTTGTAATTGGGAATAGTAATAGATTTGCCCATGCAGCATCTTTAGCAGTAGCTGAAGCACCTGCTCAAACCTATAATCCATTGTTTTTATATGGAGGAGTTGGACTTGGAAAAACCCATTTAATGCATGCAATAGGTCATTTTATTTTAGAACAAGATCCTAGCTCAAAGGTAGTTTATGTATCATCTGAAAAATTTACAAATGAACTAATAAACTCCATAAGAGAATCTAGAAATGAAGAATTTAGAAATAAATACAGAAATATAGATGTCTTATTAGTAGATGATATCCAGTTTATAGCTGGTAAAGAAGGGACACAGGAAGAGTTTTTCCATACATTTAATGCCCTGCATGAAGCAAATAAACAAATTATAATTTCTAGTGATAGGGCTCCTAAAGAGATACCAACACTAGAAGACAGACTTCGTTCACGTTTTGAATGGGGACTTATAACTGATATTCAGGCGCCAGACTTGGAAACTAGAATAGCCATACTTAGAAAAAAGGCTAATATTGAAAATATAGAAATAGATGATGAGGTTCTTTTATACATAGCAACTAAGATTAGGTCTAATATAAGAGAATTAGAAGGTGCTTTAATAAGAATAGTTGCATATTCATCTCTTACTAATAGTGATATAAACTTAGAGCTTGCAGAGGAAGCCCTAAAAGATATTATATCGGAAAATAAGGTTGTAGAAATAACACCAGACCTTATTAAAAAATTTGTAGCCAAGGAATATGGTATATCACTAGATGATTTTTCATCTAAGAGAAGAACTAGAGCCATAGCCTACCCTAGACAAATAGCCATGTATCTAACTAGAGAACTAACAGACCTATCCCTTCCTAAAATAGGAGAAGAATTTGGTGGTAGAGATCATACAACTGTAATACATGCATATGAAAAAATATCAGACGAATTATCTACTGATGATATTTTAAAAAATAAACTGGATAAATTAGTTAATGATATGAAAAACTAAAATTCACTATATGTGTATAAGTAGCATAGTTATAAAAAGTTATCTTTAACTTATCAACATGTTATTATTTTAGGATTTTTATCAAGTTTTAAGGCTTATTATGGTTATCCACATATTAACACGCCCTACTACTAATACTACTAAAATTATTTTAATTATATATATAAGAGGAGGCATATAAAAATGAAATTTAAAATCAATCAAAAAGAACTATCTAAACATATAAGTATAGCTCAAAGAGGAATCTCTAGTAGAACAACTTTACCTATATTAGACGGTATATTACTTGAAACAATAGATAATAAATTAAAAATAACAGCTACTGATTTAGAAATAAGTATAGAAACTTTTGTAGAATGTTCTATAGAAGAAGAAGGATCTATAGTAATAAATTCTAGAGTATTTGGGGATATAGTTAGAAAATTACCCTTATCCACAGTGGATATCCAAGTAACTACAAATGGTGATGTTAGAAATATGAATATTAAATGTGAGAACTCAGAATTTAATATAGTTGGTAATAATCCAGATGAATATCCTAAAATACCGTTTTTCAAAAGGGATAACTCAATAGATATACCTACAGATTTACTTAAAAATGCAGTTAGACAAACAGTATTTGCTACATCACAAGAAGAGCTTAGGCCATCATTAACAGGTGTATTACTTGAAATAAAAGATAAGTTACTATCTTTTGTAGCCCTAGATGGTTTTAGGTTATCCCTTAGAAATATAAATATAGATTCAGATATTGAAAACAAAATGATAGTTCCAGCTAGAACTTTAAATGAAGTTACAAAAATAGCAGAAGATAAGGACTACAATATAAATATAAGCTTTGAAAGTGAAGAAAGTGCCAATTTAAGTAATGGCTCTAACAACATATGTTTTAGTTTAGATGATACAGTTATTTATTCAAAATTATTGGAAGGTCAGTTTTTTAATTACCAAGATATAATAAGAAAAGAACATGAAACTAAGGTTAAAATAAATAGGAAAGACTTCCAAAATTCATTGGAAAGAGCATCTTTACTTGCTAAAGAAGAAAAGGCTAATTTGATTCTTTTAAATATAGCTAATGGAAGAATAAATATAGAATCAAAATCGGAAATAGGTAATGTACATGAAGATATAGAAATAGTAAAAGAGGGAGAAGATGTGAAAATCGCCTTTAATGCTAGATATCTATTAGAGGGAATTAGAATTATGGATTGTGATGAAATAGAACTTAACTTTATGGGAAGTTTAAATCCATGTATCATAACTCCAACTGATGATGAAAATTATATTTACCTAGTATTACCAGTTAGATCTAATATATAAGAGGTGAGAAAATGGAAGAAGTACAAATAGAGACAGATTATATAAAACTTGACCAATTTTTAAAGTATGCTGGTATAGCACAAACTGGTGGACATGCTACTATGCTTATAAAAGATGGACTAGTTAGTGTCAATGAAGAAGTGTGTACTCAAAGAGGTAAAAAACTTGTAGTTGGCGATGTTATAGAAGTGGATGGAGAAGAGACTTTTACTATAGTATAGTGAAAATGATTGAAATACTCATAATTAGGGAAGATAGTTATATTATGCTATAATAGAATGTAGCTATCTAAGGAGTGTTATGTTTGAAAATAAAAGATATAAGACTGATAAATTTTAGAAATTATTTTAATCTAAATATTACATTAAATGAAAAATTAAATATATTAATTGGACAAAATGCTCAAGGTAAAACTAATTTTTTAGAATCTATATATATGTGTGGCACAGGTAGAACTTTTAGGGCCAACAATGAAAAAGATATAATAAATTTAAGTAAAAAACAGGCCTATGTTGGGGCAAATATTAAGATTGATAATTTTAATAGATTTATAGAAGTAAAACTGGACAGGGATAATCCTAAAACTATGAGAATTAATAAAAATCCTATAGAAAACAATAAGGAACTAAGTAGTGGTTTAAATGTTGTTGTTTTTTCTCCAGATGATTTAAGTTTAATAAAAGAAGGGCCTTCTAAGAGAAGGGATTATTTAAATAGAGAGATATATCAAATTAATCCTTTATATAACTATAATTTGAGAAAGTATGAAAAGGTATTATATCAAAGGAATAATATATTAAAATCTAATAGACCTGATAGGGAAAAAAAGGATTTATTAGAAGTATTTGATCTTCAGCTAGTGAAATATGGAGTATATTTAATAAAAGAAAGAATTATCTATATAGAAAAATTAAATATAATAGCCAATAATATACACAAAAAAATAACAGAATCCAAGGAAGATTTATTTATAGAATATAGCTGTAATGTGGAAAATTCTAAGGATTTAAGTTATTTGGAGAAAACATATCTTGAAAAACTAATCTTAAATAGAGAAAAAGATATTTTCAATAGAACAACTTCAATGGGACCTCATAGAGATGATATGATTATCTCAGTAAATGGCAATGATTTGAGAACTTTTGGATCACAAGGACAGCAAAGGACTACTGTATTATCAATGAAACTTTCAGAGGTGGAACTTATAAAAACTGAAATGGGAACTTATCCAATCTTATTATTGGATGATGTATTTTCAGAACTAGATAAGAGTAGGAGAAAGTATTTGATAGAGTCATTAAAAAATATTCAAACGATAATAACTGTTACTGACGCAATAGATATAAGAGAATTGAGAGATATAGAAAAAACTATTTTTACAGTTAAAAATGGTTTTTTTAAAATTGAAGAAGAAGGTATAATAGATGATTATTAATATAGGAGAAGAAAACTATATATATAGTGAAGATATAATAGCTATTTTAGATAGAAAAACTATAGATAGTTCTGTAGAAGGTAAAAAATGCTTTAAAAAGTTTTTAAGGCATCTAAATCTAACTTTAGCTATAGATGATGATATAAAATCCTATATAATAACTGAAAAAAAAGGGAAAACACAGGTATATTTTTCAAAAATATCTTCGAAAACTTTGGAAAATAGAAATATTTTAAGCGTATGGAGGTAAGTTTATGACCAATGAAAATAAAGAAAGACATTATACGGCAAGTGAGATACAGGTATTAGAGGGTCTAGAACCTGTAAGAAAAAGACCAGGGATGTATATAGGAAGCACTGGGCCAGATGGACTTCATCACTTAGTATATGAAATAGTAGATAATAGTATAGATGAAGCATTGGCTGGAATGTGTGACACAATAAATGTAACTATAAAAAAAGATGGATCTGTAGAAGTTATAGATAATGGTAGTGGTATTCCAGTAGAGGTACATAAACAAACTGGAAAATCTACTGTGGAAACGGTACTAACTATCCTTCATGCTGGAGGTAAGTTTAATAGTGATGCCTATCAAGTCTCAGGTGGACTTCATGGAGTAGGTATATCTGTAGTAAATGCATTATCAGTATGGTTGGAAGTAGAAGTATGTAGAGATGGTCATATTCATAAACAAACTTTTTCAAGGGGACTAACAACAAGTGAACTTGAAATAGTTGGAGAAAGTACAGAAACTGGTACTACTATAAGATTTATGCCAGATGATGAAATTTTTGAAACAATAGTTTTTGACTATGAAGTTCTTGAAAAAAGATTTAGAGAAATGGCATTTTTAAATAAAAATATAACTATAAGTCTTAAAGATTTAAGAGAAGATGAAGTTAAGGAAGTAGTATTTTTCTATGAAGGTGGAATTAAATCATTTGTAGAATATATAAATAGGAATAAAACTCCAATTCAAAAAAATGTAATATATTTTGAGACTAAGAAAGAAGACACAATTGTTGAGTTGGCATTACAATATACAGATAGTTACTCTGAAAGCATATTTACATTTGCAAATAATATAAATACAGCAGAGGGAGGTTCTCATTTATCAGGACTTAGAACTGCTCTTACTAGAATAATAAATGATTATGGTAGGGAATATAAATTTATAAAAGAATCAGAGGCAAACTTATCAGGAGATGATGTTAGGGAAGGACTTACAGGAGTTTTATCTGTAAAACTTACAGAACCTCAATTTGAAGGGCAAACTAAGACTAAGCTAGGAAATAGTGAAACTAGAGGAATAGTTGAGTCTGCAACCTATGAAAACTTAAAGACATTTTTAGAGGAAAATCCTTCTGAAGCTAAACTAATACTTGAAAAATCTATAGCATCTAGAAGGGCGAGAGAAGCTGCTAGAAAGGCTAGAGATTTAACCAGAAGAAAATCAGTTTTAGAAAATACAACACTTCCAGGTAAACTTTCAGACTGTCAAAGTACAGATATCTTAGATACAGAGATATATCTAGTGGAAGGGGACTCTGCCGGAGGAAGTGCTAAACAAGGTAGAGACAGAAGATTTCAGGCTATCTTACCTTTAAAGGGTAAGATTATGAATGTTGAAAAAGCTAGATTAGATAAGATATTAAATTCTGATGAAATTAGAAATATGATAACTGCTTTTGGTACTGGTATAGGAGAAGAGTTTGATATATCAAAACTAAGATATGGAAAAATTATAATAATGACCGATGCCGATGTTGATGGTGCTCATATTAGTACCTTATTATTAACTTTCTTCTATAGATATATGCCTCAGCTAATAGAAAATGGACATGTATTTTTAGCTCAACCACCTTTATACAAGGTAGCCAAGGGTAAAAGAGAGATTTACGCCTATTCAGAAGAAGAACTTAAATCAGGTATAGAAGTTTTAGGTGGAGAAAATTATACAATTCAAAGATATAAAGGTCTTGGAGAAATGAATCCAGAACAACTTTGGGATACTACAATGGACCCAGATAATAGGGTTTTATTAAAGGTAAATATATATGATGCTGTTAAGGCTGATGAAATATTTACTATACTAATGGGAGAAAAAGTAGAACCTAGACGTGAATTTATTGAAGAAAATGCAAAATTAGTAGAAAACTTAGATATATAGGAGGTTAATTATGGATTTGGAAAACAAAGATAGAAGTATAGTTGATATAGATATAAATAAAGAAATGAAAACCTCCTACTTAGATTATGCAATGAGTGTAATTGTAAGTCGTGCATTACCTGATGTAAGAGATGGATTAAAGCCAGTTCATAGAAGGATAATCTATGCTATGAACGAGCTAAGTATGACTCCAAATAGACAGTATAGAAAATCAGCAAGACTTGTAGGGGATGTACTAGGTAAGTACCATCCACATGGTGATAGTTCCGTTTATGGAGCGATGGTAAGACTTGCCCAAGATTTTAACACAAGATACTTATTAGTAGATGGACATGGAAACTTTGGTTCAGTAGATGGAGATGGAGCAGCTGCCATGCGTTATACTGAAGCTAGAATGGCTCCACTTGCCCTAGAACTTTTAAGAGATATAGAAAAAGATACAGTAGACTATAGGTTAAACTTTGATGAAACCTTAAAAGAGCCAATGGTACTACCAAGTAGATTTCCAAATCTTCTTGTAAACGGTTCTTCAGGTATAGCAGTAGGGATGGCTACTAATATACCGCCTCATAACCTATCAGAAGTAATAGATGGGATAATTATGATGATAGAAGATAAGGAAACAACAGTTGAAGATTTAATGACTGTAATACAAGGTCCAGACTTTCCAACAGGGGGGCATATACTGGGACAAGAAGGTATTAGATCAGCCTATAGAACAGGGAGAGGTAAAATACTTTTAAGGGCAGTAGCTGAAGTTGAGTATAATGAAAAATCCAGAGATAAAATAGTCATAACAGAACTTCCATATCAAGTTAATAAGGCTAAGCTTATAGAAAAAATAGCTGAACTTGTAAAAGATAAGAGAGTGGAAGGTATAGTTGCCCTTAGGGATGAATCAGATAGAGACGGACTTAGAGTAGTTATAGAAATTAGTAGGGATGGAAGTGCTGAAGTTGTATTAAATAGTTTATACAAGTATACACAGCTTCAGGTGACTTTTGGTACTATAATGCTCGCCCTTGTAAATGATGAGCCTAGAGTTTTAAATTTAAAACAAATGTTAGAATATTATTTAGAACATCAGGTAGAAATCATAACAAATAGGACGAAATTTGACTTAAACAAGGCAGAAGCTAGAGATCATATAGTAGAAGGTTTAATAATAGCTCAAAATAATATAGATGAGATTTTAAAAATAATAAGAGAATCAGACACAGATGATTTAGCTTCAACTATATTAGAGGAAAAATTTGAACTTTCAAATGAACAATCAAAAGCCATACTAGATATGAGACTTAGAAGATTGACTGGTCTTGAAAGACACAAATTAGAAAACGAACATGATGAGTTAAGAGTTACAATAGATAAATTAAAAACAATACTTGCAGATGAGTTTTTGATTTTAAATATAATTAAAGAAGAATTATTAGAGATAAAAACTAAATTCGGAGATGAGAGAAGATCTGAGATAGTACCTTATTCTGGAGAAATAATATTAGAAGATATGATAGATGAAGAAGATGTAGTTCTTACACTTACTCATTTTGGATATATCAAGAGAATGCCAGAGGACTTATACAGAACTCAAAAAAGAGGTGGTAGAGGTGTTACAGCCTTAACTACAAGAGATGAAGATTTTGTAGAAAATATGTATTTAACATCTACACATGATACAATACTTTTCTTTACAAACTTAGGTAAGGTTTACTCACTAAGGGCTTTTGAAATACCAGAATCTGGTAGACAAGCTAGAGGTACAGCCATAGTAAATCTTCTAAAACTTGATGATAATGAAAAAGTATCAGCCATAATACCTATAGAGAAAGATACAGAGTTTGAAACAATAAGTTTCATAACTAAAAAAGGTATAACAAAGAGGGTAAATTTATCTAATTTCCAAAATATAAGGGTTAGTGGTATAATCGCCATAACTTTAAGGGATGATGATGAATTAATAAGTGTTAGAAAAACTTTTGGAAACAATGAAATAATAGTTGTTACTAAAAATGGTAAAGCTATCAAGTTTAAGGAAACAGATGTTAGAGAGATGGGAAGAAGTGCAGCAGGAGTTAAGGCAATTAGCTTAACTGATGATGATGAAGTAGTATCTATGGAAGTAGCAGAAGAAGATGATAGTAGAAAACTTCTTATAATATCTGAATATGGATATGGTAAAAAGACACCAATAGATAGATATAATACTCAAAAAAGAGGTGGATCTGGAGTTTTAACTTATAATATAAAAGATAAGACTGGAGATTTAATGTCTGCTAAGGTTGTAAGTGATGAGGATGAGGTATTAATTATCACTATGAAGGGTACCATGATAAGATTATCAGTAGATGGTGTATCTGAAATGGGAAGAAACACACAAGGTGTTAGACTTATAAAAATAGAAGATGAAGACAAGGTAGTAGCCATAGCAAAATATGAAGAAGATGGAGATTCTGAAGAAGAGGAATCTGAAGAATAAATATATAGATATAATATATAAAATCTGTTATATTTGTAGAGGTAGCACAAATAATTTCTTAAAGGAGGTATGTATAATGGATATGAAAGTAGAAAATAATAAAGATAGTAATAAATGGGTGTTTCAACCAGCAGGAGATATAGATATATACACTTCAATGGAATTTAGAGAAGGCGTAATGGAAGCATTTGAAGAAGAAAATAAAGATATACTAATAGATGGAACAAATTTAGATTATATAGATAGTACAGGACTAGGTGCATTAATGTTTGTATTGAAAAATATTCAAGATAGAGGTTTTAAAATATATTTAGAAAATTTAAAACCAAATATCTTAAAATTATTAACTATAACAGAACTTGATAAATTAATGGTAATTAGAGGTGGAGAAAATGAATGATATAATCAACATATCAATACCAAAAGAACCTAAATATATATCAGTAGCAAGACTTGCTATATCAGGAGTTTCAATGGGAATTGGATTTGATATAGACTCTATAGAAGACCTAAAAGTATCACTTGCAGAAGCCTGTATAAATGCTCTTAAACTGACACAAAAAGAAAAGCTAGATATAGAAATCCAAGTAGATGAAGGTAAAATCACTATAAGAGTTCAAGAAGTCAAAGAATCAGAAGAAAAAGACTTAGTCATGGGAACTCTTATAATAAATTCCCTAATGGATGAAGTTAGTTATCATGATTATGGAATTGAAATGATAAAATACCTTAAGGCTGGTAGTAATGAGTAATACAAAAAAAGAAGAACGAGATTATATAAGAGAGCTTTTCGAAAAATACAGGGAAACAAATGACAGAGTATATAGAGATGAGTTAATAGAAAAACATTTATATATAGCTGAAATTTTGGCAAAAAAATATATAAATAGAGGTATAGACTATGATGACATATATCAAGTAGCATCAGTGGGTCTAATATATGCAGTAGATAGATTTGATGTTAGCAAAGGTTTTCAATTTTCTAGCTTTGCTACTCCAACTATAATCGGGGAAATAAAAAAACATTTTAGAGATAAGGGATGGACAATTAGAGTACCTAGAAGGATACAAGAGCTATCTAAAAGAATAAACAATGCTAAGATATTACTTAGTCAAGAACTTCAAAGAGCACCAACTATAGAAGATTTAGCAACTTATTTAGAAGTATCAGAAGAAGAAATCTTAGAGACTATGGAAGCTAGTCAAGTATACACTCCACAATCATTAGATATAACATATGATTCTATGAATGAAGAGGGAGATGTAAGTTTATCTGATTTTATAGGTAAGGATGATGAACACTTTGATAAAATTCTAAATAATGATTTATTAAATGAATCTATGAGACAGTTAAATGAAGTTGAAAAACAAATATTAATAGATAGATACTTTAACAAGGAAACTCAAGTTGCCATAGCCGAAAAACTAGATATATCTCAGATGACAGTATCTAGAGTTGAAAAAAGAGTTTTGGAAAAAATGAGAAAAGAGCTTGAGAAAAGTTTTTTATAAATAAAAGTTATACATCAAGGATTAGTCCTTGATGTATTTTTTTATTAAAATTACATGACAAATCACTTAGCAGTGCGATTATTAGCTCAAAAAGGATATATTATAAATGAAAGAATAAACTTTTAAATTAATATAGGGGGATTAGATGAAAAATAAAATGAATACCAAAGTAAGACGTTTTATAATCATAGGTATGGCTTTTATATTACTTATGGCAGTTTTACCAACTTATAGTTTTGCAGAGCAAAAGGAACTTAGTCAGATAAAAATAGTTACTAAGGGAGATGTTGTATTAGTACCCCTTAGAGAAGTTTCAGAGAAATTAGGACATACAGTTAGCTGGGACAAGGAAATGAGATCAGCTAAGGTTACAAGAGATAAGATGATATATATAGTTAAACCAGGAACAGATCAATTAATAGTAACATCAGAAGGTACTCAAGGTACAGCTGTAATAACATCTGCTCCAGCAGAATTAATAGATGGCATAACATATGTACCAGTAGATATGATGGAAATAATAGCTGGGAAAAAGATAGAAGCTAAAGAAAATAAACTTATTTTATCAGATAAGGAATAAATATAGGAAAAAAGGAGTATGTTCCATATAGAACATACTCCTTTTTAAGTAGTTTTTTTAGTTTTTAATGATTTATCTTTTTTCAAGTTTAAAAATAAATAAGCTAAAACAAAAATTATGAGTAAAATAATGGATGAAAAGTCAAAGTTATAATCTTGAAGTCTTGGTATAAACTCAGTTTTGTCATCAGAGATTTTAATATCAAAAGAATATTTATAAACAGAATCTGATAAATCATAGGATATAGTACCATTATTTAGAGGTTTTGAATTTATGTAATCCATTTGATAATTATAAAGATTTACTAGTCTACCTTTTGAAAAATAGAAACTCTGGTAACCACTATCTGTTTCAAAAATTAATAACTTTGAGTAGTTTAAATCCTGATTTAAAATTAATTTAGCAGAAGAAAAATCATTTTTAGAATTTTTTTCTATTAAATCCATAGAATAAGTCTCTAAATTTTTCTCTTTTATTAGGTTTGTTAAGTTTAAATCATTAATTAAAGTTATAACTAATAAACAAAATATGACTATGTAGAAATTTTTTTTCCAAGATTTCTTAATGGTTTTTTCCATAATAACACCTTCCCCATTTAGTTAATAATATAATATCATAAATTAATAAAATATTCACAAAATTTAAATTGGATATTTTCAGCTAAAAAGTACCCCAAAAAAACTGGCTTAAAAATAATTCCTACATTATATATAAGAGAGTCCAAATAATATGGTCAAAAAGATAAAAAAACTTTAGTGAAACTAGTTGACTTTAATTGGTAAATGATATAGTATATACAAGTCGACAACAAAGACATTAAGCAATCTTGATAGATAAGTTTATGACTGAAAAAAAGTAGTTGACAAAAATTACCAAATACTGTAAAGTATTATGAGTAGTCAAAA
>CAMIXG010000022.1 GCA_946402705.1 uncultured Tissierellia bacterium | reverse complement strand
CCATTGAAAGTCCCATTTTCTAAAAGTTTAACTTCAACAACTAAGTCTTTAATAGTATTTATATCTTCAACCTTCCAAAGTTTTTCAATAGGAATATTGATTTTAAACTCTTCAGGTGGAGTAACAGGTCTTTCAGCATTGATCAAAGTAAAGCCTGTATCTTGATTACCACCAAGTCCCTTATCAAAACCAGGGATATTTATTTCTTCAATAGTGTAAACTATATCTTTACCATCATTAGTTTTAGTAGGTAAATCTTTAAATTCACCCTTCCAGTTATTATCTTTAGTAAGTTTTATAATCTTGCCATTGAAAGTCCCATTTTCTAAAAGTTTAACTTCAACAACTAAGTCTTTAATAGTATTTATATCTTTAACCTTCCAAAGTTTTTCAACAGGAATGTTGATTTTAAATTCTTCAGGTGGAGTAACAGGTCTTTCAGCATTAATTAGTTTAAAGCCATCAAGTTGGTTACCACCAGCTCCCTTGTCGAAACCAGGGATGTCTATTTCTTCAATAGTATATTTAATAAAATCTCCATTTGTATCTCTAGTTGGTAGGTTTTTAAATTCACCCTTCCAATTAGTAGCCTTAGTAAGCTTTATAGTTCTACCATTGAAAGTCCCATTTTCTAAAAGTTTAACTTCAACTACTAAGTCCTTAATAGTATTTTCATCCTTAACAACCCATTTCTTTTCAATAGGAATGTTAATTTCAGTTTTTTCAGGTGGAGTAACAGGTTTTTCAGCATTGATTAAAGTAAAGCCTGTATCTTGATTACCACCAAGTCCCTTATCAAAACCAGGGATGTTTATTTCTTCAATAGTGTAAACTATGTCCTTACCATCACTAGTCTTAGTAGGTAAATCCTTAAATTCACCCTTCCAGTTATTGTCTTTAGTAAGTTTTATAGTCTTACCATTAAAAGTACCATTTTCTAAAAGCTTAACTTCGACAACTAAGTCTTTGATAGTGTTTATATCTTCAACTTTCCAAAGTTTTTCAACAGGGATGTTAATTTTAAACTCTTCAGGTGTAGTAACAGGTCTCTCAGCATTGATTAGTGTAAAGCCTGTATCTTGATTACCACCAAGTCCCTTATCAAAACCAGGGATATTTATTTCTTCAATAGTGTAAGTTATGTCTTTACCATCAATTCTAGTAGGTAAATCTTTAAATTCACCCTTCCAGTTACTAGCTTTAGTAAGTTTTATAGTTCTACCATTGAAAGTGCCGTTTTCTAAAAGTTTAACTTCAACAACTAAGTCTTTGATATTGTTTTCATCTTCAACTTTCCAAAGTTTTTCAATAGGAATGTTGATTTTAAACTCTTCAGGTGGAGTAATAGGTCTTTCAGCATTAATTAGTTTAAAGCCATCAAGTTGGTTACCACCAAATCCCTTATCAAAACCAGGGATATCTATTTCTTCAATAGTGTAAATTATGTCTTTACCATCACTAGTTTTAGTAGGTAAGTTTTTAAATTCACCTTTCCAATTACTAGCCTTAGTAAGTTTTATAGTTCTACCATTGAAAGTACCATTTTCTAAAAGCTTAACTTCAACAACTAAGTCCTTAATAGTATTTTCATCTTTGACAACCCATGTTTTTTCAACAGGGATGTTGATTTTAAATTCTTCAGGTGGAGTAACAGGTCTCTCAGCATTGATTAAAGTAAAGCCTGTATCTTGATTACCACCAAGTCCCTTATCAAAACCAGGGATATTTATTTCTTCAATAGTATAAGTTATATCTTTACCATCACTAGTCTTAGTAGGTAAATCCTTAAATTCACCTTTCCAGTTATTCTCCTTAGTAAGTTTTATAGTTTTACCATTGAAAACACCATTTTCTAAAAGTTTAACTTCAACAACTAAGTCTTTAATAGTGTTTATATCTTCAACCTTCCAAAGCTTGTTAACAGGGATGTTAATTTTAAATTCTTCAGGTGGAGTAACAGGTCTCTCAGCATTGATTAGAGTAAAGCCTGTATCTTGATTACCACCAAGTCCCTTATCAAAACCAGGGATATTTATTTCTTCAATAGTGTAAGTTATGTCTTTATCATCACTAGTCTTAGTAGGTAAATCCTTAAATTCACCCTTCCAGTTATTGTCCTTAGTAAGTTTTATAGTCTTACCATTGAAAGTACCATTTTCTAAAAGCTTAACTTCAACAATCAAGTCTTTAATAGTATTTTCATCTTCAACCTTCCAAAGCTTTTCAACAGGAATATTGATTTTTTTAATTTCTGGTATTACAGGTAATTTTTTATTAGTTAAACTAAAGTTATAGTTTAAGTTATTTGTTAATTTTACTAATTCAAATCCAGGGATTTGAGAAAGCTCTTTTATTGAATACTTGATTAAAACATTAGTACCTTTTTTATATTTTGGTAATTTATCAATTGTTAATTTCCAATTGTTTTTCTTAGTAAGTTTAAATTCTTGGATAACTTCCTTAGTATCTCCATCAAATAATTCTAGCGTTATTTCTTCAATAACCTTACCATTTTTATCGATGATGTTATCTAATATATTTCCAAGTTCATCATTCCAAAGTTTCTCTATAGAAAGATTTACAAATTCTATAGGCTCTTCTGTTTTAGTATTTGTAATAATAAAACCATTATTACCATCTTCTTTTATATCTATTTCATAACCATCAATAGTAACTTCTTTAATAGTATATTTAATAGGTGTTTTTGTTCCTTTTTTATATTTTGGAAGGTTGGTAAAATCACCAGTCCAGTTAGGAGCTTTCAATGTTAGCTCTTTAACTTTTTCACCATCGCCATATAAAATTAATTTTACTTCTCTTGTCAATTCATCTCCATTTGAGTTTACCCATTTTTTTGTAACTGGGATTTTTATAAACTCTTCCTCTGGTTTAGGAGGGTTAGTTGGAGATGTTGGTTTATCTCTGTGGATTTCAGTTCCACTACTTTCGATGTTCTTTGCTATGATTATCCCATTAAATTGAGCAGAAATTTTGACATCTGCTTTTGGAGAAATTAAGAACATATTATTTTCAGTACCAGTTGTAATTCTACCAGTAAACATTCTATCAGCCTTGGTAGAATCAAAAACATTTACTATAACATTTCCTGGTCTAGGGCTACTAACTTCACCATTGGTACTTATACTACCATTGTAGCTGTAAACTACACTTGGAAGACTTATACTTGATTTACCCTTTGCATCGATATTTAGAATAAAGGTATCATCTGGTCTTGTAAATTTTGTAATACCAATTTTACCAGTGCCTAAAGTGTCAATGTCAGTTGTATAGCTAGAAAATTTTTCATTTGTATTTGGCAGTACAAATGCTTTTTTTACACCATTCATACCAATAGAGTTAAGTTCGTTTTGATCTGTAACAAATCTTATATTACTAGTTGTTTTTATATTTGAAAAATCATTACTTAAATTAATCATTTCTCTTTCTAATTCATTTAAATCTACAAATTTTCTTTCATTATCCTGCCATATATTGTATTGACCACTGCTATGTTGTGGTGAATTTATTTTTTGATTATTTATAGACCACATATTAGCATCATAGGAAACATTAAATGCTTTACCTAATACAAGTACAGCAGAGTTTATCTTAACAAAGTCTTTATTGTTTCCAGATATCTGTTCTTCTATATAGGAAAATTCGTTTGGAAAACTTGAACCAAAGTTTGTGTTATTAACAAGATTTTTAGTTAAGACATTTCCATCACTATGGCCTGAAATCTTTACAGACTCAAATCCAGTTAAGAAAAAGTTTCCAGCAAGTCCAAAAATAGTATTTTCCATATCCTGCCCATAAGCTCCAGATTTAATAAGTGCATTAGCCGTATTATTTTCATTTACTTGGACTACATCATTTTTAACTTCCATATCAATCCCTTTTATATTAGCGCTACTAGCCTTGCTAATATAAGCTTGGGGATTAATAGTTTGAATCATATTAATATCTTCAAACTCGGTATTACTTTCTTCTATGAAATTAGTTTCATTTTCAGCAATGCCATCCGAATCTAAATTGACATTTAATATGTCCTTGTCATTTTCATCTTTGAGTGTATTTTTATTTTCTTCATCAATATTCTGAGTTAAGTTATCATTTTTTTCTATTGATTCTACAATTTCATCATTATTGAGATTATTTTGATTTTCATCTGCAAAAACATATGATGAAGTAAAAACATTTAATAATAAAACTAGAGACAATAGAAGTGTAAAGTGTTTATTGTACTTTCTCATAAATATCCTCCTCCTTTTATAAAGTAATTTAATTTATGTATATATATACTTACCTCTATTAATTACATATTAACACAGAACTAGAAAAAAACATTCAAAACTAATAAATATGAAATAAAATTAATATATATCAAAAGTATACAGGAGTGGTATTAAATAGATATTCTTAACTAAAAAAAATGCTGGATGAATTGGGAAAATTTGCTTGTTTTTACAAAAAAAGAAAGTGAAAAATTTGTAACAAGATTATTGATAAACAATAAAAGAATGTTGTTATTTAATAATTATAATGATAAGATAAACTGTGAGGAGTGAAAGTATGAAAAAATTTGAAAAATATATCAATATGCTAGTAAATCTTGGAATGGTATTCACTATTTTACTAGGATTAGGATTTCCTTTAATATATAATGCTTTTATAAAAACTATATTAAATTCTGGAATTAGTTTAGATAAGTACTTAGTTTTAAATCTAGGTTACCTTTGTTTTTATATTCTATATGTTCCTTATTTATTTTTTATATATAAGCTTAAGGGGATTTCTAAGATTTTAAGCAAGGAAGATTATTTTAATATAAAAATTGCAAAAAATTTAAATATAATGGGAAAGACAATGATTTTAATTGGGGTTTTGTATGTGGCAATAAATATATTTTTATTTTATAAGTATGATTTATATCTATATGCTCTAACTATTATTCCAGTTATAATTATACCATTTGTGGCTATAACACTAGGCCTACTGTTTATTTTTTCAGGTGAGTTATATTCGAATATCATAGAGATAAAAGAAGAAAATGATTTGACAATATAGGGGGTGGAAAGATGATAGTAATAAATCTAGATGTAATGATGGCAAAAAGAAAAATTACACTTACAGATTTATCAAATGAGATAGGAATAACCATGGCAAACTTGTCAAATTTGAAGAATCAAAAAGCAAGGGCTATTAGATTTTCCACTTTGGAAGCCATATGTAAGGCTTTAGAGTGTCAACCAGGAGATATATTAGAATATGTGGAGGATAAAAATGACTAAAATTTTACTATACACCATACCTATAATATCTATAGTGGGAGCGTTTTTAGTATTTAAAATAGACAGCATGGATAAGGATAAAAGAACTTTAGTATTGGTAACTCCAGTTATAGTAGGTATAATAATGTACATGTTAGTTTTGATACTAGGTAGGTTTTTTTATAATGATATAAGCTGTGATGGTGGAATTTTACTTATGATGATTTTAAGTTTTATAATATTTGCCTTTGGAATCTATATAAATTTTATAAATCTAATATATAGGCTAGTGAAAAAATTTATAAATTAAATAAATAATGAACAAGATAAAGGACAAGGCTTTAGCCTTGTCCTTTGTCTATTTAAAATGCTGGAGTTATTACTCCATCATATGTTTCTAATATATAAGTTCTTGCCTTTTCTGAGTTTAGGGCTTCAACTATTTTTTTGAAATCTTCTCTGTCTTTATCTTCAGCTCTAACAGCTATAACATTAGCATATGGAGAGTCTTTGCCTTCAACTACAATACCATCTTTTAATGGATTAAGATTTGATTCTAAAGCATAGTTTCCATTTATTACTGCTGCATCTACTTCACCTAACATAGTAGGTAGTATAGGAGCTTCTAAAGTTTTAAATTTTAAATTTTTAGGATTGCTAGTTATATCTTTAGGTAGGGCAGCAAGTCCTGAGTTTGGATCTAATTCAATAACACCATTTGCCTGTAATAATAATAAGGCTCTACCACCATTTACTGCATCATTAGGGATAGCTATTGTATTTCCATCTGTAAGTTCATCTAAAGATTTTATAGTTTTAGAATATAGGGCCATTGGTTCAAGATGAACTGTACCAATGGATACTAAATCAAGATTTCTACTTTCATTAAATTCATCTAAATAAGGTTGATGTTGGAAAAAGTTCATTTGTATATCTCCACCATCTAAGGCTATGTTTGGAGTTGTATAATCAGTAAACTCTTTTACTTCTATGTCTATACCTTGTGCTTTTAAGTCTTCTTGAACTGCTCTTACTATTTCTGCATGAGGATTTGGTGAAACACCAATTATTATCTTGTCATTTTTACCATCTTTTTTTCCACCACATGCAGTAAACACTGCTATTGATAAAGCTAATAATACTAATAACGAAATTCTCTTTTTCATAATTACTCCTCCTAATAAATTTATTTTTTATTAACCGATTTGGCTAATTTGTCACCTGCTAATTGGAATGCTTGGACCATTAAAATTATGACTATAACTGCAGCATATAAAATAGCTTTGTCTGTACGATAATATCCATATTGTAGGGCTAGATTACCAAGACCTCCACCTCCAACCATACCTGCCATAGCAGAATAGCTTATAAGATTTATAATGGTTAAAGTTATGCTTGATATTATTGAAGGTAATGCTTCTGGAACAAGTATTTTACTTATTATTTCAAAATTAGAAGCTCCCATAGAAACTCCAAATTCTACAACTCCTTTGTCTACTTCCTTAAGGCTAGTTTCCATAACTCTAGCAACAAATGGTGCTGCTGATATAGCTAGGGGAACAATTGTTGCTGTAGTTCCTATCATAGTACCAACTAGGAGCTTTGATAGGGGGAAAATCAAAATTATCAAGATAATAAAAGGTATTGACCTTAATAAGTTGATTATAAAGTTTAAAATATTATTTACTAATAAATTTTCACTAAGACCACCTTTTTCAGTCATAACTAAGATAATTCCCAGTGGAAATCCTATTACTAATGCTATTAGGGTACTAACTGATACCATATAAAGTGTTTCCAATATAGAAGGTATTAATAGTTCTAGCATTAAATCACCTCCGCAACAATTTTACATGTATTTTCTAAATAATCTATAGAATTTTGTATTTCTTCATCTTTACCAATTAATTCTACTATTAGATGACCTACCTTGGATTGTTGTAATTTGTTTATATTTCCAGATAATATGTTTACATCTACATCAAATTTTCTCACAAGGTCAGAAACTATAGGTTTTTTAGCAGAATCACCAAGGAAACTAAGTCTAACTATTTTTCCATCATAATCTGAAGTATCTATTATATCTTCTTGAACATCACCTTGAAGTGATGAAATAAATAGGTTGGCTGTCTTACTTTTTGGACTTGTGAAAATTTGTTCTACAGTACCATTTTCAACTATTTGTCCTTTTTCCACTATTGCTACCTTATCACAGATGTCTTTTACAACTTCCATTTGATGGGTAACCATAACTATTGTAATTTTCAGGTCATTATTTATCTGCTTTAAAAGTTCTAATATAGATTGGGTAGTGCTAGGATCAAGTGCAGATGTACCCTCATCACTAAGTAGGATGGTTGGATTTGTTGAAATAGCTCTGGCTATTGCAACTCTTTGTTTTTGACCTCCACTTAGCTGGCTAGGATAAGCATCAATCTTATCAACTAAATCCACATACTCTAAAAGTTCCAAAACCCTATCTTTTATTTTATCCTTAGGATATTTATTAATTTTAAGGGGAAAGGCTATATTTTCAAAAACTGTTTTTTGTTGTAGGAGATTAAAGTGCTGAAAAATCATCCCAATTTTTTTCTTTTCTGCCCTAAGTTTGCCATTTTTTAGTTTAGTAATATCAGTTCCATTTATGGATATTGAACCAGAGTCTACATCTTCTAATTTATTTATGCATCTAAGTAAGGTAGATTTACCTGCTCCAGAATATCCAATTATACCGTAGATATCACCATCGTTTATTTTTAATGAGACATTGTTTATCGCTTGTACTGTGTTTCCATCTACATTGAATGTCTTATTCAAGTTGGAAATTTCAATCATAATATCACCTCGTCAATAATTTATAAAATTAAAAAAGCTCCCGTTCCTTGCAAAAATGCAAGGGACGAAAGCTAACTATTCTATCGTGTTACCACCCTAATTTATGTATTCCTCACGAAATACACCTTATCAAGTACTCGGAATTATCCTTTATACCCTATCACTATAACGTGTGAGTTCCGTAAATGCCTAAAGTAACACTCTCGACATTTAAGCTCAAAGACCATTTTCAGTAGACTATTTCTAGCTTCCTCTCACCTTATGAAGCTCTCTGTATAGAAAATCGTAAACCTACTCTTCTTTTCAAAGCAAATATTTTCTTTTTGTTATCACTTAGTATAACATAATAAATAAAAGAGTCAAGAAAAAAATTAAAAATCAAATTTATTAAAAATATAGCTTTTTAAAATATAGTATGGTAAAGTATTTAAAAGTAGAACCTTTAAAACTAACACAGAGAGGTTAGGAAGGATAGAATAAAAGACCTAAGATAATTGTGCCTTCCGTCAGACGGAAGGCTTTTTTTATAACTATTCCTTTTAGGTATTTACCAAAAAGAAGGAGGCTTTTATATGTTAAAGAGAAAAAATATACTAGATTCACAAGATTTATCCATTGAAGAGATTGAGGAAATTATCAGTCTGGCTCAGGATATTATAAAACAGCCACAAGAGTATGCAGATCTTTGCAAGGGCAAGCTACTTGCCACATTATTTTATGAACCAAGTACCAGAACTAGATTAAGCTTTGAAGCTGCAATGCTTAGACTGGGAGGACAGGTAATTGGCTTTTCAGATTCAAGTTCCAGTTCAGTAAAAAAAGGAGAAAGTTTAGCTGATACTATACAAACAGTGTCTTGTTATGCTGATATTATTGCCATGAGACATCCCAATGAGGGAGCTCCAAAGTATGTGGCAAACATTTCAAAAATTCCAATTATAAATGCAGGCGATGGAGGACATCAACATCCAACTCAAACTTTAGCAGATTTATTAACCATAAGAGAAGCTAGAGGTAGTTTTGAAAAACTTAAAATAGGTGTTTGTGGAGATTTGAAGTTTGGTAGAACTGTTCATTCTCTAATAAAAACTATGAGTAGGTATGAAGGTGTTGAGTTTGTACTTATATCCCCTAAAGAATTAAAAATCCCAAGCTATATAAAAGAACAAGTATTAGATAAAAATGAAATAAAATATATGGAAGTTGAAAAATTAGAAGATGTGATGGAAGAGCTAGACATACTTTATATGACTAGAGTTCAGAAGGAAAGATTTTTCAATGAGGCAGACTATGTGAGATTAAAGGATAGTTATATTCTAGATAGAAATAAATTGGAAAAATCTAAGAGTAATTTAGCCATACTTCATCCTCTACCTAGAGTAAATGAAATCTCAGAGGATATAGATAATGATAGTCGTGCTTGGTACTTTAAACAGGCAAAGTTTGGTATGTATATGAGAATGGCACTAATATTAAAAGTTCTAGGGGTGAAATAATGCTAAGTATAAATAGTATAAAAAATGGGATAGTAATAGATCATATAAAGGCGGGAACAGGATTTTCAATATTTAAATATCTAGGGTTAAATAATGTAAATTATCCAGTAGCTCTAATTATAAATGCTAAGAGTAAGAGATATGGTCAGAAAGACATGATTAAAATAGAAAATAGTATAAATTTGGATTATGGAGTACTTGGCTTTATTGATCCTCAAATAACTATAAATGTAATAGAAAATGAGAAAATAAAAGAAAAAGTAAACCTAAGGTTACCAAATAATGTAGAGGGAATAATAGAATGTAAAAACCCTAGATGTATAACTGCAAATGAGAGAAATCCAAAACACAAATTTGAATTAATAGATGAAGAACAAGGAAAATATAAGTGTCAATATTGTGAGCAGGTATATTCTTGGGAAAAGTAATTTGAAAGGGGATAAGTATGGGCTTATTAATAAAGAATGCTAGAGTGGTAGATAAGTATTTAGATGGAGAATCAGACATTTATATAAAAGATGGTGTAATAAAACTTATAGAGAAAAATATAAGTAATGTAGATGTAGATGAGGTTATAGATGCAAGTGGACTTGTTGTAATGCCAGCTTTTGTAGATTTACACGCACATTTTAGGGAACCTGGAAATACTGAAAAGGAAGATTTAAAAACTGGAAGTCTAGCAGCACTTAGAGGTGGATATACCTTTGTAAACTTAATGGCAAATACAAAACCTCCAATTAGCAGTATGGAAATGGTAGATTATGTACTAGATAAATCTAAAGAATTAGATTTAATAGATATACATCAAGTTGTAACAGTAACAGAAAATTTTGATGGAAAAACCATAGATCATTTGGATAGCTTAGATTTAGATAAGGTAAAGGTCATATCAGAGGATGGGTATGAAGTGATGTCAAATAAGGTTATGCTAGATGCTATGAAAAAGGCAAGAGGACATAATCTTTTAATTATGTCTCATGCAGAAGAGATGGAGATAAGTAAAGAAGATTATAGGATAGCAGAAAATATTATGACACTTAGAAACCTATATTTGGCAAATGAAACTGAGGTTAGAATACACATGTCCCATGTGAGTACAAAGGAAGCTTTGATACAGATAAAGTATTATAAAGAAGCAAAAAACAATGTAAGTTGTGAGGTTAGTCCCCATCATATAGCTTTGATAGATTCAGACTATAGGGTTAATCCTCCTATAAGGGAAATAAGAGATAGATTGGCAATAATAGATGGAATAAAAACAGGGATAGTGGATGCAATCGCTACAGACCATGCTCCACATACAAAAGCTGATAAGGAAAAGGGAGCACCAGGAATGGTAGGACTTGAAACTGCATTTGCAGTTTGCTTTACAGAACTAGTTGATAAGAAATTTATAACATTAAATAAACTAGTAGAATTAATGTCTAGAAATCCAAGTGAGATAATGGGAATAAATAAGGGCAAACTAATGGAAGGCTATGATGGAGATGTGGTTTTAGTAGATTTGGAAAAATCTTATAGAATAAATTCAGAAAAATTTCATTCAAAAAGTAAAAACACTGCCTTTGAGAATAGGGAAGTAAAGGGTAAAGTGGTTGCAACTGTAAAGGCTGGAAAAGTTAGATATAGAAATGAAGATTATAATATTTAGAAGAGGTGGAAAATTGATAATAGATAGGCTTTATGAAGAGGTTGAAAAAAAAGGAAATGTGTGTGTAGGCTTGGATACTAGTATGGACTATATACCAAGAGAGTGGATAGAAGAATTTAAGGAAGTAGATGAGATAATTTTTAGATTTAATAAAAGAATAATTGATGCAACTTACGATATTGTAAGTATTTACAAACTACAGATAGCCTATTATGAATCCTATGGTTTAGAGGGCCTAAAAGCTTATAGTAGAACCTTAAAGTATATAAGAGAAAAAGGGAGTCTATCAATTGGAGATATAAAAAGAGGAGATATAGCAGATACTGCTGATAAATATGCTAGGGGACATTTTAGGGGAGATTTTGAAACTGATTTTATAACCTTAAATCCTTATATGGGGTATGACAGCATAAGTCCTTATTTAGAATATATGAAGGATGGAAGTAAGGGGATTTTTGTCTTGCTAAGAACATCAAATCCTGGAGCTAAGGATATAGAGTATTTAAAATCAGATGATAAGGAAATTTACTATCATATTGGGGATAAATTAAAGGACATGGGAATGGATTTTATAGGCAAATATGGATATAGTCTAATAGGTTCTGTTGTAGGCGGAACACATGATGAAGAAGCGGAAATTATAAGGGAAAGATATAAAAATATGTTTTTCTTAATACCGGGATATGGAGCTCAGGGAGGAAAAGCTGACAATATTAAAAAGTATTTAATTGATGGTAATGGTGGAATAGTAAATTCATCTAGGGGAATAATAAAGTACTATACAAACTTTAAAGATGGTGTTGAGAGATTTGACGAATATACTAGACAGGCAGTTATAGATATGAGGAGGGATATAGGTTATGAAAAATAGTTATATCCATAAGAAAATAATTTTTAAAGAAAAATTAGCACCAAATATATTAAGAATAAAAGTAGAATATAGTGGTCAAGTAAAACCGGGACAGTTTTTCATGATAAGAGGGTGGAGTGGCGTCGAACCTTTATTATCAAGAGCCATATCAGTAGCAGACTATGAAAATGAGCAGATAAGCTTTTTAATAGAAGTAAAGGGAAGTGGAACTAAGCTTATAGATAAGTTAGGACTGGGAGATGAAATATCATTACTAGGACCATTGGGTCAAGGTTTTAATATAGAGAGTGGAAAAAAAATAGCCTTGGTAGCCGGAGGGATAGGGATAGCTCCTCTCTTATATCTGGCAAAAAAAATGGATGGAAAAGTAGATTTATATGCTGGATTTAGGGAAAAAGAGTATCTTGTAGAGGAATTTAAACCCTATATAGATGAAGTGCATATAGCTACAGATAGTGGAAAAACTGGACACAAGGGTCTGGTAACAGATTTGATATCTCCTGATAAGTATGATTTGGTAATAACATGTGGACCCATGGTAATGATGAAAGCACTAGCACAGATATGCAGTGGAAGGGTAGACTTAGAGATGTCTTTGGAAAACAACATGGCTTGCGGGATTGGTGCTTGTATGGGATGTACTGTAGAGACAAAAACTGGAATGAAGACTGTTTGTAAAAATGGACCAGTATTTAAAGAAAGCGAGTTAATACTATGATGGAAGTAGCTATAGGAAATATAAAGTTCAAGAATCCAATAATTGCAGCATCAGGAACATTTTCAAATGGTAGAGAATTTGATGAATACTTTGATATAGGAAAACTTGGAGGAATTGCAACAACTGGTTTAACTTATAAGAGGAGAGATGGAAACAAGGGAATTCGACTTTATGAAACCAGAAGTGGGATGATGAATAGTATAGGACTGCAAAATGAAGGTATAGAAGAATTTTTACAGAATGATATGAAATTTTTAAAGGAAAAAAGTACAAATATAATAGCAAACCTTGGCGGAGGAGAGTTAGAAGAGTATATCCTAGGAGCAAAGCTACTAAATAAGTCTGATGTGGATATGATAGAACTCAATATATCTTGTCCAAATGTAAAAAAAGGTGGTATGTCCTATGGGATAAAGTCTAAAGATGCCTATGAAATCACTAGGCAGATAAGAGAAGTAGTTGACAAGTCACTTATAGTAAAGTTATCTCCAAATGCTGAGAATATAGTAGAAATGGCTCTGGCTTGTGAAGATGCAGGAGCAGATGCAGTATCTCTTGTTAATACATTTAATGCTTTAGCTATTGATATAGGAAAAAGAAAGGCTATATTTGATAATAAGACAGCAGGACTTTCTGGACCTGGAATAAAACCAATAGCTTTAAGAATGGTTTATCAGGTTGCACAAAATATAAAGATACCAACTATAGGTATTGGTGGTATTGTATCTTGGATGGATGTAGTAGAGTTTATAATGGCAGGAGCTACAGCTGTTCAAGTAGGAAGTTCAAATTTTATAAAACCAGATATTTGCATGGATATAATTACAGGATTAGAAGAATATATGGCTAGGGAAAATATAAAAAATTTAGAAGAAATCAAGGGGATAATATAGGAGGTAGTTATGGTAATAGATTTATTAAATGAAAGTAAGGCCTTATTGAAGGGACATTTTATGTTATCTTCTGGAAAGCATAGTGATGGTTATGTTCAGTGTGCAAAATTGCTACAATATCCAGATAAGGCAGAAGAAGCTCTAAAGGTTGCTGTGGATAAATTAGGAGATACTAAAGTGGATAAGGTGGTAGGTCCAGCAATGGGTGGAGTAATAGTTGCATATGAAGTGGCAAGGAAATTAGGGGTGCCAGCCTTATTTACAGAGAGAATAGAAGGACAAATGGCATTAAGAAGAGGATTTGAAGTGCTAGAAGGCGAAAAGATACTCATAGCAGAAGATGTTGTGACAACTGGAAAATCTGCTTTTGAAGCTATAAAGGTAGTAGAGGATTTAGGTGGAGAAGTGGTAGGAATTATATCACTTATAGACAGAACAAATGAAGAACTTAAGTATCCTTTATACTCAGCAACAAAAGTTGAAATAAGCACTTTTGATGAAAAGGATTGTCCGCTTTGTAAAGAAGGAATTGAAATAGAAAAACCTGGTAGTAGATTTATAAAAAAATAAGATTAAAACTAAAAACACCCATTGGGTGTTTTTAGTTTATAATGTATTCGGAGTAAGTAAAGTACTCGTCACCTGTATCATTTAGGATGGAAGATAAACTTCTGTCCAACCAAATTTCATACCACTCTAAAAAATTGAGAACTTTTTTACTAGTAGGATTTTTAAGAGGAAAGCAGCCAACATCATTTGCAAAGTCAAAAAACCATACTTGCCCCTTAGCCTCTCCCCTAAGTATAAGAATACTGTACATACCGCAACCTTCATCACAAATAAACTTTACACCTTGTAAAGCACTGGTGTATAAATCATCTATTGTAGAATCTATTTTATCAGAGTATAAAACTTCTTCTTCAGTCATGTCTTTTTCTTCAAAATAACCAAGGATTTCTAGCTCCTTATATAAATTTAGAACCTTGTCCTCAGTATAGGGAAAATCAAGACTTAAATTAGGGGTATGTTCATCATTATCATAAAGTGATAGGAGTCCATAAAAAGGTCCAAATTTCCCAGCAGATATATGTTGTATAAACTTTCTATATTCAATAGGAAGTTCTAAATTATATTTTTCTTCAAAATCTGAAATTTCCTTTTCTGATAGAGCTTTATCCATATCATAATTATCAAGTACAGAAAAATCGGTATCAAGCTTTATTAAATTTTCAATTTTTGATTTTATTCTTATAATATCCTTATCTAAATCCATATAAAATCCTCCCCGTATTTAATCTTAGACTATAGATATATTATATAGATGTTTTTCATTTTTAGATAGTAGTATATAATAGGTTAGAGGTGATTTTATGAATACAAAAACAAGTTTAAGACCAACCTATTTAGAGGTGGATTTAGATAGAATAAAATATAATATAAAAAATATAAAAAGTTATATAGGTGAGAGTAAATTAATGGCTATTTTAAAGGCTAATGCTTATGGAGCAGGATCTGTAGAAGTTGCTAGAATTGGAGCAGAGTATATAGATTATATAGGTGTAGCAACCTTAATAGAAGCCTTAGAGCTTAGAAAAAATAAAATTGAAACGGATATATTAATCCTTGGATTTATAGAAGAAAATCATATAGATAAGCTAGTTGAAAATAACATAACTCAAACCATATATAATCTTGATCAGGCCTTGAAAATAAATGAAGAGGCAAAAAAGCAAAATAAAAATGCTAGGGTTCATATAAAAATAGATACGGGTATGTCAAGACTTGGTCTTCAAGTAAAGCCAGAGTCAATTAAGACCATAGTTAGTATTAAAGAACTTGAAAATATAGATATAGAAGGTATTTTTACCCATCTAATGGATGCAGAAAATAGTGATAAAATTTTGTGCGAAATACAGTATGAAAGATTTATAAACTTTATAGAAAAATTAGAGGAAGAAAATATAAATATTCCAATAAAACATATATTGAACAGTGGAGGAATACTTAGCTTTATAGATTATAAGATGGATCTTGTAAGGTCAGGGATTTTAATCCATGGACTATATCCAGACCAAGTGGATGTAAGTAAGATAAAAACTAAGTTTACATCATCTTTAAAAACTAAGGTTGCAGATATAAAATATATAGAAGATGGAGATTATGTTGGATATGCAAGAGGTTTTAGGGCAAGTGAGAAAATGAAAATAGCAGTTCTTCCAGTAGGCTATTCAGATGGATATACTGAAGAAATAAGGAAATTGATAAATCCCAAGGTAAATGGAGTAGAAGCTCCAGTAATTGGTAATATATGTATGGACCAAACTGTAATTGATATCAGTGGTTTAGAACAAGTTAAAATAGGAGATATTGTAACCTTGATTGACTGTGATGAAACTACAAATGTGGATATAAAATGGATAGCCTCAATAGCTAGAAGAGTGCCTAGAGTTTACAAAATTGGTGGGGAAGTAAAATATATTAGGGATTATTTATTAGATTAAATAATGTAAGACTAGGTGATAATATGATATAGTATTACTATGATACTATTAAGAATTAGGAGAGTAATTAATGGTTAATAACAAAAGAAATGTGACTTTAAATAAAAATGATTTAAGAGGGAAAAACCTACCATTACTACATGAAGATAAGTCATGGATAGAACTCTTTGGTGATTTGAAAAATAGAGAGATATTAGAAGCTAGAGAAAATTTAATAGCCTTAATAAATGAATTAAAAACTTCAAAAGAAAAACAGAAGAACTTAAAGAAAGAAAAGCAGAAATCAATGAAGGCAATTTTAAATGTGTCTTATGAAATAAATAAAGATGAAAAAGATGAAAATGTTGTAGTACTAGATGAGCTTAAGGCAAAGATGCTAAAAATGGGTGAAGAAATAGATGAGTTAGAATTTAGATTAGAATCCCTACCTGATGAGATAAGACAGGCGAATATAGATTTACTAAATGCTACAATTAACTCAGGCTATAGCCAGCTTAAAGACAAGGAAAAAAAGCTTGATAAATCAGTTGTAGAACTTGAAAAATCAAGGAAGGCCATGAGTGATTTATTAATCAAAATTAGGGAGTTACAAGAGATTAAAGAAGTAGAAGGCAAATGGATAGATGATACCTATACCTTTATGCATAGAATACTTGGTAATAATTTGATAGAAAAGATAGATAGGGAAGTATTTTAGGAGTTATTATGTTAGATACAAGAATAGTTAATGGCGTAGACATAGTAGACATTGATAGAATTAAAAACATTTTAGAAAAAACTAACGATAAATTTATAGAAAAAATATTTACAGATAGAGAAATAGACTATATAAAGCTTAAAAATTTCAGACCAGAAACTATAGCTGGTATGTTTGCTGGAAAAGAAGCTATCAGCAAAGCTATTGGAACTGGGATAGGAAAAGCAAAATGGCATGATATGGAAATTTTACATGATGATTTGGGGAAACCGTTTGTAGAATTAAGGGATGAAATTTTGAAAGAATATAAGTTGAATTATTTAGAGATATCTATTTCTCACGAAAAAACTTATGCAGTAGCCTTTGTTATTGGAAGTAAAAACTTTAAATAAATCTTTTGTTAGGGGGAGTAGTTGTGGATAGTAAGTTTGAATGTGGAAGTTTATGGGCAGAAGTAAATCTTGATAATTTGGTAGATAATTATAAGGAAATTAGAAAGATTGTAAGAAAAGAAACTATGATTATGGGAGTCATAAAGGCAAATGCCTATGGTCATGGTGCAGTAAAATATGCTGAAGTACTTATAGAAATTGGTGTAGATAAATTAGCAGTAGCAACTATAAGAGAAGGTATAGAGCTTAGAAATGCAGGTATAACTAAAGACATATTAGTACTTGGATATACACAAGACTCAGATTTAGAATTGGTTCTTAAACATGACATAACACAGACACTATTTAACTACAAACAGGCAGAAATATTATCAAAACTAGGAGATAAATATAATAAGTCAGCAAAAATTCATATAAAAGTGGATACTGGAATGTCCAGAATAGGTTATAGAAAAGTCGAAGAAGCAGATGAGATAATAAAAATTAGTAGGCTTGAAAATATTGAAGTGGAAGGTATCTTCACTCATTTTGCAACGGCTGATGATTTAGATAAAACTTTCACACACAAACAATATGAAATGTTTAAAAAAATAGTTGACAAAGTAGAAGAAAAGGGATTAAATATACCTATTAAACATGTTTCAAATAGTGCAGCAATAATGGATTTACCAGAGTATAATTTAGATATGGTAAGAGCTGGTATAATACTGTATGGCCTTTATCCATCAAATGAAGTAAAAAAAGAAAACCTAAAATTAAAACCAGTTATGACACTGAAAACAAAGATATCACATATAAAAACTTTAGAAAAAAATATAGGAATAGGCTATGGACAAACTTATATAACAAGTGATGAAAGTAAAATCGCTACTATGCCAATAGGCTATGCAGATGGTTTTTCAAGACTTTTATCAAATAATGGAGAAGTAGGTTTAAATGGTAGTAGAGCTAAGATTGTTGGAAGAGTTTGTATGGATCAAACTATGATAGATATAACAGGGATAGATGCAAATATAGAAGACGAAATAGTAATATTTAATGACGGAGTAAATAATTATCCAACAATAGATGAGATGGCTATAAAATTAAAAACTATAAATTATGAAATAGCTACCTTAATAGGAAGAAGAATTTCTAGAGTATACATATCTAAGGGTGCAGTTGTAGATATGGTAGATTATTTAGTGTAAGTTATTTGTGTATATTGAAGAATTTAGCTACTGGGAGAGATAATATATGTATGAACAGGTTTTAGAAGAAATCGAAAAAAAACTTTTAGAAGATACAATAAAAGGGTATATACTCATGGCAGATATAAATATAGAAATTGCGGAGTGTGGATTAGAAGAAGATTACAAAGATTTGTTAAAATATGAAGAAAGTATTATGGGATGTGGTATATGATGAGAGTAAAAAGAGGAGACCTGTATTATGCAGATCTGAGTCCAGTAGTTGGATCAGAGCAGGGTGGTGTAAGACCAGTACTTGTTATCCAAAATAATGTTGGTAACAAGTATAGTCCTACAATAGTAGTTTCAGCCATAACATCGAAGATAAATAAGGCGAAACTACCAACACATGTAGAGATTAATGCATCCTTTGGCTTACCTAAAGATTCTGTAGTTTTACTTGAACAAATTAGAACTATAGATAAAAAAAGACTTAGAGAGAGAATTGGAAAATTCGATGATGATATGATGAGAAAAGTCGATGAATCTCTAGAAGTGAGCTTAGGATTATAATTGAATACATATGAAAAAATAAGCATTTTTTAAGATGCTTATTTTTTTGCACAAAATATAGTATAATTAAAGCATTGATTATATTGGAGGGAAATATGAAAAAGAAAATTGTTAGAGTTTTAGGCTCTGTATTTGTAGTGAGTTTATTAATAGGTAGTAGGGTGGTTTTTTCAGAACCAGGAACAAGTAAGGATCCTTTAATAAGTAAATCTTATGTAGATGGAAAAATACAAGAGTTAAAAAACTATATAGATGATAAGGTGAAAACAGGAGGAAAAAGCTCTGGAAATTCAAGTAGTAATTTGGAAATAGTTGAACTAAGAGCAGGGCAAAGTTTAATAGGATATGGAGGAACAGAAATAATACTTCGTTCAGGAAGAGCTTTGGCTATTGATTCACCAGATGGTGGAGTTTCAGATATAACAGCTGGAAAAGATTTGCCTAATAATGCTAAGATTGAAAAGAATCATTTGTTAATTATTCCAAGAACAGATGGAAGAGGAGTATATTCCCTAGGAGAAACTTTTTTTATGGTTAGGGGAGAATATAGTATAGAGTAAGAGGGGAGAAAAAAATGAAAGTATTACATTTGATAAGTGGTGGAGATACTGGTGGTGCAAAAACACATATAATGTCATTATTTAATGGACTTAATAAATTGATTGATGCAAAGATTATCTGTTTTATAGAAGACAGTTTTTATCATGATGCAAAAGCAGTGGGAATTGATATAGAAGTTTATAAACAAAATAGTAGATTTGATATGTCAGTTGTAGATAAGATAGCCAAAGAAGCAAATGACAATAATTATGATATTATACATTGTCATGGAGCAAGGGCTAATTTTATAGGTGTATTTTTAAAGAGTAAGATAAAGAAACCATTTGTGACAACTGTACATAGTGATTACAAATTAGACTTTAAAGACAATTTTTATAAAAAGATAATATTTACTAATCTAAATGCCTTTGCCTTAAAAAAGATGGATTATTATATAGCTGTATCAGACTCCTTTAAGAATATGTTAGTGGATAGGGGCTTTAAAAAAGACAAGATATTTACAGTTTATAATGGAATAATAGTAGATCAAAAATTAGAATATAAAACTAGAGAAGAATTTTTATCAGATTATGGAATAAAAGGTCAAGATAAAACTATAATTGGAATCATAGCAAGATTAGATAAGGTCAAAGATCATGATACTTTTTTAAAGGGGGCAAAAGTAGCCTTAGATAAAAATGAAAACCTAGAATTTATAATTGCTGGTGATGGTGGAGAAAGAGAAAGATTAGAAGATTTGGCTAGGGAATTAAAGATAGATGATAAGGTACATTTTATAGGTTATATAACAGATGTCTATTCTTTCTATAATGCCATAGATATAAATACCTTAACATCAGTTAGTGAATCTTTTCCTTATGCAATACTAGAGGGAGCAATTATGAAAAAACCTATTATTTCTACTAGGGTTGGAGGACTTGTTACCCTTATAGAAGATGATAAAAATGGTTACCTTATAAATGTTGGAGATTTTGAAGACTTTGGAGAAAAGGTTGACTATTTGGCAGGTCATAAAGAAGAACTATTAGCTATGGGAGAGAATTTATATAATAAGGTTAGAGAAAAATATTCATCAGAAAATATGGCTAAAAATCATGTTGAGATATATGAAGAAATACTTTCAAAGAGAAAGGAAGTTAAGAAATGAAAACTGTACTATTATCAGGATATTATGGCTTTGATAATAGTGGAGATGATGCTATTTTAAAGGCTATAGTAAAGGATTTAAGAGAGAATATAAAGGATTTAGATATAGTTGTTCTGTCAAACAATCCAAAAGAAACTGAAAAAACTTATGATGTTAGGGCAGTGGATAGATTTAGTTTGCCCAAGGTTATAAAAGCTATGAAAAATTCAGACTTGTTTATATCAGGTGGTGGGAGTTTACTCCAAGATATAACTAGCAGTAGGTCCTTGTGGTATTATTTAATGACTATGGAATTTGCCATAATACTTAGAAAACCATTTATGGTATATGCAAATGGTATTGGACCAATAGATAAGACTATAAATAGGAATTTAACTAGACATATCTTAAATAAAGCTAAGTATATAACTCTTAGAGACCAAGATTCTTATGAGTTTGTTAAAAATCTAGGAGTTAAAAATAAAAATATAGAAGTTACATCAGACCCAGTATTTACATTAAAGGCAAGTGAAGAAGCTAGAGTTCTTGATATATTTGAGAATGAAAAAATCCCTACAGACAAAAAGATAATTGGGATATCACTTAGGAAATGGGAGAATGATGAAAAAATAATAAGTAGTATTATAGAGACCATAGAAAAATTAGAAGAAAATTATGATTATAATTACTTATTAATTCCAATGCACTACCCAGAAGACTTAAATATTTCCAGGGAAATACTTAAGAGGCTGGAAAGAAAAAATTGTTATGTACTTCAAGAAAAGTATCCAGTAGAGGATATTATGGGAGTTATTAAAAAACTGGATTTAATACTTGCAATGAGATTACATGCTTTAATTTATGCAGCAGCAGAAAAAATTCCAATAGTTGGACTTGTATATGATCCAAAGGTTACAGGACTTATAAAAACTTTAAAAATAAAAAATTATATAAAATTAGATGATTTTACAACAGAAGAATTACTAGAAAATGTAGAATATGTAATTAACAATAGAGATGATTTAGCCAAAAGTTTAAAGATAGAAGAAGAAAACCAAGAAGATAGGGCCTTGGAAAATATAAGAATAGTAGATAAGTTATTAAATAATTAAAAAAACCTGAAAATCAAAAAAGATTTTCAGGTTTTTTCTTATTTATATATAGCCTTATAGTTGTATCTTAGGTTTTCACCATCAAGTACAAATTCTACAAGAGAATCATTAACAAGAACTTCTTCAGTTTTTGTATCATTACTATTTAAGCCTATATATCTTATACCATCCTTAAGTCTAATACCACCACTGCCACCACCATGAACAAAAAATACATTTTTATCAGGATGAGTAACCTTGTAATCTGCTAAGATTTGATAAAGGTTTTTCTCTTCAAGTTTATCCTTATAACCAGCAGGTGAAGCTTGACTTGTGATTATAATATTTTTTGAAGCAATATTATTCAAATCATTTTTAAATTTAATCCATTGATAAGAATTAGTAGTACTAACACTTCCTTTTTTAGAATCAAGATTTAAAACTGAAACATTATTGTAGTTATTTAAAGTATAACCAGCATTACTGTTTATTTTTTTAACCTGATTAGTTGCCCCATTAAATTCTTCACTAAAACCATTCAAAGAAACTGTTAAGAAACTGCTATTTACCTTATTATTCAAAAGAGCTTTTCTTTCAGGTGTTAAATCTTTTGTCTCAGATAAGACTAAGAATTTTTGTCCTGCATCAATGGCAGGAGAATTTAGGGTATCTCTAAATTCTGTAGCTTTTACATTAGATGAATCTGTAGGTGTTCCAGAAGTTGAGATTACTTTTATTTTTGCTACACCATCACCAAATTTTGCAGTTATATAGCCACTATTACCATTTGATATAAAACTACCATTTTCAAAAGTTCCTACATTATCACTTAAGTCAAAAGAAATATTGTTAGGAGAGATTATGGCTTCACGTCCACTTATATCCTTAGCTTTAAAAACTGGAAGTGGATAAGAATTTCCATCAAATACAGATAGTTCTTTAGTATCACTAGTTAAATCTACAGCACTGCCATAAACAGGTATGGTTTTACTAGCTGTTAGCTGCTTTCCATTATTATCATAAGTTGCTGTAAGTTTTGCAAAGCCAGTAGATTTAGCTACAAGATTATAGCCATCAAAATCATAATCTATACCCTCAACAGTTAGCTTAAAGTCTTTTAAAGCCTGATCAAAAACATTGTTTTGTCCATCAAAGCCATTGATTGCAACTCCATTAGATGCACCAACCATCATTGTATCGTAATTAGTGCTAAGTTCGATTCTATCTAAGCTACCAGCAGGAGCATTATTAAATACACCAACTCCATTAACAACTTGTCTTTGAGAACCACCTGAAGGTTTATTTACTAAACTAGCAGGTGCATTTTTATCTTTTTTTACAGCCATGGTAGTAGAACCACCACCATCTAGGTTAAGTCCATTATATCCACCTAGTCTAGCAAGTAGAGTTGCAAACTCCTGTTGTTTCATACCAGCAGAAATGCCAGCCTTACCATCAACTGTTACTAGGATTATTTCTGTATTATCTTGATTTACAGCAATTCCAGTTCTTGGATGCCTACCAGAATCTGATATATTAGTATTAACATATTTTCCATCTCTAAGAATTGTAGAACCACCACCTATGGCAAATTTTATATTTTCAATGCCAGGTGTACTTTCCTTTACTAGTTCAACTTCATCACCAGGAGCTAAGCTATCTAAAATAGCTGCAGATTCTCCCCTACCAACAATTACAAATCCATTTGTAGGTATTGGAACAGCCTCCCATCCCTTTCTAACTTCTACAACCTTATTATTGTCAACTACAACTTCCACCATGTCCTTATGAAACTTAGCACCAATGGATTGGTGGCCAAAGTTTTTATCTAAGACAGATAGGGTTGGAAAGTTTTTACTAACCTTATTAAGATTATCCATATAGATAGTAGTACCTTTTGTAAGGTTATTAACATGTACTTTTCTATCAAAATATTCTATTTTAGCTTGATTATTATTATCTAAATAAAAAGTAGGTAGGGCATACTGTCTCATAATTGGAGATGAAATCATCTCACCGTTATTTATTAGAGTACCTAGAGAAGTTGGAACTGGAGTGTAGTCAAAATAATCTCCATTAACTCCTGCCACAGCACCGTTTTTGTTTACCATATTTGTAACTGAATCCCTATAGTTTAAACCTTCTGGGTTGAAAATTCCCTTTAATTGAGGGTATTCATTTTTGATATCAATTCTAACAACATTTATATTGTATTTTCCATAGATTGTAGATGCTATTATATTTTCATGTAATATACCTGAACCAAGGTTTGAAGTTTCTGAAAATTGATAAATAGTTTCAGCTGGATAAAGTTCTGGTATGGCGAAAGATTTCACCGATATAGTAAGAATAGAGAAAGCAAGGACACTACTAGCCACTACTTTTCTAAACATGGTATTATTTTTTTGCATATTATCACCTCATAAATAATTGTAATTTTAACTAACATATACATAGTATCATATAAATATTTCAATAATATTAAATAAAAGTAAAAAATATGGGATTTAATATAAAAGTAATACTTTGGTAATATAAAACTGGGTAAAATAGCAGAAAAATAGATGGAAAAAAATTAAAAACCTTCAAAAATAAAGTTTATAATCATAAAATAATAAAAGTGGTCTATATAGCTAAAAATAAGGCTTTACTAAAGTTTGAAATCATAATATGATATGGTTTGTGTTTAAAAAAATTGGAGGTATGTTTTTATGTCAGAGGTTAAGAGACCAGATCCGACAGCACTTGGATTATTTGGCTTGGCTATGGTAACTTTAGTAGCATCATCAGAAAAATTAGGATTTACACATGGAGTTTCTTACATAATTCCTTGGGCAATTTTTTTGGGAGCAATAGCTCAACTTATTGCAGGTATTTTGGATTATCAGAAGAATAATATTTTTGGAGGTACAGCCTTTTGTGCCTATGGATTATTTTGGCTTGGAACAGGAATGTCTTGGTTAATATCTATGGGAACATTTGGTAAGACTATGTTGGACTATGATCCTAGTCAATTGGGAATTGCATTTATTGGATATTTAATATTTACAATTTTTATGACAATTGCAGCGACTGAAACAAATAAAGTGCTATTTTTAATATTCTTATTTATAGACTTTCTATTTTTAGGCTTAGGACTTAGTACTTTAGGAATATATCCAGTATTCTTTAAAAAACTTGCAGCTATATCAGAACTTGTTATAGCCTTACTGTCCTTTTATGGTTCAGGAGCAAATATCTTTATCAATCATTTTGGAAAAGAAATATTACCAATTGGTAAACCCTTTGGATTATTTGATAGATAGGTATAAAAAAACTTCGACTTTAGTCGAAGTTTTTTTTATTCGTGATTACTTACTATATTGTAACTAGCTAAAATTATAGCTGCTACTATCCAAAACATAAACAGTATACGATTATAGAACCAGATATGATCTGCAAATCCCATAATAACTATACCAGCTATAGCTGATAGACCACCTATAGCAATATTTGCTGTTTCAACATTTTTAGAATTTCTAATAACATAAGTTGTCTTTTTTACAAGTCTAAAGCCCAGCCACAAAAAGGATAGAAGGGCTATAATTCCAGATTCTAACCAAATTTGTAAAAACAAGTTATGTGTATGTGCAACAGTTTTTAAGTTAAAGGACTTATATCTCTTGTATATTGTATTGAAAGTATTGCTACCAAGACCTACTCCTGTAAACCAATAGTCTTTAAGCATTGGCATAGCAGGTTCAAGTATTTGCTTTCTGTATTGAAGAGATGAGTCATTTGGATTAAATATAGTTAACATTCTCTTATATATTGAATCAGGTAAAAATGGCATCATGAAAACTCCTAGCAACATAAAAACTGGTAAAAGTTTTTTGTTTTTAAAGAATATAAAAGTTCCCATAGCAAAGGCAAATGCTACCCAAGCTGATCTTGAACCAGTTTTAAGTAGAACCACTAAGGTTACTAAGAAGGCTCCAAGATATCCAAGCTTATATAATATCTTTTCAGAATTTAATATTTTTACTATGAAAAATGGCATAGTAAGTATTAACAACTCTCCATAGACATTGGGATTACCCATTGTTGAGAAAACTCTTCCCGACATACCTTGATTTACTGTTATATCTGTAAGTGATGGATTAACTTCTATTCCAACCACCTTCCACTGATAAATTCCATAAATAGCTGTTAAGAAACTTCCTATAACCAAAAAGTCTACAAGTAATTCAAGTTTATTATGATTATCAGTAGAGTTTATGATTAATAAAACAGCAATAAAAGTAATAATGTAGTAAATATAATTATTTAAACTATCTTTTGGAAATAAAGACAAGACAAAAGATAGAGTTATAGCTGCCATAAATACTATTATAGAAGTATCCATCTTATCAAAACTAAGGCTATATTTTTTATCAACAGCAGTTTTAATAATATAAAGGGCAAGTAGGCCAAATATAGTTAAAACTCCAAAGATATTATACCATCTATGGTCTGGTATCATCATTGTAAATACTAGTACAAGACC
>CAMIXG010000021.1 GCA_946402705.1 uncultured Tissierellia bacterium | reverse complement strand
CACAGTTAAGTTTAATAAGATAGCTAAGGACGAAGTAGCAAACTTTGTATACAAACCAATATCAGAAGTAGTGGATGAGTATACAGTAGATATAAATGTAAAGGGTCAAGATAAGTTTGGAAATGAACTTTACAGTTATAGGGTAAATAGGGCAAAAGACTCAGGAAAATATACAGTAAATGCTTTTAACCTATTAGGATATAAACTAGTAGGCTTAAATACAAAAGAAGTAATAGTTCTTAAAGATTATATTCAGGTAGTGTTTGAATATGAATCACTAGATAGACTTGTAACAGTAAGGGCAGTAGATGAAAATAATCAGCCTATAGCAGACTTTACAGAAATCAAGGTTATGAGTCAGGATGGAAATAGATTTAGTTATAATGCTCCATATATAAAAGGATGGAACTTAAATGATAATATAACTAAAAATATAAGTGTAAGCGAAACAGAAAATCTAATAACATTTAAGTATAAAAAGGCAGAAGGAAACATAGAAGTTATACTAAAAGAAGAAGATGGAAGAGTAATAAAAACTCTATCAGATAAGGTAACAGTAGGTAACAAAAAAACTATAGTAGCACCAAACTTAAGTGCTGAAAACTATACTTTAGTAGGTCCAAATAGCCTAGAAGTAGAGTATAGTGAAGGAAAACAAGTAGTAGAGTTTATCTACAAAAAAGATATGAGAGAAGTAGAAATAAAACTATATGATATTTCATCAGGAGAAGCAGGAAAACAATTAATAAAAACTGAAAGCTTAGGAAACTTTAGACTAGGAGAAGTAGCTAAAGTAATAGCACCAAGTGTTGATAATATGGTTTTAGTAGGAGATATGACTAAGCTGATAGAGATAACAAGGGGAGCAAATGCTCAAGTAGTAGAATTTAACTACAAGTCAGTTTTAGAAGATGAAATAATAGTAGAAGCAGTAGAAAAAGAAACAGGCATGATAATCCAATCAACAAGTGTAAAAGTAGATAAGGGAACAAGTCTAAAGATAAATGCACCAAGATTTGATACTCATAAATTATCTGCAGATGAAGCAGAAACAAAGACAGTAAAAGCAGGAGAAAAAGCAGTATTTAAGTATGATAAAAACATAGTAAAGGTAAAGATAGAAGCAAAGGACAACAAAGGAGATAAGCTAGACTTATATGCAGGAACTCAAGGTGAGTTTGAGGCAGTAAAGGGAAAAGACTTTGTAGCTTATGCACCACATATACCAGGTTATGTGCTTTTAAATCAAGATAATAGCACAGTTAAGTTTAATAAAATAGCTAAGGACGAAGTAGCAAACTTTGTATATAAATCAATATCAGAAGTAGTAGATGAATATACAGTAGAGGTAAATGTAAGGGCTATAGATGAAAAAGGAAATGAACTTTATAGTTATAGGATAAATAGGCCTAAAAACTCTGGTAAATATGAGATAAAACCAGCATCACAATCTGGCTTTAAATTAGTTGCTAAACAAGTTCAGGGCAAGGAAGTAACAGGTGATGTAGAAGTAGATATTAAAGAAGAAAATATTTTTGTGGTATTCAAATATAAATCATTGGCGACTAAAATAAAAATATTGGCAGTAGATGAAAATGATTTAATTATACCTAGTAGTGATTATACAGTTATAGAAGTAAGTGCAATTGAGGGAGAAGCCTTTAGTTATAATGCTCCATATATAAGAGGATGGAATCTAGATGAGGCAAGTCCTACAAAAACAATAGAAAAAGTAGACGAAAACACAAAGGAACTTAAATTTAAATATAAGAAAGCCAGTGGAAATGTAGAAGTTATCTTGAGAGAAGAAGATGGAAAAATAATTAAGAGTATATCTGAATCAGTAGATAAAAATGGAAAAACTATAACAGCTCCTGATTTATCAAATGTATATTATACTTTTGTAGCAAAGGATGGATATCCAGAACAGGTTAAACTAGATTATAGTGAAAGTAAACAAACTGTTGAATTTTTCTATAAAAAAGATACTAAGAAAGTCTTGATAAAGGCTAAAGATATAACTAATGGAAGACCAGGAGTAGATATTTCATATGATTCTGAGTATGTAGTTGAAGGACCTATAGGAGAAGTAATTCTTATAAAGGCAAAACCAATAACAAACATGGAATTAGTAGGAGATTCTGATAAATTCTATATAATAAAAAATACTGATAATCAGGTTGTATATTATGATTACAAATCTCTAGCTCAAGATGAGATTACAGTTGAAGCAATAGATGTAGATGACAATAGCATCATACAGAAAACTGTCATATCATCAAGAAAAGGCACAAGTATGAAAATTAAGGCTCCAAACTTTAGAGGATATAAACTTAAAGATGGAGAGCTACCTGAAAGAATAGTAGAATCAGGTAGTAAAGTAACATTTTTATATGAAAAAGATCTAGTTGAAATAGAATTAAAACTTAAAGATGGAGATAAAATAATAAATGTAGAATCTGGAATAAAAACTAGATACAAAGTGGCTAAAAAGACTGACCATACAGTATATGCGCCACATATACCAAACTATATAATTGTAGGCGTATCTAAGGTTGAAATGGAAAATATACAAGAAGATAAACTTGTAGAATTTAAGTATAAAAAGATAGAACAAGTAGTTGAAGATTATATGGTTAAAGTGACTATAGAAGGTAAATCGGAGAGTAATCTGCTTTATAGCTATGTAGTAGCTAGACCAAAAAATTCAGGTAAATTTACAGTAGAAGCTATGCATATACCAGGATATAAAATAGGAGAGAAAACAAAAGAAATAGATATTAAAGAAAATGATGAAGCTGTGGAATTCAATTATGTTTCATTGGAGACTAAAGTTTCCATAGTAGCAGTTGATGAAGCTGATAATCCTATACCAGAATATACAGTTGAAGAAAAAGATGCAATACAAGGAAAACCTTTTACTCATACAGCACCATATGTACCAGGTTATGTTCTAGTGGGTAGTACTATTGGTAAAATAGATGAAGTAAAAGAAGGAGATAATATAATAAAATTTGTATACAAAAAATCCAAGGGAAATGTAGTTATAATGGCTAAGGAAAATGATATAAATGGAAACATTATAAGAACAGCAGTAACAACTGTAGAAGTTAATAAGGAACATATAATAAAAGTTAGTGAAATCCCAGAATTTAGTAGTTTAGGAAATGACTATTTTAAATTAAAAAATGGTGAATCTGAAAAAACTATAAAGATAACTGGAACAGAAGAAAAACCTCAAGTAGTTGAATTTTATTATGAAAAAATCATGCTTGAACCAGAATTTAAGCTTTGGGATATAACAGATGAAACTAATAAAAAAGCGATTACTAATTTTGTTAAACCTAATAAGAAATATAGGGCAGGAGAAGTTGCTAAGATAGAAGCCCCAAGTGTTGATGGAATGTATGTAGTTGGAGATTCTTATAAATTGATTATAGTTGGAGATTCTACAGAAGTAGAATTCAATTATAAGTCATTAACAAAAAAAGAAATCAAGATAGAGGCAAGGGAAGGTTCTATAACAGGGCCACTTATAAAAGAAGTGATTTTGGTTGCACAAGAGGGAACTATATTAGATGTTACTGCACCAGAATTTGCAACTCATAAACTAGTTGGTGAAAAAGTTAAAAAAGTAAAAGCAGGAGAAACAGTAGTATTTGTTTACTCTAAGAATACTTTGAAGATTGAATTAGACCTTGTTGATAAGGAAAATAACAATTTAAGTAATCTACTAGATGTAGTACCAGAATTTGAAATAATAAAAGGTAGTAAATATACAGTTAATGCACCATATATACCAGGATATATACCAGAGAAAAAATCATTAACATTTACAGAAGAACAGACTAAGGATAAGGATAAATTAGTTGCAAGGTTTGTATATAGACCAATATCAGAATTAGTAGATAATTATACAATAACCATAAGTGTTAAGGGCTTAGACCAAGCTGGAAATGAACTTTACAGTTATAAGATTAATAGACCAGAAAATTCTGGGAAGTATACAGTGACAGCCTTTGATTTATTAGGATATGAGTTAAAAGATAAATCAAAAACTAAGGAAGTTGATATAAAGAAAGCAGATGTAGAAATTGTATTCGAATATAAGTCTTTAGATAGGTTAGTAAAAATAAAGGCAGTAGATGAAAATAATTTACCAATATCAAACTTTGCTGAGATAAGGGTTATGAGTCAGGATGGAAATAGATTTAGTTATAATGCTCCATATATAAAAGGATGGAATTTAAATGATAGTATAACTAAGGATATAACTGTAAGCGAAACAGAAAATCTAATAACATTTAAGTATAAAAAAGCAGAAGGAAATATTGAAGTTATCTTAAAAGAAGAAGATGGAAGAATAATAAGGACAGAGTCAAGGACTGTAACAATAAATAAAGCTTTAGAAATAATAGCACCAAATATAGACACATACAGCATAGTTGGAGATAACAAGAAAACTGTAACTTATAGTGAAGAAAAACAAATAGTAGAGTTTATCTTTAAAAAAGATATGAGAGAGGTAGAAATTCAATCTTTTGATATATCAGATCCAGATAATGTTGTCCAAATAGGAGCAGGAATTAATATTGGGCAATTTAGGGTTGGTGAAGTGGCTAGAGTAACAGCACCAAGCCATAATGATATGATACTTGTTGGCAGTCCAGTTGAAACTATAGTTGTGGAAAAGGGTTCGAATTCACAAGTTGTAAGATTTAACTATAAATCTACAAAAGAAGGAAAGATAACTATTGAAGCAGTAGAGAAAGAAAGCGGTTTAATAATTCAAACAGTATTATTAGATGCTAAGATAGGTTCAAGTGTAAAAGTAAATGCACCTATATTTGATACTCATAAATTAACTGCTGGAGAGACTGCTATAAAAATAGTAAAAGCAGGAGAAAAAGTAAGATTTGAATATGACAAGAATGTAGTAAAGGTAAAGATAGAAGCAAAGGATAATAAGGGGAATAAGCTAGACTTATATGCAGGAACTCAAGATGAGTTTGAGGCAGTAAAGGGAAAAGATTTTATAGCTTATGCACCGCATATACCAGGTTATGTACTTTTAAATCAAGATAATAGCACAGTTAAGTTTAATAAAATAGCTAAGGACGAAGTAGCAAACTTTGTATATAAATCAATATCAGAAGTAGTAGATGAGTATACAGTAGATATAAATGTAAAGGGTCAAGATAAGTTTGGAAATGAACTTTACAGTTATAGGGTAAATAGGGCAAAAGACTCAGGAAAATATACAGTAAATGCTTTTAACCTATTAGGATATAAACTAGTAGGCTTAAATACAAAAGAAGTAATAGTTCTTAAAGATTATATTCAGGTAGTGTTTGAATATGAATCACTAGATAGACTTGTAACAGTAAGGGCAGTAGATGAAAATAATCAGCCTATAGCAGACTTTACAGAAATCAAGGTTATGAGTCAGGATGGAAATAGATTTAGTTATAATGCTCCATATATAAAAGGATGGAACTTAAATGATAATATAACTAAAAATATAAGTGTAAGCGAAACAGAAAATCTAATAACATTTAAGTATAAAAAGGCAGAAGGAAACATAGAAGTTATACTAAAAGAAGAAGATGGAAGAGTAATAAAAACTCTATCAGATAAGGTAACAGTAGGTAACAAAAAAACTATAGTAGCACCAAACTTAAGTGCTGAAAACTATACTTTAGTAGGTCCAAATAGCCTAGAAGTAGAGTATAGTGAAGGAAAACAAGTAGTAGAGTTTATCTACAAAAAAGATATGAGAGAAGTAGAAATAAAACTATATGATATTTCATCAGGAGAAGCAGGAAAACAATTAATAAAAACTGAAAGCTTAGGAAACTTTAGACTAGGAGAAGTAGCTAAAGTAATAGCACCAAGTGTTGATAATATGGTTTTAGTAGGAGATATGACTAAGCTGATAGAGATAACAAGGGGAGCAAATGCTCAAGTAGTAGAATTTAACTACAAGTCAGTTTTAGAAGATGAAATAATAGTAGAAGCAGTAGAAAAAGAAACAGGCATGATAATCCAATCAACAAGTGTAAAAGTAGATAAGGGAACAAGTCTAAAGATAAATGCACCAAGATTTGATACTCATAAATTATCTGCAGATGAAGCAGAAACAAAGACAGTAAAAGCAGGAGAAAAAGCAGTATTTAAGTATGATAAAAACATAGTAAAGGTAAAGATAGAAGCAAAGGACAACAAAGGAGATAAGCTAGACTTATATGCAGGAACTCAAGGTGAGTTTGAGGCAGTAAAGGGAAAAGATTTTATAGCTTATGCACCACATATACCAGGCTATGTGCTTTTAAATCAAGATAATAGCACAGTTAAGTTTAATAAGATAGCTAAGGACGAAGTAGCAAACTTTGTATACAAATCAATATCAGAAGTAGTGGATGAGTATACAGTAGATATAAATGTAAAGGGATTGGATTCTCAAGGAAATGAATTATACTCTTATCTTATTAAGAGACCAAAGAATTCAGGAGAATATACAGTAAATGCCTTTATACAAAAAGGCTATGAAATAGTAGGAAATTCTACTAAAAAAATAATAGTTGGAGATACAAATCAAGATATTGAGTTTAAATATAAGTCAATGGATATGGTAGTTGTTATAAAAATGGTGGATGAAAGCGGAAATGCAGTAGTAGATCAAGATGGCAATATAGTTGAGAATATAATTGCAACAAATGCAGTGAAAAATAGTCCATTTAGCTACAATGCACCATATATAAAGGGCTGGAATTTAATCAGTGCTACAATTGGAAAAATAGACAAGGTGACAGAAGAGAATAACATAATAGAGTTTAAGTACAAAAAAGCAGAAGGAAATATATTGGTTGTGGCAAAAGAAGGAGACAAGGTAATAAAAACAGAATCAATAACAGGTAATGTTGGAGATGATATAGTAGTAAATAGTCTTGATTTAAGTACAGACTATTATAAACTTAAGGATTCAGAAGCAGTTAGTAAGACTGTAAAATATACTGATGAGTTACAAGAAGTAGTATTCCAGTATGAAAAATTATTACAAGATATAGAGCTAGAATTATATGATATAACAGAAGTAGGTAATGAAACTTTAATTCAAGGTGATAAGCTTATAATCAAAGACAATAGGATTGGAGAGGTAGCAAAACTAGATGCTCCTGATTTAGATGGATACTATCTAATTGGTGATAAGGCAAAACTTGTAATAGTTGAAAAGAAAACAGATAATCAAAAAGTCAGATTTGATTATAAGAAACTAGTAGATACTAAGGCTGTTGTTATAATCAAATATATAACAAATAAAGGCGAAGTTCTTAGAAGTTTTACAGTAGATGATAAGAAAGTAGGAGATAGGTATACTCATAGTTATCCAGCAAGTATAACTAGCTCAAGTGGAAAAGTGTATGATACTGTAAACTTTAATACTGACACATTAACTGTTGATTCAGATGTTAGTAATAACATAATGCTATTTATTTATAGTGATAGCAGAGATGAGAAGACAGGTGGCTCTGGAGGCGGAGGAAAATCTAGAGACGAAAAAAGCACTTATGTTGTAGAACATATCTATAAGGATAAAGATGGTAAAACTATAGATATTATAAGACCTATAATAGAAAGTGGAAAAGATGGTCAAAAAATTGAAGTTAAGGCATCTTCAAAAGTAGATGAAAATATGTTTAGGTTAATATCTAAGAGAGAAGTTATTATAGTAATAGGAAAAGACAAAAAAGTTATATTTGAGTATGAGCCGATAGAAAAGGATATTTATAAACATGATAAATATATAGAAGGATACAAGGATAATACTGTTAGGCCAGAACAATCTATAACAAGAGAAGAAGTAGCAGCTATAATCTATAGAACTTTAGATGAAGATATGAAGGGTAAAAACCTTAGTAAAGAAAATCCATTTAGTGATGTAAACCAAGATAGGTGGTCCTATGATGAGATAACTTATTTAATCCATTTAGGTGTTATAGAAGGTTACAAAGATAATACTTTTAAACCTCAAAATAGTATAACTAGAGCAGAGGCAATAACTATGATAGTTAGGCTAAAAGGAGCGAATAATAGGGGCGAAACAAATGCCACAGATTCATCTAATCACTGGGCAGAAAATTATATCAATATAGGTTTAAACAATAATTGGATAGAAGGATATCCAGATGGTTCATTTAGACCACAAAACAATATAACTAGGGCAGAATTTATAAATATGATGAATAATATGCTAAATAGAAAGACTAAAAAAGAGAATATGATAATAACCGGTAATGAATATTCAGATTTATCATCTAGTAAATGGTACTATGAGGCAGTTATGGAAGCAACAAAAGATCATTTTTATAAGAGGGAAAACAAGGAAGAAATTTGGATGAAAAATAAATAAAACTAGAAGACTAGGTTTTTTTACCTAGTCTTTTTTGTTAAGAAAATAATAAGAATTAAAATAGGTAATAATTTATAAAGATGTAGTATAATTCATATTCCAAAAGAGTTACAAAGTAAAAATATAATCATAATTTGTAGTTAATAATGTATAATAGTTATTAGACAAAATTAAATAATAATTATAAAATGATTATAGATTTTAATAAAGGAGTAACTTATGAAAAATAAAGTAGTAGTAATAGGTGGCGGTGCAGCAGGATTGATGGCTGCTTTAATAGCAAATGAAAATGGTGCTGATGTAACTATACTGGAGAGAAATGATAGGATTGGTAGAAAGTTACTTGCAACAGGAAATGGCAGGTGTAACTTTACTAATATAAATATGACAATAGACAATTATCATGGAGAAAATAGTAAGTTTCCCTATAGTGCTTTTTCTCAGTTTGATATATACCAAACTATGGATTTCTTTGAATCAATAGGTATAAGCCCAAAGATAGAAGAAAATGGCAAGGTATTTCCCTATTCCCTTCAAAGTTCATCCATGATAGATATATTTAATTATGAAATTGAAAAGAGAAATATAAAATTAGAACTTAATTCTTTTGTAAAAGAAATATATAAGATGGATGTCTTTAAGATAAAAACTCTTGAGGGCAAGGTTTATTCATCAGATAAGATAATATTGGCAACAGGAGGAGTTTCTTTACCAAAGTCGGGTTCAGATGGAACCGGACATAGATTGTCTGAAAAGCTAGGGCATAGTATAACGGAAATTTTCCCAGGGATAGTACAACTTAACTTAAAAGATGATAACCTAAAAGAAAAATCTGGGATTAGGATATACGGAGTTGCTGAATTATATATAGATGATGAATTTATAAGAAGTGATAGGGATGATATATTATTTACAGATTATGGTATATCAGGGCCAACTATACTTCAGTTAAGTAGACTTGGAATAGAAGGCCTTAGAAAAAATAAAAAAGTTGAAATAAATATTAAGATAATAAATGATAAAAATGAAGATGAGTTATATAGTTATTTAGTTCAAAGATTTAAAAACCTAAGAGATAAAACTGTATATGAGAGTTTAGTAGGTTATATAAATAAGGGACTGATAAACTCTGTTCTTAGATATATAGATATAGACCGCAATAAGAAAGTATCAGAAATGAAAAATGAAGAAGTAAGAAGTCTGGCTAAAATATTAATAGGCTGGAAGTTTAGAGTTATAGGACATCAACCATGGGAGTTTGCACAAGTAACAGCAGGTGGAGTTAGGACATCAGAGATAGATAATAAGACAATGGAATCTAAAATAATAGATGGATTATATTTTGTAGGTGAAATATTAGATATAGATGGAGATTGTGGTGGATACAACCTACAATGGGCTTGGTCATCTGGGTATGTAGCTGGAGTAAATGCAGCAACTAGTTAATATGGAGGCGTAAACTTGATAAGATTAAATAAGAAACTAAAAGAGTTAGAGAAAAGTGGTAAAAGTATAAACGTTGGAGTGGCAGGTTCAGGTCTTATGGGAACTGGACTTATAAGTCAACTAACTCTTATAGATGGTATGAGACCAACTTTAGTTATGGATAGAAATTTAGATAAGATATTAAAGGCTTTTAGCCTTGCAAATATAGATGGGGAAAATATACTTATATCAAATGATTTAGATGAGATAAATAAGGCTATAGAGATAGGTAAGTATGTAGCATGTACAAGTATGGATGCCTTAATTAAATCAAATATAGATATAATAGTTGATGCTACAGGAAATGCAATAGCGGGAGCAGAACTTGCTCTTAGCTCCATAGAAAATAAAAAAGATATAGTTTTACTAAATGTGGAAACAGATTGTGTAGTTGGGCCAATACTACATAAAAAAGCCTTGGAAAACGGAGTAGTCTATACTGGAACAGCAGGTGATGAACCTGGATCGGCTAAAGAAATATATGATTTTGCTGTTTTATCAGGATTTGAAGTTTTGGCTATGGGAAAGGGAAAAAATAATCCTATAAATTATGAAGTTACACCAGATATGGTAAGAGAAGAGGCTCTTGGTAAAAACTTAAAACCAGAGATGCTGGCAGGTTTTGTAGATGGTACAAATACTATGATAGAAATGACTGTAATGGCTAATAGTACAGGATTTAAAGCTGATGTAGTTGGAGGACATGGTATAGAAGCAAGCACAGAAGAGTTGCCAGACCTATTTAGACTTAAATCTGAAGGTGGAATTTTAAATAGTTATAAAATAGTAGATTATGTAAATGGTATAGCACCAGGAGTTTTTGTCATAGTTACAGCTAAGTTGCCACAAATACACAGTGAAATGCAGTTTCTAAAAATGGGAGATGGACCTAATTACATTTTATATAGACCATATCACCTAACTAGTCTAGAGACACCAATAACTATTGCTAGGGCAGTAATAGATAGAGAAGCTACTATAGCACCAGAATTTGGACAAGTATGTGATACTATTACTCTTGCAAAAAAAGATTTAAAGGCAGGAGACTACCTAGATGGTATAGGAAAATATACTGTATATGGAACTATAGAATCCTATGAAAATACAATTAGTAAAAACCTTGTACCAATAAGTCTTATAACAGATGGAGCAAGGATGATTAAAGACGTAAAAAAAGGTGAGGCAATAACCTATGATATGGTAGAGTTAGATGAAACTACTACTATATATAAACTTAGGAAAGAACAAGAAAATTTAAACTTATAAGAAAAGAGCTCATAATAGTTAAGTTAAACTATCTATGAGTTCTTTTAATTTTTTACTAAAGATAAGATTTTGAGCCTTATCTCTTTTTTTAAATTTAGTATATACGTTTTTTTCTCGCCTGAGTTTAGCAGATATATGTCTATTTTGAAGTAAAAAATCCACATTTTGTTCATTTATAATATCACCATTTTGATTAATACAATGAACTTTTTTAGATAGTGCCATCGCACAAAGACCTAAATCTTGAGAAACTAAAATATCTCCAGCAATCAGCTTAGTGAAAATTAGAAAATCAGCAGAATCAGAGCTGGTATCGACCTGCATAATAGTTGCATAAGTAGATTTTATATTGTGGGACTTATCCGAAATAATAATAAGATCTAAGTCATATAATTTAGCTAAAACTTCTGTTTCCTTGATAACAGGGGAAGCATCTCCATCTATAAATATTTTCATATATAACCTCCTGTATATATTATATAGCACAAATATATAATAGCTAACTAGAAAATATGATAAATTTGGGAAAATTTGTTATAATAATATATTGTGGTAAAAAAATAGGAGAAAGGAAAGGGAAATTGACAATGAAGAAGAAAATTATAGTAGGAAGTATGCTCATACTATTGTTAAGTGGTGGCATAATAGGAATTAAAAGTGTCAATAGTAACAAAAATAGGGAAATAAGTCCAAAAAAGGCCGTAAAAGAGATTTATGGAAAATCAAAAATAAATAGATTAGATGAAAAAGAAATAAAAAACTTAAAAATGACTGTAAATACAGTTGAAGATGCCTATAATGTAGAAAAAGATGGAAAAAATAAAGGAAAAGCTATTATTATTAGGAGAGAAGGTGCTAAAGGGAAATTAGATATCTTGATAGGATTCGATTTAAACGGTACTATAGAAGGGGTCAAGGTATTGAAAAATCAAGAGACTCCAAGTATTGGAGGAAAAGTAGCGAGTTCTGATTTTACTGAAGAGTTTAAGGGTAATAAGATAGAGGAGGAATTAGAAGTTGATACAATTTCTAGGGCTACAAAAACAAGTATGGCAATAATAAAAGGCGTGGAAGAGGGTAAATCAGCCTATAAAGATGTCTATAACTAATAATATTATATACTATTAGTTTAATAGTATGACATAAAAAGCTAAAAGTGATAAATTGTTATTGACAAATATGTAGCCAAAATGTTACTCTAAAATAGAAGAATGATACATGTTTCATTTTGAAAAAATACTTGCACAAGCATGTAAAAAAATTCTTTGTAAGAATACTAAAGGTGGTGTATTATGGCAAATATTAGAGAGATAGCAGAAAAAGCAGGAGTTAGTATTGCTACCGTATCTAGATATTTAAATGGAACTGAAAGAGTAAGTAAAGAGTCGGGCTCTAAGATTCAAAGAGAGATAGATAGGGTTGGGTATGTTCCCAATGCACTAGCTAAGGCGATTTTTACTAAAAAATCAGAAGTTATAGCTTTAATGATACCAAATATAGTCAATCCATTCTTTAATCAATTAGCGACTGTAATAGAGGAGCTTTGTCACGAAAAAGGATATACTTTAATGCTTTGTAACACAGAAGACAATAAAGAAAAAGAGGCCAAATACATAGATGTATTAAAGGCTCACAGAGTGGCGGGCATAATCGCATCTAGACCAAAATGCAAAGAGCAGTATCTAAATTGCAATATACCAGTTGTATCATTTGAAAATAAAATAGGAGATTCAATTGTAAGTGTATCTTCTGATAATTATGATGGTGGACGAATAGCCTTTGAACATTTGTATGAAAAAGGATGTAGAAAGATTCTTCATATAAAGGGTCCAGATACATTTGATGCCACAGAACAAAGGTATGCAGGTTTTAGTGATGCTGCTAGAGAGCGAGATATGGAAGTAGATGTTGTCAATTTTAAAACAGATTTTAATTTAAAGATGCTTAGTGAGGATTTAAATAATCTAGATTGTAAAATTGAAGATTATGATGGAGTTTTTGTATTCAATGATATTGCAGCAGCAGTAATTATAAAATATCTAAAGGCTAATAATGTAGATATCCCAAAAGATGTAAAAATCATAGGTTTTGATGACAGTTTTATAAGTGAACTAATAAATGTTTCACTAACAACTATTCGTCAACCAATAGAAGAACTGGGAGAAGCTCTTGCCAGGATATTATTAGACGAAATTGAAGGGAAAGAAGTACCCAAAGACGACATCATGATAAAAACAGAGATTATTGAAAGGGAAACAACTTTAGTATAGTTTATTATTTATTATTATTTTATTAAGGTACTGTTATGAAAAGTACTAGGAGGGAAAATATGTTAAGACATTCTAAGAAAATACTTGTATTATTATCAATAATGATGGTATTAGCAGTAACAACTGCATGTGGCTCTAAAGATGGAGCAAAAGGTTCAGATGAAAATGTACTTCAAATTGCATTAGTTGCAAAGCATGAAGGAATTCCTTGGTTTGAAGACATGAAAAAAGGCGTAGAAGAATTTAGTAAAGACAATGAAGGTAAAGTAAAAGCTTGGCAACTTGCACCAGAAGGTGGAGATCCAGCTAAGCAAGTACAAATAGTAGAAGATTTAATAGCACAAAATGTAGATGCAATAGTAGTTGTGCCAAATGATCCAGATGCTATGAGACCAGTATTAGAAAGAGCTAAAGAAAAAGGAATTGTAGTAATAAGTCATGAAGCAGCAGGACTTGTAGATGTAGTAGACTATGATGTTGAAGCTTTTGACAATGATTCATTTGGAGTATTAATGTTTGATGAGTTAGCTAAATCAATGGGTGGTAAAGGTAAATTTGCTGCTATGGTTGGTGGATTAACTATGGAAACACACATGGCTTGGTATTATGCAGGTATGAATCATTTAAGAGAAAATTATCCAGAAATGGTTGCAGTTTCACAACAACCTTATGAAGATAAAAATGATGATAAAATTGCTAGAGATAAAGCTATAGAAATCATTAATGCACATCCTGATATAGAAGGATTTGTAGGAACTTCAGTTTCAGCAGGAAGCAATATGGCATCAGTATTAAAGGAAAGAAACTATAATGGAATTAAAGTAGTAAGTTTAGGTATTCCTTCAGTTTCAGGACCTTATTTAGAAGATGGATTTATGGCTCATGCACAAACATGGAGACCAGCAGATGCAGGATATGCAAGCGTTAATTTAGCATACAAAATGTTAAATAAAGAAGATATCAAAGATGGAATAGATTTAGGTAGACCAGGATACGAAAGTATCACAATTAAAGATAAGATAGTATATGGAAATGCACCTTTAGAACTTAAAAAAGGAACATTTGAACCTGGAAATTATCCATTTTAATTTTAAAGACAAAGGATTTTTTCCTTTGTCTTTATTAAAATAGTACAGAGTTTTATAGGAGGACTTATGAGCGAAATACTACTAAAAGGTAAAAATATTTGGAAAAGTTTTGATGGAGTCCACGCTCTTAAAGACATAGACATAGAAATAGAAAAAGGTAAAATAATTTGTTTAGCTGGTGAAAATGGATGTGGTAAATCAACTTTGGTAAAGATTCTCTCAGGGGTACATCAACCAACTAAGGGAACAATCGAAATTGAAGGTGAAGAAATCACAAACTTAACACCAATAAAAGCTATAGAAAAAGGAATACAAGTTATATATCAAGACTTATCATTATTTCCACATATGAGTGTAGCAGAAAATATAGCTATGAATCATATGGTAAGATCAAGAGAAAAGTTTATAGATAAAAAAGAAATAGAAAAGATAGCTAAAGAACAACTGGAAAAAATAGGTGCAAACCTAGATATAAATATGCCAGTAAGAAATCTATCAATAGCCAACAAACAACTTGTGGCAATAGCAAGAGCACTTAGCTTAGATACAAAAATACTATTTATGGATGAACCAACTACAGCACTTACTAAAAAAGAAGTTAGTAAATTATTAAAGATAGTAGTAGGACTAAAAGAAAAAGGTATATCAATAGTGTTCATATCTCACAAACTAAATGAAGTATTTGAAATATCAGATCAGATAACAGTTATAAGAGATGGTATAAAAGTAGGAGATTTTAGTGCCAAAGAATTAAATCCTAAATCCTTATCTTTTTATATGACTGGGAGAGAAATAGGTCATGGAAGATATAGAAAACCCGAAAAAACTGAAAATGTATTGGAGCTTAAAAACTTAACAAAAACCAATAATTATACAGATATAAATATAGAACTTGAAAAAGGAGATATATTAGGGATAACTGGATTATTAGGTTCTGGAAGAACAGAACTTGCCCTATCTATATTTGGACTAAATGCTCCAGAGAGTGGGGAAATTTTAGTTGAAGGTAAAAAAGTTGAGATAAAATCACCAGTTGATGCACTTGATAACGGTATAGCATTATTACCAGAAGATAGGCTTACACAGGGATTATTTTTGGATAGTAGTGAAAAGGTTAATATAACAGCAACAATCTTAGATAAAATAAAAAATAAATTTGGAATATTGAATTCTAAAGAAGAAAAAGTCTTAGCAAAAAACACAGTAAATAAGGTAAATGTAAATAATAAAAATATAGATTTAAAGGTTAGAAACCTATCAGGAGGTAATCAACAAAAGATAGTTCTTGGTAAATGGATGGTAACTGATCCAAAAGTATTTATATTAGATGCACCAACTGTTGGTGTAGATATAGGTTCTAAATCGGAGATATATGAAAAAATTCAAGACAGTGCAAGAGATGGAATGGGAATAATATTGATATCGGACGAATTAGAAGAAATTATGGCAAACTGTAATAAGGTAGCCATTATGCATGAAGGAAAGATAATCAAGGCTCTAAATGAAAGTGATTTAGACAAAGAAGGTATAGAAGAAGAGATGTTTAATATTATAAATAACTCTAAAAGAGGTGAAATAGTTGAATAAGATTTTAAATAGAAAGATAAAACCAATGGAAAAGTATTTAATGCTTATATTAGTTGTTTATATTGGGATAGTAAGTATGACTAGTAAAAACTTTTTAACTATGAATACCCTTATAGATTTACTAAAATCATCATCAGGTACTCTAATTTTAGCAGCAGGAGTTTTAGTAGTCCTAATATCAGGAGGAATCGATGTATCTTTTACAGCAGTAGCAGTAGTAGCAGCATATTGCTCAATAAGAATCTCCATGATGCTTGGGATAGATAATCTGTTTTTCATAATGTTAGTATCCATAATTTTAGGTGGGATAATGGGAGCTATAAATGCGATTATAATTCAAACATTAAAAATCTCAACATTTATAACAACTCTTGGAACATCAAGTATATTTTATGGCTTTATGACAACCTTTGTTGGAACAGAAAGTATATCAGTAGCAGATAAACCATCAGCCCTATTAGCTTTTGGTAGTGCTAGAGTATTTAATATACCAACATTTTTTATCTTGGCAGTATTAATACTAATATTAACATGGTTTATACTTTATAAGACTATGTTAGGTAGAACAATATTCGCAATAGGTAACTCAGAAGAATCAGCTAGTAGAGTTGGGATAAATGTTTTTAAAACAAAATTATTTGTCTATACCTATATGGGAGTATTATCTGGAATAATGGGAGTAGTTTATTTTTCTGAAATAGACCTTATTAATCCAATATCCCTAGTTGGAACAGAGTTAATGATAATAGCAGCTGTAGTAATAGGTGGTATTAGACTAACTGGTGGAGATGGAACTATATTAGGTGCTATATTAGGTGTATCCATAATCCAAATATTTAAATCGACTTTAGTATTTTTAGGACTTTCTACATCATGGAATGATTTATTTATAGGCTTGATACTTATAATAAGTGTATCTATAATTTCTTATGGAGAAAGAAAATCAAACAAAGAGAAACTAATATTTACTAAATAGTAGGAGGAAAAATTTTGGACACAAAAATAAATGGTTTAACTAAAATTAAAAATAAATTATTACAAGATACAAATATATCGATATTACTATTTATATTTATAATTACAGTTATAACATTGGGAGGAATTTTAGGAAATAGATTTTTTTCAGTAGGTAATATGCAGTCTATGGGGTATCAAATAAGTGAATTTGGTTTCCTAGCCATAGCTATGTCACTTGCCATGATAACTGGAGGTATAGACTTATCGATAGTGGCAAATGCAGGACTATCAGGTATAATAGCAGCACTTACAATGTCAGGAGCTTTCTTTCCTATAGAGGGGATGTCTGAAATGACAGTTATAGTGATTTCTATAATCAGCGCTGTAACATGTTCCACTCTTTGTGGTTTGCTAAATGGATTTTTAATAGGAAAAATATCTATACCACCTATACTGGCAACTTTAGGTACAATGATACTTTACACAGGTATAGGAATGGCAATAACGAATGGAGAAAGTGTAAGGGTTGGAATTTCAAGTTTTTCTAAATTAGGGTCAAAGACTTTTATGGAAATACCATATATATTTTTGCTTATGGTTTTGGCCTTCATAGTGGTTGGATTTATACTTGAAAAAACAAAATTTGGTAGAGAAATCTACATGGTAGGAGAAAACAAGGTTGCTCTAGAATTTTCAGGAGTAAATGCTGAAAAAGTCATAATGAAAACTTACGCGCTAATAGGTTTTTTAGTTGGAATATCAGCAATTATAATTGTTTCAAGAGTAAACTCAGCAAGGATGGGATTTGGAGATACTTATCAATTACAAGCTATATTAGTAGCAGTTCTTGGTGGTATAGACCCAGATGGTGGTAAAGGAAAAATAATGGGTGTGGCACTTAGTATAGTTGTAATACAATTTTTACAGTCTGCATTTACTATTTTACAATTTACTCCATATGCTAAAAAATTAATATGGGGAATACTGTTATTACTTGTTATGACAATCAATTATTTAATAAATGAAAAGAAAATATTTAACTTGAAAAAATAATAATGGAGGTGTTCTTATGAACTATAAAGATATGTATAAAACAATATTAAAAGAATTAGATGAAGTCTTTGAAAGAATGGATACAAGCAGTATAAATAAACTAATAGACATGATAAATGGCGCAGATAAAATATTTTTAATGGGTGTGGGAAGAGAAGGATTAGCAACTAAAGCTTTCTCTATGAGATTAATGCATTTTGGTAAAGAAGTACATTGGTGTTGGGATGATACAACTCCAGCAGTAGGAGAAAATGACTTGTTTATTTTCACATCAGGTTCAGGAGAAATAGGACATATTCACTATGTTGTAGAGGAAATAAAGAAAACAAATGCAAAAATTTGTTTAGTAACAGGTGTACCAGATAGAAAAACTGGAGAGTTAGCAGACCATATACTTTGGGTTCCTGCAAGTGTCTACAAGGGAAAAGATAATGTGGTACCATCTATTCAACCTATGGGCAATTTATTCGAACAATCATTATTTATCTTATTTGACATGATAATAATGCAATTAGTAGATAGTAGTGATACAAACTTTAAAGAAATGTCAGATAGACACAGAAATTTTGAATAGCATAAATAGGATGGGATAGAATGTATTTTATTGGAATAGATATTGGGACATCATCAGTTAAGATAATAGTTATAGATGAAAATGGAGTAATAATAAATAGTGTTAATAGAAGTTATGAAATATTATATCCAAAAGCCCTATGGGTTGAGCAAAGACCAGAGGATTGGTGGAAGGAAACTCATGAGGGCTTAAAAGAGGTATTAAAAGACCTAGATAGAAATAAAGTAAAATCCATAAGTCTAAGTGGACAAATGCATGGATTAGTTACTTTAGATAAAAATAATAATATAATCAGACCAGCAATTTTGTGGAATGATCAAAGAACAGAGAAACAGTGCAAGTATTTAAATGAAGATATTGGAAGAGAGAAGATATCTAAATGGACAGGTAACATGGCGATGACAGGACTTACAGCTCCTAAATTGCTTTGGATGAGAGAGAACGAACTAGAAAATTTTAATAAGATAGAAAAGATATTATTACCTAAAGACTATATAGCTTATAAGCTTAGTGGTGTATATGCTACAGACTATTCAGATGCATCGGGGACGCTATACTTTGATGTAAAGAATAAGGTATGGTCTAAGGAAATGATGGAAATTCTAAGTATAAATGAAAATCAGCTACCTATCCTATATGACACAATTGATGTGATAGGTGAGATTAGGGAAGAATTGGCAAAAGACCTGGGAATAAGTAAAAATACAAAAATTGTTATTGGTGGTGGGGACCAAGCAGTTGCTGCAATAGGCGGCGGAATCGTAAATGAAAATGAATGTTCTATATCTTTGGGAACATCAGGTGTTGTATTTTCTAATTCAGAAAAATTTGTAGTTGATGAGTATAATAGATTACACTCTTTTTGTAATGGAAATGGATCTTATCATGTAATGGGAGTTACACTGGCAGCAGCAGCTTCTTTAAAGTGGTGGGTGGAGAATATAAATAAGAGTTTAGATTTTAATTTTCTGCTGGAAGAAACTGAAGATGCAAGTATAGATGAGGAAGTTTATTTTCTACCTTATTTAACAGGAGAAAGAACGCCACACAACGATCCTAATGCAAAAGGTGTATTTATAGGTATGGATATTACAACTAAGAGAGCAGATATGACAAAGGCTGTTATAGAAGGTGTAGGTTTTTCACTTAGGCAAACCTATGATATAGTAACAGATATGGGAATAGAAATTAAAGAAGTTACAATAAATGGCGGAGGCTCTAAGAGTAAGGTATGGTGTCAAATAATGGCAAATATATTAAATACTAGAGTTAAGAAGGTTAATTCAAATGACGGACCAGCTTATGGGGCTGCAATAATAGCAGGAGTAGGTAGCGGAGATTTTGAATCAATCAGCAAGGCGTGTGAGTTATTTATTAAGGAAACAGAAGTATTTTTACCTGATGAAGCACAGGCTAAAAGATATAATGAAAAATATCAGAAGTATATAGAGATTTATCCAAGTTTAAAAAAATTATTTATAAGTTAAAGAGATGCCATTAGGCATCTTTTTATTTGAAAAAATATAAAGGGGTATTAGATTAATATATTGATTATAAGGGGGAGAAAATATGAAAATATATGTAATAGATAGTATAAGAGTAGGTAATTTTAAAGAAGAAACCCTTGATAAAATTGTGGGACTTTGGGAAAATTGCAATAATCAATATCCAGAATTACAAGATTTAGTTAGGTATGGAATCTATAGTGATTATGAAAAAGATTATAGGGGAGACTATAATCTAGCAGTTGGATCTACAGATATAGAAACAAAAGATAGTATAAATATAGATTTAAATGACTATAAAATATATAAGGCTAAAACAAATGGTGAAATATATAGTTTATGGGAAGAAATTTGGGATGATGAAGAAAATGGAAAAATTGATAGGCTTTATAATGTAGATTTTGAAAGATATAATTTAGATGGAACAGTGGATATATTCATAGGCATTAAGTAATACTTCATTGACTAAAGATGGGTATTTTAGTATGATATTAGTGAACTTAATAAGAGTAATGGAATAAGGAATCTGGTTTGAATCCAGAATGGTCTCGCCGCTGTAATAGCTTAGTTTTTATTTACCACTGGGAAACTGGGAAGGTTAAAAATGTCATGCTTTAGTCAGAATACTTATCCGTTATTTATTTTACGAAGATAAAAAAAGAGAAGACAACTTTGTATAGTTGTCTTTTTAAATGGGAGGAAATTATGAAAAAAAGAAATTTGTTTTTAGTTGTATCACTAATAATGGCTATGGTTTTACTTAGCAGCTGCGGTGGTAAGGAAGCAGTAGACGAGGGAAGTGTAGTAAAAGAAGAAGTAAAAGATGATTATTATCCAATAACAATACAAAATTATGATTATAATAAAAAACCTATAGAATTAACTTTTAATAGAGCGCCAGAAAAGGTTATAGCTGTTTATCAAAACTCTATAGAGACCTTATTAGCTTTAGGACTTGAAGATAAAATAGTCCTTGCCTCTGGTCTTGACCATGATGTAAAGGATGAATATAAATACCAATTTGAAAGTATAAACTATAATAAGAATATACCTAGTAAGGAAGAAGTTATAGGACTTGAATCAGATTTTATACTTAGTTGGTACTCTATATTTGATGAAAAGAGACTAGGAGATGTAAAAGAGTGGAATAGTAGGGGTGTAAATACTTATATAGCACAAAACAGTGGTATAGCAGATCCTAACACTCTAGAAAACGAATATGAAGATATTTTGAATGTTGGAAAAATATTTAATGTAAATGAGAAGGCAGAGCAAATAGTAAATGAAATGAAAACAAGAATTGAAGAAACTTCTAAAAAAGTTGAAGGCAAGGAAAAAGTTAGAGCTGTAATCTTTGAAGTTTCAGAAGATGGAGTTTTTAGAATATATGGGGAAAACAGCATAGGTGGTAATATAGCAACATCTGTTGGAGCTGATCTTGTGGCAAAAGAAAATGGAAATATAGGGGCTGAAGATTTAATAAAATTAAATCCAGATGTAATCTTTACAGTTTATTATGGTGATAGTATCGCAAAAGATGAAGCCTTATCAAGACTAGAAAATCCTGCTTTGGCAAGTATAAGTGCCATTAAAAATAATAGGGTTTACCCAATGATGTTAAGTGAAGTTTATGCAAGTGGAGTTAGAACTTTAGATGGTATAAATACAATAATAAATGGATTATACCCAGAAACTAAGTAGAGTGATAAAATGATTAGAGACAAAAAATATATTATCATAAGTGTATTATTGATAGCATTATTAATGCTATCAATAGTCTTGTCTATAGGATTTGGTTCTATGGATATACCGATAAAAGATATCTATGCTACAATTATGAACAAGATGTTTAATCTAGGAGATATATCAAGGGTTAAACAATCAACAATCGATATTGTTTGGCTTATAAGATTACCTAGAACACTACTTGCTCTAGCCATAGGTATGGGTTTATCTGTTACAGGGATTATAATGCAGTCAATAGTTAAAAACTCTCTAGCAGACCCTTATATACTTGGAGTATCTTCAGGAGCATCATTTGGAGCAACTCTTGCTATAATGCTTGGGGTAGGAGTATCACTTGGAAGTAATTATATTGGTATAGCTGCCTTTATAGGAGCTTTTATAACTTCTATATTGGTAATACTCTTATCAAATATAGGTGGAAGATCAAGCTCTACAAAATTACTTCTTGCAGGTATGGCTGTGAGTTCCATAGCATCTGCATTTTCTAATTTGATAATCTATCTAGCAGATAATAAGGATGGAATTAGAACTATAACTTATTGGATGATGGGAAGTTTAGCTGGAGCAAGTTGGGACAATATAAAAATACTTATACCAATAGTATTTTTATCAACCCTATTTTTTATGACCCAGTATAGGGTTTTAAATCTTATGTTACTTGGTGATGAAACAGCTACAACCTTAGGGATGGATCTATATAAATATAGATTGTTATACTTAGTAGTTGCAGCATTAAATGTCGGGTTTGCAGTTTACGCGGCAGGAGTGATAGGTTTTATTGGGCTGATAATACCACATATAGTTAGAATAGTGGTTGGAATAGACCATAAAAAAACCATACTTATATCAGGGCTTACTGGATCTATATTTTTAATTTGGATGGATGTTTTGGCTAGAACTATAAAACCAGGAAGTGAAGTTCCAATAGGGATTTTAGTATCCATAATAGGAGCTCCAACTTTTATCTATCTAATGATAAGCAAAAACTATAATTTTGGAGGGACTAAATAATGGATTTAAACATAAAAAACCTCAGCGTTACAATTGAAGAGAAAAAAATTATAGAAAATTTGAATATAGATATAGAAGCAAAAAATCTAGTTGGAATAATAGGGCCAAATGGAAGTGGAAAATCTACCCTTCTGAAAACTATCTATAGGGTACTTAAGTATAATGAAGGAAGTATTTATATCAATGGTAAGGATATAAAGGTTATGAGCCTTAGGGAAACTGCAAAGGAAATGGCAGTGGTGGCTCAGCATAATGAACAAGAATTTGATTTTAATGTGTATGATATGGTACTAATAGGTAGGAGTCCTCATAAAAAGTTTTTGGAAAGAGATAGCAGGGATGATTATGAGATAGTAGATGAAGCACTTGAAAAAGTAGATATGTTAGCTTATAAAGAAAGAAAATATAATTCCCTATCAGGTGGAGAAAAGCAGAGGATAATACTGGCAAGAGCCTTGGCTCAACAGACTAACTGTCTGATACTAGATGAACCAACCAATCATTTGGATATAAAATATCAGTTTCAGTTTATGAATATAGCAAAAAATTTAGATATAACAGTTATAGCAGCAATACACGATTTAAATATAGCTAGTTTATACTGTGATGAGATTTATGCCTTAAAAGATGGCAAAATAGTGAAATCGGGAAGCCCAACAGATATTTTTACAGAAAAATTAATCTATGATTTGTATGAAGTTGAATCTAGGATTATAAAAGAAGATGGAAAGATAAATATTTTATATAAACCTTATTAGAGTATAACTTATGCTCTTTTTTAATATGAAAGGATAAGATATGGATGAAAATAGATTTATATTAAAATCAGGATTTGGGAAAAAGTTTGATTCAGGTCAAAAAAGAGGTTTAAAGCAGCCTGATTATTTAAAAAATATAGAAGAAGGAAAGATAATAGATTTACCAGACTTAGATGAAAGTGTTATAAAGAATAGGGATATATTTTCTTGTTTGATAAATAGGAAAACAAATAGACTATTTGATGAGAATATAGCAATGAATTTAGATGAACTATCCTTTATATTAAATATGACACAGGGTGTAAAAAGCATAAGGCGTGATAACAATACCTTAAAGAGATATGTTCCATCAGCAAGTGGTAGACATGCCTTAGAATCATATATTGTTGTAAGCAATGTAAAAGGATTAAGTAGAGGACTATATAGATATTTACCACTTGAAAATAGGTTGTTGGAAATTTATCTTGATGAAAATATAGGAAGTAAAATAAATGATGCTCTAAATGGTCAAATCTTTTCTAGTAGGGCTAGTATAGTTATAATTTGGACTAGTGTACCTGAAAGAATGGAATGGAGATTTGGTCAGCTTGGAGAAAAATTGATTTTAATAGATAGTGGACACGTTTGTCAAAACCTATACCTAGCGGCAGAAGCGCTAGAACTTGGTGCCTGTAGTGTAGCGGATTATTCTCAAGATAAACTTGATAAGCTACTTTGCATTGATGGCCAAAATGAAATTTCAATATATATAGGCCTTTGTGGAAAGAAAAAACTACTTTAATTGTTGTTTAAGTTCAACTTCAATATTTGCTTGTTCTTCTTTTAAAACTTTTATTTTTGAGATTATAACTTTTAATTCAGAGTTAATCTCTTTTTTTCTTGCAATTAATTCAGCAGCTTCTTTAGAATTTAGCTTGTTTGCTGCTTCGAGTTTTAAGTATTCTGCTTCAATTTTTTTATATTCTGCTAAAAGATTATTTGATGTTTCATCTAATTTCTTATATTCTTCTTCTATATTGTCAGAACGCTCTAATAATATTTCAAATTTATTAACGAATTTGTCTTCGTTGGCTTCTGATGTATTACAAGCGGTCATAGACAGTGATAATACTGCGAGAAGAAGGAAAAATAACATCTTCTTTCGTAGATTCATAAAATCACCTCTCTTAAATAATATGGAGTAGGTCAAACATATATCTATCTATATGATGATTATATAACAAAAGCTTAAAATAATAAAGCTATACTCATATTTATATAAATTTGTTAATCTTTTTCATCCTCATCTTCGTCACTTTTATCAAGACTGTCTAGATAGAAAAACATATTTTGACTAAATCTTGATGCTACTAGGGATAGAATTATAAAAATTACTAAAAATATCAAAATACTATATTTCATTAAATCACCTCTTACTAGTCTAAAATTACTTTTACTTTTTCAAATAATTCAATGGAGTTTTTTTCAAGCTTAGAATTAAAGGCTAAAATCTCTACACCATTTTTATTTGCATAAATTAAAGCCTCATGAAAATCTGGATCCATGGATTTATTTGGCATAAAATTCTTTACATAATCCATTTGGATTAGAAATAGTATATAGGCATCATATCCATTGAGTCTAGCATCTACAAGTTCATAGATGTGCTTGGTTCCTCTTTTAGTTGGAGCATCTGGAAACTTAGCTATATTATTCTCCTCCAATGTGACACCTTTAATCTCCATAAAACAAGGAGTAGTATCTTTTTCAAAGTAGATATCAAATCTGGAATTTTTATAGGTTTTTTCAGCCTTTAAATTACTTATATTTTCAAGCCCAGGGATTTTTTTATTAGTTAAGGCCTCATAGATAACTTTGTTGGGTACTTGTGAGTCCATGTTTATAAGTTTATTATTCTTATAGACAGCTATAAGAGAATATTTTGTTTTTCTAGTAGGTATATCACTACAATCTTCAAGAACTACAGTAGCACCTTTTATCAAAAGCTCCTTACATCTACCAGTATTTTTAACATGAACTTTTTCTATTTTACCATTTATATCAACATAGGCTATAAATCTATTTGGTCTATCTATAAATTTCGCTAAAATTATTTTTTCATATATCATATATAAGCTCCTTTTTTGTATAATAATCTTAACATTATGTTAGAATATATACAATAGAGGTGATTATATGACAAGGGATAAAATATGTCCAATTTGTAAAAAAGACAATGGATGTAGAAGTGGTGAAGATACCTGCTGGTGTTATACAATAAAAGTACCAAAAGGGCTACTTGAAACTATAGATGATAGAGATAGAGGCAAGGCTTGTGTTTGTAAAAATTGTATAGAAAAATACAATAGAGAAAATAATCTTTGATAATGTAAAATTGCTTGATATAATTTGTATATAGATTTGCAAACTTTAATTTAAACTATTAAGAAAGAGGGATTTTATGATAAAACATATTGTTATGTGGAATTTAAAATGTTCGGATAGTGAGAAGTCAGAAGTGGCTACAAAAATTAAAAATCAATTGGAGAACTTAAAGGGTGAAATAGAAGAAATCATAGATATTTCAGTGGGAGAAAATATTAATTTTAAGGATAAGGATGCAAGAGATTTATGCTTGATAGTCCACACTAAGTCCATGGAAAGCTTATCAGCATATGCAAATCATGAAAAACATTTGGCGGTTTTAAAGGTTATAAAACCATATTTGGAAAATAGAACTGTAATAGATATAGAAATTTAGGTGAAAGAATGGAAAATTTGAAAAATATTTTCACAGACATAATAAGAAATGAATCTTTAATTGGTGGAATATTTAGTGGTAAAAGAAGCAAGGAAGTAGAAGACTATGAAAAGGTAAGGATAGAACCCCCTCTGTGGTAGGATAGTTGTCACAGTATCATAAATATTGTATGATAGAATTA
>CAMIXG010000020.1 GCA_946402705.1 uncultured Tissierellia bacterium | reverse complement strand
TATACTTTTCTAGTATCTCTTTTTGAGCATTTTTTTGTTAATATTTCGTAACATTTATTGTTAATGCTCCAAGTTCTGCATTTTACAAGCTTAGTAAAAGGCTTATATTTTAAAAACTTCCCTTTTCATAGAAGTAGATAAGTATCCTAGTATATTAAGATTAGTTTGGTTTTGTATGATTTGTATATAAATAAAAGAGCTAACTATTAGTTAGCTCTTTCTTCTCTTATATAAATCCTACAATTCAAATAATGATAGAATTTCTTTTTCATCTAACTTAGATATCAAAGTTTCGCCTTCCTTGATAACTAGGTCTATCATTTCTTTTTTATGTTCCTGAAGCTCAAATATTTTCTCTTCTATAGTTCCCTTAGTTATAAGCTTTATAACCTGAACCTTATTTTCTTGTCCAAGTCTATATGCCCTATCTGTGGCTTGCTCTTCTACTGCTGGATTCCACCATGGGTCAAAGTGTATAACCATGTCTGCTCCTACAAGGTTAAGTCCACTTCCTCCTGCTTTTAAAGACACTAAAAATACATCAGCCTTTCCATTATTAAACTCTTTAACCATATTATTTCTCTCTTCCATAGGAGTGGATCCATTTAAATACATATTTTCTATTTTCTTTTTATCTAGCATCTCTTGTATTATATCTAACATAGATGTAAATTGTGAAAATATAAGTATCCTATGTCCTCCCACCGCCTCATCGATAATAGTTTCTAGTGAATCCATCTTTCCACTTCCACCATCATAATCTTCCAAGAACAATCTTGGATCACAACAAATTTGTCTAAGTCTAGTTAAGGCTGTAAGGATTTTTATATGAGATTTTGAATATCCATTTTTCTGTATCTCATCTGCTATTTCATCCCTCAAAGTATTAATATAATATGTGTAAATTTGTTTTTGATTATCAGTCATATCCACTAGGACTTTTTGCTCTATCTTTTCTGGCAACTCTTTTAATACATCCTTTTTAAGCCTTCTTAATATAAATGGTTTTATCTTATTATTTAAAGATTTTAAAACATCATTATCTCTTTCCCTAAATATTGGTTTTTCGTATTCTTCAACAAACTGTTTTCTAGATAATAAATAACCTGGCATTAAGAAATCAAAAATCGACCAAAGCTCTGATAGAGAATTTTCCATAGGTGTACCTGTCAAGGCAAACTTATTCTCTGCTTTTATTTGTTTAGTAGATTTAGCATTTAAGGACTCACTATTCTTTATATTCTGCGCCTCATCTAGTATACAGAATCTAAACTTTGTATTTTCATACAGGTCTAAGTCATTTCTAAGAAGAGGATAGGAAGTTATTATCAGGTCATAAGAATCCATGTCCTTAGCAAGTTCTATTCGTTCTTCTTTAGACCCTTGTATGACAAGAGTCTTTAAATCTCCTTTGGAGAATTTCTCAACTTCACTTTCCCAGTTGTATACCAAAGAAGTTGGTACTACTACAAGAGATGGATATTTTCCACGCTCTCTTTTTTCAGACATTATAAAATATATTACCTGAATAGTTTTACCCAGTCCCATATCATCTGCAAGTATTCCACCAAAACCATATCTAGACATAGTTTTTAACCAGTTAAAACCTTTTTTCTGATAGTCTCTAAGTATATCATCCATAGTTTCTGGAAGCTTATAGTCTATCTCCTTGGAATCTTTTACATCTTTTAATAACTGACTAAAGCTCTCCTCAATATCTAAATTTTCAACGCTATTTTTCTGTATATACTCATCCAAATATATTCCCATATACTTAGGCATTGTAATACCATTTTTATCTACTGAAATGTTAAACTCTTTCATAATCCCCTTGATACTTTTGAAGTAATCATCCTTAAGAGGTAAGAAAGTTCCATCTCTAAGCCTAAAGTATTTTTTATCATCCCTCAGTGCCTCAAATATACCATCTATTTCGTCTAAATATTCCCCATCTATCTCAAAATTTATCTCTAGTAAATCTAAACTATCATTGATTTTCAGTGTACTTCCAATCTTAGAGTGATTTACCTTTATATTTTCAAAATTAGTAGAATAGTATACATTACTATATCTTTGTAGTCTTGGAATAACATCAGACACTAGATTAAATATCTCATCATCCTCATCCAAGTAGATTCCACCATCTACAACCTTAAAATATCCTTCTTCAAGTATGGATAAAACCTGTCCTTCTCTCTCACTATCACGAAGTAAAATTTTCTCTCCTGCTATTTTTTCAAGCTCATTTGAGCTAAAAGGATTTATCTCTATATCATCATAGATAAAACTTATCTTACCTACTATAGAACCCTTTACATTATCAAAATACACCCTTATATCTAAATCTGTTTCGTAAATCATATCCTGTACTTCTTCTGAAAAATTTATATCAATATATTGACTAGAGTTTCTAAGAACATTTGATATATATCCTTCCCTATACTTTTTAGGGATATTTACCTTTCCATCACCCTTAAATATAACCTGGTCATAAATAGGAATTATCTTTTCCCTTTGATCCTTTGTAAGTTCATATATTTTTCCATCTCCAAGGATATACTTCCCATCTGTAGTTAAAAATTCAAGTTCTTCACTAGACTTTAATCCCACATATAATTCATCATTATCAACATTTATATCTAAAGTCAATGGAAGCTTATCATCTAAAACTCTAACATTTTCATACTCATGCTTATTAAATTTGATATTTAGGGGTTTGTCTCCCATAAGTTCTATAAATTCCTTCATAAGCAATGGTGTTAGATATATATTCTTATCCTGCAATAATCTCCTATTATCATCTGCTATATAATTTTTTCCACTTTCATATACCCTGTGGATAAATTCCATTATTTTTCTATCTCTTGTCTTAAATTTGTGGACTTTTGAATTATATGTGAAGAACTTTCCAAATTCTAACTCTTCCCTATCCTTGTTTGTAAAAAATTGATCCATATCTCTTATTAAATACAGTCTACTTTCACCAAGTCTTATACTTAGATTTGCACCTTCTAAAATATCTAAATCTTCATCTTTTTCTATCTCTAAATTATATTCAACCTCTAAGTATATTCTCTCTAAGTTTTTAGAGCTACTATACTCTATAATCATGTTTTTAAGTTCTTTTTCTCTACTTGCCTTTAATTGTTTTCTATACTCAAACTTTCTTATAAAAAAGAATAGCGCCACTATATGTTTACAATCTCCCAAATTTTTCTTAAAATCAACACAATTACAGCTAACAGTTTTTATTTGCCCAGTTTCCTTAAATCTTATTTTCGTAAGATGTTCTGACCTATTATGTATTGTACCTTCAAAATAGGTGTTATCAGCATTCGTTTTAACTGCCACTACATGATTTTCTTCAAAGGTTTTTTTTCCCTCTAAAAAAGTCTCTAATATATCAACTCTGCTCATTAAAATACTATCCGTAATTTTATACATAATATCGAACTTCTCCTCTCATTCTCATCTATCTATTATATGATATTTAGCTAAGTTTTGAAAGTTTTTTAATTATTCTAACTGTTAATTTTAATATCTTTTTTTCAAAATAACTGTTCTCTTGTCCTTATTATTAGGTTATAATTAACTAAAAGCATGGAGGTTATATGGAAAATATATTTGAACTTAAACGAAAAGATATGAACTTAATTATTTTATCCGTTCTACCTATTTTTATGATTCTTTTAAGTTTTTTAATGGACACTCCAAAAAATATCATAAAAGGATTATTGAAAATAGTTACAAATCCCGACGTTCTACTTCAAGACTATATAGCAATTGGTGGAATCGGTGGTACTTTGCTTAATTCTGGACTACTGGCATTGATTTGCTTAACCATAGTCTATTTCTTAAATGCAGAGGTTAACAATACAATTATATCTTCAATTTTAACAATAACTGGTTTTGCCTTTATGGGTAAAAATATACTAAATGTCTGGCCTATATTTTTAGGTGGCTACCTTTACGCCTTAGCTACCAAAACTAAGCTAAAGGATATTGTTGGAATTATATTTTTTGCAACAACCCTAGCACCAGTAGTTAGTATGACCATTTTCGGATTTGGCTTGCCTTTATATATAGGGATACCCTTTGGTACTCTTTTAGGTGTAACTGTCGGTTTCGTAATCGTTCCCCTTTCAAAACACTTAATCCATACACACTCCGGATATAATATCTATAATATTGGTTTCGTAGGTGGATTAATTGGTATAGCGCTGGCTTCTATTTTAAGAGCCTTTAATCTAGATCCTATTACTATGTATAAGGTAACATCTGAATACTCAAATTTTCTTAGAATTTTATTAATAGTATTTTTCTTATTTTTAATCCTAGTAGGTTATATTAAAAATGGAAATAGTTTTAAGGGTTATTCTAATGTTTTTAAATATAGTGGTAGACTTTTAACAACTTTTATAGAAGAACTTGGATATGGAATTGCCTATATAAATATTGGAATAATGGGTTTTATATGTATAGCCTATGTATCATTTGTAGGTGGAAACTTTAATGGGCCAGTTATGGCAGCAATCCTAACTTGTGCAGGATTTTCTCCATCTGGTAAAAATCCTAAAAATGTTCTTCCAATCTTAGTTGGAGTATATATCACAACATTTTTAAACTCATTTGATGTGGCTTCTACAAATATTGTAATAGCTGCCCTATTTGCAATGACACTTGCTCCTATTGCTGGTGTTTATGGATTTGTACCAGGTGTTATTGCTGGAATACTTCACCTTTGTATATCTCCAAATTTATCATCAGTCCATGCAGGTTTGCATTTGTATAACAACGGGTTTTCAGGCGGTATAGTGGCTATGATTATGGCACCACTACTTGAAATATTCTTTAAGAAAAAAGAAAATATCATATAAAAAAAGATTAGCTAGGCTAATCTTTTTTCATATCACTCTCATTTATTATCTGTCCATCATATAGATATAAAATCATATTTCCCTTTAAAAGTTCTCCATAAAATACATCTTCTATTTTTTCTACTCCTAGATTATTTACCTGCCTAAGTAGCCACTCATCACTTTTATATGACCTTCTCATCTCTATATGATTTATTTGACCATCTTCTATAAGCGACCAAGCAAATACATCATCATCAACCTTAACAACTGTAATTTGTCCATTGGTTTCAAGCCAAACTGACTTTAGTTCTGTTATAGATGGTATTCCCAATTGATGAATTCTAGATATTAAATCATCAGAACTCATTTTTGCATCAGTAAAACCTTGAAAATTTATTTTTCCATTATCAATTAAAAGTATGGGATTTCCTTCTATTACTCTTTTAGCCTTTAGATTATTTACCTTTATGTAGTTCATAATTAGCATTAGACTTCCCCAAATTATTATAGCTATAAAAAACTTCCAAAGTGGCAAATCCATATTATATATAATTCCACCGATTATTCCACCGACAACATAATTCCCTATTTGATCCATGGCCGATCTTGGTGCAAGTTGCATTTTTCCCAGTATGTTCATATAAACTAAAATTGATATAAAACCTATTCCCAGTCTAATTCCTGTTCTAATTATAAATATAAGCATTTTATCCCCTCCTATTATCTAAAGTTATACCCTAAAATAAGAATGAGATACCTTCTAAGGCATCTCATTTTGTTTATTTTATTTATATAGAACATGGACTATATCCACAATCTTGACACTCTGAACATCCACCACTGTGGATTAACTTTCCTGAACACATTGGACATGTATCAGGATCATCTAATAGCTCATCTAAGATAAGCTTGTCTAGTTCTTCTTTTAATTCTGATATTTTTCCTTTTTTATTATCATTATTTGTTATTAAAATACCAGATCTTGCACATCCATCTCTATAGATAGTTATACCCTTGATACCTTTTTCCCAGGCATATTGATACAGACTTTCCACTTCTTCAACTGTAAACTCATTAGGTACATTTACTGTTGAAGATATACTAGCATCTATATGTTCCTGCCAAGCTGATTGTACATCTATCCTATCCTTATATTTTAAATCAGAAGTTGTTATGAAAAACTCAGGTAGTTCACTTTCTTCTGTTATACCCTTGTACTCCATATATTCTTTAGCTATATCTGTATATACCTTATAGTAGGTATCATGTTCATAAAGTGATTCTGATTTTCTAGTATAAGATATTTGGAAAATCGGCTCTACTCCATTACTACATCCTATTAAAGTTGATATACTTCCCGTTGGTGGTATAGTTAAAAGCTGACTGTTTCTAAGTCCATATTTTTTAATATATTCCAAAGTTTCATCTGTTGCATTATGTTTTACAAATGGAGATGCAAGTATTGCCTCTTCCTTATATTTTGGATATGCTCCATATTCTTTTGCAAGAAGTGCTGACTGCTGCATAGCCTCATTTATCATTGTTTTACCGATTTTATGAATAAGTTCTAAAGATTCATCAGATCCATATGAAATGCCTAATTTTATAAACATATCAGCAAGTCCCATTATACCTAGTCCTATTTGTCTATAGTCACTAGACATTTCCCTTTGCTCTTTTAAAGGGTGCATTTTCATATTTTCATCCAAAACTTCATTTAGATAAATAACTCCTGTTCTAACCATTTTATTAAATTTTTCAAAATCAAATTCAGCATTAGCCTCAAATTTATTATTTACAAATTGTGATAAGTTTATGGAAGATAAATTACAACTACCAAAAGCTGGTAGTGTTTCCTCTGCACATGGATTAACTCCTGCAAATTCAAAATCATCATCCTCGCTTAGCATATGCCAACTATCTATCTTGTTTTTATATAAGATTCCTGGCTCTGCCATATTCCAATTATTATAGGCAAGTTTTTTAAATAAATCCTTGGCCCTAACAAAATTCTCAATTTTTTCTCCAGTAGATTCTACTTCAAAATGAAGTCTATAGTCTTTATCATCTCTTACAGCTTCCATAAAGTCATCATCTACATTTACAGATATATTTGCGTAGTTTACCTTTTCTAAATCATTTTTTACATTAATAAACTCTTCTATATCTGGGTGGTAGGAGTCCATATTTAGCATCAGAGCTCCTCTTCTTCCCCTCATGCCTATAAGTCCTGTTACCATTGAAAACAAGTCCATAAAAGACACTGCTCCAGTTGTTGTTAAAGCTGCATTATTAACCCTTGCTCCCTTTGGTCTAAGCTTTGAAATTGTAAGCCCTACTCCACCACCATAAGAATAAGTTTTAGCTAGATATTTAGCTGTATCAAATATTGATTCTATGCTATCTTCTACCTTGGGCATTACATAACAATTACTAAGCGTTATCTTTCTTCCTAGCTCATTTAATCCCCTACCTGCCAATATTCTACCTGCTGGCATAAAGGATTTATCTTTCATAGCCTTCTTTACTTCATTATTTTCTCCACTAACTCTATCTAAAAAGCTTTCAAAATTTTCTCCATCATATTTATATTTTTGTTCATAAATATCTTTTTGAAGGTCAGACATATGCCATCCTTCTTCTCTAAGTCTAGCTCTTTCTTCTCTATAAAGGATATATTTTTTTGCCACTTCTGGTCTAACTGCCATAAGTCTTAATTCAACAAAATCCTGTATTCTCTCTATATCAACTACTTCTAGTACCTTAAAGTGTTCAAAGGTATCATTGCCAATTTTGTCAGCAACTTGTGGGTCAACTCCATTTTCAGTTTCACTCATGGCCTTTTGTATGGCATATGATATTTTTTCAAGCTGAAAATCGGCTATTGTTTTATTTCTTTTCTCTACTCTTAGCATAATATCCCCCTTATATAACATAAATCGAAACCACTATATCTTGTGGTTTCGAATATTTATTTATCAATATATATTAATTTACCATAAGTTTTTTTATTTTACAATGATGAATTTTTTGCACTAATTAAAAAAGCTTTATGACCCACTAGTTTACTGGGATATAAAATCCAATATATTTTTATATAAAAATAGAGGCTAAACTTTTTTAAGTTTAACCTCTAACACTTTCTTCTCATATTCTAATTTTTATAAATCCTGAACTTTTTTTATCCATTTGTCAAAATTCTCAACCTTAGAATTTAAATACGATTTTGTAGCTTCATCTACTAACTTTCCATCCTCTACCTTAGATTTAACTAAACCAATTACAGTTTCTTCTGCTGGTTGTAGATAAAGAGCAAGTCCTGTAGTATTTAATATTTGCCTTAAATGCAATTGTGCCTTAATACTTCCTAGCATCCCTATTGAGCTACCTAGTATCAGGGCTGGTTTACCTAAGAATACAGGTTTTCCTCTGGACATCCAGTCTATCATATTTTTAAGGGCTGCTGGTACTGAACTATTATGCTCTGGAGTTACAAATATTATCCCATCAGCTTCCTTAACTTGATTTCTAACCCTCTCTACAGCATCAAAATGTTCAAGCTCTATATCTTGTGAATACAGTGGTAAATCTCCTATTTCTGCTATTTCTATGTCATAAGTATTTCCATACTCTTCTTCTATATAGTTCATAATCATTTTATTATATGATCCTTTTCTTGTACTTCCTACAATTCCTAAAATTTTCATTTTCTCTCCCCCATTCGGAGAAATTATACCCAAACTATTTTATTTTATCTATATAATCTTTTAAACTATGCCTTACATGATTTTTATAGCCTACTACTTTATTTGCTCCCACCATAGAATTTAAAATAGCTTCTTCAGTAGCTTCTGCCACACCTTTAAAAAATAAATTCAATTTATCATCTCTAATGGATTTTATCTGCCTAAAGTTTTCATCATCATTTTTATCTATAATATTTCCTGTAGAAAATCCAATTACTATATCTCCACTTCCATTATTTATATTAGAACCAACTCTTCCAAGTCCCACAACAGCCCTTTTACAAAGTCTTTTAAGCTGCCTGCTTGTAACTGGTAAATCAGTAGCTACTACAATTATAATTGATCCTTCTTCTTCTCTGCTTTCTGCATCTATAATTTTCTTAAGCTCCCTGCCTACCTTCTTTCCATCCAAGGTTAAGTCTTCCATAAGCCCATAGTTACTAAGTACCATAACTCCAGTTGTATAGCTTTCTCCATCAAGCTCTATAACCCTCGATGCTGAACCTATTCCGCCCTTTAACTCATGACAGCTCATGCCTTTTCCAGCCCCTACATCACCTTCTTCAAAATCTTCTGTTGCATTAGCTATAGCAGACAAAACATTTTCCTTTTCTACCACCCTATCAACTATATTATTTAGAAAACTGTCATTGCACTCAGCAACTACTGGATTAAAACTTGTTATTTCTACATTTTCATCCCTGCATCTTCCTATGGTATAATCAACTATTCCATCATGTACCTTGCCTAAATTTAAGGTATTTGTAAATCCTATTATAGATTCTAAAGTTCCAAGCTCATCTATTTGAACTAGGCCTGCTGTTTTTCCAAAACCATTTATAATATAGGATGCTGCTACTAGATTTTTAACAAATATATTCTCCTTAGTGGGGATTAATACTGTTACACCAGTTTTATTATTTTCTGTATCTACAGTACTATGCCCAACAGTTACTCCTTCTACATCAGTTATTTTATTTAGTTTTCCTGTTGGAAATTCTCCTATTTTTATACCATAGTCTCTTATTCTCTTATTCATATAAACTCAGCTCTTTCATTATATTTTTTATCTGATTTTCTAGTTTATCTAAATCTTGTATCTTATTACTTATCTTACTTTGAATAAAAATATCTATAAATAGGTTATCAAAGAATATATCTATAAATGATTCAAACATTGAAATTTCTCTCACATCAAAATTTATCCTCTCTAATTCACCCTTAAAGCTCATAAGATTTCTTTGTATTTCTTTCATTCTTGCCTCTGCTTTTCTAATTTTACCCTGTTTTACCCAGCTTATCAGTCCACTCTTTAAAAATATATCTGCAACTCCCCAATTACTGGCACTTGATAATATATCCTTAGTTTCATCTATATCTCTTAAGAGATTCTCTCCATGTCTTTTAAGGCTTAACCTTCTATCTAAATCATCCATAAAATATCCTCCTAGATAATTATTCTTTGAATTATTGGATTTAAAACACCTATTAAGGCTCCTAGCACTCCACCTAAAACAGTTATTGCCTTTAGTTCTTGGCTAGCTATATCCAATATTAGCTTTTCTGTAAACTCATCATCAAAAGTATGAATTGTATCTTCAACTATTTTAGCTATATTAAAGTTTTTAATAATGGCTTCCATGTCATTTTTTATAAATCTATCAAATAAATTTCTTAAAAGTACATATATTTTTTCTCCATCTAAGTCCAAACTTTCAAGCAGCTTATTTATTTCCATATTTTCTAAAACTTCTAGTGTGTTATCTACTAATTTAAAAATACTTGACCATAAGGCATCACTATTTATAAATTTATCAACCTCTGCATTTATACTATTATATAGAAAATCCAAATCTAGACTTACCACTTGATTCTCTATAATCTTCTCTATATTAGCCAGTAAATCATTACTACTTAGCCCATTTACTAGATGCTTTGTTATAAGCTCTTCCCTTACTGTATCTGAAAGATTAGCCATTATATCCTTTATTTTCATATCTAGTAAATTATCTAAAAATAATTTTAAGATATCTTGTAAATCCCTAGCACCTTCTTCGGAAGCTAAGTAATCTTCAAGGGCAGTATAACCCTTTTCTTCAACTTTATCCATAGGTATAAAGGATGCAATCAAACCACTTATATTACTTTGTACTAGCTTTCGTATTATAGATTTTATTTTTTTCTCTGCTTTTTCTTCTCCAATAGCCCTTCTAATTTTGAATAATAGTATCTTGTGGTTTTCATCAATATAGCCTTTTATATCATCTACTATATCATCATTTACAACTTCTCTAAGATATCTTTCATCCCTACTAGATTTTTCTACCAAGCTCCTTATTCTAGTATTTATTGTAGATCTAGTTTCTTCTGAATTTACTAAGGTTTTATATTCTCTAACCAAGCCTTTTGATAGTTTATCTAGATTATCCTTGTCTTTTAAATTCTTCTCTAAAAAACTTACTGCACTTTTTCCTAAATCCATCTTTTCTGCAAACTTTAGAGCTTCTTCTTTTAACTTATTTTTGAATAAATCTTTTTGTCTTGTTCTTTCCCTCTCATTTATTCCAGATAATAAATCTTTTATCCTATAATTTTTATCAGTTATAGTTTTTATTTTTCCTAAGACTAAATTCTTAAATTTATCTTCATCTCTTTCTACTGACTTTATTATGGTTTCTGGTGTTAGTAAATACTCCTCAATAGTCATACCTACTGATTTAGCTATCCTATTCTTTTCTTTTGGTATAAGTCCTGGTGTAAATGGTAGCTTAAATCCAAATATATATTTTTCCTCAAGTGGTCTAAATAACATTTTAATTGCCAACCAATTGGTAAAATATCCTATAATACATCCTATACCTGCTGATATTAATATATCCATATGTCCTCCTAAATTTAATATAGCTGATTAGTTTCCTAATCAGCTATATATTATAATAATTTCCAAATATTGTTTGTAAATTCTACTGGATCTTCAAGTGGTAATCCTTCTATTAAATTTGCTTGATCATATAATAAGTTTGCTATTAATTTAAATAAATCCTTATCTTCTTCATAGCTGGACTCTAATTTTTTAAATAACTTATGGTCCATATTTATTTCAAGCACCTTATTAGCCTTAACATTTCCACCTTCTGGCATGGCATTTAAAAGTTTTTCCATCTCAACAGATACTTCACCTTCTGTTGCAAAGCCCACTGGATTATTTTTAAGTCTTTTACTTGGCTTAACCTTTACAACCTTATCACCTAAAATTTCTTCCATAGCCTTAAATAAATCACCACTGTTTTCCATTACCTTTTCTGCTTCTTTATCTTCTTCTATCTCTATTCCTAAATCATCATTTATAATAGACCTAAATTGTTTTTCATCATAATCATACATCATTTTTACAACAAATTCATCTAATTGATCTACTAGGTATAAAATTTCATAACCTTTTTCTTTTAATAACTCAACTTGTGGCATCTTATCTACTCTATCTAGATTATCTCCAGCTACATAATAGATAAATTCTTGTCCTTCTTTCATATTATCTATATATTCTTTTAGGCTGACCATTTTCTTTTCTCTTGATGAATAAAATAAGATTAGATCTTTTAGTTTATCCTTATCTTTTCCAAACTTGTCATAGATTCCAAATTTTAAACTTCCACCAAAGCTATCAAAGAACTCTTCATATTTATCCCTGTCTTTTTCAAGCATGTCCTTTAGCTCTTCCCTAATTTTTTTCTCTATATTATTTCCTATTAAGGTTAACTGTCTACTTTGTTGTAACATCTCTCTAGAGATATTAAGTGATAAATCTTCAGAGTCCACAACACCTTTTACAAAACCAAAATAATCAGGTAAAAGCTCACTACATTTTTCCATTATTAATACTCCTGATGAGTATAATTCTAAACCTTTTTCATATTCTTTTGTATAAAAATCATAAGGCGGAGCTGAAGGTATATAAAGCAAACTATTAAAACTAAGTAATCCATCAACCTTCATATGAATATGTTTCAAAGGATTATCAAATCCAAATCTTTTATCCTTATAAAATTGATTATAGTCCTCATCACTTAAATCATTCTTATTTTTTCTCCAAAGGGGAACCATACTATTAAGCACTACTTCCTCCTTGTAGTCTTCATATTCATCTTCTGAGCCTTCTTTTAATCTGGACTTAGTAAGTTCCATCTTTATTGGATATCTTATATAGTCTGAGTATTTTTTTACTATTTCTCTTAGTGTGTACTCCTTTAAAAAATCACTATACTTAAAGTCTTCAGTATCTTCTTTTAAATATATCTTTATTTCTGTTCCCAACGTTTCTTTTTCTGTTTCTTCAATTGTATAACCATCTTCTCCGGTAGAAGTCCACTTATAAGCTTTTTCTTCTCCTAGAGCATGACTTTTAACTTCTATCTTATCTGCTACCATAAAAGCTGAGTAAAAACCTACTCCAAACTGACCAATTATATCATAGCCATCTTCTATTTCATTACTAGATTTAAAGTCTAAAGATCCACTTTTAGCTATAACTCCCAAATTTGAATCTAACTCTTCCTCTGTCATACCTATACCAGTATCCTTGATAAGCAAAGTTTTTTCTTTTTCATCTACCAGTATTTCTATATAATAATCTGATTTATTAAAATTTAAATTTTCATCTACTAAAGCCTTATAATAGATTTTATCTATGGCATCACTTGCATTAGATATTAATTCCCTCAAAAATATTTCCTTATTTGTGTAAATTGAATTTATCATCAAATCTAAAATCCTTTTAGACTCTGTCTGAAACTCTCTTTTTTCCATAGTATCATCCTTTCTTGTTAGCACTCTAGCTTAATGACTGCTAATAATTTTATATCATATATTTATACTTCTGTCAAATCTCCTGTTTTTAGGCAAAAAAATATAGAACTGTAGGGCAACAGTTCTATAAAAGGGGTCTCCAACATAAGTTGGAGGTTCATTATTGTCTAATCATTTTCCGTTTATCTACTTCGCGAGGGGGCTAAATAGATAGAAATGATTAGACTTATAAAACAAATGTTTTATAATAAGGGTTTCTCTGGGGGTTATTCAGAGAATAAATCATACGAGTTTGATGATTTCTAAACCTTTATATATTAAATAGTAAACTATTTAATACCAAAAAAATCTTCTACTCTACGAGTACAAGATAAAAAATAAACAAATTATTCATCTTCATCTCTCGTAAAGATTTGCTTTTTACTAGTATTCTGACTTGAGTTCTCAGCCTTATTCACCTTCCCAGTTTCCCAGTGGTATATTGAAATCGGCTCCCTCTCACAGCGACGGGATCGTGTAGGATTTACACCTAACTTCCTAGTTTCATTATGTTATTTTGGATAAAAAAAATCTTTTACTCTACTAGTAAAAGATATAATAAGCATCATTAAATAGACACTAATCACATCTTCATCTCTCGTAAAGATTGACTAAGTTAAAAAATAAGGTTAGTATTCTGGCTCAAGATTATAGTTTTTTTACCTTCCCAGTTTCCCAGTGGTATATTAAAAAAACAATCTTTTACAGCGGCGGGACCGCGTAGGATTTACACCTAACTTCCTAGTTATAAACTCGTTAAAGTTTACCTTACTTAAATATTCACTTTTAACTCTATTTAATAGTAACATAATATTTTACCTTGTGCAAGATAATTCTACAAATATTTCAATTATTTCAGTAAAATACCATTTTCACCTTCAGTTAAGGCATCTGAAATTATTGAAACTCCACTCACTTCAGTATCCTCCACCTTTTCAATAACCATACTAGGATTACTTGGATAACTTTCTCCATCGTATTTTAATTCTGCAAAATGAAACTCTTCTCCCCCTCCATAGACTGGAACAATTATATTTTTAAAGCCCTTAGTTTTTTCATTAGATATTAGAATTGGATTATTCATAAGAGTAAATTCTTGTTTTAACTTCATATTTTCGTCTAATAATAATACTGTAGTTCCTCCTGATCCTGATACATACCCTCCAATTAGATAAACTATTGTCTCTTCTTTTCCATCGTTGTTTAAGTCTATCTTATTATACAAATACCTAACTTCTCCATATTCTGGTCTATATTTTATAGTGTCTTTTATTAGTTCTTCTAAGTCTTTATCTTCTACATTACTTGAAAACATAATATCTTCTAAGTCTAATCTTATTTTCATATCTCTAAGCTCTTTTTCAAATTCACTTGTAACTTGTTTTTCATTTATCTTCTCCAAATCTTGTGAGCTAAAATTATATCCACATCCAACAAGTAAGGCTGTAATACTTAGTATAACCATTAGTCTTTTCATAAATAAAACCTCCATGGTCTTATCTTACCATTGGAGGTTCTCATTATAGTTAAAAAAAACTTACAGTTATTCTATAACTTATCTTTTAAAAATTTATATACTATATATGCCAATATAACATTTATAGCACTTGCTAATGTTAGTGGTAATAATAACATCATAAAAAATGCCTTGCCCGCTAGTGGCATACCCAACATTGTAGTAATTGGCCATAGTATGCCAAGTAGTATAGGTCCATTAAATATAACTCCAACTATACATGCAGTTATGCCATTTACCTTTCTATAAGTATATCCTACTAAATAAGCTCCTATTCCCATACCAAACATAGTTATGATATGGATTGGCAAGGTGCTAGGAAAACCACTATTTATAGCAGTTAGCATATGACCTGCTGCTGCAACTACTGCTCCTGCTAGTGGATTTATAAAAAATGCTGCAAAATATCCTGGTAAAGAATCTATTGCTATTGATTGAAATATTTTAATAAATGAACCTACATATGATATTGCTATTAGTAGAGCCATATATACCAAGGCTTTAACATCTACTGGTTTCTTATCCACTCAATCACCTCCAAAAAGGTATTATATCATATTTTATTCCTTATCTTGTAAAAACTCTTCCCTCAGTATGGAATAACAATACTTATCCTGTAGCTGGCCCTTATAGTCCTGCCAGCCCATTCTAAGAATTCCCTCTTTTTTCATATTTAGCTTTGTCATAACATTTTGCGACCTTGTATTTCGCTTGGATGTAGTTCCTGTCATTATTTTAAGATTTAACTCTTCAAAACCATATCTTATGACTTCACTTGCTGCCTCTGTCATATAGCCTTTATTCCAGTACTTATAGTTAATTCCATATCCTATCTCTCTACAAACTGTTTTATCAAGTGTCCTTAACTCATCTTGATGTAGCCCTATAATACCTATCATTTTTTCATCCAACTTATGATGGATACCAAAAAATTCTTCAGAAAGTACAAACTCTTCAAGTATATTTTTGCTCTCTTCTAGGTTTTCATGAGGCTTCCAAAGGGAGCTATTACCAACACTGGGATTACTAGCATAGTCATAGAAATCTTCCAAATCCTCCCTAGACAAGGCTTTAAGTCTTAATCTATTGGTTTCCAGTATCATATTTTATCTTCTCCTTATTAGTTTTAATATCTACAAGCTCTCCTATCAAGGCTCCTCCTATTATTAAAATTGCACCTACTATTTCGATTGGTGTAAGTCTTTCACCCAGTACTATACTTGATGAAATTAAGGCCGATAAAGACTCTATATAGCTTATTAAAGCCACTGATTGAGCTGGTAGGTTTTGTATCGCTTCATAATAAAGTTTCATGGCATAGCCAGTATGCAAAAAGCTAATTATTAATAAATAAACTAAACCACGACCACTTGGCAGTGTATATGTAAGTTTATCTGTGTATAATAAATATATTAATACTATAAAAGATGCTGATAGTAATTGAACACTAGTTATTATAAGACTGTCTAAATTTTTTATTTTTTTATTAATAATTGCCATTAGAGCATAGGTTATAGCAGCCAAGAGTCCAAATATTAATTTGGGATTAAATGATAATCCAGCTACACCATTTACAAGTAATAAACCTAGAACTGATATTAAGAGTCCCATGGCTTTTTTTATCTTAAAATCTTCCTTTAAAAAAAATATGGAAATTATAAATATAAATACTGGATTTAAGGAATAAATTATACTTGATAAACTAACTCCCACCGAATCATAGGAGTTAAATAAGAGCAAACCACTTATACCAAATAAAAATCCTGATATAACCAACTTCACTATATTTCCCTTTAATTCTTTAAAAGGAAAATCCCTATTTGATAACAAGTATATAGTTAGCAAAAAAAGTCCACCAATTAAAGTTCTTATTGCCATTATTTCTCCATTATCCATAGGGATATTTTTAACAAATATTCCAAGAGTACCTGAAATACTAACTCCTAGAACCATTTTCATATATGATTTTGTCAATTTTTAGTTCTCCTTATTGTTTAAAATTTTCTCTTATATATTTTGGGTTAATTATAAATCTAGCTTCGCTAAAATTTTTCCAATAAAAATTATTTCTATCCCCCTTATTTGCTTCTTCCTTAAATAAATTAGGTAGATTAGAGTTTCCTAGAAAGGTTACATAGTCCCTGTTTCCTTGGTTACTTAACATACTCATAATAGCATATCCATAATTACTTTTTGATTCTATGCCACTATCTTCAAAGGCTACTAACTTTTCAATATCTCCTATTTTTAATACTTTAGATGGGATTTCCCACATCTTATTAACAGATTTTAAAAGTTTCTTAAATAATTCATCTGCATTAGCATTTCCAGTAATTAAATCATAATCAAAAAATTCATCATTTCCACTTAAGCCATACTCATTTTTCTTATTTTTAATTTCTGTCATGTAATCCAATTCGCTCATTGTATCTTCTTCTGAACTTGCATATAGGTCTACGATTTTCTTAGCAGCAAAAATTGATGCACCTATTCCTACAATACCAAGAAGTATCTTACCTAGACCATCTTTTTTTTGACTCATAAAAACCCTCCTAAAATATTATTTAACTTCTATCTATTTTCTTTCATATAAAAATAGCTCTCCATTTAGAGCAGATACAACTGTATCTCCCTTAAACCCTCTTTTTTTAAGTTCTTCATCCAGTATGGTCATTATCATACCATGACAAACTAATAATACATTATTTTCAATATCAGTTACCTCAAATAGCTGTCTTAAAAACTTATCTACCCTATCTCTTGATTCATCTATAGTTTCTGTAACTATATGAGAACTCTTTGCCCAGCTCATCATACTATACAAAGACCATTCCAAGAAAGGTACCTTTCTATCTACAGAATTTTGAAACTCCTTTGTAAAAGTTAAATCGACTTCTTTTATAAGTGGACTTTCTATTATTTCTCCACCATATATTGTCTTTGCTGTTATTCTTGCTCTATATAAATCACTACAGTAACATTTATTCCATTCTATATCCTTTAAATCTACCTCTGTTGGAATAACTTCTATATCATCATACTCCTTCATCCAGCCTGTAAATTCTTTGGCAGTAACTTTCCCCTCTATATATGGTGCATCCACCTTAAAATGTCGTACTAGCCCAATCTTCATTTAATCCTTCCTTCCTTAAGATTTTCCTTGTTATTATATTTTAGCCTTAATGTTTATATTTTACAAATTTTTTGGGTACATATTTACTGGAGGCGAATAATCATGACAGTTTATAACTATACTATTAGAAGTAACCATCCTTTAGAGATGATTAGCATTGACACTTACATAGAAAAAGCTATTGAAAGAGAACAAATTATAGATGGCATTTGCTTAATATTTTGTCCCCACACAACTGCTGGTATTACCCTTAATGAGAACTATGATCCAAATGTAAAAAAAGACCTGGTAAGTGCCTTTAGTAAAATATCACCTAAGGAAAATACTTACCTCCATCTTGAAGGTAATTCCCATGCTCATTTTCTTTCTAGTTTGATTGGAGTTAGCAAGGAAATTATAATTAAAGATGGTAAGGCATTTCTAGGAGATTGGCAGGGCCTATATTTTTGTGAATTTGATGGTCCTAGACAGAGAAAATTTCATATCAAGTTTATAAAAGCTTAGCAAATAAAAAAACAATTCATAGCTGACTATGAATTGTTTTTTTCTATGATACTTGTGAATAGTAAAGTGATGAATAAATTCCGCCTTTTTTAATTAAATCATCATGAGTTCCAAATTCTGCAACCTTACTATTTTCTAAAACCACTATCTTATCAACATTTTTTATAGTTGAAAGCCTATGTGCTATTACTATAGTAGTCCTATTTTTTGATATATTGTCCAAGGCTTTTTGTATTTCTTTTTCCGTTTTAACATCTAAGGCTGATGTTGCCTCATCTAGTATTAGTATTGGCGTGTTTCTAAGTATAGCTCTTGCTATGGACACCCTTTGTTTTTGTCCACCTGATAACCTTACTCCACGCTCTCCAATAACAGTATTATATCCGTCCTCTAAGCCCTCTATAAATTCATGGGCATTGGCAGCCTTAGCAGCCTTTATAACTTCTATTTCAGATGCATCTTTCCATCCATATACAATGTTTTCATATATAGTTCCATTAAATAAAAATGTATCCTGAAGTACCATACTTATATTATTTCTAAGACTCTCTAGGGTAACATCTTTGATATCCACATCATCTACTAGGATACTTCCCTCTTGTGGATCATAAAACCTATTTAAAAGACTTGCTATTGTTGTTTTACCAACCCCTGTGGTTCCTACTATAGCCACACTCTCACCTGGATTTATAGTAAGATTTATATCATCTAAAATATTTATTTCTGGACTATAATTAAATCCTAAATTTTTAAATTCTATCTTTCCACTTACCTTAGGAAGAACTTTAGCATCTTCCTTCTCCTTTATATCTGGCATTATATCCATAACTTCAAATACTCTATTACAACTAGCTATAGCCTCTCCTGCTATCTCCATTATTCTTGAGAAAGACTTAACTGGACCATAGAACATATTTAAATACATTATAAAGGCTACTATATCACCTATTGTGGCTTGACCACGGCTTATTAGAATTCCTCCATATATAATAACTCCAACTGAAGCTATGGATGTAAAGAATGCTAATAAAGGATAAGTTGTCTCAAAGAAAAAACTAGCCTTTAAATATGCTTTAGAATGTTTTAAAGAAAGTGAAGATATTCTCTCTGATTCCTTATCTTGTTGATTAAATATTTGAATCTCCCTTATACCGGAGAAATTATCTTGAACTGTACCTGAAAGTTCTCCTCTAACTCTAGAGTTTTCATCCCATATAGGAGATAGGAACTTTGTTTGCCAAATAGTTATACCCAGTAAAAATGGTATTGTAAATAAACTTAGAATGGCTAATCTAACATTTATAGTAAATAAAATTACTCCAACTCCTATAAAAGTTAAAACGTTTACCATAACATCTGGGAAAACATGAGCTAATAGCATTTCTGCTTGCATAGAATCATTTATAACCCTATTTGTTAAATCACCAGTTCTATTTTTGTTGAAAAAACTAAGTCCCATATGTTGCAGCTTAGAATATAATTCTGTTCTTAAATCTGAAACATAATTTAAGGCACCATAGTGGTTATAGTATCCTGCTAAAGCTGCTCCTCCTGATTGAAGAACTGTAGCTAGTAGTAACAATATACCAATTTTTAAAGATTCTGATGCAAAATTACTGCTACCACTTGTAGCTATACTTGTAAATTCTCTCAAGGCCCAAGGCGAATAAAATCCTGCAATAGTTGAAACTATTAAAGATAAAAACGCAATAATAAAATATTTCCAATACTTCCTTGCCTCAGAAAATATTCTAATTACAGTTGTCATATTGCAATCCTCCTATTTTCATTTTTATTTATACTAACATCCTTTAAAATATCGTAAGTTAAACAAATCGGCCTTCCTGTTCTAGGTTCTGTAACTATCTCTGCATCTATTGCAAAGGTACTTTTTAGTACCTCTTTAGTCATAACCATATGAGGGCTACCATGTTTTATAACCTTTCCTTTTTCAACTGCTACCATATAATCTGAAAATCTAGCAGCTAGGTTTAAATCATGTAATACCATAACTATGGTACAACTTTGTTCACGATTTAAATTATATAATAGTTGAAGTACTTCTAGTTGATGAGCCAAATCCAAATAAGTAGTTGGTTCATCTAACAAGATTAAATCTGTTTGCTGAGCAAGTGCCATGGCTATCCAAACCCTTTGTCTTTGCCCACCTGATAAAGTATCTACCTCTCTATTTGCAAATTCAGTTAAACTAGTGACTTCTAAAGCCCAACTAACTATATCCTTATCTTCTTTAGTCAAGTTTCCAAAACCTTTTTGATGGGGAAATCTTCCATATGAAACTAGCTCGCTAACACTTAGTCCACTAGGTGCAGTAGGTGTTTGTGGTAAAATTGCCATTTGTTTAGCTATCTCTTTTGTAGATAAGTTATTTATTTCCTCTCCAGAAATATAAACTGCTCCTTTTTTAGGTTTTAAAATCCTACCTACAGTTTTTAAAATAGTAGACTTTCCACATCCATTAGCTCCTATTATTGATGTAACCTTGCCTTTTGGTATATTTAAATTTAGGTCCTCTACTATTAATACATCTTCATATCCAATATTTAAATTCTCTGTTTTTATTATATCCATAAATTTAAACCTCCTAATTAGCCTTTCCTAACAAATATAAGAAATATGGTGTACTTAAAATCGTTATTATTATTCCTGTTGGAACATTAAATCCAAAACTTATAGTTCTTGTTATTGTATCTGCCAACAAGATTATTACTGCCGCTACTAGAGATGCTGCTGGAAGCAACAACTTATGATTTGGCCCCACTAGTCTTTTAGCCATATGAGGTGCTATCATACCTATAAAGAAAAAGTTTCCTCCTAAGGCTACACTTGCTGATGACATGGCTACAGCTACAAAAGATAATTTGAAAAATTCTTTTTTTACTGGTACACCAAGTCCCTTGGCTGTATCGTTTCCAAGACTTAATACATTTATTATCCTAGACTTATAAAATACATAAGCAAATAATATTAATATCCAAGGAGTTAATACCTTTATATAAGGCCAATTATCTCCCCAAAGACTTCCTGCGTTCCAAAGTTGCATAAAGTCCATTTGTTTCTCATCTAGCTTTAAAGTAAGTAGGGTTGTAAGAGCTCCATAACCACTACTAAGTGCTACACCTGTCAAAATTAAATTAGAGGGAGATATATCTTCTCCATTTTTACTAGATAGTAAAAATATAAGAACTGCTGCTGTTATACCACCTACAAAGGCTAATATTGGTAGCATCATGGCACTAAATCCGCCTGTTCCGCTAATATAAACTACAAATAATAAGACAAATAATCCTGAACCTGAACTTATTCCTAAAGTTCCTGGGCTTGCCATATTATTTTTTAATAGACTCTGCATTATACATCCTGCTGTCCCCATACCTATTCCTACTAAAATAGCTAAAATTATACGAGGAAGCCTGAACTCAAATAAGATTAAGTTTTCCTTGGGAGAACCTAAACCCTTTAATACATTTAAAACCTGTTCTGGTGATAAATTCATTTTTCCAGAATTCATACTAACTACAGCTATTACTAGTAATAGCACTACTAAAAATACATTTATATAAATACCTCTAGACATAGAGTATTTTTTATTATCCATTTCTTCTTCCCCTCCTTGATCTTGATAGGTAAAGGAAGTAAGGAACTCCTACTAAGGATAAGATAACCCCTATTGGTGTTTCATAAGGTTTATTTATCAGTCTACCTAGTAAGTCTGCTCCAACTGTGAAAACCGATCCATAAAGACCTGCTGCTGGTATTACATATCTATAATCTATTCCAATAAAATATCTCACCATGTGAGGAATTATAAGTCCTATAAAGCCAACAGGCCCTACTATTACTACTGATAGACCTGTTAAAACTAAAACTACCAAGGTAGAAAAAAGTTTCACAGTTTTTGTTTTAAGCCCAAGCCCAGTTGCCACATCTTCTCCAAGATTTAATAAGGTTATAGATGGAGATAAGGATACAGATGCCACAACTCCAATTATGAAAAATGGAAGCACTACTAGTAATTCACTCATTTTAACTCCAGCAGACCCTCCTGCTGTCCAATATGCTAATGAATATGCTAATCTGTATCTAATTGATAAGTACTGGCTAAAAGCCCCAAATAGCATGGATATAGATAGTCCAGAAAGTACCAATTTTTCTGGTGTCATACCTTTTTTCCCCATGGAGGCTACAAAGTATGTTAAAAATGTAGCAAGTCCAGCTCCAATAAAGGCAAATCCCATAGTTTTCCCATAAGATAAGCCTGGAAGAAATGCCATTGCAAAAGCTATGGCAAAGGTTGAACCACTACTAATACCCATAAGTCCTGAATCTACTAGAGGATTTTGTGTTGTCCCCTGCATAATTGCACCACATATGGCTAAACTACATCCAACTATTATGTTTGCAAAAACTCTAGGCACCCTAAAGGTTTGAATTATTTGATGTTCTGTAATATTAGAATCAAAACTAAATAAAGCATCCCATGCCGTTTTTATACTCATATTTGCTGCTCCAAAAAAGATTGAAGCCAAGCTCATTAATATCAATAGTAATAAGCCAATTAACATAAAAGATATAAATTTTTTATTTGTATTTTCAGCTATATTATTTTTCAACTTCTCCATACAACTTTCCTTTCCATTACTCTCCTAAAGAATTAAGAGCATTTGCTATATAATCAACTTGTGCTGTCAAACTTGTAACATCAGAGTAAAAGAATAATCCTGCATACTCACCTGGTATTGTTACTACATTACCATTTACTACTGCTGGTATACTCTTCCATATATCTGTTTTAGCATAGGCAGACTCTTTTCCCTCTTGTAGAAACCATAAAATATAATCTCCAAAGTACTCATGAGCTACTTCATAACTGATTATTTCCCTAGTTTTTTGTGTTTTGTCTATTAGTTCTTGTAACTTATCAGGATACTTAAGTCCTAAATATTCATATATTAAAGTTCCACCTCTTGATCCAGTTTCATAACCTATACCACTGTACTCTCCAGTTGGTCCCCAGTCTTCTAATATACTAAATGTCTTTCCATTAAATTTTTCAGTATCTAACATCTCTTTACTTTCTTCTAGTTTCTTTTCAAATTTGGCTATTGCTTCTTCAGCCTCCTTTGTTTTACCAGTTGCTTCCCCCAAGAATCTAAGTCTTTCAACAGAATTCATATCTTGTTCTCTCACTACTAATACTGGTGCAAGTTTACTAAATTTTTCATAATCTTCTTCATTGTAAGTTATTATCAAATCTGGATTAACTGTCATAACCTCTTCTGGTTCCCAGTTCTCTATTTTTTTTATTCCTTCAAACTTATCAAAAAATGGCATACTCTTTTGCTCCCAAGCATTATAACCAACAACATTTAAATCTAAAGTAAACATATCTCCTATGTACCAATTAACAACTATATTTTCGGGATTTGTTGGCACTTCCACATCTCCCATAACTGTTTTCACTATTCTCTTATCATCTGTTTTTTCTTCCATATTTTTATTTTTTGAAGAACAACCAACTAAAAGTATAAATATACTTGATATTGCCAAGATTAGCTTTATTGTTTTTTTCATCCTAATTCTCCTTATATTTATATTATTTCTAATATATATTTTTTTTGATATACTATAAGTTAGCACTGGCTAACTAATGGAATAATAGCATTTTAATTTTGGAGTGTCAATGCTACAAACCTGCTATTAACCTATGTTAATCGCATTTATAATCCCTATTAAAAGCCTAGGCTATTGATGATTGAATATATTGAGTATCATTATCAATTAGATGACTATTAAATTTTGGATTAGAAATTACCTATTTTGGATTACTATTTTTTTATAAAATTTGGAGTGATAATATGGATGATATTAAAGATTTATCTTGGGAAAACTTTTCTAAGATTTATAATCTAAGTGAAGGCGACTATGGCAATGGAAAAATATTTCACTTTCCACCATCTTGGCAAAATGGCTGGATAATGGAAATCCATCCGAGAGATGGTGTATTTACTGCAAGTACTTGGTTTACTCCCCATGAAGATATGAAATTTACAATCAACTCTCAAGCTAAGGCTCTTTGGATTCTTTGTATTGATTCTGGAGATATTGAAGTAAGTAGAAAGGGAGTTAAGAACAAAATTTTATCACAAAATACCCAAATCTTGATAAATTCTGGCAAGACCTTTACAATAAATTTCAAAAAAGATGAACACTATTGTTTCACTTCTGTTTTACTTAGTGAAAGTTACTTAGATTCATTAACTCAAGGGATTGAGAATCCACCTAAGATTTCTCTAGCAAACAGTAAAAACTGGCAAGAAGAACATATAAATACTCCCAATATAATGTTAATCATGGAACAGATAAGATGGGCTGTAAGAACTTGTGACATTTCACACCTTGGATACCATGGTATGATTATCCACCTTTTGACCTCTATAGATAGGAATTATCCTAAAATTCCTCCTAGAAGGAGAAATAGAAGACATTATGTGACTTGGGAAAATGAACAAAAAATCTTTAAAGTTAAATCAAAGATTGATAGTGATGTTCTAAATGTACCTGATATATTAGACTTATGCAGGTTGGCAGAAATGAGCGAAACTAAACTTCGAGAAGGTTTTAAAAATATCTATCACATCACTATCTATGCCTATATTAGAAGAGAAATTATGAAAAAGGCCATGCTTCTTTTATCTTCAGACCATTTGAGTATAAAAAATATATCTGAGCAATGTGGTTTTAAAAACCCATCTAAGTTTTCAGCAGCCTTTAAAGATATCCACGGTATAACTCCTAGTGAGTTTAGAAAATCTTTTAATTTATAATATTTTATTATATTTTGTACTATAATAAACATAGGAGGTAATTATATGTATGAATCAGGTGAAATGTATTTAGAAACTATACTTCTACTTACAAGAGAAAATGCTAACATCAGGTCTATAGATGTAGCAAAAGAACTAGATTTTAGTAAGTCAAGTGTGAGCCGAGCTATAGGCCTTCTAAAAGAGGATGACTATATCTCTATTAGCCCTGAAGGATTTATAGAACTAACTCAAAAGGGACTGGTCAAGGCAGAAAATATATATGATAAGCACACACTACTTGCTAGATTTTTTAAGGATGTAATAAAGGTTTCTCCAAAAGTAGCTGAAGAAGATGCTTGTAAAATAGAGCATTTTATAAGTGATGAAACCTTTAATTGTTTGAAAAAATATATGGATAGGATAATATAGAGGGATAAATATGATAATAGAAGAGTTTTTAATAAAAATAATACCTTATATAACTGGATTTTTAGAAGCAATTGGAGTAATTATAATAATAATTGGCTCCTTTAGAACCCTTGGTGAACTTATAAAATCAAGACTTGATTTTGGTAATGAACAAGTAAAGATTGAATTTGCCAAAGCCTTAGCCCTAAGTCTAGAGTTTAAACTTGCAGCCGAAATCTTAAAAACTGTAGTAGTTAGAACCTTAGATGAATTTGTAATTCTTTCGGCTGTAGTTGTCTTAAGAGTTGTTATCACCTTTGTACTTCATTGGGAAATTAAAAGTAGTGAGGAAGTAGAAAGTATTCAATCGAATAAAAAATAATAGATAGGAGCTTATAGCTCCTATCTTATTTTTAACTCTAAATCTATTAAGCTTTTCTTTTTATAAATTTTCCCAACTTATCATCTATAATCTTTCCCTTTTCTAAGGCGATTTTACCATTTACAATTACATAATCTATTCCATCTGGCTTTTCTGTCGGATTTATGAAGTCTGCCCTATCTTCTATCTTTTCTAAATCAAATACAACTAAATCACCATCTAGTCCCACTTCTATACTTCCCTTATTTAATCCTAATCTTTTTGCAGGATATAGGCTCATCTTTTTAAAAGTTTCTATAAAGTCTAGCTCTCCAGTTTTAATGTACTTTGATATAACCCTTGGAAAACTTCCTGCCCCTCGTGGATGTCCCTGTCCTTTGTTATATAATCCATCACTAGCAACCATAACAAAGTCTTCTTTATACGCCTCAATTACTTCTTCTTCATTCATAACAAAAGCAACTACTAACATATCTGGGTGTTCTTCTCTAACTTTTTTAAAAAGTTTTTCATCACAATATTTCCCCTTATAAGGCTCTTCTGTTAATAAAATATCACTATAATCAGCATTCCAATTTTCAAAACAACCTTCATCAAAAACTGAAGTACCTATTCTTGTACTAAAGGCATCATAGGGATAACAATCAGCCATTACATCTAAACCTTCTTCTCTAGCAGTTTTTATAGTAGCTAAAGACTCCTTCATGTATCCAAGGGCAGAGCAACTTCCAATATGAGATACCTGCATAGGTGTATCTGTAGTCCTACTTATATCAATTAACTCTTCTATAGCTTCAACTGCATGATTTGCATCTCTCCTATAATGAGCAGCAACTAGTATATCTTTTTTATCTG
>CAMIXG010000019.1 GCA_946402705.1 uncultured Tissierellia bacterium | reverse complement strand
AAAGAAAATATAGATAGAATAGTAGAATTTATAGACATAAAGGGTTCTAATAAAGAAATACTAGAAAAGCTAGATGCTTTAAATATTGATAATGAAGTATTTTTATCGGGACTTGAAGAGTTAAAAACTGTAGCTAAATATATAGAGCTTTTTGGAGTACCTAGTGATTACTATCAAATAAATGTTACCATAGCTAGGGGGCTTGACTACTATACTGGAACTATATATGAGACATTTATAGATGGATATAGACATATTGGTAGTGTGTGTTCTGGTGGTAGATATGATGATTTGGCAAGTAATTATACATCACAAAAATTACCAGGAGTTGGTATATCTATAGGTCTGACAAGACTATTTGATCAGTTGACACATGAAGGTCTTCTTAAGATTGAAGAAAAATCATTAATAGACATATTAATTATTCCAATGGATGAGTATAAAGAAGAGGCAGTAAAACTGTCAAGAGCTTTAAGAGATGGTAAGGTAAACTCTCAAGTATATTTTGACAAGGCTAAGATGGGTAAGAAATTTGGCTATGCAGATAAACTAAATATACCTTATACAATAGTAATTGGAGAAGATGAGGTTAAAAACCAAGTTTATGCTTTTAAAAATATGAAAACTGGAGAACAAAGAGAACTTAGCATAGAAGAGATAATTGAAATTTTTAATAAATAACTTGACAAAATGTGTTAAAATATATATTATAAATCTAATTTAATAATTGCGTAGATGAGACGAGTAATAGAGAACCTACTCACTGGGAGAGCAAATCGAGACAGGAAATTTGCTTGGGAAAGACTTTATGAAAACTAACTCGGAGCAGTATCTGAAAAGATAACCGCATTTTGCGTTATAAAAATTTGAGAAGTAATTAGGGTGGAACCACGAACCTTTCGTCCCTATATAGCCAAGCTATGTAGGAATGAAAGGTTTTTTTATATTGAGGAGGTTTTAAAAATGATAAAATTAAGATTACCAGATGGATCAGTAAAAGAGCATGATAAAGGTGTAAGTGTATATGAAGCTACTGCAGCTATATCAGAAGGATTAGCTAGAGCATCTATGGGTGCTGTAGTGAATGGAGAAATAAAGGGAATGACAGATATAATTGAAGAAGATAGTGAGTTTAAGGTTGTAAAATTTGAAGATAAAGAGGGAAAAGAAATCTTTTGGCATACATCAGCACATATATTTGCCCTAGCACTAAAAAGATTGTATCCACAAGCAAAACTTGCCATAGGACCAGCTATAGATAATGGTTTTTACTATGATTTTGATTCTGAACATAAGTTTACAGAAGAAGACTTTGAAGCTTTAGAGGCAGAAATGAAAAAGATAGTAAAAGAAGGACTTAAATTAGAAAAATCAATACTTCCAAGAGAAGAGGCACTAGCTAAATATAAGGAAATGAAAGAAGATTATAAGGTAGATATAATTGAAGATTTAGCAGAAGGAGAAACTATAAGCATATATAAAATAGGTGAGTTTGAAGATTTATGTAGGGGACCACATCTTTCAGATACAAAGAAAGTTAAGGCTATAAAACTTTTATCAGTAGCAGGAGCTTATTGGCGTGGAGATGAAAACAATAAAATGCTACAAAGAATCTATGGTATATCTTTTGAAAAGAAAAAAGACTTAGATGAGTATTTAGAAAGAATGGAAGAAGCTAAGAAAAGAGATCATAGAAAACTAGGAAGAGAGTTAGATCTATTTAGTATGCATGAAGAAGGACCAGGATTTCCATTCTTCCATCCAAAAGGTATGATAATCAGGGGCGAACTTGAAAACTTTTGGAGAGAGATACATTTAGCTAAGGGTTATGGAGAAATTAGGACACCAATAATATTAAATCAAGCCTTATGGTTACAATCAGGACATTGGGATCATTATAAAGATAATATGTATTTAACTGAAATAGATGAAGAGGCATATGCAATAAAACCAATGAACTGCCCAGGCTCAATCTTAATCTATAAGTCAGGACTTAGAAGTTATAGAGATTTACCACTTAAGTGGGGAGAACTTGGATTAGTTCATAGACATGAATTATCAGGTACACTTCATGGACTTATGAGGGTTAGAAGTTTTACTCAGGATGATGCACATGTATTCTGTCTACCAGAACAAGTTAAGGAACAATTAGTTGAAGTTATAGAACTAGCAGACCATATATATGAAACTTTTGGATTTAAATATAGTGTTGAGTTATCAACAAGACCAGAGGATTCTATGGGTACAGAAGAACAGTGGGAGATTGCTGAAAATGGACTTAAAGCAGCCTTGGAAGAAAAAGGTATAGAATATAGAATTGACGAAGGTGACGGAGCATTTTATGGACCTAAAATAGACTTCCAATTGGAAGATGCTATAGGTAGAACTTGGCAATGTGGAACTATTCAATTAGATTTTCAAATGCCAGAAAGATTTGAAATGGAATATATAGATAACAATGGTGATAAAAAGAGACCAGTAATGATTCATAGAGCTTTATTTGGATCAATGGAAAGATTCCTAGGTATATTAATAGAACATTATGCAGGTAGATTCCCAGCTTGGCTTGCACCAGTACAAGTTAAGGTTCTTCCTATTTCAGATAAGTTTAATGACTATGCAAATGAAGTAGTAGACAAGCTTAAATCAAATGGCATAAGAGTTGAGCTAGATGTTAGAGATGAAAAGATAGGTTACAAGATTAGGGAAGCTCAAATGGAAAAAATGCCTTATATGTTAATAATAGGTGCTAAAGAGTTAGAAGAAAGAAATGTGACTTTAAGACATGCAGTTGGTGGAGAACAAGAAGAAAAAGAATTAGATGTATTTATTGAAGAACTTAAAGAAGAAATAAAAAATAAGCAATAATATAAATTTATAAGAAGGCAAAGAGTATTTGCTTTCTTAATACATAAAAAAATTGATATATTACGATTGTGTTAAAAATCTCAATTTTTATTGAAGAATACACAAGAGTGTGTTAGATTTATAGACATAAAGGAGATGAAGTAATGAAATCAAAAAAGATTAGTTTAATAGCATTAGCATTATCGTTAATATTTACGTTATCAGCATGTACAAATGAAGCAGCTCTATATAAGGCAGTAAAACAACAAGCTAAAGTTGAAGCTTATAAGGGACAAACTGATATAAAGTTTAATCTAACAGCAGAAGGCTTATCAGAAGAAAACCAAATGGTTTTTGATATAGTTAAAAATGTTGTAAATAATACACAAGTTAGAGTAGACCAAAAAGTAGTAGCTAAAAATAAAAATGAAGATGTAAAAGGTAAATTATATTTTACAGTAAAAAATAAGGATCAAGTAAATAAGGCTACTATATGGGTTGATATGAATAATGAAGATAAGAAAAACCCTAAAATGATAGAGATTTTCCAATTACCAGCACAACTAAAGGCTGTATTTGGACCAGAAGCAGCTAAAAAAGATTATCTAGTATATGATATGAATAAAATGATGGTAGAAGCAGGTGCAACACCAGCTGATCAAGAAGCTATGGCAAAGATTATGGATTGGGCAGTTGAAGTTCAACCTAAAATTGAAAAAGCTATGGATTCATATATGAAAGATTTTAAATTTGATGAAAAAGTAATAACTAACAAAGGTACAAAAACTATAGATGGCGAAAAGCTTAATATGTTTGAAATCAAAATGAACGATAAACAAATGAAAGACTTTATAAGATATGCTGTAAATAAAGGTCTTGATGATAAAGAAATGGGACAAATTTTTGCAGAATATATGGATTTAGTTTTAGGAATGGCTAAAACTAATGGAGCAAGTGCTACTGATTTAGAAGATATGAACAAAGGCTTAGAAGTAATGAAAGATCCAAAAGCTATGAAAGAAATGTTTAATGGATTTATGGATGAGTTTGATAAAATAAATGTATTAGGTAAAGATGGATTAGTTATAGAGTTAGGTGTAAATGAAGCTGGATACATTGCTTATGAAAATGTAAAAGTTAATTTTGCCTTAGACTTAGAAAAGTTAACTGCTTCAAATGAAAATCCTGAAATGAGACAAAAAGGTAAAGTAAACTTTAAGTTAGAGTATACAACAAAACTAGACCAAATCAATGATAAAAATTTAGTTGTTGATATGCCAGAGTTAACACCAGAAAACAGTATGGATTTTATGCAATTAACAAAGGAAATTGAGAAAAATGCAGCTGCTTTAAAACAAAATAGTGGTGCATTAAATACAGAGGTTGCAAAATAAATAATAAAATAAAAGACAGTAGGTATCTAGATACCTACTGTCTTTTTATTTAAGCTTTCAATCACTATTTTTTTATAAGCTAGAAAATCTGAACTTAAGGAAAATCCATCTTTATTAGATAGGGATTTATCTATAATAATTTCATCACCAATAGTTCCAGGATTTCCATTCATAATATATATTCTATCAGATAATAAGATGGCTTCATCTATATCATGGGTTATAAATATAGTAGATAGCTTGATTTTTTTGATAATACCTAGGTACCAAGTATGCATTTCAGACTTAGTTATAGTATCTAATGCACTAAAGGGTTCATCTAAAAGTGCCAGATGATCAGAGAATAGATAGGTTCTAAGTAGAGCTGCTCTTTGCCTCATACCCCCAGATAACTCTTTAGGATAAAGTTTTTCACAATCAGTTAAACCAAATATATCAAAGTAGGCTTGGGATTTTGACCTAGCTTGATTTTTTGACATACCTTTTATAACTAGAGGTAGGGAAACATTATCTATTATAGTTTTATGCTCCAAGAGTAAATCTTTTTGGAGCATATAGCTAATATATCCAGACTTATTTGTTATATCACTACCTTCAAAAATTATCTTTCCAGAACTTGGACTTAGTACACCAGCTATGATATTAAAAAGGGTGGATTTTCCAACTCCAGATACTCCCAGTAAGGATATTAACTCTCCCTTCTTTATATACATATTGATGTTATCTATAATTTGTTTATTATCAAAAGATTTACTGATATTTTCAACTTTTAATATATCCATATTAAATCACTGGTAAAAAATCATTTGTAAAGCCAAAATCATCTTCTATCTTTGTATCAATTAATTTATTATCATATAACCAGTTATAAAAACCATTCCATCTCGATTTACTTATAATACCCCACTGACTAGCATCAGCCTTGTATTCCTTAGACAAAAATTCTTGTGATAATCTAACTAAGTTTTCATCAAGTTCAGGCGCTTCTTTTAACAAGATATCTCCAGCTTCCTTAGGATTATCTATACAAAATTCATATCCCTTATTTAAGGCAGTTAAAAATTTGCGAGAAGTTTCAGGATTTTTTTCTAGGAAATTATTATTTCCAATTAATATGGGAGTATAGTAGTCAAAAATTGGGTTTATATCTTTAAAATCAAGATAATTTGTAGTTATATCCTTTGACTTTAAAACCATTCCGTCCCAAGCTTCAAATATCCATACTGAATCTATATTTGTTTCCAGTGCAGAGACAATATCTGTAACAGTACTTGGTATTAGTTTTAATTTACTAAAATCTCCACCATCTTTTTCCATTATAGACTGAACCATAGCTTTTTCAACTGGCAGATCCCAAGTTGCATAGGTTTTACCTTCAAGGTCTTTTGGGCTATCTATATTTTTATCTTTTAAGGATACTAGACCGGAAGTATTATGCTGAAGGATTGCGGCTACAGCAGTAACTGGTAGAGGCTCAGCTTGGGCAAATGCAGGGGCAATACTATCTTGAAAAGATATTCCAAAGTCTGCATTACCAGATGCGGTTAAAGCTTCAGCTCCATCTTCAGGTGCTTGAACGATTTTAACATCAAGACCCTGCTCTTTAAAGTAGCCCTTATCTCTAGCTACAAAAATACCAGTATGATTTGTATTTGGAGTCCAATCAAGAACTAGTGTTATCTTTTCTAAAGAAGTATCCTCTTTTTTATCACAGGCTGTAAGAACAGACAGGGATAATGTAAGCATTAAAATAAAAAATATTTTTTTCACTAAATCACTCCTAATTTTTATCTTTATATCTAAGCCAAGGCATAGATATTTTTTCCAATATTTTAATTAATAATATAAGCAATAAACTAAGTGCTGATATTAAGAAAATAACAGCAAACATTTTATCAAAGGCATAGGCTTTTTTTACCCTAGTCATGTAGACACCAAGGCCGTTAAAACCACCTAGCCATTCAGATATAACTGCACCTACTATTGAATAAGATGCAGATATTCTAAGGCCTGCAAAAAAATAAGGCAGGGCAGTAGGTAGCTTAATATACCTTAAAATTTGAAAATCAGTAGCATCCATTGCCTTTAAAAGTTTTATATAGTCCCTGTCTACTGATTTAAATCCATCTAAAAATCCAATGGCAATTGGGAAGAAAGTCACAATTACGATTAAAACTATCTTAGGCATAATACCATAACCAAACCAAAGAACTAACAAGGGTGCGATAGCCACCGTTGGTACTGTTTGAGTTAGGACTAATACAGGATAAAGAGCATTATATAAAATACTAGATTGTTCCATTATTATGGCCAAGATAAAACCTAAACTAACACCAATTAAAAGTCCTAAGAATGCCTCTATTAAACTTACTTTGGCATGGGAGATTAGTAGGGGAAAATCCTTTACAAATGCCATCATAACATCTATGGGTGATGGCAACATAAATTTAGGGATTATATCTAAACTAGATAGGCTTTGCCATATAATTAGAATCATTATAATTGCAAAACATGGAGAATATTTATTTATTATGCTTTGATATTTTTTCATCAGTAGTTAATACTCCACAAGTTGGGTCATAGTTTATTTTTATATAGGACATAAGAGAAGGTGCCCCTGCCTGAATTGCAATTTTTTGAGATTCTTTGACAATCTCCATAAGTTTATCAAAATCCCCTTCAACAACAGTTTCAAAAGGACTAACTGTTGTATTTAAACCTGTAGATTTTATGTATTCTATAACCTTATCAACTACATCACACACATCTTTTTCATCTTGTAAATTTGGTAAAACTTGAATCGCTATTGCTGCTTCCATAAAAAAACCTCCTTAAATAATAAAAAATCATTGCTTAGGCAATGATTTAAGAAATATACCTACGCTAGCATTACCTAGATCAGGTTAAAGGGTTGTAAAAATACTCTCAGCCTAAGCACCCCTGTTATTAAGTTCAGATATATTGTATCACATATAGGTAAATAACTAAAATAATTGATTGCTACAAAAATTTTAAGATGCTATAATTAGAGCCATAAGTTAATAAGCAAATAAGTTAAAAGGAAGTAGGTGAAAATCCTACGCGGTACCGCCGCTGTAATAGTGTAGTTTTTTATATCACTGGGAAACTGGGAAGAATAGAAAATGTAAATGCTTGAGCCAGAAGACTTACTTATTTGTTGCACTTAAACTCTACGAGTATAGGGGGTGTCTTGAAATCGTTTTTTTAAAGAACTGATATCCTCTTGTCGTATGATAAGAGGATTTTTTATGATTTAAATTAGGAGGATTAGGATGAGAAAGTACACAACAGTAAAGAGAGTGGCAGTAATAATGCTATCAGCTGCTATGACTATGAATTTGGCAGCATGTGGTAAGGCAGAGAAAAAAGAGGATGTAAAACAAGAAGATGTAAAAAAAGCAGAAACAATAATATTAAAAGACAATGTAGGAAGAGATGTAGAACTTCCACATCCTGTTACAAAAGCAGTTGTAGCAAGCAGGTATAACAATGAACTTATAAGGGCTTGTAATGCCATAGATAAGGTTATAGCAGTAGATTTGAATACAGCTCAAGACAGAGAATACTGGGCTCAGTTTGATCCAGAAAATACAATTGGAAAAGGTCAAAGTGAGTTAAACTATGAAAAAATTATAGAATTAAACCCAGAAGTACTTATACTACCAGATAATGGTTCATATGAAGAAGCCATAGAGCAATTAGACCAGTTTGGAATAAAAGTTTTTGTAATATCTGGATATGATACAGCAGACTTTGAAAATCAAATTAGAAATATAGGTAAGATGTTTGATGAGGAAAAAGCAGCAGATAAATTTATAAATTATTTTAAAGAACCAATAGATTATATAAAGACAGCTTTAAAAGACCAAGAAAAGAAAACTGTTTATCTAGAAACTACAACTGAGTATGGAACAAGTTTCCCAGGAGACTACTATGCTAATATGATTGAGTATTCTGGTGGAAAAAATGTATTTGATGACTATAAGGGTGATAGAAATAATACAGTTATAGATCCAGAAGAGGTTATAACTAGAAATCCAGATTTTATATTTAAAAACGTATCTCCAGACAAAGCTTTAAAAGGAACTGGTGTATATGAAGCGCCAAGTGGAGACTTAATGCAAAAAAATATAGATGATATTAAAAAAAGAAGTGGTTGGGATGAAATAACAGCAGTAAAAAACAATGATGTATATGCTATGTCTCAATTTGGACATGGAGGAGCGTCAAAAATGATTGGTGCTGTTTATATGGCCAAATGGATGTATCCAGAACTATTAACAGAATTAGACCCAGATGAAATCTATAGAGAATGGCTTGAAGACTACCAAGGATTTAAAAATTTAGAAGGTCATTTTTATCCAGAGCTATCTAAATAGGTTTAGAAATGATAACTCACAATGATATAAAAAAACAATATGATAATAATTTTAGAAAGCAGGCTATATTTATACCAATACTAATTTTAGTATTGGTAGTCTTAGCCATATATTGTACAAGGCTGGGAACAGTAAATACTAGTTCAAGACAGGTTGTATCAGCAGTTATAAATGGAATAAAGGGCAATATAGAAGATATGCCAGATAGTAGAAATCAAAAAATCATATTCTTACTTAGGGTACCTAGAGTTTTGATGGCAATACTTGCAGGAGTGGGACTTTCTATATCTGGTACAGTTATGCAAAATATAACTAAAAATCCAATGGTAAGTCCCTTTACCATAGGTATATCTTCTGCAGCAGCGCTAGGAGCATCTATAGCTATAGTGTTTGGTATAAGTTTCTTTCCAGGAACTAGCCTAGGCATAGTTAGCAATGCTTTTATATCAGCAATAATATGCGCAATTTTGGTATATAAAATATCAAAGATACTTACAATGAGTCCAGAGTCCATAGTTTTATCAGGTATAGCCATAAACTATTTATTTAGTGCCTTGACATCGACAATACAATTTATAGCAGATGAAAATAAGTTATCAGCAGCACTTAGATGGACATTTGGAAGTTTAAATGGTATAACATGGGACCAAGTTATTATGGTTTTTATAGTAACGGGAATATCTATAGTCTACTTTATGATTAATAGTTGGAAACTAAATATATTATCATCTGGCGGAGATGAAGTATCTAAAAGTATGGGGATTAATCCAGAAAAACTTAGGGTTAGCATAGGCGTATTTTCAGTCTTAACAACAGCAGTAATAGTAAGTTTTGCAGGAGTTATAGGCTTTATAGGTTTGGTGGCTCCTCATATAGGTAGAATGATAGTTGGAGGAGACAACAGATTATTAATTCCATATTCAGGCATAATAGGAGGTTTTCTACTTTTATTATCCGATACGATAGGTAGAACGATTATAGCACCAGTAACCATACCAGTTGGTATAATAATATCTTATTTGGGTGTACCACTTTTTGTGCATTTGATTATAAAGAGTAAGAAGGGGGAAATCTAATGTTAGAGGTTAATGATTTGTGCTTTTCTTACAAAAATAAAACTGTACTTACAGATATAAACATAGGAATTAAAAACTCAGAAATAGTTTGCTTACTAGGCTCTAATGGGGCTGGAAAAACAACATTATTGAAATGTATAAATAATATACTAAAGCCGAGTAGTGGAAGTGTTTTGATAGAGGGAAGAGATACAAATACCTACAGTAGAAAAGAACTGGCTAGGATATTTAGTTATGTACCTCAAAGCTATAACACAACTTTTCCCATAACAGTTATGGATATGGTTATGTTAGGTAGAAGCTTTAATATAAAATTTAGAGTAAGTGAAGAAGATAAGGACATTGTTATTAAGATATTGGGAGATATGAATCTTATTGATTTGGCATTTAAGGATATAAATGAGTTGAGTGGTGGTGAAAGGCAAAGGGTTTTAATAGCAAAGGCAATAGCTCAAGAATCTAAGATTTTACTTTTAGATGAACCAACTAGTAGTTTGGATATGAAAAATCAATTAGATGTTTTAAATACAATAGAGAAACTTTCCAGAGAAAAAGATATAACTATTATAATGTCAATTCATGATTTAAATCTTGCTTTAATGTATGGTGATAAGTTTATAATGGTTAAAGATTCTAAAATCTATGATATTGGAGATATGGAAAAAGTAGTAAATGTAGAAAATATAAAAAATGTATATGAGATAGAAACTATTATAAGAGAGGTCGAAGACTATAATAGAGTTTTATTAAAAAAACATGCAAGAGACTAGATAGAATTTCTATCTAGTCTTTTTAGTAGATATTTTTAATTATAGGATATTATAGATAGAGTTTAGGACTTACAATGTGTTATTATAGTAGGTAAATATAAAGGGAGATGATTATATGGATTTTTTGAATAAATTAGAGAATTATAAGGAAGATTTGATAAAGACAGTACAAGAGTCAATAAAAATAAAGTCAGTGGAAGAAGAGCCAGTTGGAAATATGCCATTTGGTGTAGGTCCATATAAGGCATTAGAAAACATTTTAAAAGTTGGGGAAGCCATGGGATTTGAAACAAAAAACCTAGATGGTTATGCAGGTTATATAGAATTTGGACAAGGTGAAGAAACTTTGGGGATACTAGGACATGTGGATGTAGTTCCAGAGGGAACAGGATGGACATATCCTCCATATGGGGCAGAAATACATGATGATAAAATATATGGAAGAGGAACTTTAGATGATAAGGGTCCAACTATTGCAGCCCTATATGCCATGAAGCTTTTAAAAGATGAAAATGTAAAATTGAATAAAAAGGTAAGAATGATAATTGGTGCAAATGAAGAAACTGATTGGAAGTGTATGGATTATTATTTCAAGCATGAAAAAGCACCAGAACTTGGATTTACACCAGATGCAACTTTTCCAGTTATCTATGCTGAAAAAGGGACTATGAGTGTTAATCTTTTAAAAGAAATAAAAGATGAGAGCTTGCTTGATATATATGGAGGAACAGCAGCTAATGTAGTTCCAGAATATACTACAGTTATTTTAAAAACCAAAGATAATAAGGCTTTAGTTGAAAAAATAAACCTAGTAAAAGAGGATTATGACATAGAAGTATCAGAAGAAAATGGAAGTGTAAAAATAATGACTAAGGGAGTTACTTCTCATGGAAGTAGGCCTCAAAGTGGTATTTCTGCACTTCATATAATGATGGAAATTCTTGGAAAAGTAGATTTAGAGGCTGGGGATTTTAAAGACTTTATCGATTTTTATAATGAAAGATTAGGATTCTATCATAATGGTGAAAATATAGGATGTGCTCTAGAAGATGATGTGGTTGGTAAGATTACATTTAATCCAGGTGTTATAAAGATTGAAGAAGGTAAGATAAGTCTTAAAATAGATATAAGATATCCAGTAAAGTCTAGTTTAGAAGAAGTGGAAGAAAAATTAAGAGCTAATCTAAAAGATACATCTATAGAACTTGTAGTTAATGCGGGAGACTTAAAACCACTTTATGTGGAAAAAGACAGTTTTTTAGTAAAAAAATTGATGGGAGTATACACAGAAGTTACAGGAGAAGAAGTTGAACCTACAACTATAGGGGGAGCAACATATGCTAGAAGTATGGAGAATGCAGTTGCCTTTGGACCTATGTTCCCAGGTATGAAAGATTTAGCCCACCAAAAGGATGAACATATAAGTATAGAACACTTGATGCAGTTGTTTGAGATATACACTAGAGCCATATATGAACTTACTAAATAAATTTATAAAAAAAGTAAATCTGTGTTGACAAAATAATGAACATTATATATAATTTATTGGTAGATAACAAAACAAGAAGAAGTTACCGCTTCTCACCTTATAGTTTATGCTTTTAAGGTTAATACTTAAATAGACAAATCAAATTAAATTTGGTTTATCAGTTTTATTGAGTAGATACAAGCGGGAATAGTTCCTGCTTTTTTTTTATTGCAAAGTAACTTGGGAGGTGCTGTGATATTAGTAAAGAACTTCAAATAAACGAAGAAATTAGAGACAGGGAAGTAAGGTTAATCGACGCTGATGGTGAACAGTTAGGAGTAATTCCTACAAAAGAAGCTTTAGAAAAAGCTTATGATCAAGATTTAGATCTAGTGAAAATTTCTCCAAATGCAAATCCACCTGTTTGTAAAATACTTGATTATGGAAAATATAGGTATGAACAAGCAAAGAAAGAACAAGAATCTAAAAAGAAACAAAAAACTATTAATCTTAAGGAAGTGCGTCTATCTCCAAACATAGAAGACCATGACTTAAATGTTAAGGCTAAACAAGCTATTAAATTTTTAAGTGCAGGAGATAAGGTAAAAGTTTCTGTAAGATTTAGAGGTAGAGAAATGGGACATACCGACATAGGAAAAGTAGTTTTGAATAACTTTGCTAAACTTACAGAAGAAGTTGGTACTATAGAAAAACCAGCTAAGCTTGAAGGTAGAAATATGGTAATGTTTCTAGAACAAAAAAGAGACAAATAAGGAGGCAGTTAAAATGGGAAACAAAATGAAAACTCATAGAGGTTCTGCTAAAAGATTTAAAAGAACAGGATCAGGTAAAATAAAAAGATTTAAAGCGTATAAAGGACATAAAACAGGAAAAAAATCTTCTAAAAGAGTTAGAAATTTAAGAAAAGCAACTGTAGTAAGCCCTGGAGACCAAAGAAGAATCAACGTGATGATTCCGTAATATCATTGAAAATTAGGAGGTTATAGTAATGGCAAGAGTTAAAAGAGGTACGTCAACTAAAAAAAGACATAAAAGAGTCTTAAAACAAGCAAAAGGTTTTTATGGTTCAAAATCAAGATTATTTAAAACTGCAAACGACCAAGTAATGCAATCATTAAACTATGCATTCATTGGTAGAAAACATAGAAAAAGAGATTTTAGACAACTTTGGATAACAAGAATAAATGCAGCAGCTAGACAAAATGGTATGAGCTACAGCAAATTCATAGGTGGATTAAAAAGAGCTAACATAGAAGTAAACAGAAAAATGCTTTCTGAAGTAGCTATACATGATCCAAAATCATTCGCAGAATTAGTTGAAATAGCTAAAGCTAACTAAATACATTGAAAGTTCCTTGAGAGAGGAGCTTTATTTTTTTCGCTATTTACAGAAAAAAGGGTATATAAGAATTCACAGGAGGGAGTAAAATGAAAGATTTTAGTAGTGATGCAAAACGGTTTAAACCGCCACAAATACTAGCTATAGGTTTTGGTTTACTTATTTTAGTCGGAGCAATAATACTTAATTTACCAATATCATCAAAATCTGGAGAGAGTATAGGGTTTATAAATGCATTATTTACTTCAGCATCAGCAGTATGTGTTACTGGACTTACAGTGGTAAATACACTGGAACATTGGACAACTTTTGGTCATGTAGTTATTATAGTTTTAATTCAAATGGGTGGTCTTGGATTTATGACTATGGCAACAGTCGTGGCTTTATTTTTAGGTAAGAGAATAACCTTGAAAGAAAGGTTGGTTATAAAAGAACAGTTAAATCAAGATAGTATGTCAGGCTTAGTAAAACTGACAAAATATGTGATTTATGCAACACTTAGTATAGAGTTTGTGGGTGCAATGGTTTTATCTACAAGACTGGTTCCAATCTATGGAATTAAAAAAGGTGTTTGGTATTCTGTGTTTCATGCCATTTCAGCTTTTTGTAATGCTGGATTTGACCTTTTTGGAGATAGTTTAGCACCTTATGTGGGTGATACAGTTTTAAACTTAACCATAGCCTTCTTAATTATAATAGGTGGACTGGGTTTTGCTGTATATATAGATATAATGAGAAAGAAAAATTTCAAGGATTTAAACCTACATTCAAAATTAGTTATAATTATAACTACATCACTTTTGATAATAGGAACTATAAGTATATTTTTAGTAGAATATGATAATCCGGGAACTTTTAAAAATCTAAGTTTATATCAAAAAACACTAGCTGCTTTCTTTCAATCAACCATAACAAGAACTGCTGGTTTTTACTCAGTACCTTTATCAAATCTACATGAGAGCACAGTTTTTATAATGATTATATTAATGTTTATAGGTGGATCACCAGGATCTACTGGAGGAGGAATAAAGACAACTACATTTGGAGTATTATTTTTGAGTACTAGAGCTGTAATAAAAGGTGATGAAGATGTAGTAGTTTTTAGAAAAACAATACCAGATGAAGTAATCCATAGAGCGCTAGCCTTAGTTAGTATATCAATGGCATTAATATTAATTGTATCCTTAGTTTTAACACTAACAGAGGATGCTAATTTTATAGATATACTCTTTGAATCAACATCTGCATTTGCCACTGTTGGAGTTAGTAGAGATCTATCTCCAAACTTAAGTAGTATTGGTAAGGTTTTAATATCTACTACTATGTATATGGGGAGGGTTGGACCACTTACCATGGCACTTGCCTTTGCATCTAAGAGAAAGGGTACAAATTATAAATATTCAGAGGGAAATATATTAGTTGGATAGGAGGAAATACAATGAAATCATTTGTAGTAATAGGTTGTGGAAGATTTGGAGCTTCTGTGGCTAAAAATTTATGTCGTTTGGGAAATGAAGTAATGGTAATAGATAGTTCGGAAGATAGAATAGCGGAAATATCAAATTCTGTAACTCATGCAGTACAGGCAGATATTATGGATGAAAACTTGTTATATGACTTGGGACTTAGCAATTTTGATGTGGCTATCATAGCTATAGGTTCAGTAATGGAAGCATCAGTAATGGCAACACTTGCAGCTAAAGAACTTGGTATAAAAAAAGTTGTAGCCAAGGCTCATTCAGATATGCACAGTAAAATTTTAATGAAAATAGGTGCAGATAAGGTTGTATATCCAGAGCAAGATATGGGTGCTAAGGTTGCCCATAACTTAAATGCAACTAATATTTTAGATTTTATAGATTTTTCTTCAGAGTATGGCTTAGTAGAGGTAGAGGCCTTTAATGAATGGGAAGGAAAAACTTTAAAAGAATTATCCATAGCGACAGAGTATCATGTTAATATTATAGCTATAAGAAGAGCTGGTAAGCTAATTTTACCACCAAAAAGTGATGAACAGATACTTACGGGAGATATTTTGGTTATGATAGGTAGGTCAAAAGATGTTGAAAAGGTTGAAAAACTATAAGGAGTAGATAATTGATTATTGAAAGTAAAAATAATAAATTAATAAAAGAAGTTAAGTCCTTGGAGAAAAGGAAAAATAGAGAAAGTCTAGCCCTATTTATAGTTGAAGGTATAAATATAGTAGAAGAGTTAATAGATAGAGAATATCCTTATAAGTATATTCTCTATTCTAATAAAACAAGCAAGTTACAAGGTGGAGATAGATTATTATCAAAACTAAAAACTAGGGAAAATATCTATGAAATAGATGATAAACTTATGGATGAGCTTTCAGATACCCTATCACCTCAGGGGATAATTGGAGTATGTGGTATGGAAAATAGAAGCATCCTGGAAATAAAATCAAGGGAAGATACCTATATATTTTTAGACAAGTTACAGGACCCTGGAAATATGGGAACAATTATTAGGAGTGCGGACGCCTTTGGTATAAGTGGGATAATACTTAATGAGGGGACTGTTGACCCTTACAATCAAAAGGTTGTAAGATCCACTATGGGAGCCATATTTAGAGTACCACTTTATTATACTAGTAATAGTAAAAAAGACTTAAATTATTTAAAAAATAAGGGATTTAAACTTTTATCAACAAGTTTAGAAGCGAGTAATAGCATAGAAGAAATCGATTGGAAAAATACAATAATAACAATTGGTAATGAATCATCAGGAGTATCTGATGAAATTTATGAATTATCTGATGAAAAAATCAAGATTGAAATGAGAGGAAGTACAGAATCATTAAATGCAGGTGTAGCTGCATCTATAATAATGTATGAGTCTAGTAAAAAATAGGCGGTAATCTTGTACTTATCAAGATTAACTGCTATAATTATATTGAATAAAGTGAAATCCTTGACCTTTTATAGAAAAGGTCTGTTTTTTTATAAAGTGTAAATACAAATAAAGGAGTAGAGAAATGAGAGATAAGCTAAATCAAATAATGGAAGATGCATTAAATAGTTTAGTAGATTTAACAGATCTATCTGAATTAGACGATATAAGGGTAAAATACTTAGGGAAAAAAGGAGAAATAACTTCGGTACTTAGAGAGATGGGGAAATTATCTGAAGAAGAAAGACCTTTTATGGGTAAATTTGCCAATGAAGTAAGAGATAAGATAGAAGAAAATATTACAAATTTAAAAACTGAACTTGAAGAAAAAATAAAGTTTGAAAAATTAGCCCTTGAAACTATTGATATAACAATGGAAGATAAGGAGTTAAAACTTGGACATAGACATCCTTTATTTCAAACAATAGAAGAGCTTGAAAATCTGTTTATCAGTATGGGTTTTTCAGTTGTACAAGGACCAGAAGTTGAGACAGTTGCAAATAATTTTGATGCTCTAAACTCACCTAAAAATCATCCAGCTAGAGATTTATCTGATACTTTTTATTTCAATACTGACTTATTACTTAGGACACATACATCACCAGTTCAAATAAGGGCGATGAAAGAACTTGGAGCACCACTTAGAATTGTTTCATCTGGTAGAACGTTTAGACCAGATGCAGTTGATGATACTCATTCTCCAATGTTTCATCAATTAGAAGGACTAGTTGTAGGTAAAGATATAAACTTTGCAAACTTGATGTATACACTAAATGTTTTTATAAAAGAATTATTTGGTGATGATATAGAAACTAGATATAGACCCCATCATTTCCCATTTACAGAGCCATCAGCAGAGGTTGATGTATCTTGTTTAAAATGTAGAGGAAAAGGATGTAGTTCTTGTAATAATACAGGATGGGATATGGAACTTTTAGGCTGTGGAATGGTACATCCTAATGTGCTTAGAAACTGTGGAATAGATCCAGAAGAATATAGTGGTTTTGCCTTTGGTATGGGAATAGATAGAATAACTATGATTAAATATGGAATACCAAATATAAGATTATTATTTGAAAATGATGATAGATTTTTAGAACAGTTTTAATATAAAAGGAGAGATAGGATGTTATTACCAATTAAATGGGTTAAAGATTATGTTGAGATAGACCTTGAAATAAAAACATTATCTGATGGATTGAATCTATCAGGATCACATATAGAATCAATATTAGAAGTAGATAAGGGAATTAAAAATGTAGTTGTTGGAGAAATACTTAAAATAGAGCCTCATCCAGATGCAGATAAACTAGTTATCTGCCAGGTAAATGTGGGGGAAGAAGAATTACAAATTGTAACGGCTGCTAAAAATGTATTTGTTGGAGCTGTAGTTCCAGTAGCTTTAGTGGGAGCAGTTTTAGATGAAGGTTTTAAAATCAAAAAAGGCAAGCTAAGAGGTGTAGAATCTTTTGGTATGTTTTGTTCACTAGCAGAATTTGGATTTAATGATAGTGTAATACCAACAGATGTTAGAGATGGTATTTATATAATAAAAGAAGAGGCAAAACTAGGACAGGATATAAGAGAAGTACTTAATATAAATGATTATGTTCTTGAAATAGAAATAACTCCTAATAGACCAGATTGTTTAAGTATATTAGGTATGGCTAGAGAAATAGCTGCTACTTTTGATAAAAAACTTACTTTACCAGAGATAAAAATAAATAATGAAGCAGATAAAATAGAAGATTACTTAACAAATATAAAAATCGAATCAGCTAACTGTAATAGGTACTATACAAGGGTTATAAAAGATGTAGAGGTTAAAAACTCTCCTATATGGTTACAAGCAAGACTTATGGAGGCTGGTATAAGACCAATAAATAATATCGTTGATATATCAAATTATGTAATGCTTGAATATGGTCAACCTTTACACGCTTTTGATTTAGATAAAATAGAAAATAAAGAGATAGTAGTTAGACAGGCAAAGCTTGATGAGAAAATAACTACCTTAGATGATAAGGAAAGACAACTTGATGAAAATGATTTAATTATAGCAGACTCAAATAACCCTATAGCAATAGCAGGTGTTATGGGAGGATTAGACACAGAAGTTACAGAAAATACTAAGGTGGTTTTATTAGAATCAGCTAACTTTAATGGAAAATCAATAAGACTTACTTCAAACAAATTTGCCCTTAGATCAGAAGCATCAAGCAGATACGAAAAAGATGTAGATGCTAAGATTTGTAAAGATGCAGCTGATAGATTTTGCCAGTTAGTAGAAGAAGTTGGAGCTGGAACTGTAATAGCAGGAAGCAAGGATATATATGAAAATCCAGCAGAAGAAACAGTTATAGAACTTAGAACTGAAATTGTAAATAAAAAACTTGGAGTAAATCTTTCAAAAGAAGAAATTATAAAATATTTAGTTGGTTTAGGACTTAAAGTAGAAGAAGATAAAGAACTATTGGTAACAGTTCCAACTATAAGACAAGACTTAAAAATAGAAGTGGACTTAATAGAAGAAATCGGAAGACTATATGGCTTTCATAATATTAAACCACAACCACTAGTTGGAGAACTAACAAGGGGAGAGAAACCTAAGTTTAGAGTTATTGAAGATATGTCTAAGGAGATACTGGTAGGGCTTGGACTAGATGAGATTTTAACTTATTCTTTCATAAGTCCAAAATCTTATGACTTAATAAATGCACCTGAAGATAGCGAACTTAGAAATTACGCAACCTTATTAAATCCATTAGGACAAGACTATAGTGTTATGAGAACTACTTTAATATCAAATGTATTAGAGGCCATATCTAGAAACTATAATAGAAAGGTTGAAGATGTATTTTTCTATGAATTTGGAAATATATTTAAACCAACAGAATTACCAGTTATAAATCCACCAAAGGAAAAAAGAACTTTAATTTTAGGGGGATATGGGAACAATTTAGATTTTTATAAATTAAAAGAAGTTATAACAATACTATTAAATAGGATTGGAATTAAGAATATAGAAATAGAGAGAGAAACAAATAATACAACTTTCCACCCAGGGAGAACAGCTAAACTAAGTATAAATGGGGAGTATATAGGAGTACTTGGAGAAATACATCCAGATGTAGCTTCTAATTATAATTTAAAAACAAGAGTCTACGTAGCAGAGATAGATTATGATATAATCATAGATAATATAAGTTTAGTTAAAACTTATAAAGAATTACCAAAGTATCCAGCTATGAGTAGAGACTTGGCTCTAGTAGTAGATGAAGAAGTTATGGTTGGAGAAATAGAAGCTGTAATTAGAAAACATGGTAAAAAATTATTAGAAGATATAAAGCTATTTGATGTATATACTGGAGACCAAATACCAGATGGGAAGAAATCTGTTGCATACTCTATAAGATATAGAGCCAGCGATAGGACTTTAACTGACGAAGAAGTGAACAAAATTCAAGACAAACTAATAGAAGACTTAAAGACTATTTTAAATGCAGAATTAAGGTCATAAAAGAGTAGAAATTCTACTCTTTTATAAATAAAGTTAAGGGGAGAGAGTTGTGCCAGATAAAATAAGAGTAGAGGTAACTATAGATGGACGTAGTTTTAAAGTAGTAGGCTCTAAAAGCGAATCTTACATGAAGGGAATAGCAGCATATGTAGACAGTGTTATAGGAGATATTGTTAGTAAGAATGCACAATTATCTCAGGTAATGGCTGCTACTTTTGCTGCCTTTAATATAACAGATGAACTTCATTCTGAAATAGAAAATAATAAAAATTTAGAACTTGAAGTACAGGTAATAAAGGAAAAATATGAAAAGGTAATTTCTGAATTAAAAGAAAAGCAAATAATAGAAGAAACTTTAAAATCAAAGGTAGAAGAAGCCGAAAAAATATTAGAAAATAAAGCACAAGCAAATAGAGAATTATATAACAAGTTAAATAGTTTAGAGACATCTGAAAAAGCTCTAGAAAAATCCATTTTAGAAAAAGAGGATTTATTAAAATCGGCAAATATTAAGATTAAAGAATACCAAGATTCTTTGGCTGAAAAAACTGAACTAGCACTATCAAATGAGGCTAGGATAAAAGCAGACAAGGAAACTATAGATGGATTGAATTCAGAAGTTTTAAAATTAAAAGAAAGTATTGGAACTAAAGAATTAGAGTTAAATAAACTTAATGTTTCTCTTAAGGATAAACTAAAAGACAGGGAAAATCAGATAAGGGATTTAGATAAGAAGATTTCCATGCTTGAAAATGATAAGAGCAATCTTTTTAAGGCTAATAATGATAAAAAGTCTAAAATAGATGAAATTAATACTAAAAATTTAGAAATAGCTAAACAAGTCGAATCTAAAGATCAGGATTTATTATCTAAGGAAGAAGAATTAGAACAAATAAGAAAGACTTTAGACTTAAAAATAACAGAGCTGGAAAGTATAAGAAAGCAAGAAGTATCCTTAAAAGATGAAATTGATAATAAGAAAAAAGCCTTACTGGATTTAGAAAAAAAAAATATAGACCTTAATGAGAATATAGAAAAGATTAAAGAGGAAAATACCAGACTAGAATTTGATAATACTCAGCTTAAGAAGACTGTTGAGGAAAAGGAAATAGTACTTACAGAAAGAGTGAGCGAAGTAAATCAGTATAAAAAAGAGCTTGAGAATCTTAAGTCAAACTATAGTACAAAAAATAAAGATTATGGTATCTTAAAAGGAAGAGAATCAGAGTTATTATCTAAACTTGAAGGGCTAAACAGTAATATTAAGAGTAGGGCTCTAGAGATAGATAAGCTAAAAGAAAATAATGGTAGATTAGAATTAGAAATAGATGGTTTAAATAAGGTAATCGATGAAAAAACTAATACAATAAGTAAAATAGATGGTGATATAAAAGATATATTACTTGAAAAAACAGAGCTTGAAAAAATGCTTGATACTTATGAATTAGAACTTAAGGCTAAAGATAATAAGATAAATGAGAATCACGACAAATTAGAAGAGTTAAATAATAGAATAATGAGTTTAGAAAAGGTTATAAGTGAAAAAGAAAGTATAGTTAAGAAAAATAGTACTGAAAAAGAGGAGCTTAAGTCTAGGATTAAAGATTATAAACAAGAATTAAGTGAGACAAGAAATAGACTATCTATCAAAGAGATAGAAAAAGAAAACCTTAATAAAGAGATTAGAGATAATAAGATAAAGGTACTAGAATTAGAAACTAATATGAAGAAATTAGAAGATAGTAAAAGAGAAATAGAAAATATGGTAAGTTCTCAGGAAAGTGAGTTAGTTGAAAAAAATGACTCTATCAGAGAAAAGGTTGATGAAATAAATACTTTAAATAAAAAACTATCAGAACAAATCTCTAAGTTTGAAGAGGAAAGTGAAAAAATAGAGGCTGGAAAAACAGAACTTGAGAAAACTATAAGGGAAATGAATAAACAAAAACATTCATTAACTATAAAAGATGAAGAACTTATAAATAATCAGAAGATGATAAAGACATTACAAGATAAGATTTTAGATTATCAAATACAAATGAAACTAAACTAGTTATTGTTTAGGGGGAAAATTTTTGAAAGAAATAGAATTACTATCACCTGTGGGGAAAATGGAAGCCTTGTATGCAGCTATACAAAATGGGGCTAATGCAGTATATTTAGGTGGAAAATTATTCAATGCAAGACATTATGCATCTAATTTTGAAGATGAAGAATTGAAAGTAGCAGTTGATTATGCTCATCTTAGAGATGTAAAGGTATATGTAACTATGAACACTGTCTTGGATGAACTGGAATTAGAAGCTGCCGTTGACTATGCTAAATTTTTATATGATATAGGAGTAGATGCTTTAATAATACAGGACTTAGGACTGGCATATTTACTTAAAAATACCATACCAGACTTAGATTTACATGGAAGTACACAAATGACAGTAAATAATGTAGAGGGTGCAGATTTTTTATATAAAAATGGATTTAAAAGAATTGTTTTAGCTAGAGAAACACCAATTAAAGAGATAAGAAAAATAAATGAAAAGGTCCCTATAGAATTAGAAGTATTTATTCATGGGGCTCTTTGTGTGTCCTATTCTGGGCAGTGTCTGATGAGTAGTATGATAGGCGGAAGAAGCGGAAATAGGGGAAGATGCGCACAGCCATGTAGAATGCCTTCTTCATTAATAGACGGAGAGGGTAAGTCTATAAGAGACTGGAGCAATAAACATATTCTAAGCCCCAAAGATTTAAGCACTGTTGAAGAGATTAATGAATTAATCGATGCAGGTGTATTATCATTAAAAATAGAAGGTAGAATGAAAAGACCAGAATATGTTGCGACTGTAACAAGGGTATATAGAAAGGCAATAGATTTTGGAAGTGAACATATAAGTGAAAAAGATAAGACGGAAGTAAAGCAAATTTTTAATAGAGGTTTTACAAAAGGTCTTACCTTTAAAGATTTTGGTAAGGACTTTATCACCTATGATAGACCTGATAATAGAGGTCTATTTTTAGGAACTGTAGTCCAAGTAGGTAGAGATACCATAGCCCTTAAGTTGGAAAAAGATCTATCTGTTGGAGATGGGATAGAATTTCAATTTGGACAGGATAATTATAAGGGAATGAAGTCTGAAGCTCATGGAAAAGCTGGAGAACTTGTAGAACTTAAGAAGATTGCAAGTATAAAACTTGGACAGGAAGTCTATAAAACATCATCTATTGAACTTTTAGAAACAGCCAGAGAAAGTTATGAAGAAGATAGTATAAAAAAAGATATAGATATAAAATTAAGTTTAGAGTTAGCTAGTTATCCTAGGATAGAATTAAATTATGGAGATAAAGTTATAAGCTATTCTCTAGAGGAAGAAGTTCAGGCAAGTAAAAACAAACCTCTTGATAGAGAAAGGGTCATAGAACAGATATCTAAGATGGGTGATACTGTTTATAATATAAGAAATATAGATATAGACATGGATGATAACATATTTATGCCACTTTCTTCTTTAAATAAGCTTAGAAGGGAAGTAGTTCAGAAATTAGATGAATATATTTTAGATGGACTAAGAAAACCAGAGCTAAGAGATGAGGACTTTAAGCTTAGTAAAGAAGCTATGTTTTTATCAGAGATAAAAAAAGAGAATATGGAAAATACTATATCTATAAAGGTGGATAGTTTTGAGAAACTTCAAAGCCTTGATGTAAACAGGGTGGATAGAATTTACCTTAACATGGAAGAAATTAAAGATATAGACTTATCCATAAAAGAACTTCAATCTTATTCAGGGGAAGTATATTTATCCACAGAGAAAATACTTTATACTAAAGAACTAGAAAACTTAAAAAATATATTAGATAAAATAAAAGATGATATAGTAGGAGTTTCTGTGTCAAATATGGGGACTTTAAACTTTATAAGAGAAAATTATGATTTAAAGCTTCATGGTGATACAGGACTTAATGCCTATAATAGTTTTGCCATAAAATTTTTACAAAAAAATGGAATAAGTAGTATAAACTTATCTCCAGAATTGAATTTAAAGCAAATATCTAGAATCTGTAAAAAGACAGATATAGAAGTTTCAACCATAGTATATGGATATTTGACAGTTATGGTTACTAAACATTGCCCTATGTCTTTAGTTAAGGGATGCAAAGATGATAGTAATTGTAAAAATTGTAGATTTAGATATGGCTATAGTATAAAAGATAGAATTGGAGCGGAATTTAAGATGGTTAGAAAATCAGGAGTTACTAATATATATAACCCTGTGCCAATTATGATACTAGATGATATGGATAGCCTTATAGATAGCGGAATAAATGATTTTAGACTGGATTTTTCTTTTGAAAAAGCTAGTGATGAAATCTTAAATAAATATGTAGAAGTAGTAAATGATGAAATAAGTATTAGAGAGTCCAAGGAATTTGTAGAGAAATTTAAGGGACAAGGAATAACAAAAGGTCATTATTTCAGAGGAATATTAGACTAGAGGTGAAGAAATGAATGATAAAACACTAAAAACTCTAGAATATTATAAGATAATAAACTTATTAGAAGATAAAGCAGAGTCTCAGCTAGGTAAAGATATGGTAAGGGATATGAAACCCATAGTAAATCTAGAAACTATAGAGAGATTACAAGAGGAAACAAATGAAGCCTATAATATTTTAGTAAAAAGATCAGCCCCACCATTATTTGGTATATATGATTTAGAAAGCAGTATAAATAGAGTTGTTAAGGGTGGTGTTCTCGATCCATCATCTTTATTAAAAGTAGCAGACTCCTTGAGAGTTTGTAGAAGATTAAAATCATATTTAAAGAATAGTGAAGGTGATCAAGAATCTGTTTATCCTATATTGGAGTCTATGATTGGAAACTTAGAGGGACTTAGAAATATAGAAGACCAAATAACAGATGCCATAATATCTGAAGATGAAATATCAGATAATGCAAGTTCCACTCTTAGAAATATAAGAAGGGGAAAGGTTGCTAAAAATAGTGAAATAAGAAATAAATTAAATACAATTATAAATTCAGAAAAATACTCTAAAGTATTACAGGATAATATTATAACCCTTAGGGAAGGAAGATATGTAGTTCCTGTTAAACAAGATAGTAAAAATAATATAAAGGGTATTGTTCACGATATGAGTTCTAGTGGGGCAACTGTATTTATAGAACCTATGAGCATTGTTAATTTAAACAATGAACTTAGGGAACTAGATGTGAAGGAAATGGAAGAGATACAGAAAATACTAGAACAATTATCCTTAGTAGTGCTTGAAAAGGCTGAAGAAATAGTAGCTAACCAAAAGATACTACAAAAATTAGATTTTATATTTGCCAGAGGTAAACTAGCACTTTCAATGGAAGCTATAAAACCGATACTAAATGAGGAAAAATATTTTAACTTGAAAAAAGCAAGACATCCCTTGCTAGATAAAAATATAGTAGTTCCAACAAATATCTATATGGGAAAAGAGTTTAATACCTTAGTTATAACAGGTCCAAATACAGGTGGTAAAACTGTAACTTTAAAAACAGTAGGACTTTTAACTTTGATGGCTCAATCAGGACTTCATATACCAGCAGATTTTAATTCAGAAATTGGAGTATTCCACAAGATATTTGCAGATATTGGGGATGAACAAAGTATAGAACAATCTTTATCCACATTTTCATCACATATGACTAACATAGTTCAAATATTAGAGGAAATAGATGAAAAATCATTAGTCCTATTTGATGAGCTTGGTGCAGGAACAGATCCTACAGAAGGAGCTGCACTAGCCATGGCAATATTAGATAATCTTTTAACTAGAGATATTAGGACACTAGCAACTACTCATTACAGTCAGTTAAAAGTATATGCTCTTACTACAGAAGGCGTGACAAATGCTTCAGTAGAATTTGATGTTGAGACCTTGTCTCCTACCTATAAACTTTTAATAGGGGTACCAGGAAAATCAAATGCCTTTGATATATCAAAAAGATTGGGACTTCAAAATTATATTATAAGCTCTGCTAAAAATTTGATATCAGAAGAAAATATAGCTTTTGAGGATGTCTTACAATCTTTGGAAAAAGACAGGGTAGAGGCAGAAGAAAATAAATTAGCTTCAGAAAAATATAAAAGAGAAACAGAGATGTTAAAATCCAGCCTTAAATCAGAAGAGGAAAAAACTAAGGCCATGAGGGATAGGATTTTAAATAAGGCTAGAGAAGAAGCTAGAGACCTTTTAAGAGATGCAAAATCTGAGGCAGATGTCTTAGTGTCAGATCTTAGGAAAATTAGTTATGATGTAGGAAAAGAGAGAAATAAACAGATAGAGGAAGCTCAGAAAAAATTAAAAACTACTCTGGGAGATGTTGAAAGAGATTTGGCAGAAGATTTATTAAATGTCCAATCGAATGATGTTCCAAAAGACCTTAAAAAAGGTGAAACCGTTAGGGTGCTAGCTTTTAATCAGGTGGGAGAAGTTTTGACAGAACCAGATGAAAAAGGGGACTTGCAAGTACAGGTTGGAATAATGAAAATAACAGCCAACATTCAGGGTCTTAAGAGAGAAATATCCAGGGAAGAAGAAAAAATCAGCTTAAAAACTAGTCATATAGTTAAGAAGAAATCTCGTAATATAAAGAGAGAAATAGACCTAAGAGGTAAAAATCTAGGTGAAGCTCTAATGGAAATAGATAAGTATATAGATGATGCTTATATAGCAGGACTTCCTGAAATAGAGATAATTCATGGTAAGGGAACTGGCGTTTTGAGGCAGGGTATAACAAGTTATTTAAAGAGCCACACACATGTAAAAGAATATAGACTGGGCGAGTATTCTGAGGGTGGAGATGGTGTAACAATAGTAAGTCTTAAATAAAGTAAAAATCTATTAAACTATTAGAAAAAATATGATATAATGTGATAAGAAAAATCAACTAAATACAATTCGTTGAGAGAAAGAGTAGGATAACTTAAAATCCTGAGCAAGTTGGGTAGCTGAAAGCCAATGATTAAAGTGTTTGAAGAGAGTTCTTGAGAATGTATCTGAAATGAGTAAGATATTAGGTTAGATACCTTAAAGCTATAGAGTGGATATATTTATATATCAACAAGAGTGGTAACACGGGAAAACTCTCGTCTCTTAATTGAGGCGAGAGTTTTTTAAGATTAGAGGAGGAAGTGTAAGATGATTAATTTTAAAGATGAAGTAGTGAAAGCTATTTTAAATGAAGTGGATGAACTGACAGAAGAGGATATAATAGGACAAATAGAAGTGCCACCGTCTTATGATATGGGAGACTATGCTTTTCCAGTTTTCAAACTAGCAAAAACTTATAAAAAAGCGCCTAATATGATAGCTGAAGAGTTAGCTGGTAAATTTGCAGGTAATGAAAACTTTGAAAAGGTTGTTAATACAGGACCATATTTAAACTTCTTTGTAAATAAATCTAAACTAATGAAAGATACAATAGAAGAAGTAGTGAAAAAAGGACAAGCCTTTGGTTCTTCAAACATGGGAGAAGGAAAAAAAGTAATAGTAGAATATTCTTCACCTAATATAGCGAAACCATTTCATATAGGACATATAAGAACAACTGTTATAGGAAATGCTATCTACAATATCTATAAATTTTTAGGATATGATACAGTTTCTATAAACCATTTAGGTGATTATGGTACACAATTTGGTATGCTAATATCTGCCTATAAAAAATGGGGAGATAGAGAAGAAATAGAAAAAGATCCAATAAGAGAGTTGTTAAA
>CAMIXG010000018.1 GCA_946402705.1 uncultured Tissierellia bacterium | reverse complement strand
GGTTTATAGGGTCCTTAATCTTATTCTCTATTAAGCTTCTAAGCTCTATGAGCTTGGCGTCTCTATCAGGTGTTACATTTATGGCTTCCAAAAGAATAGTTTCCAGCTTGTCCTTGTCAGCAAGGAGGTCTTGCCTCCACTTTATAAGGTCCATATCCTGCAGTAAAACCTTGACGTTATTGCCAAACATAAGATTCTCATATTCAGGGTCATCTATATCTATATCGCTAATATCCATCTCAGCATCATAATCTAGCTGACTTTGCTCTATGGCCTCAAGGGTCTTATCTATCTTATAGAGAATGTTCTCAACAGTTAAAGCGAAGGAATTGATAGAGCTTTCCATTCTTTTTAATATTCCAACACGCATAAGCCCAACTAAGCTTTGCTCTCTATCGGTCTGCCTGAAGACACTATTATTTGTGCCAACTGTCATATCATACTTTTTCTCGTAGGTCACCCTTTTTTCAGGGAGTACATAGCCTAAAGGTGAATAGACACACAGGGTAAGCTTTTTAATAAGTCTATTGATTTCCTCTATAGGCGGAAACTCATTCTCAGTATCAATAATAGGATACCTGTTCTCAGGGGTTAGTCTTGTGGGGAACTTGCCTATCTCTTCTAAGTTATAATACTTCTCTATATGCTTCCTAGAGCGAGCAATAGTTACTGTATCCAGTAGTTTAAAGTAATCTAAATCCATCATATTGACAAAGGTTTCTGTTGTTCTTTCAGAGTCAGGAAGTTCAGACCACCTATTAAATACAGCTTGTGCTTTTCTAAGTATAAGTTCAAGATTATCTAAGCCAACACTTGCAAAGGCATCATTTCTGCCCTCTGTGATAAAGGCTATTTGATTCTTAATATCGTTCATCTTATTGTTTACAGGGGTTGCAGACAGCATTAAAACCTTGGTCTTAACGCCTGCCTTTATAATATCATTCATAAATCGTTCATAACGAGTGATACGACCTTTGACTGGTGGATTGTTTCTAAAGTTATGGCTTTCATCGATTACAACAAGGTCATAGTTAGACCAATTAAGGGTAGCAAGGTTAATCTCTCCTGAGTAGCCGCTTGTCCTGCTCAGGTCAGTATGATTTAGAACATCATAATTGAACCTATCACCAGAGAAGATATTCCGTTTATCATTCATGGTATATACAGTCCAGTTTTCACGGAGCTTCTTAGGTACGATAACTAGAACCCTATCATTTCTTAATTCATAGTATTTAATAACTGCAAGAGCAGTAAATGTTTTACCAAGTCCAACACTGTCAGCGATGATACATCCGTTGTACTTTTCAATCTTATCAATGGCTCCCATAACACCGTCTTTCTGAAATTTATACAGCTTATTCCAGACTAGGGTCTCTTTAAAGCCTGTACGACTTTTAACAATATTGTCTTCGGTTAGTTCGTCAAGGTAATTGTTGAATATATTGTAGAGAGTAACAAAGTAGATAAACTCAGGGGTATTCTCTTTATAAAGGATACGCATTTGCTCAAGAACCTTATCTTTTACATCTTGAACAGCAGTGTCATCCTCCCACAGTTCATTAAAGGCTTGTAAGAAACTAATAGTATAGTCCTTGCCATATAAACACATATTGCTGTCTAATCTGTTGGAAGGAGTGATACCTAGTCCATCAGAAGTAAAGTCAACTGTTCCATTTATTGAAACATTATCATCAGGATTTTCTATGTAGACAAGTCTAGGTTGGGCTGGGTTTGCTTGTCTTAAAGACTTAATCTCAGCTTTCTTCTCTAGCCACTGGGCACATTCTTTGGCTATGGCCGCCTGCTTCATTTCATTTCTAAGTTTTATTTCAAATTCATTTCCAGACATTTTCTTTTCAGGGTTACGCTCTATGTAATATTCCCGAATAAGCTCCTGGTCCTTATGTACAAAGGTAGGCTCTGTAAAAATGAACCTCATATTCTCTATCTTACTAAGCTCTTTTTTGAGTTCTGCATAGGCATAAATTGTAAAGTAAGCTGATATAACAGATAGCTTTGAACCCTTATTTAGTTCCTCTTTTAACTCATCTACAACCCTATGTTTCTTATTATCCAAAACCTTAGGTGGCTTCATATAATCAACCCTCCGACCCTATTTTATCTATCCCACTATTATCTGGCTTTTTCTTAGTCTTTCGTCTGTCTGCAGGTTTCTCTGCGTCCTTAGGGATAACCCAGACATCACTAAGCTTAAATGCTCCTTCAATCCTGCCTTCCTCACAAAGTAGTTGAACTCTCCGTCTTGATATATTCCACTTCTCAGCTACTTCCTTGGCTGATAAATAATCCATAATAAACACCTCCAATTAAAGAAGTCCTTTTATGATATTATATTCCACTGTACGAATGATATCAAGTATAATGATTTACTTTATAACTACTTCAAAACAAAAGTCCTGTCATAACATTCTTACTCCATTCTAACCCAATACGGTAAACCACCGTTTCAGCTTTTATATTACATGAAAATAAAGTGGTTTTTTATTATCCCCCTAATATCAATATAACTCTATCAATCTAACTAATCTCTATATAGTTAGGTTGTCTTTTTGACATGTCTAGAATTTTCCTTTTTGCCATTCTAGAATTATCAAAATCACCATTCTTGACTTGTCCTTTTGACAAGTCTGAAATCATAAATGCAAAAATCAGCAAGTTTTTTACTCCTTGCTGATTCTCATTTTTGTCCTTATTTTCTTGTGTCTCCACTAACTAGGTCAACCACCACCGAAACATTGAAATGCTTTTTTAGCACTTTTCGCTTGTTATTTTGGTCATCTTCTTGGAAGGCAAAATAGTCGTGAAAGAGCTTGAATCTCAGGATTTCTACATAATTTCTCTTTGTAGTAACGCTATACACTCCACATGCCCACTCCTAGCAAACATATCCACTGGCTGCACTTCTCTTACTTTATATCCATTTTCTTCAAGATACTTCACATCTCTAGCTAGAGTTGCTGAGTTGCAAGATACATACACTATTTTCTTTGGTTCATATTTTACTATATCTTCAAGTAAAGCTTCATCACAGCCTTTTCTTGGTGGGTCCAGCACTAGTACATCTGGTACTATACCAACTTGCTCTAAAACTGGTAGCATTTTTTCAGATGTTCCCTCAAAGAACTTAGCATTTTCTATATTATTTATCTTAACATTTAGCTTGGCATCCATTACTGCTCTTTCCACCACTTCTACTCCAACTATCTCCTTAGCCTTATCCGCCAAGTATAATCCTATCGTACCTATACCAGAATACAAATCGACTACTACTTCATCTCCACTTAAATTAGCAAATTCGGCTACTTTTTCGTATAATTTTTCTGCCTGCTTAGTATTAACTTGGAAAAATGATTGTGGTGATATCTTATATTCTAGATTTCCTATTTTATCCGTTATCTTTTTCTCTCCAAATACAAGTTTATACTTGTATCCAGTTACAAGATTTGTTCTTTCTTTATTAACATTTAAATAAAGTGATGTAACTTCCTTTATCTTCATTAGTTTACTAACAAATACCTCTAAATTAGGCACATCCCTACCATTTATAACTAGGATAACCATAGTTTCCTTAGTAGCTTTTGATGTTCTAATTATAACATGTCTAAGTAGTCCCTTATTATCTCTTCTGTTATAGCAAGATACATTTTCTTCTTCTATAAATTCTTTTAGGCTTTTAATTATCTCTCCCGCTATCTCTTCTTGGATTAGACACTTGTCTATATCTACTATTCTATGGGAAGCCTTTTCAAAATATCCTATAACTGCCTTGCCCTTAGATTTCATAATTGGCATCTGAATATTATTTCTATAGTGATCTAACTCTTCTGCTCCAATAGTATCATATAGTTTGTAATCTTGTATTTTCCCTATTCTCTCTAAATCATTTCTAACCTTTGACTTCTTAAGTTTTAATTCTTCATCATAATTAAAGTCTTGGAATTGGCATCCTCCACATACATTTGAATATTCACATCTAGATTCTATTCTATGTGGTGATTTCTCTACTATCTCTATAGTTTTTGCCAAAACATAGCTTTTCTTTAATTTTTCTATTTCAACTTTTACTACGTCCCCTATAACTCCACTATCTGTAAATATAGTTAGGTTATCTTGTTTTAAAACTGCCTTTCCATCAAAACTTATATCCACTATTTTATTTTCAATAATCTGTCCTACTTCTACTTCTAAACTCATCTAATCTCTCCTTTTAGTATCTATATGATTATAGCACAATTTTTATATAATTTTACTTTCTTTTTTCTAGTTTCTTTTATATAATATAATAGATATACCCCCTATATGTATAAGGAGAGTGTTTATGAATTTTATAAAAAAGAAAAGATCGTTTTCAATTATTAGAAAGTATGGATTTTTATTTACATTTTTAGTAGCTATTGGTGGATTATTTTACCCCAAGCTTGGATTACTAGTATTACTTATTATGCTTGGTCTTTTAGTAACTTCATTTTTCAATGCAAAATTTTGGTGTGGAAATATTTGCCCTCACGGCAGTTATTTTGACAATATTATCCTACCTATGAGTAGAAATACTAAAATTCCAAAGTTCTTTAAAAACAAGGTGTTTTCCTATGGTTTTTTTATATTTTTTCTATTTAATCTAGGTAGAAAGTTTCTAGACATAAGTCAGTATTTTGGTACAATGACTTTTTTAGATAAGCTAGGGAGTATTTTTTCTACCACTTATCTTATGGTTATGATAGTTGGAGGCTTAATTGGTCTTATTACAACTCCCAGAACCTGGTGCCAAATTTGTCCCATGGGAACTATGGAGAAATTATCTTATGGTTTTGGAAAACTAATTAAATTTAAATCTCCCTATGAGAAAAGAATAACTATAAGCGATACAAGTCTATGTAAAGATTGCGGTCTTTGCTACAAGGTATGTCCTATGCAGATAGATGTAAATAATAATTTTGATGAGTATAATCAAATATCAGATATCAACTGTATAAAATGTAAGACTTGTATAAATAATTGTCCCATGAAAATATTATCACTTGAAAAAGCTAAGATTTAAATAAAAGACAGCCTATTAGTATCTAGGCTGTCTTTTGTATTATATTAATTTTATTCCGCTATCTTTAAACTCTATCATTCTTTCTCTATAAAGATTTCCCGTAGCTTTTTTAAAGGCAGATTTACTTATTCCAAATTCTCTTTTTATATCAGCTGCATCTGACTTATCATTGTATGGTAGATAACCCCTATTAGCTTTTAACTTATCTAAGATAACATTTACATCCTTGGACATGTCTGTGTTTACTCTACCCTTAAGTGTTAAGTCTAGTTTTCCATCATCTTTAACATTAAAAACCCTAGTCTCAACTTCATCACCTATCATATAGGCACCTAAGATTTCCTCATTTGGTATTAGACCACTGTACTTATTATCTACTGCTACAAATATCCCTATTTTTTTATTTATACTATATACAGTACCCTTTACATTATCATCTTTTTTATAGGGAGAATCTAATTCCAAGAAATTATCTAGCTGCATACTAGCACAAATTCTATCTTCCCTATCTATATAAAGTATAACTGGATATTCTCTACCTTCTACTACTGCTCCAACAGTTTGAGCATAAGGTAAAAATACATCCTTGTCCAATCCCCAGTCTAAAAACGCTCCAAATTTTGGCTTACTAGTTACTCTAAGTGTTGCCATTTCACCTACTTGTGCATATGGTTTTTTTGTAGATGCAGTAAGTCTTCCCCTAGAATCCTTGTATACCACTACTTTTAATGTATCACCTTTTTTAGCTTCTTCTGGCAGCTCTTCCCTTGGTAGCAAGGCATCTGTCATATCATCATCCACTCCTAGGTAGGCTCCCTGAGGTCTTATATCTTTTACTTTTAATTTCTGTACTTTTCCTAATTTTATCATTTTATCTCCTCTCTATTTTAAACAAATAGATTTTCCTTATAATTATATCAACTAAAATGATATATAACCATAACTAATTATTATTACTGTCAATTTCTTCTTTTAACTCTGATAGATAAACCCATCTATCCATTTTTTCTTCAAGTTCAGCCTCTACTCGCTCTTTTTCCTCTACTAATTCTTGAAGTTTAGTATACTCTGATGCGTGGGTTACCATATCTTTTTCTAAACTCTCTATCTTTTCTTCAAGTTTAGCTATATCGCCATCTATACTTTCCCATTCCCTTTTTTCATTATAGGAAAACTTAGTCTTTTTTTGCTCTTTTGGTTTCTCTCTTATATTTTTTTCTTCTTTTACTTCGACCTTTTCTTCCAAGGCTTCTCTTTCTTCCATCTTTCTTCTAAATAGTGAGTAACTACCAGGATATTCTGTAGCCTTACCATCTTCTACATGAAACACCTTTTCCACTAATTTATCAAGTAAGTACCTATCATGGGATACTATTATAACTGGTCCAGGAAATTCATCTATATAATCTTCCAGTATTGTTAAAGTATTAATATCCAAGTCATTTGTAGGCTCATCTAGGATTAGAACATTGGGTCCAGTCATTAAAATCCTTAAAAGGTAAAGCCTTCTTCTTTCTCCTCCAGATAATTTTTCAATCTCTGTATACTGTTCTTTTCCATTAAACATAAATCTTTCCATCATTTGAGCAGCAGTTATTTTAGACCCATCATCTGTTTCTATATATTCTCCGCCCTCTTTTATATATTCTATGGCCCTAAGTTTAGTATCCATTTCTGTACTTTCTTGAGAAAAATATGCTAGTTTAACTGTTTCACCCATTTCAACTGTCCCACTATCTGGCTCTATTTTTCCAGTTAACATATTCATAAGTGTAGTTTTTCCTGCTCCATTTTCTCCAAGTATTCCTATTCTGTCATTTCTAAGGACTGTGTAAGTAAAATCATCTATTATAGCCTTATCATTGTAAGTTTTAGCTATATTTTTGGCTTCTATTATTTTATTTCCCAATCTTTGTCCACTTACTGAAATATCTATATTATTATCATTTATCTCAAGTTTATTATCCCTTAAATCTTCAAATCTTTCTATTCTAGCCTTTTGTCTAGTTCCCCTAGCCTTTATTCCCTGTCTCATCCAAGCTAGTTCCTGTCTATATAATGATTTTCTCTTTCTCTCTGTGGCAAGCTCTCGCTCTTCCCTATCAGCCTTTTTCTCCACATAGTAATTATAGTTTCCTTCATAAGAGTATAGATTTGCATTTTCAAGCTCTATTATTCTATTAGTCACCCTATCTAAAAAATATCTATCATGGGTTACCATAAGTAGGGCGCCCTTCCTATTTTTTAAATACTCCTCCAGCCACTCTATAGTTTTATTATCTAAATGGTTGGTAGGTTCATCTAAGATTAATAAATCTGCTGTATTTATAAGGGCTGATGCTAGGGCTACCCTTCTCTTTTGTCCTCCAGATAACTCTTCTATATTTTTACTAAAATCAGTAATACCAAGCTTTGTTAAAACAGACTTTGCTTCACTCTCCAGCTCCCAAACATTATCCCTATCCATTTTTTCAGTAAGTCTCATTATTTTTTCATTATCTATATTTTCTTCTGCTAGGGCATTTTCATAGTCTCTTAGAGTTTTCATATTTTCAGAGTTTCCCCTAAATACCTGCTCTAAAACCTTTCCTCCTCTTACAAATTCTATGTTTTGAGGTAGGTACTCAACTGTTATCTTAGAATTCTTTATTATGTCTCCAGAGTCAGCCTCTTCTATGCCTGCTATTATCTTTAAAAAAGTTGTCTTACCTTCTCCATTTTTACCAATTAAACCTATTTTATCTGTATCATTTATTCCCAAATTTATACTATTAAATAATTCCTTACTACCATAAGTCTTACTTAAATTTTCAATAGATAATATATTCACCTAATCACTTCCCAGTCTTAAATTAAAAAAGTAGACAAATTTGTCTACTTTTTATTACAATACTCTTGCTTCACCTTTATATACAATACCTGTAGAACTATCTACTGTAATTAGTTCACCATTTTCTATATTCTTCACAGCATCATTTCCTCCAACTATAGTTGGTTTTTTAAGATTAAGTCCAACTATTGCAGCGTGTGAAGTTAGACCTCCCTCTTCTACTACTAGGGCTGAAGATCTTTCGATATAGCTAACTGTGTCCTTTTCAGTAAAGGCGCACACTAAAATATCTCCATCCTTAAAGTTTTTTAGGTCCTCTTCTGTTTTAACAACACAAGCTCTACCTACTGCTGTTCCCTTTCCAATTCCCATACCCTTAACTAAGATCTCACTAATAGTATGAACCTTTAAAAGGTTTGTAGAACCAGATAAACCTACTGGAACTCCTGCCGTTACTACTACCAAATCACCTTGATGGACATAGCCCTTATCTATAGCTGAATTAATAGAGAAATCTATTACATCATCTGTAGAATTACTATATGGAGATAAAACTGGATATACTCCCCAAGTTAAGGATAATTTTCTCATAACAGATTTCTTTGTTGTAGCTGCTATTATTGGCATCTTAGGTCTAAATTTAGATATAGCCTTTGAAGTATGACCTGAAGAAGTTGCAGTTATTATAGCTGATGCTTTAAGTTCTGTTGCTGTAGTACAAGTAGACCTACTTATAGCATTTGTAACTGTAATCTCATCTTCTGCAAGTTTTTCTGAAAACATTTCCTTGTAGTTTTCAGACTCCTCTGTTGCTACTGCTATATTATGCATAGTTTCAACTGCTCTAACTGGATACTTTCCAGCTGCTGATTCTCCTGATAGCATTATAGCTCCAGTTCCATCTAAAATCGCATTTGCAACATCTGTCACCTCTGCCCTAGTTGGTCTAGGATTTCTTATCATAGAATCCAACATTTGAGTTGCTGTTATAACAGACTTACCTTTTGCATTTGCCTTTCTTATAAGGGTTTTTTGAACTAGAGGGATTTCCTCAGTTCTTATCTCAACACCCATGTCTCCTCTGGCTACCATGATTCCATCAGATGCATCTACTATTTCATCTATATTATCTATACCTTCTTGATTTTCTATCTTAGATATTATTTCTATATCTTCTGCATTATTTTCTTCTAAAATTTTTCTTATTTGGATTACATCATCTGCTTTTCTTATAAAAGATGGTGCTATAAAATCCACTTCATTTTTTATACCAAATAATATATCATCTACATCTTTTTCCGTAATAGATGGTAGATTAAGTTTTACATTAGGTACATTTACTCCCTTATGATTTGATATTTCTCCAGTATTTAAAGCCTTACAAACTATTTCAGTTCCATCTTTTACCTGAGTTACTTCAAGTTCTACCAGACCATCATCTATTAAAATTATACTTCCTGCCTTTATATCATTAGGAAGGTCCTTGTAGGATATACTAACTATATCTTTATCTCCTAGTATTTCTCTAGTTGTTAGAGTAAATATATCTCCATACTCCAAGGATACTGGTCCATCTTTAAAATCTCCCAGTCTTATTTCTGGTCCCTTTGTATCTAACATTATACCTATAGGTAAATCTAGTCTATCCCTAACAGATTTAATGTTATCTATAGTTTTTTGATGACCTTCATGAGTCCCATGTGAAAAGTTTAATCTACATACATTTAGTCCTGATTTCATCAGTTGTTCTAATACTTCTGGTGAGTCAGATGCTGGTCCTATGGTGCATACCATCTTAGTTCTTTTCATAATCAATTCCTCCCATTTTATATGGATAGTACATTTGCCATCTCATACATTTCTTCATCAAATTGCTTTTCTATATCTAAAGCATCTTCTATATTTAAGTCTATCACTTTATTATCAACCATTCCAACTGCCTTAGCTCCGTTTCCTTCTATTAAAAGTTCCACAGCCCTATTTCCCAGTCTACTGGCAAGAACCCTATCGAAAGCTGATGGTATTCCACCTCTTTGTATATAGCCAAGTATTGTAACCCTAGTATCTATACTTGTTAGATTTACCATCTCTTCTGCTATCTCATAGGCGTTTCCAACACCTTCTGCCAAGACAATTATATGGTGCAACTTCCCTCTATTTTTACCCTGCATAGCTTTTTGAGCTACCTTCGATACATCAAAGTAAAGTTCTGGTACTATTATACTTTCAGCACCACCTGCAAGACCTGCATATAAAGCTATATCTCCACAGTTTCTTCCCATGACTTCTATTATATTCGCCCTACCATGTGATGTGGAAGTATCTCTTATCTTAGATATGGCGTCTACAACTGTATCTACTGCGGTCATAAAACCTATTGTATAGTCTGTATATCCACAATCATTATCTATGGTACATGGTATACCAACTACTGGTATTCCAGCCTTTGCCAAATCTCTTGCTCCTTTTAGGGTTCCATCTCCCCCTAAAACTACCAAACCATCTATATTAAACACTTCAAGTACATTAAGTGCCTTATTAAATCCTTCTTCTGTCATAAATTCTTCTGCCCTAGCAGTTCTTAAGACAGTTCCTCCCCTTTGAATTATATCTGCTACTGATGATAAATTCATTGGTTCTAGGTTACCTTCCATAAGACCTTTATAGCCTTCTTTTATTCCAAATACTTCTATTCCGTTGTAAATAGCCGTTCTAACCACAGCTCTTATGGCTGGGTTCATACCTGGTGCATCTCCACCACTTGATAATACTGCTATTCTCTTCATCTTAACACCTCCGAGTATATCTATTGTATCATATTAAAACTGTGTCTCTTATATGAATTTTACAGAGTTTTTACCCAATAGATTATATAAATCAAAGAGTAAATCATCATTTTTTCTAATCCATAAGTTTTCCTCTGAAACTATGGTTTGTTTCTCATTTTCAAAGTATATATATACAGGTATATTTCCCCTATAATCTTTTAGCATAGTCTTTACTTGATTAAAGAGGTCTGCATTTTTCATACTATCTATTTTTACATATAATTTTTCATCACTTGCCTGTTTTAGTTCTTTTATTTTCTCAACTATTATTTGAGGTTTATCCATATCTGATGCTGATATCTTACCATCTATTATAATTAGTTCATCCTCTACTAAATATTCCACATATCTTTCATAGGTTGCTGGAAAAACTATGCATTCTATATCTCCATAAAGGTCTTCAAGGGTTATAAAGCTCATCATATTATTATTTTTAGTTAACATGTTTTTCTTGTGAGATATCATACCACCTAGCCTTACCCTTTGCCCATCCTTAAATCTTGGAAGTTCCATATCATCTTCTGCTATGGAAAGCTCTAAGGTGCTTATATTTGAAACTCTTTTTAGTTCCTTTTCATAATCTTCAAGAGGATGTCCTGATAGGTAGATTCCCGTCATTTCCTTTTCCATATTTAATAATATATTTTTAGGAAAATCCTTAAGTTCTGGTAGATTATCATCACTAAAACTTGATTCTATCTCATCAAACAAGGATACTTGCCCTCTAACATTCTTTCTATTATTTGAAACTATATTATCTATAATAGTTTCATACATAGATAAATACTGGGCTCTGTTTCCACCTAGACTATCCATAGCTCCACATTTTATCAAAGATTCTACTGCCCTCTTATTTAAACAAGCTGGATCTACTACCACTATTTTTTCTACAAAATCTGTAAGAGATTTAAACTCTCCATCTTCTCTAGCCTTTACTATGGCTTCTATAAACTTTACACCAACATTCTTAACTGCTGATAGGCCAAACCTTATCTTTCCATCTGCCACAGTAAATTTTAATTTTGATTCGTTTATATCTGGTTTTAATACTTCTATATTAAGTCTTTTACATTCTTGTATATATAAAGACACTGAATTTGTATCTGACATTATTGAAGATATTAAGGCTGCCATAAACTCAACTGGATAATAGTGTTTTAGCCAAGCAGTTCTATATGCTACTACTGCATAGGCTACTGAATGTGATTTATTAAAAGCGTATTTTGCAAAGTCTAGCATCAAGTCATATATCTCTTCTGCTGTCTTTTCATCTACTCCATTTCTTATGGCTCCTGAAGTTAAAATATTTCCATCTTCATCAACCTCACCATAGATAAAGTTTCTCTTTTCCTTTTCCATTACATCCATTTTCTTTTTACCCATAGCACGTCTTAATATATCAGCATGTCCTAGAGAATATCCACCTATTTTCTGAACTATTTCCATTACCTGTTCTTGATACACAATACATCCATAGGTTACATCTAATATATTCTCAAGTTGTGGGTGCAGATATCTTATCTTTGTATTATCATGTTTACACTCTACAAAAGTTGGTATCTGACTCATAGGTCCCGGTCTATATAGGGAGTTTGCTGCAACTAAGTTTTCAAAAACATTAGGCTTTAACTCCTTTAAAAATGCCCTCATTCCCGATGATTCAAACTGAAATATACCAAGTGTTTCAGCCCTTGCAAACATATCTAAAACATTTTTATCTTCATAGTCAAAACTTCTATCAAAAACTATTTTTTTTCCATAATTTTCATAGATTAAATCTGTTGCATCCCTTATAACTGTAAGGGTTCTAAGTCCTAAAAAGTCCATTTTTAAAAGACCTAGCTCCTCCAGTTCTATCATATTAAACTGAGTTGTTATTGCATCACCATTTCTAAGTAGGGGTACGTAACTTCTCACATTTTCCTTGGATATTACAACACCTGCTGCATGGGTAGAAGTATGTCTTGGTAAGCCTTCTACCGCCATTGAAAAATCTATTAATTTTTTGATTTCAAGTTCATCATCATACATTTTTTTCAGGGTTTTATTTACATCCAAAGCCTTTTTTATTGTTATGCCAAGCTCCATGGGGATTTGTTTGGCAACATAGTCCACCTGGCTATAGGGCATGTCCATAGCACGACCTACATCTCTTATGGAGCCTCTTGCAGCCATGGTACCAAAGGTTACTATTTGGGCCACTCTTTCTTCTCCATACTTTTCAATTACATAATCTATTACTTCTTCTCTTCTCTCATAGCAAAAATCTATATCAATATCTGGCATACTAACCCTTTCAGGATTTAAAAATCTTTCAAATATAAGTCCATGCTCTATTGGGTCAACATCTATTATCCCCAGTCCGTAAGATACTACACTTCCAGCAGCTGATCCCCTACCTGGTCCAACTATAATATCATTGTCCTTAGCAAACTTTATAAAATCCCAAACTATTAAGAAATAATCTATATATCCCATCTGAACTATGGTTTTAAATTCGAATTCAAATCTTTCCATAAGTTCAGCCGTTATCTCTCCATATCTTACTTCTAAACCCTTTAAGGTTAACTCCCTTAAGTATTCTTCATTATTATATCCTTCTGGTACATCATATTCTGGCAAATGTAAGGTATCAAAATCTAATTCCACATTACATCTTTTAGCTATTTCCCCAGTATTTTTAAGGGCTTCTGGATAGTCCTCAAAGATTTCTTCCATCTCTTGTGGCGACTTTAAATAAAACTCCTTGGCTGGAAACTTCATCCTATTTTCCTCATTAACTGTTGTAGCTGTTTGTATACAAAGAAGTACATCATGTACTTCCGCATCTTCTTTTCTAAGATAATGTATATCATTTGTCGCAACTAGAGGTATATTTGTTTCCTCATGTAGTTTTATAAGTTCTTTATTTACATTTTTTTGTGTCTCAAGTCCATAATCCTGTAATTCCAAGAAAAAATTACCCTTACCTAGTATTCGCTCATAGTCTAGGGCTATCTCCTTGGCTTTTTCATAGTTGTTATTTAGAATATGTCTAGGAACTTCTCCACTTAAACATGCGGACAGACCTATTAATCCTTCACTATATTTTTCTAAAAGTTCCCTATCTATCCTAGGTTTATAATAAAATCCATTTACATAGGATTCTGATACTAAATTCATAAGATTTTTATAGCCTATATTATTTTCAGCCAATAAGACCAAATGGTACTGCCTCTTATCTTTAGGCTCTTTTTCCGTATATTTATTCATGGCAACATATACTTCTGAACCAAGTATTGGTCTTACATTATGTTTTTTTGCCTGCTTATAAAATTCAACTATACCAAACATAGAACCATGGTCTGTTATAGCTACTGAGTCCATCCCTAATTCCTTAACTCTATCCATTATTTCAGAAAGTTTTATAGAACCATCTAATAAACTATATTCAGTATGCACATGTAAATGAGTAAAGTTATATTTATTCATATATTCTCCTTTGTTTAACGATAAAATAAAGTAATCTAAAAGATTACTTTAAAATACTTGTTTTCCTTCTCTTAAATCACTAGCCACTTTTTCTAATTTTCTAAACCTATGATTTACTCCTGATTTCCCAACTGGTGGATTTAATAGCTCACCTATCTCCTTTAAGCTTAAATCATCATTTTCTAATCTTATTTCAGCTATCTCCCTAAGTTTGTTTGGAAGTTTACTAAGTCCTATTTGAGAATCTATATACTCTATTATTTCCACCTGTCTAACAGAGGCATCAATAGTTTTACTAAGATTTGCAGTCTCACAGTTCACCAGCCTATTTGTATTATTTCTAATATCCTTAACTATCCTTATATTTTCCATAGTTAATAGGGCTTGATGAGCTCCAATTATATTTAGTAAATCTGCTATTTGGTCTGCTTCTTTTAGGTAGATTACCTTGTTTTCATTTCTATCTATTATTTTAGAATTAAGGTCAAACTCATTTATCAGTTCAGACAAATCCTCTGCATGTTTTTTGCTACTTGTTACAAATTCTAAATGATATGATTTCTCTGGATTACTAACTGACCCTCCACCTAAGAAAGCGCCTCTTATATAGGCTCTTTTACAACACCTATCTTTTATTATCTCCTTCGGAATAGAATAATTTGGTGTAAATATACTATATTCCCCTTCAACAAAGTATAAATCTTCAATTATTTTTTCAGATATGTCCTTGTTATTAACCACAACTAGATAGTTATTATTTTTCTTAAGCTGGGTATTTCTCCTAACCCTAACCTCTATATCAACATTATAAAGTTCCTTTATTAAAGAAAATATTCTCCTAGCAATGGCTGCATTTTCCGTCATAAAACTTAATTTTATCTCTTTAATCCCATTTATTTGTATACTACCACTCATTCTTATAATTGCAGATAACTCTGCTATGGCACAACATCTATCATCTATTTCCAATCTGGATAGCTCATTTTTTGCCTTGCTTGAAAAAGTCAATTTCTCACCTCTATTTTAATGTTTTTAGTATCTTTAATCCCATATCTATTATTCTTCTCTCATCTTCATACCTAACCATATCTCTAGCCCTATCCATGTGGACAAAAGTAGCTTCTATAAAGCCCTCACTTTTTTGTGGCACTCCATCCATATTACTGGCACTCATCAAGTACCAATGGACAGTCTTTTCTATAAACTCATTGTATTTATAGTTCCTATATTCATAGCTTGCATCCCCAATATATTCCACTATTTCAGCCTTTATTCCAGCCTCTTCTTCCACCTCTCTAAGGGCAGTTTCTTCCAAGCTTTCTCCCTTTTCCATTCTCCCCTTAGGTAGGACATAATCACCATTAAATTTTTTCAAAAGTAATAGTGCATTTCCAAATATGACAACACCTCCAGCACTTACTTCTCCTATCATATTTATCACTCCTGCTTTTATTATATTAATATTATACTATATAATCTCTTTAATATTCATTCTAAATATTATATCATATAATCAAGGGAGGAATTAGGATGAATTATATAAATAATACAATAGAAAAACTTTTAAATATACCAAGCCCAACAGGATATACTCACAAGGCTATAGACTTTGTTAAATCAGAATTTGAAAAACTGGACATAAAAACTCAGCTTAATAACAAGGGTGGTCTTATAGCTACTATAGATGGAAAAAATGCAGAAAAAGCTATCACCTTATCTGCACATGTAGATACACTTGGTGCCATGGTCAAAGAGATAAAACCAAATGGAAGAATTAAACTAGCCAAAATAGGTGGCTTCTCTTGGACTTCAGTAGAGGGAGAGGAGATTATAATCCACACTTTAGATAATAGAGAATACACAGGAACCGTTTTAACTACTAAGGCCTCAGTACATGTACATGGTGGCTCTGCTCTAGATGATATAACTAGAGATGATTCCAATATGGAAATCAGACTTGATGAATTAGTTTATTCAGAAAAGGACATCTTAGATTTAGGTATAAATATAGGAGATTTTATCTCTTTTAACCCTAGAGTAAATATTACGAAATCGGGTTTTATAAAATCTAGACATTTAGATGATAAGGCAGGGGTAGTGGCTCTACTTGGAGTGGCTAAAAAGCTTATAGAAAATAAGGTAGAATTAAGTAATACTGTAAACTTTTTTATATCTAATTATGAAGAGGTTGGACATGGAGCTGCATCTATACCAGAAAATACTTCTGAATTTATTGCAATTGATATGGCTGCACCTGGAGAAGGTCAAGCTTCTAGAGAAGAGTATGTTACTATATGCGCAAAAGATAGTTCTGGACCTTATGATTATAATTTTAGAAAGGAATTAATCGAGATTGCAGAACAAAATAAAATAGACTATAAGGTGGATATCTATCCCTTCTATGGTTCTGATGGTTCTGCTGCTCTTCGTGCTGGAAATGATTTAAGAGTAGCTCTCATAGGACCTGGCGTTGATTCTTCTCATAGTTTTGAGAGAACTCATATCAAGGCTATAACTGCCACAATAGACTTAGCTTATAACTATTTAATAAAATAAGGAGGTAGTCACATGAATAATTTAAATGAACAGTTTATAATAAATCTTCAAGGAAAAAGATTTGTAACCTATGAAGGACTTTTAGATTATGCTCATCAACTAGGACTTATCTCAATAGATGTGGAAATAATCCAAGTTCCAAATCGTGAAAACAATATGGTTGCAGTTTGTGCTGCCACAGCAAGAACAAAGGATATGGAATTTACTGATATAGGTGATGCAGCACCAAACTCTGTAAACTCTGCACTTGTGCCCCATCTTTTAAGGATGGCATCAACTCGTGCTAAGGCACGCGCCCTTAGAGACTTAACAAATATAGGTATGACTGCCTACGAAGAATTAAATGTTGGAGAGGATAATTCAAGTTATAATCTAGATCCTCCAACTGAGAGGCAAATAGAGAAATTAAGGGAGCTTTCTGTAAAACTTAACTACCCTATAAACTTTGATGAACTTAATAAGTCTACTGCCATAAGTTTGATTTCTAAACTTATAAATGTTTCAAATAATCAAAATAACCCAGAATAATAAAGATATTATTTTAAAAAAAAGGTTAGTTTCATATATAAAAAAAGATGATTTCAAATTGAAATCATCTTTTTATTTTCGGGTGATGTATAACATCACCCCTACAAAAGATTTATTTTAGTAATCATATTTATAATCTCTATACAGACATTTGTAGGGGAGGATTTGTAATCCTACCAAATATTTTCATATTTTAATATTTATTTGCTTTATCTTCGGGTGATATGCAATATCACCCCTACAAAAGACTTATTTTAATAATCATCTTATAATCACTACACAAACATTTGTAGGGGAGGATTTATAATCCTCCCGCATATTTTCATATTCAAATCTTATTTGTTTTATTCTCGGGTGATGTATAAGACACCCCTACGAAAGATTTATTTTTATAATCATATTATAATCTCCATACAAATTTTATAGGGGAGGATTTATAATCCTACCACATGTTTTTATATCTAAATATTTATTTGCTTTATTTTCGGGTGATGTACAACATCACCCCTACACAAGATTTATTTTAGTAATCATCTTACAATCTCTATACAAACATTTGTAGGGGCGGATTTGTAATCCTCCCACATGTTTTTATATTCTTATATTTTTTGCTTTGTTTTCGGGTGATGTACAAGACACCCCTACACAAGATTTATTTTAGTAATAATATTTATAATCATTATACAAACATTTGTAGGGGCGGATTTGTAATCCTACCGCATGTTTTCATATTTTAATCTTATTTGTTTCACATTCGGGTGATGTATAAGACACCCCTACGAAAGGCTTATTTTAATAATCATATTTGTATTCACTATACGGACATTTGTAGGGGCGGATTTGTAATCCTCCCGCATGTTTTCATATTTAAATATTCATTTGATTTATCTTCGGGTGATGTACAACATCACCACTACACAAGATTTATTTCTATATTATTTACTTTATTTTCGGGTGATATACAATATCACCCCTACGAAAGGCTTATTTTTATAATAATATTTATAATCTCTATACAGACATTTGTAGGGGAGGATTTATAATCCTCCCACATGTTTTCATATTTTAATGTTATTTGTTTTATCTTCGAGTGATATGCAATATCACCCCTACAAAGGCTTATTTTAATAATCATATTTATAATCTCTATACAAACATTTGTAGGGGAGGATTTTTAATCCTACCACATTTTTTCATATTCTTATATTTTTTGTTTTGTTTTCGGGTGATGTACAACATCACCCCTACGAAAGGCTTATTTCTATAATAATATTTATAATCTCTATACAAACATTTGTAGGGGAGAATTTATAATCCTCCCACATGTTTTCATATTTTAATGTTATTTGTTTTATCTTCGGGTGATATGCAATATCACCCCTACAAAGGCTTATTTTAATAATAATATTTATAATCTCTATACAGACATTTGTAGGGGCGGATTTGTAATCCTACCACATGTTTTTATATTTAAATATTATTTGTTTTATCTTCGGGTGATATACAATATCACCCCTACGAAAGATTTATTTTTACAATCGTATTTATACTCTCTATACAAACATTTGTAGGGGAGGATTTGTAATCCGCCCACATGTTTTTATATTTAAATATTATTTGTTTTATCTTCGGGTGATATACAATATCACCCCTACAAAAGATTTTTTTTATTTTTTTTGCTTTGTTTTCGGGTGATGTACAACATCACCCCTACAAAAGATTTTTTTTATATTATTTACTTCATCTTCGAATGATATGCAAGACACACCTACGAAAAACTTATTTTAACATTTATCTTACTTAACTCTCCACGATTTATCTTATTTACTGTGAATCTATTACTTTCTAACTTTTCCTTTAAATAATAAAAAGCCTTCATGGCATCTAAATCTACTCCACATGTAAACAAATCTACTGCTGCATATCCATATTCTGGCCAGGTATGAATGGTTAAATGTGACTCTTCTATTACAACCACTCCACTTACTCCCCATGGATTAAACTGGTGGAATACTGATTCAACTATAGTGGCATTTGCTATCTCAGCAGCCTCTACCATTATTTTTTCTATAAAACCCACTTTTTCCAACAACTCTTCATCACAATCATAATACTCTACTAACATATGGTTTCCTAAATATATATCTCTCATTATTTCACCACACTGTCTTGCTTTTTATATAATTCAAATACTTTTGAATTACAAGCACTACATCCTGATTCTTTAAGTTGTTCTATAGTTTTTATACTTTCATATTTCCCCACTTTTACAAGTTTTCTACAAGTTTTACACCTATAGCTTCTAACAGTAGCCCTTACTTCACCTGTATATATCTCTTTATCATATTTTTCATGATTTTTATATATAGTATCCTCAGTAGTAGTTAAGACTGTCATTTGACTTTGATTTCCCAGTATGCCAGCACCTTCATACAAGTTAAAACCCTTATTTATTTCTTCTATTAAAAGATTTCTATCTGAATAGTACTTTTGCATTGCAAGTCTTTCCTCTGGCGATTTACTGGCAAAGGATAGATAAACCTTAAGCCCTTTTTCCCTCTTTAAAGACTCTAGCCCTCTATCTACAAATAGCTTTAGTCCATTTATAGTATAGGGCGGATCTGTAAATACCGTATCAAAACTCATTTTAGTTTTTTCTAATTCTGCCCTTAAATCTACCTGCCTAACTTCCATTCTCAAATCTTCCCTATCTGAGACTTGTTTTATATAATCTAATATTCTAGTATCTATGTCATATACATATATTTTTGTTTTTAAATATCTATAATCAAACACTTCCTTTAAAAACATAGCCAAGGCTACACTGGTTAAATCATCATCGCCAACACAAAGTACATTTTTATTTACTATACTATTATTCTTTATCCCAAGTATAGCCCTTTTAATAGCTGTATCTACAGTGATTTTTGACTGGTCTAAACTTACATCTACCTTTGGTCTGTTTTCAAAAATAAATTCCAATTTTCCTCTAAGATTTGATATAATCTCATCCTCGGTTGAAATTTCATCCTCCATTAATCTATTATAATAATCTTTATTTCTTAATTTATATCCCAATTCTTCTTCTACATATTTTCTTCCAAGTTCTGTCATACTTGAACCACTGATTTGAGCAACTAGTCCTTCTTTTATAAATTCTTTTTTCACAGCACTTGCTATTGGTATTGGTATATTATTCGATCTAGCTAAGTCTTTATTTGATATTGGTTCTTTTAAATATATATCAACTAATAGTTTTTCTACAAGTTTATTTCCTTCTTTTACTTTAGTTTCTAAATAAACTTTTTCTATATAATTTATCATTTCTTTTACTCCTTTGTTTGTCTATAACAAAACATGAATAAAAAAACTATAGCAACATAGAGTCACTATAGCACTTTTGTATAAATAATATTTTATGTGATATCCATGTTTTTAACTTTCCTTAAAAAAGAGTACAACAAATAAATGTTCTTATTATAAACTCTTTTTCATCTATTTAATTTCGCTTAGTTAAAAACACCTTCGGACATCAATTTCACTCCCTATTAGTATTGAGTTTTAATTTAAGACTTTGCTTTTTTTCAAACTCATAACCTAATAATTTCTTAGGTTCAATTATTATCCAATTATATATGCCAAATTTTTAAAAGTCAAAAATTATCTGCATAAAAAAAGATTATGGTCCTAAACCCATAATCTTTTATATAATTTATATGTTTTATATATCAACCTCTGCTGATAGGGCTTTTTCATAAATAAAATCTCTTCTCGGTGCTACTATTGAACCCATAAGTTTCTTTGTCACATCATCTGCTTCAGCGAAACTATCTATTCTAACTTGTTTTAAAACCCTACTAGTAGGATTTAAAGTTGTTTCCCATAACTGGTCTGGATTCATCTCACCCAGTCCCTTATATCTTTGTATATGGTCTATCTTCTTTTCCTTTAAAAGTTTGTCCATATCCCTATCATCATATACATACTGCTCTTTTTTACCAATTTTAACCTTATAAAGAGGTGGCTGAGCTATATAGATATGACCTGCATCTATTAGTTCTTTCATATGTCTATAAAAGAAAGTTAGTAACAAGGTATTTATATGTGAGCCATCAACATCAGCATCTGTCATTATTATTATCTTATTATACTTTAATTTTTCTATATCAAAATCTGGTCCAATACTTGTACCAAGAGTTGATATTAGAGTTGATATCTCTACACTGTCTAGTATCTTATGCAAAGACTGTCTCTCAACATTTAAAATCTTACCCTTAAGTGGTAGAATAGCTTGAAAATTCCTATCCCTACCTTGTTTTGCACTACCACCAGCTGAATCTCCCTCTACCAAGAATAGTTCTGTTTGTTTAGGGTTTTTAAGCTTACAAGACGCTAGTTTTCCATTTACAGATAGTTTTGTACTCTTATCTGTTAAATTATTTCTAACCTTTTCTTCAGCCTTTCTAATTTTTCTCGATTCTGTGGCATTTTCTATAATCTTATTTAAGGTATCTAAATTTCTATCAAAGAAAATTTGTGATTGTTTTGTAGTAATTTCATCAACTATTCCCCTTGCTTCCGGATTTCCAAGTTTAGTCTTAGTCTGTCCCTCAAACTCTGGATTTGGATACTTGATTGAAATTATTGCTACTAACCCATTTCTTATATCCTTACCCTCAAAGTTCTCATCTTTTTCCTTTAGTATATTTAATTCCCTTGCATACTGGTTTAAGGTTCTAGTTAAGGAAGCCCTAAGTCCACTTACATGAGTACCACCTTCATGAGTATTTATATTATTACAAAAAGAAAGTATGGTTTCTGATTTTTCTTCGGTATACTGCATAGCTACTTCTACAGTTACGCCATCTTTTTCTCCATATAGATATATGGGAGCTATTATATTTTCTTTTTCTTTATTTAAGTCCTCAATATAAGATACTATACCATCTTCTGACTTGTAAGTAACCTCTTCATCATTTATTAAATCCTTAAAAATCAAGGTTAATTCTTTATTTAAATAAGATAACTCTTTTAGCCTTCTCTTTATTATCTCAGGTTTAAATTCTATTTCTTCAAAGATACTCGCATCTGGTAAAAAGTTTATCTTTGTTCCTCTTTTATTTGTATTTCCATATGGTAAAAGCTCTCCATTTTTAAGTATAGTAACTGGGTTTCCATATTGGTATTCATCTAAATACTTTTTTCCATCTCTAAATACTTCTGCCTTGAAATCTTTAGATAAGGCATTTACAACTGCTGCTCCAACACCATGAAGTCCTCCGGAGATTCTGCCAGAACTTCCGTCAAACTTCCCTCCAGCATGTAAAGTTGTTAATATAATCCTAAGTGCTGATTGTCCAGTACTATGTTTATCTACAGGTATTCCCCTACCATTATCTTCAACTGTTATTGAGCCATTTTTTTCTAGTGTAACTTCTATTTCATCACAATATCCTGCTAAATGTTCGTCTACTCCATTATCTACTATTTCATTTACCAAGTGATGAAGTCCTCTTACGCCAGTGCTACCTATATACATACCAGGTCTTAGTCTAACAGCTTCTAGACCTTCTAAAATCTTTATTTCACTTGCGTTATAACTCATAATATCTCCTCTCGAATTCTTATAATAAATTTTAATTTCACTTTATTATTCTGACAATCATTAATGATAACATATTTTTAATATAATTTGAACTTTTTTCGTTTTTAATTTATAATTGCTAATGATTGAGTAATAAGGGTGGGAGATGATTTTTTGACGAATATTATAGAAGTTAATTATACAGAAGAGATGGAACAGTCCTACATAGACTATGCCATGAGTGTTATTATACAAAGAGCAATACCTGATTTAAGAGATGGACTTAAACCAGTTCACAGAAGAATCCTATATGCTATGGAAGATTTAAACCTAGGACCTGAAAAGTCCTTTAAAAAGTCTGCAAGGATTATAGGAGATGTTTTAGGTAAGTACCATCCCCATGGAGATGGAGCAGTCTATGGAGCTATGGTAAGACTTGCCCAAGATTTTAATACAAATTATACCCTAGTAAAAGGTCAGGGAAATTTTGGTTCAATAGATGGTGATGCTGCAGCTGCTATGCGTTATACTGAGGCTAAACTTGAGCCCTTATCCATGCATTTACTAGGAGGACTTAACAAGGATATAGTAGACTTTAAACCAAATTTTGATAACTCCTTAAAAGAGCCAGCTGTCCTACCTGCTAAATTTTTCAACCTCTTGGTTAATGGCTCAACAGGTATCGCTGTTGGTATGGCAACAAATATACCACCTCATAATCTTTATGAGGTAAATAAGGCATGCCAAGCCTTCTTAAAGGATGAAAACATTACCACTTCAGGCCTACTAAAATATATAAAGGGCCCAGATTTTCCAACAGGTGGAACTATCATAAATAAAAATGAATTAAAATCCATATATGAAAAAGGTAATGGTAAAATTAAAATCCGTGCAAATTTTGAGGTTGAAGAACTTACTGGAGGTAGAAAAAATCTACTTATAACTGATATACCTTACACATTTGCGGGAAATAAAACTAAACTTATAGAATCTTTAATAGATATGGTAAATAACAGAAAACTAGAAGAGTTATCTGATGTTAGAGATGAATCAAATAAGGATGGCATAAGAATAGTACTTGAAGTCAAAAAAGGCGTTAATGTAGAAATGCTTAAAACAAAACTATATCAAAACTCTAGACTTGAAGACACTGTACCTGTTAATATGCTTTCAATCGTTAATAATAGACCAGCCACACTATCTTTAAGAGATATGCTAGCCCATTATATAGAATTCTTAATAGAAACCCACAAAAGAGCTTTTAACTTTGATTTAGATAAGCTAAATGTAAATAAGGAAGTAAATGAAGGTCTTTTAAAAGCCTATGATATTATTGACCTAATAATAGAGATAATAAGGGGAAGTAAAACCAAGGAAGATGTTGTTTCTTGTCTTGTTGAAGGTAATACTGGAAACACAATCTTTAAATCGGAAACCTCTAAAAAAGAAGCTAGTAATTTAGATTTTACTCCTAGACAGGCTGATGCAATAATGAAGATGCAGCTTCAAAAATTAGTTAGTTTAGAAATAGAACAAATCCAAAAGACTCTTGATAGTATAAATGAAAATATAAAATATATCTCAAATCTTTTAAATGACGAAAATAATTTAAAAGATTATATATCAAAAGAATTTGATGAACTTAATTCAAAATTCAAGAGAAAAAGAAAAACTGAAATAATTCAACTTGAAAAAGAAGCAGCCTACGTAGAGGAAGAAATAGTGGAAAAAGTTTATGCCCTAATAGATAGATTCAACTATTTAAAAATTGTAGATGAACAAAGCTATACTAGGAGTAATGAAGAAACTTTAAGTGCCTATAAATATAAAATACAGCTTATGTCTAATGAAGTTTTATGGGTGTTTGCTGATAATCTAAACTTCTATCAAATAAAAGTTGGCGAAGAACCTATAATTAAAATTAGTGAAAGGGGAACTCCTCTTCCTAATGAAATGAACATTTTATTTGTTGATAGTGAAGAGAACTTAAAAGATAAGGAACTTATTTTTACAACTAAGCTTGGTTTTGTTAAGAGAATAAATACCAGTGAATTTGAAACTAATAGAAGGCAAATTATTTCTGGTAAGTTAAATGAGGATGACTCCTTATTATCAGTTGACTTAATCAGAGATACTCATGAAGAAATAGTTTTAACTACTAAGGAAAATCGTGAACTAAGATTTACCATTGATCAAATCTCAAACCAAAAGAGAATGGCTGTTGGTGTAAGAGGTATCAATCTAAATAAAAATGATTATTTGGTTGATATGTATTTAGATGTGGCTACTGATTTACCAAAGAAAAATAGAGGTACCAAGGGTACTTTAAAACAAATGAAATTCATATAGACTAATAGAAAAAGCTCCTTATTTAAAATAAGGAGCTTTTTTATATAAGTTTAAACTACTTTTCGATTTCTTACCTCTTACTAGCCCTATTATCAAGAGCAGCCTTTACTATAAAATATATTGAAAAACCTATGATTGCAATATCTCCTATATAGATTCCACCTATATCTTTCCCATAAAATACAAGAGATATTAGGATTAAACTTATAAATATTATATTTAAAACAAACTTTTTGAGCCTCATAATATAAACCCTCTTATATATATTCCTTAACCTTTAAAAGAAGAACTATAATACCAACAAGTAAATCTATTATCCCCCTTCTCTTATCCACCTTGATTTTTAATATACCAAGTAGCATTATATAAATACTAAAGGCTACTACAACTGCATAACTTACAAAACTTCCAATCACAGTTTTATCCAAATGAAAAATTGACATTATTACCAAAATAACAACTACTATTAAAGCTAAAATTTTTTCTATTTTCATAATACTTCCCTCATCTTTTTTCATTATATTGATTATCTATAGCTTTATAATATCACTAATCTCTTAGTTGATATATAGTTATGCATATTTTTATACTAAAAAAACTGCTCCATAAATTATGAAGCAGTTTTTTTCTATATATTATCCAAAGATTTTTTTGGCATTAGAATAAAGTCTAAGATAAATCCTATTGCAAATCCTATTATAGCTGGTACTAACCAACCAAGTCCAACCTTTCCAAGTGGTACAAATTCTAATATACTCTTTACAAATGGTATTTCAATTCCCCCACTAGATAAGGCTGTATATAAAGATTCCATCACTGAAAATATCCCTGTAAATAAGATAGTCATGCCATATACTTTTTTTGCATCTTTTAGTTTTTCAAATATTGATAAAACTATTAGGCCTAAAGATATTGGATAGATCGCATTAAGTATAGGTACTGATATACTTAAAAGTTTACTAAGTCCTAAGTTTGCAACAGCCAAACTCCATACAGTGAATAACTTTAAAGTCTGTTCATAAGATAGAGGCGATATTGTTACAAAAAACTGACTACATGATGATAATAACCCAACACTTGTTGTCAAACAAGCCAGTGTAAATATAGCTGCAAGTAATAGTAAACCTGGTGTTCCAAATATGTGTTTAACTACATAAGTTAGAGTTTCTGCACCATTGGCTGTAGTTCCATATGTTCCTCCACTAACAGCACCTAGATATGCCAAAATAGCATATATTGCCATAAGACAAACACCTGCTAAAAGTCCTGCCTTAACTATATTTTTTACAACATCATCTTTTTTATCCACTCCCTTAGCTCTTATAACTACTGATATTATTAGTCCAAAGTTTAGGGCTGCTATTGTATCTAGGGTTAAGTATCCCTCTAAAAAACCTTTTATAAAGGGTGCACTTTGATAAGCCTCTGCTGGTGGTGTTAAAGCACCAAATGGTCTCATAAAGCTACCTAAAAATACTATTCCTATTAGGATAAGTAGTATTGGTGTTAATACTTTCCCCATTCTATCTACAAGCTTAGTAGGTGTTAATGCCAACCAATATGTTACACTAAAAAATAGGGCAGTAAATAAAAATAAGGCCAGTTTATGATTTACATTTAAATTTCCAATAAAGGGTGCTACCGTCATCTCATATGGTAAACTTCCCGCCCTTGGTATACCAAGAAGTGGTCCTATTGAAAGATAAACAAGTAGTGTATATACATATGCAAATTTACTATTTACTCTGCTTGCAAGATTTTTAACTCCATTAGTTTTTGCAACAGAAATAACTCCCAACACAGGAAATCCTACTGCTGTTATTAAAAATCCTACTAGGGCAATGACGAAACTACTACCTGCTTCCTGTCCTAAAAATGGAGGAATTATTAGGTTTCCTGCTCCAAAAAATAATGAAAATAACATTAGTCCTACTGTGGTTAAATCTCTCTTTGATAAATTTGATATCTTTTCCATTTTACTCTCTCCTTTCTTTATAAATAATACTTAAAAAATTAAAAAACCCCGCCCCTTAAACTGTTAAGGGACGAGGATAAGTTCGCGTTACCACCCAAATTCCATAATATAATTATGGCTCTCAAATCGTACTAATAATACGTTTTCTTTATAACGGTGAAAAACCGATAAAACTTACTAATTTCAGTTTTATATCTTTGGAGATGATTTTCAAAAATAGGTTAAATATCGGCTCTCACCTTATCCGACTCTCTCATAATCAACTACTATTAATTACTCTTTCTCCATTTGCGATATTAAGTATCTATTTATTATTAGATTATATTTTACATAGTTCTAATTACAATGTCAAGCATTTTTACCAAGTCCTTACTCTAAGTGCATCTTCTATATCTATCCTTATAGCATAATGGGATAATATATGTCCTATACTAAGGGCTATAGACTCCCTTGCCAGAGTTTCTATCTCACTATTGTTATCATAGAACTCATCCTCTAAATCATTTATTTTCAAGGTCATCTCATCTAACTCTTTTTGCACAAAATCGGGATTTTTCTCTCCAGACTCTATCTTTTCAACAAATTCTAAAATTATTTCTTTTATTTTATCTACTAAGAAAGCTGGAAAATATGGGTCGAGATACATTTCTTCCAACAAAATAAAATTTTCATCAAATAAAACTTTTTTTTCCATTAGAATTCTCCCTTCATATAAGAACCTGACTAAGTATTTAGTTTACAAAGCTTAATAACATTCATTATATACCTTATGCAATTTTTACTCAATAGAATCTTAACTTATTTTAGTTATTTTAACAGATTTATAACCATTTTTTATATCTGTATAATCCACCTTAAAGATTTTTTCATCCAGTAGTTTTTCAATAAATTCTAAAGAGGGGGTATAGTAGAAACTTCCACCTAGTTTTAAACTATCTAAAATCTTCATGTAAGTTTCTGCGTACTTTATATACAGGTCACTTAACTTTAAATTCTCCCTTATAAAATGGTTACTAAAAGACATATGTGCCACAATAGTGCCAAAATTTCCACTCTTATAGCCATATTCTAGCCAAGATATATTTTCAATAAAACTTTCACTAGAGCTATATCTATCTATCCCATATACCTCCATGTTATCCCTTCTCAAATATGTTACAAGTTTATGGTTTTTTCCGCAGCCAATGTCTAAAACTGGTTCCATAATCTCATTTATCTTTAATATTTCTAGCTGTTTTTCTCCACTATACTCAAAATTAGGTATGGCTTC
>CAMIXG010000017.1 GCA_946402705.1 uncultured Tissierellia bacterium | reverse complement strand
AGTTTACTTAGTTTTTATATAAAGTTCTATCTGCAAATCCTCCCCTACAATAGAGATTATTAATTTACTTGTTTTTTGTAAGATTATATCTGCAAATCCTCTCATACAATAGAGATTGTTAGTTTACTTAGTTTTTATATAAAGTTCTATCTGCAAATCCTCCCCTACAATAGAGGTTGTTAGCTTACTTAGTTTTTATATAAAATTCTATATGTCAATCCTCCCCTACACCATAATAAATTTTATTAGTTTATTTGATTTTTTGTAATTTTCCATCTGCAAATCCTTCCCTACTGTTAAACTAACATTTCCACAAAAAAATAGAGATATTTCTATCTCTATTTTTAGTAGTTTATTTTAATTGACCCCATTGTTCTCTTCCATTTGGATACTTAGTATAAGTGTGTCCATTTGTAGCTTCTACAAGTGGGTAATAGTACCATTTTCCTGGTTTTAAATCTTTGAAAGTTTTTATACCTGATACAACTCCATCAGATTCAACTCTTCTTTCTAAAACCTTATTTACAATGTTTGCAAATTCTGCTCTTGTAACTGGATTATTTGGTTTAAATGTTCCATCTTCATATCCGTTTATCCATCTGTTTTCTGATGCAGAATTTATATAAATTCTACCCCAATGAGTTTTTGTATCTGAGAATTTATCTACATTACTATTTGTTAAACCTTCATATTTAGATATCATAGTTACAACTTCTGCACGAGTCATAGCATTTGTTGGTTTAAATGTTCCATCATCATATCCTGTTAAGATACCTAACTCTGTTAAAGTTTTTATAGCATCATATGACCATCTATTTTGTGCCACGTCAGGATAACCTTTAAAAGTAACTGTTGCACGACTTGCTTCTAAGTTTGTAAGTCTGTAAAGCATCATAGCTGCTTCTTCACGAGTTACTTTTCCTTCTGGTTTAACAGTTCCATCTTCATATCCAAATATATATTGAATATGTTCTGTTTTATTTAATCTAGCCAAATCAGAATTTGAAGAACTTCTTCTAACTACTCTATCTCCTGATGAACTAGAACTACTTCCACCCCTACTACTATCACTATCTTTTTCATATGTGTAAGTTATAACATTTTTCTTTTCATCTGAAACTAAAGTCATTTTTTCATCCTTAGGGTCTACCCTGTAGAAAGTGTAATCTCTATAAGAATTTTTCTTACTCTTTATTACATCTCCTACTTTTCCCCTACCTTTTTCTACATCTAATTCTTTACCATTTCTAACTTCATGGACTATCTTATAGTCAACTCTTTCTGTGCTAGTACCACCATCTCCACCACCTGTTGATTTTTTAGTGGCTACGATTTCAATATATGGAACTTTTCCAAGAGTTACAACTGTATTATAGTTGTAGTCTTTTAAGTCTTCTTTTTGTGCATCTGTTAAAACTAGAGTATAATTATCTCCTATTTTTCCATCTGCTTTTTTGTTTTCTATATATTTTCCTTCTCTATCTAATATTGCATTTCTGTCCCTATCCACTATTCTTATAGTGTATTCAACAGCTGCCCTATTATATTTAAATTCAATATTTTTACTTCCATCTGCTTCTTGCTCTGCTGGAGCAGTATAGTTAGCTACAATTTTAGGTTTTACTGTAACTTTTACACCTTCGACTATATCTAAAAGTTCACTAGTTTCTATAGATTTATTATTTTCATCTACATAAGTTATAGTTATTGTTTTCTTTGTAGGTGGATTTGAATCACCATTAGTTTTATATTCTGCAGCATTTTTAGTAGCATCTGCATCTAGAGTTATTTCTTCAGCTCCTCCTACCTTATCGTACTCACCCATTTTAGCTGCTAGATTTATCTTTTCACCAACAAATCCATTTAAAACTATACTACCTTTATCTGTTGAAGGATTTTTTGTAAATTTAAGAGTATAAGTTGTTTTTACAGCTCCTAATACATTTACATTTGCATCCTCATTTAAATATATATATTGTTCATCAAACTTAATATTATTTATATTTGGAATATCCTTAAATAGCTCTTTTAAATCTACCCTATCTCCTACTTTAGCTGTAACTTTTTTATTTCCAAGTTCGGTTGCTGGAATAAATTTATTATTTAGTTTAATTGTGTACTCTTTTTTTACTTCATCCTTAGTATAGAAATATTCTATCTTAGTGTTTTTTTCAATTTTTTGATTAGCTATAGGAGTTGTAACTACTCCATCTAGCTTCATTTCTTTAAAAGTATAACCATCTATAGTTTTATTTTTTATAGCTAGTAAATCTACTTCTGCTCCCTTATCTACTGACTCCACTTCACTTTTTTTAAGTTTAGTTGTATTAAATAGATAGTCAATTGTATAGTTAACTTTTTCAACTGGTGTATTTTTAGTATAGATAACTTCTATAACAATACCTTCTTTGTCTATTATTATCTTTTCAGCTGTTGTAGCTGTACCATCAACCTTTGTTTCCTTATAAGTGTAGCCATCTATAGCTACATTTAAGGCCTTTACAGATACTTCTTTTCCTTCATTTACTCCTATTTCCTCATCATTTTTGCCTGGTATTTGAACATTCTTATCATCTACATACTTAACTGTATATTTAAATTCCTCAGCTTTTCTATAAGTATTTTTTATGACTATACCAGCCTTATCAATTTTTACCTTACCATCTACTGCTGTAGCATTTTTTACTTCTGACTTAACATAAACATGATCATCTAAATTAATATCTTTTAAAACTACATCTGTATTTTTCAGTATATCTGTAGTTTTATCAACTTCTAAAGTTGCTCCCTTATCATCTACATATTGTATTGTGTATTCAAATTTGTCTTGTGCACTATCTAGTTCATATATAAGCTTTATCTTATTGTCATCATCTGTAAGTTCTATTTCTTCCTCTGTTATTTCAACACCATTTAATTCTGCCTTAGGTGCCTTATAACCCATAATTGTCTTTTCATAGTCTGATTTTTTAACTTTTGCGTCTGTTCCTGTTGTTTTAGTCGTTTCTTCTGCTAATTGATTATTAGCTTGGTCAACATACTCAATTGTATAAGTTTTGGCTACTCTATTTTCCTCATCTGCTTTTGCAAATACACTAACTACTGGTTGTGCCACTAGATTAAACACTAGAGTAAAAGCCAATAAAACCTTAAGTACTCCTTTTAGTTTTTCACTCATAACATCTCTCCTCAATTAAAAAAACATAGGATTAGCTTCTTACTTTCACTATACCCTATATTTTTTAAATTGTGTGAAAATTTTATTACAATATTCTAATCTTAACCATTCTGTAACACAATTGTAATTATAGATACTTGTAATTTTCTTTTATATAGTTTTCTAGATTTTTAAAAAACTCTCCAATGTGGAGTCCATCAAGGAGTCCATGGTTTCCAAAAATTGACAGAGGTAATTTGATTTTACCATTGTCATCATATATCTTTCCCCAAGAAATTCTTGGAAAACTATCTTTTATTTTTAAATTTATTGGATGAGTTATACTAGTAAAAGATACCCAAGGGATACTAGTTATGAACAACATGTCATCCATATTTTCCTCATCTTTTATACTAGGATTTTTCTTAATATAATCCATTTCACTTTTAGTATTTTCTATAAATTTTTCATAGTTTTCGATGTAATCTACTGTACAATAACTAAAAGTCTTATCTTCATTTAATACTGTAAATGATGGTCTAACCATATCATGTAGGACAATTTCATCTCCCCTGATTCTCATTTTAAACTCATCTATCTCATTAGCCACCCTAGTAGTAAAATACAAGATTGTTAAAAATACTGGCAGCTTTCTCTCCTTTATGGTCTTGTATAAGTCTGTTATATCTATGTTGCCTGTTATGTCTATATATGGATAGTCTAGAGAGTTAAAATACTCAAAGTGAGCCCTTCTTTCCCAAGTTTCCTTATCTATTATTTTCATATTCCACCCCATCTTTTTCTTTAAATAAATTATAACTGTGATTTAAGGGTCCTCTGCCCTTGCCTAGGTTCAGATTATCCTTAATAGCTCCAGTTATATAGTCTTTACCAAGTTTTACTGCCTCATATACATTATACCCTTTTGCTAAATTACAAGCTATGGCTGATGATAGTGTGCATCCTGTTCCATGGGTATTATCATTGTCTATCTTTTCTCCCTCAATCCAGTATTCTTCTCCATCTACTATTAGAAAATCATCTGCCCTATCTAGTAAATGTCCTCCCTTTATTAGAACTGCTCCCCTTACTTTAGCTGCTAATTTTCTACCAGCCATTTCTATATCATTTTTATTATTTACCTGGATATCTGTCAAAACTCCTGCCTCACTCATATTCGGTGTAATTATAGTGGCAAGGGGTAATAGTTTGCTTATCAAAGCCTCCTTAGAATCATCCTCCATTAAATTAGACCCACTTGTGGATACCATAACTGGATCAATAACAATATTTTTTGCTCCATACTCTAATAACTTTTCTGCTATTTCTTCTATTATATCCTTATGTGAAACCATCCCAATTTTTACTCCATCAGGATATATATCTTGAAATACTTGGTCCATTTGAAGTGCTACAAATTCTCTTTGTGTATTAAAAACCCCTGCAACTCCCAAGGTATTCTGTGCTGTAAGTGCTGTTATAACACTCATACCATAAGTATTATTTGCCTGAAAAGTTTTTAAATCTGCCTGTATACCTGCTCCTCCACTACAATCTGAACCTGCTATTGTAAGTAGTTTTTTCATATTAACACTCCATTTCCTTAAAACTATTTATAGTTCTATCTGCTATTTCTATTATAGACTTAGCTTCTTCCTCATTGTACTTATCCAAGACTCCAACGACTTTAAATCCCGCTTTCTTCGCTGATTTTATGGAATAAAGTGAGTCTTCGAATACATATATATCTTCTGCCTTAATTTTCATCTTATCTTCTATATACTTATAAAAGTCACTACTTCTTTTAGATAAATTTATAAGATCCTCAGTTATTATAAAGTCAAAATACTTTTTGATTTCCAATCTATCTAAGACCATGATAGCTAAATCATATTCTAGTGAACTTGCCAAAGTCATAACGATATCCTTGTTAGCTAAGTTTTCTATATAGTCTAAAACAAATTCCTTTGGCTCAAATACTTCTTCATAATATTTTCTAAGGGTTTGTTTTATTTCCATTAAAACTTCTTCGCCACTTTTATCCAGCCTATACTTATCCACTATATAACTACTAGACTCCTGAAGATTCATGTACTTTATCTCTTCTTTTATAGTCAAATCATACTCTATATTATTATTTCTCAAATATTCCTCTGCTAATATATCCCAAACATATAGGGAATCAATTATTGTTCCGTCTAAATCAAATACTACTCCCTTCATAAAAGACCTCCCTTGTTAGCCTATACAACTTTCTAGTCTCTCCCTCTATATCTTCATTATCTAAAATTGCTGATATAACCGATATTCCATCTATACCTGTGCCCTTTAATTCCCTTATTGTAGTTGGATTTATACCACCTATTCCCACTATTGGCAAATCGACTACATCTTTTATAGCCCTTGTTCCATCTACTCCGCAATAATTGGCATCATCCTTAGAACTAGTGATAAATATACCTCCAACTCCAATATAGTCTACCCCCATTTTTTCTGCCTCTAAGGCTTGTTCTACACTTGTGCAAGAAAGTCCTATGATTTTATCCTTGCCTAGAACTTCCCTTGCCCTTAAATAGTTCATATCATCTTGCCCAATATGAACCCCATCTGCATCTACCTCTTTAGCCACCTCAACATTATCATTTATCAAAAATGGTATCTTATTTTTTTCACATAAGTCCTTAACATCCCAAGCAAGTTCTAAAAATTCATCATGGGATAAATCTTTTTCCCTTAACTGAATCATTGTTACTCCACCATCTATACTCTCCTGTAAAACTTCTATAAAACTTCTACCCTTTAGCCATCTCCTATCTGTTACCAAATACAATGTAAGCATATCTCTAGTAAATTTCAATTTTCATCTCTCCCTTTATATCCTTGTATTCTAATTTTGAAATATTGTCTATTAGTGCTACCTTCATACTCCCAAGTCCCAATTTTTTATCCCTTACATACTTTAAAGCCCTATCTCCTGATACAGTAAATAATAATACTGCCATAATACTTGAATCAAATAGATTTTCCTTATCTAGGGCAAAGCTAGATATAAGACCACCTAACATACAACCTGTCCCCGTTATTTTTTCTAAATACTTATTTCCATTTCTAATTAGTCCAACTTTTTCCCCATCTGTTATAATATCAACCTCTCCTGTCATCACAATTAGGCTTTCATATCTTCCTGCTAAGTTTTTACACATATCTATATATGTATCGAGAGAATTCTCATTGTAATCCTCTCCATCTACTCCCTTTTGTCTATTATTCTCTCCATATAGAAATTTTATTTCTGATATATTCCCCTTAATTATATTAGGTCTTGATATATCTAGAATTTCCCTGCTGGCTTTTTTCCTAAACTCTGATGCTCCTATTCCCACTGGATCAAAAATCACTAGTTTATCAAGCTCTTTTGCACACTTACCAGCCTTTAAACTAGACTTTAATTTTTCTGCATTTATAGTCCCAATATTTAAAAGTAGCGAATCTGATATCTTGACTATATCTTCCACCTCTTCTACTTCATCTGCCATTATAGGCGATCCTCCACCTGCAAGTATTATATTTGCCATATCATTTACAGTTACATAATTTGTAATACAGTGCACAAGTGGTGTTTTCTCTCTTACAAGATTTAAAATCTCTTCAAAATTTTCCATAATAGACCTCCTAGTTTTTTATATGTAAAAAGATGTGCCAAAATAGCACATCTTTAAGTATCAAAGTGTTTCCTACGCTGGCATTATCCAAATCAGGTTCAATGGTCGAAATTTCATTTCCTCTCAGCCGTTTCCAGCTCCCATAATATTCATTTACAACTTCATTATATGTTTATAGATATTTTAAGTCAAATGACTTAGTTTATAATTTAGCCAATAAAAAAAAGAGCGCCTAGGCACTCTTTTTAAGCAAACTGACTTTCATACAGGTCTTTATATACTCCACCCTGAGCTATTAACTCATCATGATTTCCTTGTTCTACAATTGAACCTTCCTGCATTACCAAAATCAAATCTGCATTTCTTATTGTAGATAACCTATGAGCTATTACAAAACTAGTTCTACCTTCCATAGCCTTATCCATGGCCTTTTGAAGTAGCTGTTCAAGTCTAGTATCTACAGATGAAGTAGCTTCATCAAGTATTAATATCTCTGGGTCTTTTAACAAGGCTCTTGCTATAGTTATAAGCTGTTTTTCACCCTGGGATATATTAGTTGTATCTTCATTTATAAGTGTTCTATAACCATATGGTAAGGTTCTGATAAAATGGTCTATTTTTGCCATCTTAGCTGTTTCTACAACTTCTTCATAGGTTGCATCTAACTTACCAAACTTTATATTCTCTTCTATAGTTGTTGAATATAACCATGGCGCCTGGTCTACAACTCCAAATAATGACCTTGTTTGTTTTTTACTAAGTTCATCAATATTATAACCATCTATAGTTATCTTTCCACCATTTATATCATAAAATCTCATTAATAGGTTTATAATTGTAGTTTTACCAGCACCTGTAGGTCCTACTATAGCTACATTATCTCCACTCTTAACATCTATATTGATATTTTCCATAAGAAGTTTATCCTTAGAATATCCAAACTGAACATTCTTAAATTCGACCTCTCCATTTTTGTTTTTATCATTTACATTTAAAGCTGATATTATATCTTCTTCCTCTTCTTCATCCAAAACTTCTATTACCCTTGTAAGGGAAGCTGTTGCAGTTTGGAATAAGTTAGATAATTGTGTTATCTGTCCTATAGGTCCACTTGCCTGCCATACATATTGGATAAAGGATTGAATAGCACCTATCTCCATTTGTTTAGCAACTACTACTCCTGCTATTACAAGTGGAGCATCTAATACTGTCAGTCCTAAAAGTAGGAACAAGGCAGCATATCCTAGATGGGTCATGCCACTTAGGATTGGATTGATTGTACTTGATATAAAGTTTGCCTTAAATCCTGATTGATTAAGTTCATCATTTACCTCTTCAAAACCTTGTATAACTTTTTCTTCCTGACCAAATAGCTGTACTACCATATAGCCTGAAAAATATTCTTGAGTATAACCATTTAGTTTACCTAGACAGTTTTGCAGGTCATCAAAATGTGGCTGACCTTTATTTCCTAAATATTTAAATAGACCTATACAGATTGGAAATATTATCAAGGCTATTAAGGCAAAGAAAGGTGATAGTATAAACATAAATACCACACTAAAAGCCAGTGTTAAAAGTGCTCCTAAAACTTGAAGCAAACTTTGCTGCATAGCTTCACTTACAACAGTTATATCAGTTGTAACCCTACTTAAAATTTCCCCCTGCTGTCTTGAATCAAAGTATGATACTGGCAATTTATTTAATTTTGTATATACTGCACGCCTTATATCTAAAGTTGTATCCTGTACTGCTTCTGACAATAAATAATTTGCTAAATAATCGCCTATTGTGGCAAATATACCAGTTATTATTAGGGCAAGTATTATCTTTCCTATATATTCTAAATTTATAACTAGTACTCCAGTTTTCGCTGACTCTACAACATTTTTAGTAAGCTCTGTTACAGCCTTTCCTATAAAAAATGGCTGACTTGATAGGGCTAGAGTATAAACTACAGAGGAAAGTATAGATGCAAAAAACTTAAATTTATATTTTTTCATAAATGAAAATAATTTTTTCAATGAATTTTTCATATATTTAACTCCTCCTCTGTTAATTGTGAACTAGCTATTTGATAGTAGATTTCATTAGATTTTAGTAACTCCTTATGAGTTCCAACTCCAACTATTTCTCCCTCATTTAATACTAGTATCTTATCTGCGTCAACTACTGTACTAATTCTTTGCGCCACTATAAACATAGTAGCATTTTTAACCTCTTTTTTAAGTCTTTTTCTAAGTATAGAGTCAGTCTTATAATCAAGGGCTGAGAAACTATCATCAAATATATACATTGGCACATCTCTAATCAAAGCTCTGGCTATACAAAGTCTTTGTCTTTGACCACCTGAAAGATTTGTTCCACCTTCTGATAACATTCTTTCATATCCTTCTTCTTTTGATGAAATAAATTCTTTAGCCTGAGCTATATCAACTGCTCTATCTATCTCTTCATCTGTTGCCTTACTATTACCAAATAGGATATTTTCTTTTATAGTACCTGAAAATAAAGTGGATTTCTGTGGTACATATCCCATTTTACTTCTTAAATATCCTAAATCATAATCTCTTATGTCTACACCATCTACTAAGATTCTACCTTCTGTAACATCTACAAGCCTTGGTATAAGTTTCATTAGGGTAGACTTACCACTACCTGTACTTCCTATAAAGGCTACTGTTTCTCCAGGTTTTGCTGTAAATGATATATTTTTAAGAACTGACTTCTCCGCGCTATCACTATAGGCAAAACATACATTTTCAAACTCTACATAACCTTGAGTATTAGTAGATTTCACTCCAGTTTTCTTAGACTGTATACTTGGCTCTATATCCATAACTTCTTCAATCCTGCTAACTGCAACTGAAGTTCTTGGATACATCATAAGTACCACTGCAAGCATTAAAAATGACATTAGAGCATGAAATACATATTCTATAAAGGCTACTAGTGTACCATATTCTAAAACTCCACTCTGTACCTGTCTTGAACCCACATGCATTACCACAACTATTACAGTTGTGAAAATTAGGGTAAAGATTGGCGAAACGAAGGCTACTGTTTGAAACATTTTTTTAGACAGATTAGCATAATTTTGACTTACCTTATCAAATCTATCTGCCATGAAATCTTCATTATTAAAACCCCTTATCATTCTAAGTCCAGATAAACTTTCCCTTATTTGTAGGTTGATTCCATCTAAACCTTCTTGTTGCTTTTCCGATAAAGGTTTTGTAACTTTATTTATAAAATACATTGTTATAAGCATTACTGGTATAGCTAGTAATGTTATAAGTCCCAATGATGTACTCTTTGAAAAAATCATAACTAAACTGGTTATAAACATCATAGGGGCCATAATCCCTGTTCTTAACACCATAATCAAAAACTGCATTATAGTATAGGCATCAGAACTTACATTTGTTATTAGTCTAGATATTCCTAATTCATCATATTCATCCTTAGATAAAGATTGTGTCTTTCTAAATAAGTCATTTCTAATATCCCTAACTAAATCTACCACAAGTTTATTAGTAGAATAAGCTAAGACTATTAGGGCAATAAGTCCTATAATTGAAATTACAATCATGCCAAGGCCCAATTTTATAACATATGATTTATCATTGTTCATAAAATGGTTATTAATTCCCATTGCTAGTAATGTGGGTATTCCTATTTGTATTAAGATAAAACCCAATGCAGAAATTAAGTTTGTGAAAATATATTTTTTATACGGCTTCAAATACTTCCAAATAAATTTCAAACAAACACTCCCCCTCTTTAATTATTATTCTTTTGTAAAATTGAATTTTAAACTTTGTAAAATGCGACGTTTTAACGGCAAAAGTACGATTTTGACAAGCTTTGATAAGTATTACTTTATATGGCCTATAACAAATAATAATAACATATTAATTTAAAAAAGGCAAAACTTTTTCAGTCTTGCCCTAATTTTCTTAAATTTTTATTTAAAATTTATACTTAAAAGTTACTCCATATTTCATTAGATTATCTTCATCACCTATCCACACTGGTGTACCTATTGGTAGTAACCTATATAGGTTTTCCACATCTGGATTAAACATCCTTATACATCCAAGAGAAGCATATGTTCCTATGGATTTAGGATTAGAGTTTCCATGAATTCCATACTGACCTCCACCACCATAAGATATACCCATCCATCTTGTTCCAAGTGGGTTGTTTGGTAGTCCTCCTGCTACTGGTGTTCCCTTACTTCCTCCGCCCCAAGCTGGATTTTTATGCTTAACAACTAGCTTGTCTTTTCTCTCTGGAGTTAGCCTAGGAGTTTTACCAGTTGCCACGGGATAGATCCTATGAACCTCACCATTTTTCATATGATATAAGGTATTGGATGATTTATTTATAATAAGCATCTCTGATTTTTCTTCTGTATAGGGAACTCTAAGTGCCAAGGCTAGACTTTTTCTTTCTATATCTGCATTTATAGCAGCTATAGTTTGCCTTCCTGCAAGCCCATCTGCCTTTAGATTATTCTTTCTTTGAAATTCCCTAACTAGCTCTTTTGTCCTATTATCATAGTCATAGCCCCAAGGTACATTTTCATAACCTGCCTGCCTAAAATAATCCTTTAACAATCGAATCTGATCTGAAGCTTTACCTGGTGTAAAACTAAGCCCTCTACTTTCTATCTTACGAAGCTTTACCTCATCTGCAAAAGATGTCCTTGTTTGACCCATACTAAATACAAGTAAAAAAACAAAAATCATTAAAAACTGAATTCTTTTCTTCATAAACATCACCTCTTTTTATACACTATAAGTACCCAAAATATACATATTAAATTGTTTTGCTGAGCTTAAAATTTTAGACTTCATCTTTCAAATAAATTTATAGTTCTTTCATATAAAAATTTGCACATGGTAAATTAATAAAATTCTGCTTCATTTTTTCATAAATAACTATAATTCATAGATTTTTTATATTTTTAAGATAATTTCGATATAGATAAAAGTTTATTTTGTTTATAATTGATAATGAATATTAATTAAACTTGAAAGGAATAGATTATATGTTTAAAAGTATAAAACAAAAAAGTATCCTACTAATGCTTGTTTCAATCATGATATTGGTTACTGCATGTGGTTCTAAAGAGCCAGTAAAAAAAGAGGACACTCAAAATAGGAGCGAAGAAACTAGGACTATAGAAACTGATTTTGGCCCTGTTGAAGTACCTGCAAACCCAGAAAGAGTTATAGCTACAATTGTTCAAGGTGATGTACTTGCTCTTGGAGTAGTACCAGTTGGAACATCTTTTAATACTGGTGGAGTTTTTGAAGAAGATTTAAAAGATTCTACTGTTATTGATGCTTTCTCTCTTAATCCAGAAGAAATAATGTCTTTAAACCCAGACTTAATAATTTGGAATGGACATGATGAAGAGGTATATGAAACCTTATCTAAGATAGCACCTACTGTTATGCACGATTTCTTTGGTATGGACTATCCAGAAAGATTACAACTTCTAGGAAACATCTTAAACAATGATAATGGTGGAGAAAAACTAGTAGCTGAATTTGAAGAAAAAGTTGAAAATGCAAGAAAATTAATTAAGGAAAATGGACTGGAAGGCAAAACTGCCCTTTGTCTTGAAAATAGAGAAGGTGTACTATCTCTTGCTTGGAAGGGTAGAGGAGCACCACTTATGTACGACACTCTAGGTTTTACACTACCAGAAAAACTGGCAGAAGATGCTAAAAACCCTGCCAATGATAAGCCTGCAAGTGTTAAGGTATCATATGAGGTTATGGACCAGTATGCTGGTGATGTACTAGTTGTAAATGGAGATTTGGGAAATTTTGCAGATAGTACAGTTTGGAAAAACCTACCTGCTGTAAAATCAGGACTGGTAGTAAATGCACCAAGTAATATGTTTTGGTTTAATGATATAATATCTTTAAATGGACAAGTTGATTTGATTGTAGACTCCTTAATAAAATAAATCATAGAAAAAGCCAAACAGCTTAAGCTGTTTGGCTTTTATAGACTAAATTACTCGGCTAAAATTGGTATACTGAAACCTAAAAAAACTAATGTAAATCTAAAACCCTTTCAAAGTAATTCTAGCAAATAAACTACTATTGGTCCAAGCATTACACCCTCTATACTTTATTATCAAAAACCTACCTTTAGAAAAAATATTATCAAAATTTCTTGTATAACTGATTTTTTATGTGTATGCTCAATAACCATAATTAACAATACTACTATGTATGATATTATTGTATTTAAAATAAGCTTCTTTTCCCTAACCTTCAATCTATCAGCTACTAAATAATATAGTCCCTAATAATTACACTACACATAATAATTACCAGTCCAAATCCAATCACACCAACAGCTGCCCTAAAGTATAAAACTATATTTACACTATTTTCATCATTATCATACTTTTCCTTGTATTCTTTCCAGTGCAAGATTGGCTTTAGGTATCTTGAAATTCCATAAAGCAAACTTACTATAACTCCTATTATTATCTTAAGTTTTTTATTATCTTCTAGTATCTTGATAACTGCTGGTTGCTTAAATATAAATTTCATAGCTACTAGAAGTATAAGGGCAACTATTGTCATTTTTATTATTGCTAGCATCTCTTCTTTTAGATTAAATCTATCCATAAGTATCCATATCCTCTTTTTTAATTTTATTATGTATATTTATTTTACATATTTCATCATATCATCTAGCCTATCCAGTGTAAATATAGTTTTCAGTATTTACAGAATATTTTAGTTAGCTTTATATTTTAAGATAAAAAAACTCTTAAAACCATTTCTGATTTTAAGAGTTTACTTTTATAGATTTTTAATTATCTCCCATGTTTCATCATTGATTTCTATACCATCTCTGAGATTTTTTTCCCTTACAGAGATAACTCTCTCTCCAGGATATCTTATCCCTCTTGATTCATCTACTAGTTTAGATTTTTTTAACTCTTCTATGCTAAAGTCTATGTCCTTATTTATTTCATCTAAATTTAGATTTTTACTTGGGTCCATACAGATGAAAACTTGAACTAGGTCAAAATTACCCTTGTTTTGAGCATCTACCTTAGCTACTGAATTACCTCCAGATAGCATAAGCCCAACCATATCTAAGGCAAAGGATAGACTTGCTCCCTTCCAATAACCTATAGGCAGAACATTTTTAGTTTTTTCTATAGCTGCTGGGTCTTTTGTAAGATTTCCATCTTCATCATAGCCCCCTATCACTGGTAGCTCTTCACCATTTAATCTATACTGTTGTAACTTACCATATGAGTATTGAGATAGAGCAGTATCTATTACTATATGCTCACTATTTTCTCTAGGAATCCCAAAAACTATTGGGTTATTTCCCAACTTGTTATCAAGTCCTCCCCACATTGGCATAAGTGGATAACTATTTGTCCAAGAAATTGATACATAGCCTTTGTTTGCAGCTTGCCAAGCATAAGTTCCACCCCTCATACAATGATTTGTATGTTTTAAGGCTACAAGCCCTATACCATATTCATCTGCAAGTTCCATGGCTCTATCCATAGCTATAGTAGCATTTATATTGCCCATTCCATTATTACCATTCCAAACTTCATAGCCATTAAAGCCTGACTCTTTTTCTGCTACATTATTAACATCTAATTTACCTTCATCTATTGTAGATATAAAATGTGGAAATCTTAAAGAACCGTGTGTATGCACTCCGTCTAAATCATTTTCTGCAAATAATCCAGATGACATTTCTGCCAAATCTTCCCTTACATTTCTACTTATTAATACTCTTTTAAATTCTTTCTTTAAATCTTCAAATTTTACTTTCACATAATCACCTCTTTATTATAAATACCCTTTTATCATATCATAAGCTATAATTATTATATAATTTTCAAATTTTCAAATATATCAATTTTAGTTTATAATTATACTAGGAGGTTTTATTATGGTATTAAGACTTGTAAGATTGCTATTAATAGCATTTTTTCTATCTGTACTAGGCTTTAGCCTATTGAAACATTTTAAAATAGAACTCACTAATAAGGTTACTAATATTTTAGTTGTTATTGTTGGTATTTTAACTTTCATCATTCAAAAACTACTTAAATTTTAGTACATAAAAAGAGTTAGGTTTATCCTAACTCTCATAACTTATAAATATAATCTTCATTTATGCCTTCCTTATTATAGAAGCCATTATATTTAATTACTATTTCTTCTACATCAAAACTTCGGATATAGTCCATCAAATCTTTTTCTTTAGCTATCTGTTCATAGATTCTATCACTTAAATCCTTAAATCCACTATAATTATCCTTATCTAGCTTACCGCTTCCATTTAACATACTTATGGAAATTTTATACTGGGCTGGCTCATCTTCCTCTTGATTTTTTCCCAGTTCAATTAAATCCAAATTTTTATACCTGTCTATTTCATCATATATCAAATTTTTAAGCCTTATAAATTCTTCTTCTTCAGTATTTTTTCCAATTATATTACTAGCTGAAAGAAAAATTGGCATTTCCATAACTTTTTCATCACCACTGTCTTTCAATATAATGTTCATTAATCCTATTTTGTTAGAGTAGGGTTCATTTTCCTGACTTGTTATGTAAGTAGATAGCTTATTAATTGTATCCTTTAAGTATTGGTCATAGTCTTTAAAACTGCTTTCATCTTTGTTTAATTTTAAATTTGCTTCTAAGGAAACGTTGTTATAAACCCTCATTTTTGTATTTCTATTTATAGAATTATTATTTCTAGCAAGCTCCAATTTTTCCAAGATTAAATCGTTACTTTCTGCAAACTTATCAATTTTTTCCCCATAAAAGCTTTCTAGCTCTTTAAGAGAAATGTCATCAAACTCTTTTGGTGGATTTGTAAATCCCTTATCTAGTTTCCAGCCCCTAAAAAATAATCCACCCACTAAAAGTAGTGCAACTCCTAATATCCAATAAATCTTTTTCATATAATCACTCCCAAATATCAAAAGAAATAACTATTATGATTTTATCTTAATGCCTTTCTATATACTCTATGGCTTTGTAGATACCTTCTGCAGTCTCTTTTGGCATATCCCAAGCCATTGTATGACCAGCGTTTTCAACTTCTATTACCCTTATGTTTTTTTCTCTAATTTCATCTATATCAAAACCATTGTCTGTAGTTTCTAAACCATATACAAAAGCCTTTTCATAAGCTGCTTTGAAAAATTTTTCTGCCCACTTAGGACTATCTTCTCTCATCATGCTAAGGGCTGACCTATACATGGATATTGGAGTCCATAGTAGGGCTGATGATCTAAATAGTCTGGCTTCTGGATTATCCAGCCTATCCATATACTTGCTAAAATTCTCTTTTATATACTTTTCTTCTCCCTCTCTTATATAGGGAAATCTTTCCTGCTTCATTGACCCTTCTCCCAGTATTAGTCCCTTTAATCTATGACCTAATCTTTCAGCCAAATCTGTTGCAATACGACCTCCCATACTATGGCCATAAACTATTACATTTTCAAGTTTTAAATCCTCAACAAGTTTGATTAGATACTCTCCATGACTTTCTGGTAGATAATCAAAGTCTTCTGGCTTATCGCTAAATCCCGAACCTAATAAGTCTACTAAAATCCTCCTATGTTTACAGATATCTTTCTCTGCTACAACTTCTGGAAAATCAAAAGATGCAGAGCATCCCCATCCTGCTATCATTATAATTGGGTCTTTTTCACCCTGCAAATCACTATATCTAACTACATATCCTTTTTTATTTTCATCTGCTAAAAATTCTTTCATATCCCTCTCCCATTTTAATTGTCTATATTCTGCCAGTTCATTACATATTCTTCCACAGCACTACATAATTCTTCTTCAAAGTCTCCTGCTGCTCCATAATCAAAATCAAAGACTATGCCAGTTTGTCCTCCACCTGCCTTATAGTGAATTCTCAACATATCACTTATATTATCTATAACAACTGTTAGGGTTAGTCTATTACCAACTCTCATAAAGTATTCTTCAAATACAAAAGTCACTATTTTATTTGTCCCTGCACTTATCTCATACTTATCAAGCAGGCTTATAGTATAAAAATTATTTAATAGGTATCCTTCCACAAATTCAGCAAAATCATCTATATCTGCATTTATGTATAGGGTGTTTTCCTCCATACCTTCATATCCCATATCTTCATTTTCCATAGTCTTCCTCCTAAAAATTAAAATAATATGATTCTAATAAATAATCTTCTTCATATTCTTCTGCTAATTTTAGTATGAATTTCTTCAAGGGTTTTTCTCCCACACCGCCATTTAGATATCTTTTCAAATACCTATCTTTTTTGGTTTTTTCCTCAGTACTTGCAAGATTTTTAAAGTATCCCCAAGTATGTTCAAAAGCATTTACAAATTTATTTTTTTCTATCTCTATCTCCAAGGCATCATCTATAATTTTATAAAACTCTAGAATGGGATACTCAGACTTATCCTTTAATAACTTCCTTATATCCTCATAGGCTCTTGGACTATGTTCAAGTATGTTGTACTTATATTTTGACCATTCTCTCTCAAGTGCCACTATTTTAGTATTTACCAATAGATTATTACACTTTATGGCAGATAAATCCTTATCTTTTACTTCTAGCATAATATCTACTTCTCTATCTATCTTATCATAGAAACTTTTAAATTTCTCCAAATCAATAGTCCTAGAATGACCACCTATTACCTTGTCCTTACCCTGCTGGGAATAATGTATCTTTTGCCTTCCATCCTTTTTCTTCCAACTTTCACTAAACAAATCTATTATCTCTGATTCTGAAAGCTCTCTTTCTCCCTTGAGTATTTCATTATGTAGATTATCAAATACCATTGGGATGGCCAAAGTTTTTCCTATATATAATATGTCATCTACATTATAGGATATATGGTCATTCTCTATGACCAGCCTATCTTTTATATCAGTAGTTAAAGTTTTATATTCTTTTATAAATCTATCTATGGCAGCAGGTTTATCTCCATAGACCCCTCCTATATGAAGGATAATTTTATTTGATACATCAGTTGCCAGTAGATTTAGTATATCTGCATGATAGCTTAAGTCATATTTTGCCTTATCTACAACTTTTCTATTATTTGAATTCAGAACTGTATATTGACCTGGGTGCATAGAAACTCTCATTTTGTAAGCTTTTATTTTACTTCCTATTACTTCGAACGCTTTCCTACATTCCAGCCTATAATCAAATATATCCAAGTATTTATTTCCAAAGGGAATTAAATCCGATGTTATCCTAAACATTTTTATTCCAATTCTTTCATTATAATCAATTAGCTTTTCCAGTGATTTTAAATTATTCTTTATTACAAACTCCAGATTTTCCTTACTTACATTTTTCTCTAGTAGTTTTTTAAAACTATAATCCCTATATCCTTCTGACAAACAAGCATAACCTATCATGAAATCACCTCTTACCTATATCTACCCAAATAGTATTTCTAATAAAAAAACCTATTAGTTTTAACTAATAGGTTTAAGTTTATTTCAATTTAAATCCACTATCTATAGCCTTTGTAGGGCAAACCTTCTTACACTCTCCACACCTTATACATTCTAAACTATTTGGATTTTCATACATTTTTATATTTAACCTACAAGTTTTTAAGCATTTTTTACAAGACACACACTTTTCCTCATCTACCCTATATTTATAAAAACTTACCTTGTTAAATACAGAGTAAAAAGCTCCAAGTGGACAAATAAATCTGCAAAAAGGTCTATATATTAGAACTGACCCCACTATTGTTATAAGTAGTAGTAAACTTTTCCAGTAGAATAATAAGCCTATTGCTCCCCTTAAAGGTTTATTCATTAATAAAAGTGGAATGCCTCCCTCTAGGGTACCTGCTGGGCATATATATTGGCAAAAATATGGTGGGCTGATTCCAAATTCATTTACCAAAAACATGGGCAGTAGTATTACGAACACTAGTAAAATAAAGTATTTCAATTTACTAAGTACCTTGTTTATTCCTTCGCTCACTTGTATTTTTCTACTTGGTATCTTGTACAATAAATCCTGTATAAGCCCAAAAGGACATAACCAACCACATATAAATCTACCAAAAATTACTCCAAAAAATGATATCAGTCCCATAATATACATAGAAAAATTATATCTAACTGAGCCAATTACTGCCTGCATGGCTCCTATTGGACAAGCTCCCAAGGCTCCTGGGCAGGAATAACAATTTAAGCCTGGTACACAAAACTTCTTAGAAGCTCCCTTAAATATATTTCCTTGTAAGAAACCAGCTATATTTCCATTAGTTAAAAATGCCCATATTATTTGAGTAAATCTTCTCTTATCCAATTCCTATACACTCCAGACATATGTTAATAGCCTTTTTTAGCACTATATTATCTTCACTTCTATATACTCCAAAACCAATAAATACAATACTCATAATTAGTAGACTATATCTAAAAAATCTTTCTCTTCTAGTTGCCATAATTTTTACTTAACCATTTCTAGTCTAAGTTCTATTTCTTTCTTAAACTCAGCCTTAGTTTTTGAACCAACAATAAAATCTCCTATTATGTTTCCATTCTCATCTACGAAAAAGCTTGTTGGCACTCCAGATAAATCTTTTAAAATACTTTCATTTATCTGCTCATCTGGAATTATATTCTTAAACTTTACTCCCTTTGTACTTAATATGTTTTTTGCTAAAGCTTCATTGTCTGGATCAGGTGTATCTGAAACTATAGCAATTAGTCCCACCTTATCAGCCTTTAGCTCCTCATAAAGTTCTTGTAAATCTGGCATCTCTGCTATACATGGTGTGCAGTAAGTCGCCCATATATTAACCATTGTCAGTTTGTTTTCTTTAAATATATCATCTGTTATCCTATCTCCATCTAGGGTTTTTGCATCAAACTTAAGCTGTTTATATTTACTAAGTTTTTCCTGTTCTGTTATAGGTTTAAATAATTTTATGCCTTTTTTAAATTCTTCTAGTCTTGAATGAATTTCCTCATACTCAGCCTTACTTTTATCCACCAAGCCATCTGTTTCTACCTCGTCATTATAGATTAAATAAAATTTAAAATTATCTACTTCCCCTAAAAACTCTTGTTTATCATAGTTCTCAAATAGGTCCTTCTCAAGCTTTCCCTTTTCCTTGGTTTTATCTATACTGGCTATTAAAAATAGTTCCCTAAATTCATTTGTTAAATCCATTATTTCACTTGCTGACACTTGGATTTTCTCAGTTTCTGACTCTGGTATTAGTGATGCCTTTTCATTTAAAAGCTTAGCCTTTGCCATGACTTCATCTGGTATAAAACTTACGACTACTCTAGTTTCAACATTTTCTTCTGGCCCACTAGCATAGGCATCTATCTTTTCCATACCTAAATCCTTTGGTATGCTAATTTCTATACCTACATCTTCAAACCTTCTAATATTTTCATCTAATTCTAGTTCATTACTAGTAGCTTCCTCTGGCTCTTCTTTCTTCCCACAGGCAAGTAGGGACAGCCCTACAAGTGTTATTATTATCATAAGTACTACTTCTCTCTTCATAATTAACCCCCATTAATAATTATCTTTTTATATTACTAGTAAAGCTTATATGAAAAAATTTCTCCATTTATATAATTTAGCTTAGCAATATCTTAAGAATTACTTATGAAAAAACAAAAGACCACAAAAGTGGTCTTTATTCCTATTTATTTAAAACTACTACTGCCAGCTGACCCTTTTCAGAATAATCGACCTTAAAATATCTATCTTCATCCTCATTTGATATTTCTAAATACTTCCTATTTTTGTAGTCATCATTATCCTTAACTAATTCTGCTTTTTCAGTATTTAAATCCTCATAAGCTGATTTAAATTCATAATCATATCCATCTAATTTTCCATAAACACTTTCAATCATAGCTAATGATTCTCCCACAAGCTCATCTTCAGATAAACTACTATAATCTACTCCCCAATTTGTTCTAGCTAGATAATGAAAATCTCCTGTCACATTATCTATATCAAGGGTAAACTTGCGATTTCCATCCTTAAGAGTAATAGAGCACCAATCCATAATTTCACTATCTACATTTCCCTCTCCAGAATTTATTGTGGATATTTCAAACTTTTCTAATTCTGGGTATGCCTTATAGGCTGTTTCTAACCCAGCTTGTTGAATATCAGTTAAATTTGTTTTCTCAGGTAAATATTCTGACAAGGTCATATTTACACCGTTTTCTTCAATTTTTATAGTGTTAAAGGCCTTGATAACATAAGGTGCTGCAAGAGCTCCAACTGGTATCATAATTGCTACTGCTAAAGCTATTCCATTTAATACAAATTTATTTGTTTTTTTCATTTTTATATTCTCTCCTTTTTTCATAACACTCTCTATATAGGAATTTCTTACCTTGAAATATATCCTATCTGGACATTTTTCCCTTTGAGCTTGATTCGATAATTCTCCTTCTAATTGTCTTTTAATATCCATGAATTATCCTTAAAACCTCCCTCATTTTTATTTTTTTGCCTCATTCTAACCTCAAGTTGTTTTATGGCTAAATTATGTCTTGATTTTACTGTTCCAAGTGGGATTTTTAAAATATCAGCTATTTCTTTTAAGGAATGATTTGAATAATATCTAAGAATTATAACTGACTTTAATTTATAGGATAACTTATCAAGCATTTTTAAAATCTCGTTCTTCTCATCAAATCTAGTCATATCTTCTTCATATATAACTTCACTTTTAGCTAGTGTGGAACATTCTTTTTCAAATATCCTAAAAATCCTCCAATTTTTCCTCTTAAAACTGCTGATTTGATTCATTGTTATTCCATGAATCCAAGCCCTAAAAGGCTTATCTGTATCATATTTCTCAATAGAACTCCATATCTGAATATATACTTCATTCATAATATCTTCCCTATCCATTTCATTATAGATAATCATAGATATTAACCTGTATATATCACTACTTGTACTCTCATATATAAAATCAAAAGCTTCCATTGAGCCTTCTTTTAAATTTTCTATACTTTTGTAAAGCTCTAGGTCTTTTTCTTTTGATTTATCTAACAAAACTTCCACCCCTTTCTTAAAATTTATTTTCGCCTATATAAGTTATTGGTCCTATTATGAAAAAAGGTTCACTAAAATATTATTTAAAAATACTTTAATAAATCTTTCTTACTATTTATTTAACTTTAAATTAATAACTACCTATTTTTAGACAAAAAAATAGGTAGCTCTTTCTAGCTACCTATACTACTCTTCCTTTTATTCTCTTTCTCTTAACCAACTTACAACAAGTGGTGCAACTATCTTTTTAGATTTTGAACTTACATACATTCCAATATGACCTGTTGGTATCTCATGGGTTTCTATATCTTTTGTACCCACATATTTATCAAAATTCTTGCTAGATTCTGGAGATACTATATGGTCATTTTCCCCATAGATATTTAAGATTGGCATCTTAAGATTTTTTAAATCTGCCTTTTTATCTCCTATATACATTTCACCTTTTATCAGCTTATTATCCCTATATAGGTCATTTACAAACTGTTTTAAAGTTTCTCCAACCTGAGCTGGACTATCAAATATCCATTTTTCCATTCTGAAAAAATTACTCATGGCTTCTGGATCATCTAAATCTTCTACAAAATCCAAATATTTATTAACATTTAAAGCCATCGGTTTTAAAGTTACAAAGGCATTATTCATAAAATCACCTGGTACTAAGCCATAATAGGCATCCGATATTTTATCAACATCCAAATGTTTACCCCAAGCAAATAATAGGGCATCATTTGGAGAAAAATCTATTGGTGTTACCATAGTAATTAGATTTTTTATCTTCTCTGGATAAATGGAGGCATACATAGCAGAGAAAGTTCCTCCTTGGCACACTCCAAGTAAATTAATCTTATCCAGCTTTGAAGATTTTCTTATAAAGTCCACTGAGTCGTTTATATATCCATTTATATAATCATCTAGACCTATATACTTATCATCAATTGTTGGATAACCCCAATCTATAATATAAACATCCAAGCCTTCATTTAGCATATTTTTTATGAAACTATTATTCTCCTGTAAATCCATCATTGTCTCTCTATTTACTAGGGCATAAATTATTAAAACTGGTGTCTTTAGAGTATTTTTTGTTGTAGCTTCATATTGGTATAGTTTGAATTTATCCTCTCCATAAACCAGCTTTTTCTTAGATATTCCTGGTTCTTCAACATCCATATTCATAATGTTTTCAAATCCATTTAATACCTTTTTTTGCATGTCTATAGCTTCTTGAAAATTTTTCTTAACATCAAAATTATTTGTACTCAACTTGAAACCCCCTATATTACAAAGTTTTATTTTTTATCATTAGTATCCTTAGTAGTTTTACCTTCCTTAGTCTTTTTCGTATCACTTTTTTCAGACTTTAAAACTTCTATTTCTTTCTTCAAATTTTTAACTTCTTTTTTCAAATCATAGACATTTTTTATCATACTGTCTAATTCACCCTTTGTTACTAGAGGTGTTTCTGACAAATAACTTTCCATTAGCTTATTATTTTCTATTCTAAATTCCATGACGCTTTTTCCAAGTTCTCCTAAAATTTTAGAGAATTCTTCACTCCCAAAATAATCCACTAGATACTTATCCATTTCCCTTGACCAGAAATTATAAAACTCTTCAAATGTTTTTGCCTCCATACCTTCCTTAGATAAATTAGCATACTGCTCTGTAATTTTTTTAAAGGCAACTTTTTGTATAAACATCAGCTTGCTTGAAAACTCTGATGATATTGTAAACATATCTATAAACCTATCAAAAGCCTTATTTTGTTGCTCAGATATATTTTTATTTGAACCTAAAGCTGGTGAGTTTATAAGTTTTCCAAATGTTTCATCATAATTATCCTTCCATAGTTTAAAGAAACTAGTAATTTTTTCTATATCATTCCCAAGTATTCCTTCTACATAAAGTTCCTTCATCTTGTTAAAATCACTTGACCAAGGTTTATAAAAACCAGTCATATTACTAAGGTATTTATCAAATATTTTTTTAGGTTCTTCCAGATATAATTTAAACTGTTCTGGTAGTAGCTCAACCAGCATATTATAGGACATATTTCCATTTGCCTCTATAAATTCATTAAACTTTTCCTTATCAAAATTCATTGTATCTGAAAAATTATCATTTAATTTATTCCAAAACTCATACATCTCTAAGTAGAATTTATTTACATCATACATTTTATCTAGAGTTTCCATAATGTTATAGTCAAAGATTTGATTAAAATCATAGCCTAAATAAAATTCCTTATATTTATTAAAAATTTCATTATAACTATTAAAATCATAAAAAGTCTTCATATCTCCAACAGAATAATTTTTATAGAAATCATTAAATTTATCAAAATACTCTTTCTGCATTCTTGCAATATTTTTAAAGTTATCTGTATTAAAATATGCTGTTTTCATATTATTATCATATATATTAAATGGATTTGTCTGTCCCCCCCAATAGTCAAAGAATTTTTTCTGCATATCAAAAAAGTCTTCCATACCAATTTTTTCTTGGTCTTCTTTTGAATTATCCTTATTAAAGGAATACATGTCTTTTAAATTTTCGTACATATCGTTTTGCATTTTAAATAAACTTTCCATATAATTCATCTACTTACCCCTCTCAAATTAAAGCTTTTTAACTACTGCCTTTCCCTCGATAACTAAATTTTCTTCGCTTCCAATATATACTTTTGTTTCCAAAGTTATTATGTTCTTACTATCTTTTTTATCAAGTACCCTTACTGATGCAGTGCATCTTTCACCTACATATACAGGTTTTACAAAACTTAAATCCTGCTCAACATATATGGTCCCATTTCCTGGTAACTTTTCAGATAAGGTTCCAGATATCAAAGATGCTACAAGAATCCCATGTACTATATTCCCCTTAAAAATGCTATTTTTGCCATATTCTTCATCTAAATGTACTGGATTATAGTCCAAGGAAAGTTCTGCAAATTTCTCTAAGTCCTCTCTCATAAATATTCTTTCAACTGTTGCTACATCTCCTATTTTTATATCAAGATAATTCACAATCATCCTCCTTTCCAATTAAACATATTAAACATTATTCTGTAAAATATATCTGTCTAAAAGTAAAGTTTAATGTTCTTTATATTTACCCTAATTTTATAAGTTTTTTTACTTTTTGAATAATTGTGAAAATTTGATTCAATTTACTATTAATACCTCTACTGTATTTACTTATTGCATAGGAAAATCATTTTTTATTCTTCTTTTTAAACAGCTAAATATACACCTTTATAGCCCATATTTCAAGGTCTAATTTATATTTAACTACTACTATTAAATTTTCTATATAAAAAATACTCTAACCTTGATTAAGATTAGAGTATCTATAATTTATTTATTTTTTATTTGATTTGCTCAACTATTGTACTATCTTTTATTTCATCGTCCTTAGATAGTAAAAGTATCTTTGATACAATTTCTGCTGTTTTTGGATCCTCATCTACAAATGGAAGGAATAATTTTCCCCTACTATCGCTATGAACAGCTAGGATGTTTATCGATCCCCTACCAGCCATTTGCACACTACCACTTCCTAAGTGAACATTATAACTGCCATAGACTCCATCTATTTTCACAAATCTATCATCAACAACTGCATTTTCGATTTTCATAATATCTAAAAGTTCCCTTACTATTACTCCACGCATTTCTATAGTTGATAAACTTGCTTCTGGATCTACTCCTCCAACATAGGCTACTGATACAAATAAGTCTATATCTCTCATTATCTCTGAGAACATTATAGGTGGGACATCTTTTACTAAGACCAATTCCCTAGTTTTTATATCATAAAATCTTACTAGTTCTAAAACTGGTTCTCCTATATCTGATGGCGAAAAATAATCTGCTATACCAAACAATTTAGCATATATATTATAATTATAGTAGATACTTTCTCCTCCACTTATCCAGCCCCTAGCCTTCATAAGTCCAAATAGCTTACTACCTTGTAGTTGGTGCCCTGCATACCTTAAAGATTCTCCCATTTCTAACTCATCTTCATTAGCTAGGTATAATTCTCTAAATACTTGCTTAAATGGCTGAACTGCTCCTCTTTTAAAGATATCTTTTTGAAAATCACTCCACACACCTTTTTCATATAAATTATATGGATGAGCTACCTTTAATTTTTCTCCATCTTTAAGCTCTAGGTTTTTTCCATCTACATTTACTAGATTTTGCCCTTTTATATAGCCAAAGTTATCGTCTTTCATAAATACAATATTCTCAAACATTGGATAGAATATTTTACTAGACATAATATCAACTATATTTTCTGCTAAAATTTCCGTTTCCTTATTCATCATATTTTCAAAACTCTTAATACTTCTACTGTACTGGTCCCTAACATTTTTAAGGGCTTCGCTCATCTCTTTAAATGTTTTATCTTTCTTTATTTTAGCTGGGATTGACTTCAACTTTTTATCTTCTTTTTTTGCAACTATCTTATAAGTTCCTAGTTTTTCATTAAATATTCTTAAATCATAATCGCCTATCTTAATATCATCAAAATATTTTAGTAAGTCATCTGATATTTGACTCTCTAAAACTAAACTTAGAGTAGTAACATCCTTGTATCCAGCATTTTTCGCTAAATTTTCCATAGCTATTTCAAAAGATTTTTTCTCACTAGCCTGCCTTTGAGCTCCAAACTGTTTACTTTCTTTTAAAAAGCTTTGAAGTTTTTTATATCTATTTAAGATATCTTTTTCTCTATTCTTTTTAATTGGAATTACTCCATAGGCTCTAACATTTAACTGATTTCTCTTTTCTTTTATAGATTTTTCTATCTCTGTGATTTTAAGTTTTCCAAGTGCTGCATCTGAATAGGTTTGAGCTCTCTTATGTTTAGCATTTGAAGATATATATTTTGCACTGTTATAAACAACTTCAAATTTCTTCTTACCTAGCTCATCATAAACAGACTTAAACCACTCAATATCAAACACACCTTCTTCAAAATCATCCAAACTCACTGGAGAATACCTACTTATCTCTTTTGCTATTTTTTCTTTTTCTTCTCCATTTTGAAACTCTCCCGTATGAGCTCTAAAATACCATATGGACTATTTAAGTCCTTGCCATCCTATATACTCACAGATTATATCTGTCCAATTTTCATTATACATAGCCACATCAACCAAGAGTTCTGTTGGAATCTTTTTGCCTTTTAAAAGTTTTTCAAAATCTTTTATTCCCTCATTCTCCCTAGGTGCATTTCTCTTTATAAGTCCACTTATCATAGACTTTCTAGAACTTTCATCTATGCCCCAATAATTATCCACATTTCTAGCAAAAGTTTCCTTATAATCCAATCTGGAAAGAAGTCTTACAAAATAATCTGCTCCCTTGTAGTTTTCAACATTATTTGCTACAAGTTTACTAACTATCGTCTGAGTATCTCCCCTATCTATTTCTATGTCAACTAGTCTATCTACAAGCTTTTCAATTAAAGCATTGCCCTTTGGATACTTATCCTTGAAAAATTCTGTTTCTCTGTAGTAAAGTCTTTCTCTAGTAAATTGTTTAATTATATTACTATTTAAAGCATGTCTATAAAAATAGTTTGCTGATAAAAGTCCTTTTTCATAGCCTGTTGCAACATCTTCATCATCTAAAAATTCGCCCTTAACCTGCCATATTAAATCCTTATCTATTTCAATAGACTTTTCAAAAAAGGCATTCATTATGATTAAATACTCCTCTAGCCTTTCATCTATGTCCTTTATATTTCTCCACATCATTGATCTTAAATATTTTATAATTCCCAAATTACATACAATGTTTTGCTGAACTATTGTATCTTCCTTCCATCTTTGAGGCACACCTTTTGAATAATATTCATCATCTATTTCCAAATATAGTTTATGAAGTGCTCTCTTGCCTTTTTTAAATAAGTCTTCACTAATATCCTCATCCTTCATATGTTTGTACTCAGATAAAATTTCATCGAACAAACTTAGTTTAACCCCTTCTGCCTTATAGTAATAGTGATTTGGATTGTCTTTTACCCTAAATAGATTTACCTTTTGAACTATTTCCTTAATAGGTAAAAGTTTTATTACTGCCTTATTTTCATTGGCATACTGGTCATCTTTTAAAAGCTCCTCATCTGTCATTTTAAGCATCTTATCTAAAATGGCTTCATCTATTTGTCCCCAAAGATAACCCTGTCCATTTAAATAATTCACTTCCTGGATAAATTCCATCGGTATATCATTTTTCTTAAAAAACTCCCTCCATACTTCTGATAAGTATAGGTTATCGAACTGGTCTATCTCAACATAGTCTACTTGCTCTCCATCATAATTATTAACTGGTTTTTTTAGACTTCTATAAGAACCTAGAATCATATCTGTACTAGTTCCATCATAATTAATTACAGAATAACTAAGATTTTGATTTTCTTCAAACAATTTATTTAGCTTATCTGCATATTTTTTAAACTCCTTATAAGGCATACTAAATAAATCTTTTTTCAAATCAAAATCTACAGTTTTTCCAAGCTTAGCCAGAATAACTTCTTCTTTTTCACTATAGAAACCTAGTCCATTTTCCATAGTATATAGACCTTCTTTTCCATCGCCATCTAAAAATTTGTCTATCAAAACTTGTTCTGCTGGTGATTTAATCTTATGGTCTTCTAAAAGCTTCTCTAGTTTTTTATAGACCTTTTTATCCTTAGTCGATATTTTATTTACTACTAGGTCAAGTCCTCCCAGTCTATTTTCAAGTTTACTATTAGATAATAGCCTCTCTATGGAATCATAAATCTTATCGGGTTCTTGGTTTCCCAGATACTCTAAGGCTATACTTCTAGAGTCTGGAGATTTAAGCCTTAACATACCTTCCACAAATAGTATTTCTTCATCTGTAAATTTGATTTTAAGCAAGTCTACATAGACTTTTGCTTGTTTTTGAAGATTGTTATCCCTTCCATTTCCAATGCATTCTATTAAAAAAGCTCTATCGCTCTCATTCCTAAGTTTATAAACATAATTATTTAAATAAGCCTTTTTCACCTTGCCTGATGACACAAGGCTCATAAGCTCTTCTATTTTTTTATCATCATTTAATTCTGATGCTGCTATAAACATTCCCTCTTCTAAACTTTCTTTATAAATTGTTAATATATTACCTTCTACTCCTGAATCTAAAATCTCTATTGTTCCACTTTTTCCCTTTATCTTATCAAATAATATCTGGTACTTTTCAAACACTGCCTGTGCAAGTTCTTTTGAGAGTTTTGTATCATTATCAGACCTAACTTGAATAGGTTCTAATTTTTTTACAATCTCATAGCCTAGTGAATAATTAAATCTTAATCCAAGTATTACACTGACCCAGGCTATAACTTCATAATTATCAGTTTCCATAAGTATTTTAGAAATAGTTGCATCCTTAACTTTTTCCCTAGTTATGGTATTTAAAAAACAAGTGGCTGTTACAGTTTTATAATCTTCTTTTTTTGACATAAGGTACTCTACTTTTTCATCAATCTTACTAACATCATGGGTAGCTTCAGCCCAAAGAGATAAATAAATTTCAGTTTTATCTTCACTGTCTAGATATTTTTCCCTAGTCTTCTCATCTAATAAGGCATTATACATAGTATCAACTACTCTTTCTACCAGTTTAGGCCTCATTGTATCAAGATTTGTCATATTTGCCCAAACAGCCATAGATCTTATAACAGAATTAAATCTCATTAAATCATTATCTATAATAAGCTTTATAAAGTATATAAAGTTCTCAACTCTACCACAATCAGCATTCTCTACTATGGATTGCCTTAAACCCGGAATTTGTCAAGATAGTTGTCACAATTCCTTTAAATTCTTTAAAACTATGAA
>CAMIXG010000016.1 GCA_946402705.1 uncultured Tissierellia bacterium | reverse complement strand
ACATGCGGTTTTTTTCTTTCAAATACTTCTTTTCCCATTATAATTCCTCCTAAAAATTAATTAAATCTTAATCACTTTTAAGTAAACATACCCTGGTGTTTCTTTTCTGTGCACTTCCCATTTGCAAGCCTTTGTAGGTTTGCTCCATGCAAATGCTCACCTTTTGAGCTACGAGGGTCATGCCCATATTTACATATTGACACGCAAATAAACATTATAAACAATTATAATATTACCCTCTATTATAGTTAAGTGTTTTATTTTAGTCAACACCTTTGTCTCCCAAAAGTTTTTTTAGTTTCTCTAGATTTTTTTCATCCATTTTCCCAAAATGATAGTTATTCTGCTGATTTATAGTTCTTTGGTTTTTTCTAATTATTTTTTTACCAGAAAAAACCTCATCCTCTAATTCTCTAGCAGACATCCTAGTTCCACCCCGACTCAGGATTATTTCCTGTTCTAATCGGTCTGATGTGGCAACTCTCATTCTATATCTTTTATCCAATTTGGATATGGTTCTTTCTATATAATGATCTGCTGTTTCATATTCTTGTGTATATACTATTTTAACTCCGTTAACATTGTCCTTAGTACCACTATTTCCCTTTACCAAATGGGCATCAAATACTACTATGACTTTTATTTCTTTATAACTAGCATATTCAACCATTATATTTATTAATTCATTTCTGCACTCTTCTAACTTTTCATGCCTATTTCCTGCAAACATACTCCAAGAATTTATAATATTATAACCATCGACAAATAAATACTCATCTAGAATTTTTTTAGCCATTGTTTTGCTTAAGTACCTCATACATCAATATAGATGCTGCATTTGAGGCGTTCAAAGAAGATATTTTCCCCTTCATAGGTATACTTAAGATTACATCACAGTTTTCTCTAACTAGCTTGGATATTCCCTTACCTTCATTTCCTATAACTAGGGCAACACTTCCAGTCAAATTAGATTTATAGTATGTTTCTCCATCCATATCCGCACCATAAACCCAAATTCCTTCATCTTTTAGTTTTTTAATAGTCTGAGTTATATTAGTAACCTTAGCTATCTTCATATATTCAATAGCACCTGCTGATGAACTATAAACTGTTTGATTTACCGATGCTGATCTTCTTTCTGGAATTATAATCCCATGGGCTCCAGCACATTCTGCACTTCTAGTTATGGCTCCAAGATTATGTGGATCTTCTATTTCATCCAAGATGATTATAAAGGGAGCTTCTTCTCTCTCTTTTGCATAAGCTAATATATCTTCAACTGAAGAATATTTAAAGGGGCTTATAACTGCAGCAACTCCTTGGTGAGATTCACCTTCAGAGATTTCATCTAAAGTTTTTTGGTTTACTTCTTGGATTTTTATACCCTTGTCTTTTGCTATACCTATGATTTTATTAATAGAACCTTTTAGGTCACCTCTTAACACTAAAATTTTCTCTACATCTTCCTTGTTTTTCAAAACCTCAATTACAGGGTTTCTTCCAACTATATATTGTATGTCCATGGTTCACTTCCTTTATAAATTCTTAAACTTTTCTCTTGTTTCATCTGCCTTACCACAACTCATTTTACCTTCGGGACAAGGTCCTACTACGCATCCAGGTCCTGCATTTTTAAATATAATTGGATAAACTTCCTTTACTAGTCTTAACATCTCAGTAGCTAAAAGCCTTATTTCAGTTTGGGCTCTTTCACAAGTCCTAAGTCTGAAAAAATGCATTAAACTCCTAGCATTCATAGTAAGTACTACCTTTGTTTCAGCTGCATTAGGAAGGACATACCTAGCGTCTTCTATGGCTTCTTTTTCACTCCTGCCCTGCTCCATTAGAAGGTCTACTAGTTTGTCATAAGTTTTTTGATCTTCCAACATTTGTTTAATAAAAAGTTCTTTTGCTGGAGCTATGTTTTCTATTTCCTTTGGTATAACATACTCAAATTGCTTTTCTTTTACATATCTTTGTGACTGCTGAGAGTAGCTTGCTATTCTATGTCTTACAAGTTGATGTGTTAAGGATCTGGATACTCCTTCTACTCCAAAGGTAAAGCTTATATGCTCTATTGGACTTTCATGTCCTATGTTTATTAGGTTATTTAGAAATTTTTCTATTTTGTCTTCAGTTAATCCTTCTTCTATTTCCTCTACTCCAACAGCTGAGTAACATAATTTAGCTGCTGATGATATAAGTTTTTCTCCATCTGGAGTATATCTAAGTAATTTAACCTTCATAATTATCCTCCCTTAGTTTTAATACTGCCCCTCCACCAAAGTCTAATCCATGAACTTCCATATATTTTATGAATTTATCATAGATTTCATCTTCTTCTCTTTCATATAAGTTTGACTCCACAATAAACTCTACACTTACTTCTATTTCTTCAAATTCTAAATCTTCATCAATTTGTCTGACTAAAAGATTTTCAAATTTTATATTTTCTTCATCTAAATATTTTGGTAAATTGTCTTTTATAAAGTCTACATCCACCTTATCAGTTTTTATAAAAGCCCCACTTACTAACATATTTAATTTTCCATATAGGATTTTTTCCATTATTTCATACAACCTGTCATCTTGACCCTCTAGATATAATTTACCTATAAGAGCTTCAAATCCTGTGGCATATTTATAATCCATAATATCCATATTCTTAGGGCTTGTATTTACTTTTGTATTTCTGCCTCTCTTGATTACCTTTTTTTCTGCCTCAGTAAGAAAATCCTCTAATTTAGCAACTATATTAGCCTGAGCATTTGCATTTACTAACTTTCTAGCCAGTTTATTCATCTCATTTACATTTTTACCACGATTCATCAAGTAGGTTCTTATAAATACTTCGTAAACCCCATCACCTATATAAGCTAATTGAAGAGGAGATAACATAAGTATCTCCTCTTTAGTCAAAGCTTTATTTATATTTCTAAATATATTATTCATATTAAGCTCTTCTCCACTTTACTCCATCTTTAGTATCTTCTAATATTATGCCGTTATCTAACAAATCATCTCTTATTTTATCTGATAGAGCATAGTCCTTATTTGCCCTAGCTTCTTGACGCTGATCTATTAAATTTTGTATATCAGCTTCTAGTATCTCATTTTTTCTATAAAGTAATCCTAGCACTCCTGCTAGTTCCATATATTTATCTAAGAAATTTTCAATAACTACTTTATTAGTAGCCTTATCAAAATTTTGATTAGTATATTTTACTAGGTCAAATAAAGTTGTTATAGCATCTGCTGTATTTATATCATCTCTCATGCTAGCTACAAATTTTTCTTCCAATCTGGAAAGTTCCACTAAATACTCTTTATCTTGAGCTGATAAATCTTCTTCTTTTGCTAAAGCTAGTAAATATTCTAAATTATTCTTTCCATTATAAAGTCTATCTAAAGCATGAGCCATTTGCTCCATTATCTCCCTACTAAAATTAATTGGAGTTCTGTAGTGAGAAGATATTAAAAAGTATCTTAAGACTTCTGGATCAAACTCTGCCAGTATTTCTTTTACTGTAAAAAAGTTACCTAATGATTTAGACATCTTATTTCCTTCAATTGTAAGCATACCATTATGAATCCAATAGTTTGCAAATGGCTTTTCAGAAAGTGTTTCTGATTGTGCTATTTCATTTTCATGGTGAGGAAATTGTAAGTCACTTCCTCCTGCATGGATATCTATAGTTTCTCCCAAAAGTTCCTTACTCATTACTGAACATTCTATATGCCAACCAGGTCTACCTATGCCCCAATTACTCTCCCAGTAAGGTTCATCTACCTTAGCTTTTTTCCATAGGGCAAAATCCATAGGATTTTCCTTTTGAACATTTACATCTATTCTAGCCCCTGCCTGCAAGTCTTCGATATTTTTTTTAGATAATTTTCCATAATCCTTGGCCTTATCTATTCTAAAATATACATCTCCATTTGATTCATAAGCTGCACCCTTGTCTATTAATCCTTGAATAAAATCAAGGATATTATCAATATATTCTGTAGCCCTAGGATGAGTTGTAGTTTCTTCTTTTACATTTAAAGAATTAGCATCTTCTTTATAGGCATCTATATACCTATTTGATATAACAGAATAATCTACACCTTCTTCTACAGCTCTTTGAATTATCTTGTCATCTATATCTGTAAAATTAACTATAAAATTAACATCATATCCATCATATTCCATAAACCTTCTAAGAGTGTCAAACACTATCATAGGTCTGGCATTTCCAACATGGATATAATCATAAACAGTAGGTCCACATGCATAAATACCAACTTTCCCTTTTTTTATAGGGTGAAAATCTTCTTTTTTTCTAGTTAAAGTATTATATAATTTCAAACCTTATCCTCCTTAGATTATAGATAATTTTTCTTTACTACATCAATTCTATTTAGTATCTTTTCCTTTCCTAATAAAACCAATATATTTACAAATTCAGGCCCATGTATCTCACCAGTTAAAGCTACTCTTGAAGGCATATATAAATTCTTACCTTTCACTCCTGTAGCTGTCTGTATAGTTTTCATAAAGCCTTTTGCATATTCTAAGTCTAAATTATCTACATTATTTAATTCTGATTCTATTGCCTCTAGTACCTTTAGGACATCTTCTCCCTTCAATACTTCAAGTGCTTCTTCATCTTCTATTTTAAAGTCATCACTAAATACAAATTTTGTTTTTTCTGGAATTTCACTTAGTTTGTGTAAGGATTCTTGTATAGTAGATAATAATAAATGTACCCATTCAGTATTTGCCTCTACAAAATTTCTATCCATAAGTCCTGCTTCTTCAAAATATGGTATTGATAACTCTGTTAATTCTTCTATTGGTAATTCTCTCATATAGTGTGCATTTACCCAATCAAGTTTTTGATTGTCAAATATACCACCAGTTTTCGAAACCCTATCAAAAGTAAATTGTTCTATTAAATCATTCATCTTTAAGATTTCTTCATTTGATTCTGGACTCCAGCCTACAAGTGCTAAATAATTAACTAAACCTTCTGGTAAGTATCCCTTGTTTTTAAAATCTCCAACTGATACATCCCCGTGTCTTTTACTTAATTTTTGTCTAGTTTTATTTAATACTGTTGGTAGATGAACATAAACTGGTTTTTCCCAACCAAATGCTTCATATAAATACACATGTTTTGGTGTTGAAGAAACCCATTCTTCACCTCTAACAACATGAGTTATATTCATTAAATGATCATCTACCACTACTGCCATATGATAAGTTGGATATCCATCTGATTTTAATAATACTTGATCATCTGAATCATCACTGTTTATAGTTATGTTTCCTCTTACTAGGTCTGTAAAAGTTATATCATAATCTCTTGGTAGTTTTAATCTAACTACATATTCTTCCCCATTTGCTATTCTTTCTTCGGCTTCTTCTTTAGATATATTTCTACATAATCCATCATATTTAGGCACTACACCCTTGATTTTTTGTTCTTCTCTAACAGCATCTAATCTATCTTTAGAACAGAAACAATAATATGCATAACCTTTTTCAATTAGTTCATCTACATATTTTCTATATATATCTAATCTTTGAGATTGTATATAAGGTCCATATTCACCTTTTTGTACTATTTCTCCATTTTCAATATATACTCCTTCATCATATTCTATTCCTGCCCATTCTAGAGATTCTATTAGACTCTCTAAGGCTCCTTCTACAAATCTACCTTGATCTGTATCTTCTATTCTAAGAATAAATTTTCCACCATTGTTTTTTGCAAATAAATAATTATATAGCGCTGTTCTAAGTCCACCTATGTGTAAATATCCTGTTGGACTTGGCGCGAATCTTAATCTAACTTCTTTCAAAGCCGACACCTCCTGATTTATTAACCACTATTATATATTAAGATATTCTCACTGTAAACCGCACAAGACAATATCAATATTACATCCTTTATATTATATACTATTTTCATAAAAAAATAAGGTGAAATTATTTCACCTTATTTGTCTATCTATTTATTAAATTCTTTTAAAACTAAGTCTTTTATATCATCTATCTTAACTTCTGTCTTATCTTCGTCTTTTCTTAGAGAATATTCAACTATTCCATTTTCTGCATCTCTACCAACAGTTATTCTAATTGGTATACCAATTAAATCCCTATCATTAAACTTAACTCCAGCTCTTTCATTTCTATCATCTAAAAGTACTTCAACTCCAACAGCCTTTAAGTCTTTATATATTTTTTCTGCTATTTCAACTTGGTCTTCTTTTTTAACATTAACTATGGTTACTATTGCATGATATGGAGCTACTTGTAGTGGCCAAATTATTCCTCTTTCATCATAGTTTTGTTCTATTATAGCTGCAACCGTTCTGGATACTCCTATACCATATGATCCCATCCAAAAATATTGTTTTTTGCCATCTTGATCTAAAAATGTTGCATCCAATCCTTCTGAATACTTTGTTCCTAGTTGGAATATATTTCCCACTTCTATTCCTCTTGCCATTTTTAATACTTCTCCACACTTAGGACATTTGTCTCCTTCTTGGATAAGTAATAAATCCTCTACTATTTCTGCATCAAAATCTCTTTTAAAGTTCACATTTTTTAAATGATAATCTTTTTTATTAGCTCCTACCACTAAATTTTTAACCTTAGTAAGTCTTGAATCTATTAATACCTTAACCCCTTCTTTAATTCCTATAGGTCCTGTAAATCCTGGCTCAGCTCCCATTAAATCTCTTATAACTTCTTCCGATGCCATTTCTATCTCATGTTCTCCAGCACCTAAGTGATTAATAAGTTTTATTTCATTAACTTCTCTATCACCTGGAACAAAACAAAGTACTGGCTCTCCTTTTATTACATACATAAGAGCTTTTCCTAATTTATGCTTTGGCATATTTAAAAATTCACTAAGCATATCTATTGTTGATACTTCTGGAGTATGAACCTCTTCCATCGCTAATTCTTCTGTATCCTTATCTTCTATAGAATAAGCTACTTCTGCCTTTTCATCTGTAGCTGCAAAATCACACTTATCACAATAGGCAACTAGGGACTCTCCATACTCAGACATCGCCATAAATTCATGTGAATTATCTCCACCCATAGCTCCTGAGTCTCCTGCTACTACCTTAAAATCAAGGCCTAGTCTCGTAAATATTTTATCATATGCCTTCCATTGGTTTTCATATGCTACTGCCATGGCTTCCTTGTCCACATCAAAAGTATAAGCATCTTTCATTGTAAACTCTCTAGCTCTCATAAAACCAAATCTAGGTCTTCTTTCGTCCCTATATTTTGTTTGGATTTGATAAAGAGTAAGTGGTAATTGTTTGTATGAATTTATTTCTCCCTTTACCATAGCTGTTAAATACTCTTCATGAGTTGGTCCTAGACAAAATTCCCTATTATGTCTGTCATTAAACTTAAACATCTCTGGTCCAAAGTCTTCCCATCTGCCAGTTGCTTCCCAAATCTCTTTTGGTTGAACTGCTGATAAAAGTAACTCTTGACCTCCATGATTATCCATCTCTTCTCTGATAACTTCCTCTACCTTCCTAAGAACTCTATAACCTAAAGGTAGGTAAGAATATATACCACTAACTAATCTTCTAGTTAGACCTGCTCTTAATAATAATTGATGACTTGGTATTTCCGCCTCTGCTGGCACTTCTCTTAGCGTTGGCATATACATATGTGACATTTTCATATAAATTCCTCCTTAAATATAATAAAACCTCCCACCTCATATAGAGGTAGAAGGTTAATCTACGGTACCACTCTAAATAATTATATAAAATATAATCACTCATGCGGCTTTATCGGGCTCCCCGTATAGACTTTCATCTATGGACTCTAGGATAGGTTCAATATCAAGAAGGCCAAAATCTTTCACCAACCGATTTCATCTCTAAGACCTATAATATTTACTATTTCCCTTCGTAGTCCCTTTATCATTTATTAAGATTATAATAATTTACTTATAGTTTGTCAATTTTTTTAATTAAGCAAGTGCTGTAACTACTCATCCCTTCTTCTCTACCTACAAAGCCTAACTTTTCTGTAGTAGTAGCCTTGACATTTATATTTTCTACTCCTGTATTTAAAACCCTAGCTATATTTTCTCTCATACTATCTATATGAGGGGCAAGCTTTGGTCTTTCTGCTGCTATAGTTCCATCTATATTCACTATCTCATAGCCCTTTTCATCCATGGTTTCCTTAACTCTTCTAAGAAGCTCCATACTGGATATATCTTTATACTGCATGTCTGTATCAGGAAAATGCTTTCCTATATCACCTAGAGCCATAGCTCCCAGTATACTATCCATTATGGCATGAATTAAAACATCTGCATCTGAATGACCCAACAGTCCTTTTTCATGCTCTATCTCTACCCCACCAATTATTAGCTTCCTACCCTCTACTAATTGATGCACGTCGTAACCTAATCCCACTCTCATCTTCTCACCTGCTTTGTGCTTTTACAATATTTCTATACCTTCTATTTTCTTTCTTCATTATAGATTCTGCCATATCGATATCTTCTTTTGTAGTAAGTTTGATGTTACTATAGCTTCCCTCTATCATAGCCACCTTATAGCCGATTCTCTCAACAAGAGAGCTATCATCAGTACCTAAGAAATATTCTTCTATGGCCTTGTTATAGGCTTCTTTTAAAATATCTTTTCTAAAAACCTGTGGTGTTTGTGCTGCCCATAATAAAGCCCTCTTAGGCGTATTATTTATACTCTTATCTTCATCTATTATTTTTACAGTATCTGTAACGGGAACACCAACCACAGCAGCCCCTATTTCTATGGCTTTTTTTATACTTTCTTCTATAACCTGATCCTTTACGAAGGGTCTAGCCCCATCATGACTTACAACTATGTCAGTGTTATTAGATAAGGCCAAAATTCCATTATAAACAGAATCTTGTCTTTCCCTTCCCCCTCTTATAATTTTACTAACTTTCCTAAATCTATATTTTCTCACTATTTGATTTCTACAGTAGTCTATGCTATCTTCTTTCATTATTATAATTATTTCATCTATATATTTGTTATTCTCAAATTTTTCAATAGTATGTGCTAAAACTGGCTTATCTCCAAGCTCTATAAATTGCTTGCTCACATTACCACCCATTCTACTTCCAACTCCGGCAGCAGCTATTAGGACAGAAATATATTTTCCCTTATACATTGTCTCACCTCTTTTTGTATTATAGCATATAATTAAAAAAAGATTTTATAAAATGAGATATTTTTTAATTCTAATTCGTATTATATATAGATAAACAAAAAAGGAGGTCAATATGGAAAATTTTAAGGAAGTTTATGATAGGAATATTTCCCTAGTCTTTAGAATTTCTCTTATGTACTTGAAAAATAGACAGGATGCTGAAGATATATCTCAAGATATCTTCTTAAAGTACCTGGATAAAATGCCTAGTTTTGAGTCCATCGAACATGAAAAAGCTTGGTTTATTGTAGCCACAAAGAATAAGGCCAAAGATAATTTAAAAAGTATCTGGAGAAGTAGAAGAACAGACTTGGAAGAAATAACTATAGAAGCAAACGATGTTAACGAAGATAATACTACAGATATCTTAGATAAAATACTAAATTTACCTAGAAAATATAAATTAGTAATTTATATGTATTATTATGAAACTTACTCTATTAAGGAGATTTCAAGTATCTTATCTATAAAAGAAAGCACTGTTCAAACCCAACTTAGTCGGGGAAGAGATATCTTAAAAAAAGAATTAGGAGGAATGGATTATGCAAGACTTTAAGAATGAATTTAATAATTTAAACCCAAGTGAATTAGAAAAAAATAGGATATATAATAAAATTACAAGCCAGAGAGAAACTTCTAAAAAATTTAACAAATTTTTAAAACCAGCCCTAACTTTTGCCCTAGTAATTGGTATCTCTGCCTCTGCTTATGCTTTTTCATCAAATCAAAACCGATTTACAAATGAGGTTATAAACTATACCAATGAGAGTTTCGCACAAAATACAAATATATCTGCTCTTTATAAAAATAATAAGCTTACTTGTGAATCTGTTTTTGGTACTGAGCAATCTGTTTTTATGTTACTATCTATGGAAAATACTAGGGGTAAAAAAATTAATAAATCTGAAAATGACTTAAAAAACTTTGGCTTTAGTGAAATAGATTTAAAATTGGACAATTCATCAGAAAACATTGAAAGTACCAGTTTTTACATCCTAGATGAAAAGCAAAATCCCGAAAAAATATACTTTTTAATAAGGGGAAATATAGGGTTTTTAGAATCCGATTCTTTCACTAATTATAAGAATATCAATCTTTATCTTGAAAATAGTAGCCAAACTACCTTTATAAAAGATAAATACAACTTAACTATACCAACTGATTTTACCAAAACAAATACTTCTTATAATTTGAATAAAGAATTTGAATTTCATGGTAAAAAATCCAAACTTGATTCAATTTCAATCTCACCTCTAGATATTTTAATAAAGCTTTCTTCTAGAGAAAATGGTCTTGAAGAATTTGGTGATTTATCATTTGAGGGAAAACTCCCTATAAAATTAGTATTTAAAGATGGTTTTACAATATCACAACCAGATAACTCTGGTGGAAGTAATAGTGGTGAGGATTTCTATGCCTACTATTCTTTCATAAATCACAATCTTAGTAATAAAGATTTAGATTATATAATGATTTCTAATGAAAAGATTTACCTAGACAAATAATATAAAACTTTTAATGAATATAAAAATAAGGAAGATGCTTAAGCATCTTCCTTATTTTGGTCTTGCAAATATCATTCTACCTGCTGATGTTTGTAATACTGAAGTTACTATTACAAATATATCCTGACCTATATATTGTCTACCTTTTTCTACTACTATCATAGTACCATCATCTAAGTAAGCTAAACCTTGATTTGCCTCTTTACCATCCTTTACAACCTGAATGTGCATTTCCTCTCCTGGTAATACTATAGGTTTTATGGCATTTGCCAAATCATTTATATTTAAGACAACTATACCTTGTACTTCCGCAACCTTATTTAGATTATAATCAGTAGTTAATACCCTACCGTTTAATTCTTTTGTAAGTTTTAAAAGTTTTATATCAACTTCTTTTACTTCTTCAAAATCCTTTTCAGTAATTATTATCTCCATATCTAGTTCTTTTTGCATTTCATTAATTACATCAAGTCCTCTTCTACCCCTTGTCCTCTTTAAAGAGTCTGCTGAGTCTGCTATCTTTTGAAGCTCTTTTAAAACAAACTCTGGTATTATAAGAGGTCCTTCTACAAATTTTGTCCTACATATGTCTAAAATTCTCCCATCAATTATCACTGATGTATCCAGTATCTTTGGGCAAGAATTTTCTTCTTTTACCTCTGGTTCTGTTGTAACTACTGTAACTGGACCTTTTTTTATATTTGACATATTTACAAATAGATTATATATATCAGTTTTTTTCTTATGTGGAAAAGTAAGCCCCAAATAACCAAGTATAATATATAGTGTTATTGGTACAATTACATTGATATAGAATATATCAATCTTGTATACTAACATACTAATTAAATAAGCTATTATAAGCCCCATTATAAGTCCAATAGAAGAAATTATTACATCATATATGGAAAACTTTTGAAGTTCTGTTTCCAATATCTTTATAACTTTTTTTAATCGATTGATAATTCCCTCTGAAAAATAAAAAAATATAATTCCAAATAATATAGTTACTCCTACATAAATAGATATTCCCATCCAGCTTAGGAAATCTATGTTTAGTATGTTCAAATCTCTCACAATGCTCACTAAGTTATAACCTAATAGTGCTCCTAAAATTCCTATAAGAGCGCGAAAAATTCTCATCATATTATCACCTCCTAAGCTTATTTAGTTTTTTAATTTCAATTTTAATTTTCTTCTTCTTCTGGCACATAATTTTTCACAACTGCTTCCTTAACTAAGTCTTCTATCTCTTCCAAACTTTTATCAGATGCAAGAACCATTTCAGAATAAAGCATCTCTGTAGCAGAATTTAACATCTTTTTTTCTCCAGTAGATAGGCCCTTTTCCATATCCAATATCATTAAGTTTCTAGCTACTGCTGCAATTTCCACTATGTCTCCAGTTTTAATCCTGTCATTATTAAATCTAAATCTTCTATTCCAGTTTTGTGGCATTTTAGTTGGATCTCCCTCTAAAACATCTATTACTTCCTGTAGTTTATCATTTTCGACTACATATCTGATTCCAATTTCATCTGCATTATCTACTGGTACCATAACCTTCATATCACCAATAGGCATTCTCATTATAAAGTACTTTCTTTCTTCTCCGAGTATTTCTTTCGTTTCAATATTTTCTATTACTCCTGCGCCATGCATAGGATATACTATTTTATCACCTATATCAAACAATTCAAATCCCCCCTTATTTTGTACTCTAGTCTATATTATACACTATTTAATTCCATTTGTAAAAATTTTCATTCTATCATACACTACAAGGCTTTGTCAATTGTTTTTAATGATTTTACATTTTTATATAGTATTACTAAAATTTAATATTTTTAAATACATCATCTATAACATCTCTCAAAGTCTCTTTTTCTATTATCTTCAAATTATTTGTCTGAGCATTTTTACTACTACCTTCAGCTACATAAACTTTCTTAAAGCCCATTCTATCCAATTCTTTTATTCTTTGTTCCAAGGAAGGAACCCTCTTAAGCTCTCCTGTCAAACCTACATCTCCTATAAAAACAGTATGATTATCTATTCCCTCTCCCTTTATGGAGGAAACAATACTCATTAAAACTGCCAAATTTGATGCTTGTTCTTTTAACTTTATGCCTCCAGTGGTTTTTATTACAACATTTTTATCATAGAGTTGTAAACCTGCCCTTTGTTCTAAAATAGATACTAAAGTATTTAGATTATCCTTTCTAAAACACTCACTTATCCTAGATGGATAGGGAGTAAAAGACTGGGAAACCAAAGACTCTATTTCTAAAATTATAGGTCTAGTCCCTTCCCTTACTACTGTTATAGCTGAGCCTGGTACTAGATGTCCTTCTTTTCTTTGAGTCATAAAATACTCGGAAGGATTATCTATAGATACCATGCCTTTTTCAGTCATTGAGAAGAAACCTATTTCTCCAGTTGAGCCATATCTATTTTTAGTTGTAATTAAGCTCCTAAGCTCTTCCCCACTTTCGCCCTCTATTATTAGCACTGTATCAACTAGATGTTCCAAGGCTCTAACTCCTGCTATTTCATTGTTTTTGGTCATTTGTCCAACTATTATAACCACCCTTGGATTACTGCTATTTTTAGCAATTTCAACCAACCTATTTGCACACTCCATAGTTTGAGTTGGAGAACCTGCTCTGGAACCTGAAAATTCATCTAGGGTAAAAGTTTGAATACTATCTATAATTATTATCTTAGGGTCTAGTTCATCTACTATGCCTGATACATTATCCATACTATTATCTGCTATAACCCATAAGTTTTCACTTATCCTATCTTCAATTCTATCTGCCCTCTTTTTTATTTGAGACTCACTTTCTTCACCAGAAGCATAAAGAATTTTATTTCCTAAATTTGCAAGATCATTTGCAACTTGTAATAAAAGAGTAGACTTTCCAGCTCCTGGTACTGCTGAAAGTATGGTTACAGAATCCTTTACAATTCCCCCACCCATAACTCTATTAAATTCACTTATATTGGTTATTATTCTATCACTATTTGATGTTTCTATATTTTGTAGTTTTTCTATTTTTTTGCTGCTAACTATCCTCTTACTGCTACTTGTTTTTTCCTTTGATACTTCTATCTCTTCCAGAGTACCCCAAGATGCACACTCAGGACACTTTCCTAAGTAGCCAATACTTTCATACTGACAATTACTACATATGAAGATTGTTTTTTTCTTAGCCATTTGTATTCTCCTTAAAAAAATTTATAACCTGTAGTTTTAACTACAGGTTATAATCTATTCTACCTTTTTAAAGGTTAAATTGCCATCTTCTACATCAATTAAAACTGTATCTTTTTTGGATATTTCGCCCCTTAAAAATTCTTCTGCAAGTTTATCTTCTATCATTCTTCTAATAGTTCTTTCAAGAGGTCTAGCTCCGTAAGTTTTATCAAATCCAGTTTCTGCAATCAACTCTTTAGTTTTTTCTGATATCTTCACTTTAATATCTAGATCTTCTAATTTTTCTTCCAACTCAACCATCATAATACCAACTATTTCTTTGATATCTTCTTCTTTTAAGCTATGGAAAACTATAATTTCATCTATTCTATTTAAAAACTCAGGTCTAAAAGTTTTCTTTAGTTCATCCATTATCATTTCTTTGTCTTTTTCATACTCTTTCATCTCTTTTATTTCATCAACAGATGTTTCAAATCCTATTGAATTTTGTTTTTTAATATTAGAAGAACCAACATTGGATGTCAAAATTATCACTGTATTTTTGAAGTCTACAGTTCTTCCCTTAGAATCTGTAAGTCTACCATCATCTAAAATTTGTAGTAAAGCATTAAATACATCTGGATGAGCTTTCTCAACCTCATCAAATAGTATTACTGAATATGGTTTTTTTCTAACTGCCTCTGTCAACTGTCCACCATCATCATGTCCTACATAGCCTGGAGGTGAACCTATAAGTTTGGCAACTGAATGTTTTTCCATATATTCTGACATATCAATTCTAATCATTGCCTCTTTATCACCAAATAACTCTTCTGCTAAAGACTTAGCCAAATGAGTTTTCCCAACTCCTGTTGGTCCTACAAAAAGGAAGTTGCCTATTGGTTTTTCAGGATCTTTAAGTCCTACCCTAGCCCTTCTTATAGCCTTTGATATGGATTTAACTGCCTGATTTTGTCCAACCATTTTTTTGTGAATTCTATTTTCAAGATTTAAAAGTTTTTCACTTTCTTCTTCGTTCATTTTATTAACTGGTATACCTGTCCACTCAGAAACTATATCAGATATTTCTTCATAACCTACAACAAGAGAATCATTCTTCCTATCCCTACTCCATTCAGTTTTTCCATCTGTTAATTCATCTTTTATTTTTCTTTCCTCATCTCTTATAATTGCTGCTTTTTCAAAATTTTGAGCATTTATTGCTTCTTCTTTTTCCTGAGCCAGTTCTTCCAATCTGCTCTCTAATTTTTTAACACTACTAGGAGTTTTATTGCTTTCTATTCTTATCTTAGATGCAGCCTCATCTATTAAATCTATTGCCTTATCTGGTAAAAATCTATCTGCTATATACCTATCTGATAATTCTGCAGCTGCAACCAAAGCCTCATCCTTTATCTTAACCTTATGATGTGCCTCATACTTGTCTCTAAGACCTTTTAAAATCACGATTGTATCTTCAACATTTGGTTGCTCCACATATATAGGCTGTAATCTTCTTTCAAGTGCAGAATCTTTTTCTATATACTTCCTATATTCATCCACAGTCGTAGCACCAATTATTTGTATCTCTCCTCTTGCAAGGGTTGGTTTCAATATATTTGAAGCATCCATTGCTCCTTCTGACGCACCTGCTCCAACTATGGTATGAAGTTCATCTATAAATAGTATTATATTTTCAGATTTTTTAAGTTCATCTAAAACTAGTTTCAGACGCTCTTCAAATTCACCCCTATATTTGGCACCAGCTATCATACTTGATAAATCCAAAGACACAACTCTTTTATTAGCAACAATCTCTGGTACTTCTCCCAAGACTATCTCTTGGGCTAAACCTTCTGCTATGGCAGTTTTTCCTACACCAGGCTCTCCAATTAAGACTGGATTATTCTTAGTTCTTCTACTTAAAACTTGTATAACCCTTTGTATTTCTTTACTTCTTCCTATTACTGGGTCTATTTTCCCCATCTCTGCCTCTTTATTTAAATCAACACCATACTTATCTAAATTTGGTGTTTGAACATGTTTCTTCGAGCTTCCTCTTGGTTTATTATTCCAAGTTTCTATTTTTTCAAGTAGGGAGTTTTTTAACTCTAAGCTATTAATTCCCATTCTTTCAAAAACTATTATTGCTACACCCTCATTTTCTGTAAGTAAGGCAAGTAACAAGTGTTCTGTTCCTATATAGCTAGTTTTTAAACTTCTTGCTTCTTCGACTGCCAGTTCAAAAACTCTCTTAGTTCTAGGTGTATATCCTAATATCTCAGTTTCATTTCCATTATTTGGGACAACTCCTACAACTTTGATTATCTCCTCCCTAGTTTTTTCTAAAGTAACATCATTTTCCTTTAAAACCCTAGCCGATAATCCTTGATTTTCTTCAATTAAGCCTAATAGTAAATGTTCTGTCCCTATATAATTATGATTCATTTTCTTTGCTTCTTGCTGTGCTAAAAGCACTACTTTTCTAGCACTTTCTGTAAATTTCTCAAACATCGACATATTATTCCTCCTTAGTTAAAGTTTTTATTATATATTCACTTCTGGCTATTTCTCTAGCCCTTTTGTCCATTCTAACACCCAATTTACACTGAATTTTCGCTGGTTGAATTTCAAGCATTAATTTATTTATATCCAGCCCATCTACTTGGTCAATTACACCCAGTCCCATGCCAAGTTTTATATCTGATAAATAGTTCATAGCCTCATTAAAACCAATTTTTTTATTGTTAGTTATAAGTCCATATGACCTAAGAATTTTATCTTCTATATCTATTTTCCTCTCATTTAATAGAAAGGCTCTCATTTCATTTTCTCTATCTATAACTTGGGCTATTACCTTGTTTAGCCTATCAAGTATATCTTCTTCTCTTATCCCTAAGGTCTTTTGATTTGATATTTGATAGATGGCCCCAATACTTTGAGTTCCTTCTCCATACATACCCCTTAAAGTAAGTCCTAATTTTCTCAAGATATTAACCAGCTCTTCAATATTATTAGTTATACTGATGGCTGGTAAATGGAGCATGACTGATGCCCTAAGCCCTGTTCCTATATTGGTAGGGCAGGATGTTATATATCCAAATTTTTCATGAAAGGAATATTCCAATTGCTCTTCCAAAAAATCATCTGTTTTAGATGCCTCTGCATATGCCTGCTTAAGATTTAGTCCCTTATATATAGTTTGTATCCTCAAATGATCCTCTTCATTTAAAAGTATTGTCGTTCTTCTATTTTTGGATAAAAGAAAAGCCCCACTTAAAATTGAACCATATAATTTGGGGCTTATCAGATGTTCTTCCACAAAGCAGGTTTTTTCTAAGTCATCTAAATCCCTTATCTTATAGTACTCATATTCATCATCTTTGCTCATTTTCATTATATTAACTATTTCCTTGGATAAATCATTTGCCTCTTTTATATTCATATACTCAGGCATCTTATGCCCCACTATATTCCTCGCCAATCTAATCCTAGTTGAAATCACTATGTCTTCCAGTTTTCCCAAGCTCTCCATATTAGGCAAACTCATCACCTCTAATCAATATTTTTATTAGAATCTGCTTCTACACCAGATATTTTATCATCTAAATCCTTTATTAAATCTCTATACTCTGCTGCCTTTTCAAACTCTTCTTCCAAGATAGCTTGATTTAAAAGTTTTTCAATTCTATTTTTTTCCCTAATATATTCAACCTTATTTTCCACCTTAGATGGTATTTTTCCTATATGCTCATCTTGTCCATGAATACTTTTTAATAGTTCTGATATATTATCTTCAAAAGTTTCAAAACATTTGGCACAGCCAAATTTACCAGTTTCTAAAAATTCTTCGTAGCTTATACCACACTCTGGACAATGTTTTTCTTCAGATTCTTCAGTTAATTCATCTATACTAAAAAGTTCTCCTAAAAATTCGCCTAGAGATAGTGGTATGTTAAATTCCAAATTCTCTTGGTTTTTTGCACACTCTTCACACAAGTGTTTTTCTACTGCTTCTCCATTTACAGTAGTAGTAAAATGCATGTTCGCTTCATTTTGATTACATATTTGACATAACATTTTAACACCTCCTATTCTCTTACTCAAATTTTATACCCTACTAATTCAGTTTCATATCAAAAAATAGCAGACTTTTAGTCTGCTATTTTATACTTTTACAAGGTATTTCTTTATTTTTTTGAATTTTTTTCAGCTATTATTTTATCTGATATATCTTTTGGAACTTCTTCGTATCTTAAAAATTCCATTTGAAAATCTCCCCTAGATTGAGTCATGGCTTTTAAATCTATGGCATATTCAAAAAGCTCTGAGTGAGGAGCCTCTGCACTTAGGATTTGATTACCTTCAGAGTCCTGCTCCATTCCCATTATTCTACCACGCCTCTTATTCATATCTCCCATTACATCACCCATATATTCATCAGGTATTACAATTCTTAAATTCATTATTGGTTCCAATAAAATAGGTTTTGCCTCTTCCATTCCCTTTCTAAATGCTAGGGTTGCAGCTATTTTAAAAGCCATCTCATTTGAATCAACTGGATGATGAGAACCATCATACAAAGTAGCCTTAAAATTAACTACTGGGTATCCTGCTAAAACACCTTCAAGCTTAGATTCTACCAAGCCTTTTTCCACTGCTGGAAAATAATTTCTTGGTACAGAACCACCAAATACTTCTTCTTCAAATATAAATTCTTCATCGCAAGGTTCAAATCTTATATGAACATCACCAAATTGACCTGCTCCACCCGACTGTTTTTTATGCCTTCCCTGAACATCTGATTTTCCCTTGATAGTTTCCCTATAAGCCACTTTTGGCACCTTTAGTTCAACTTCTATATCAAACTTATTCTTTAGTTTATCTATTAAACCTCTAATCTGCATATTTCCTTGTCCACCTATGACAAGCTCCTTAGTTTCTTCATTTCTTTCAAAGATAAAAGTTGGATCCTCTTCCCTAAGTTTTCTAAAGGCCATAGCCAATTTATCCTCATCATCTCTACTCTTAGTAGTTATACATGAAAATAATGTTGGTTTTGGATACTCTATAGTTTCATAAATAATTACATTTTCCTCATCACATAAGGTATCTCCTGTTTCTGTACTGGCAAGCCTTGATGTAGCTCCTATATCTCCAACAGTAAGTCTGGGAACCTTGATTTGTTCCTTACCTCTTAAAACAAAGATACCACCTGATCTTTCAAGCTTATCTTTAGTAGCATTATATAGCTCATTACTTTCCTCTAAAGAACCAGAAATCACCCTAAATAATGATAATTTCCCCATATATGGATCTACTATAGTTTTAAATACAACTGCTGAGAAAGGTTCACTTAGTTCCTTACCTCTAGTGATTTCTTCATCTCCATTTTTACCAACTGGATTTTCTACATCCATTGGTGAAGGCATATAATCTTTTATAAACCCAAGTAATCTATCTATATTATAATTCTTAGATGCACTTCCCATTGCAAGAGGTACTAAGTCCCCTGCTGCTATACTCCCTTTTATACCAGTTTTTATCTCTTCAGCTGTAAACTCTTCTCCATTAAAATACTTGTCTAATAATCTTTCATCTGTTTCAGCTATCTTTTCATATATTTGATCTTTCAAACTTTCTAAATCATCCTTGTATTTATCTTCAAGCTCCACTTCCGTTGTCTTTCTATTTTCAACTAGATACTGTTTTCCATTTGTTATAGCTACATAGCCATTAAATTTACCATTTTCATCAAAAGTTGGTAAACTAAAGGGCATAACTTTTTCTCCAAATCTACTTCTAATTTCATCTATTAACTCATCATATTTTATATCGTCTTTGTCCATCTTATTTAAGAATATAATTCTTGGTGTATTATACTTTTCTAAGTTATTCCAAGACTTTTCAGTCCCTACTTCAATTCCTGAAGTTGCATCAATTATAAGTACTGTAGATTCTGATGCTCTCTTGGCACCATACATCTCTCCAATAAAGTCAAAATATCCTGGAGTGTCCAGAAAATTATATTTTATATCTTCATACTCAACTGGTATAGATGTTGTTCCTATTGATACTCCTCTTTCTATCTCTTCTTGTGCAAAATCTGATACAGTATTTCCATCATCTACAATTCCTTGTCTTGTTATAGCTCCTGATAAAAATAAAGCTGCCTCTGTTAAAGTCGTTTTTCCACTACTACTATGGCCTAGTAAAGCAATGTTTCTAATATTTTCTGGTGAATATACTTTCATACAAACTCCTCCTTGACTATTTAACATCAGATTAATTTTCAGAATTAATTAAATATTCTTATTAATAGTTTATCATATTTATTATTGCAAAGGTAGTATTAAGTTTTCTTTTGGGATTATTTATGAAACTTCTATACAAATTTACATTAAAAAAAGCTAAAGTTAAAATAACTTTAGCTTTTTACTATTCATAATCTTTTGTTTCTATTGGTAATCCTTTTTTCTCAAGTTTAGCTTCTACTATATCCTTTATTATAGAATATACAAAAGTAAATAATGGTACACCAACTATAAGCCCCACTAAACCTAATAATTTTCCTGTTATTAAAAGAGAGAATAATATCCAAAATGCTGATATTCCCAAAGAATCTCCAAGTATTTTTGGTCCTATTATATTTCCATCAATTTGTTGGATTATTAAAATTATCAGTAAAAACCATAAGGCCATAACTGGTGATTCAAATAAAATTATAATAAATGAAGGTACTGCTCCTATAAATGGCCCAAAGAATGGAATTATATTTGTAACTCCAACTATAAATGAAACCAAGACAGCAAATGGCATATGAACTACTTTTAAGATTATAAAAGTCATAACCCCAATTATCAAAGAATCCACAATTTTTCCACCTAAGAAGTTACTAAATATCCTATCTGCCCTCTTACTTAATTCAACAGTTCTATCATATCTCTTTTCAGAAAATGCTGCTGCCAATATTTTCTTAGCTAGGGCTGCAAACTTTTCTTTTTCAAGTAGTATATAGATTGATACTATAAGTCCTATTACTAAATTCCAAATACTAGAAATAAAGTTTTTTACAAAACCTGCAAGTTTTGGTAGCAGGTTAGTTACAAAACCTATAGATTTATTTATTACATCATCCCATTTTGATACTATTAAATCTGAGTATTCTTGGTCTAACGATAATTTACTATTTACATCTTCTATAACCTTGCTAGTTTCTGTTATATAATGAGGAATATTATTTATTATTCCCTTTATACTTTCTATAATTTGAGGGAATATAAAATTATAGAAGATATATAAAAGTATCATAACCACTATATAAGTAACTATAATGCCTATACTTCTTTTCAATTTCTTATTATTCTCAAATTTTGGTTTTAATTTCTTTCCCAGTAAAATCTTCTCTTCAACAAATCTCATAATAAAATTAAACAAATAAGCCAGTACTGCACCAATTACAAATGGACTAAATGTTTTTGAATATGTAGAAACCTTGTTGCCAAAAGTATTTACTTGAGATGTTATTAGATAGAATACTATACTTATACATATAACTATTAAACTGTAGACAGCTATAGTCGTATATTTCTTATTCCATTCTATTTTCATTTACTTTCCCCCATTTTCATAATGTTTTTGATAAAACTTCTCCAATACTATCTTCAAAAACCAAACTTGCATCATCGTTATAAGATGTCTTTGATTTGTTGATAAGTATAAGATTACTGCCTCTAAAATACCTTAATAATCCTGCTGCTGGATAAACTGTAAGTGAAGTTCCACCAACTATTAGTGTATCTGCATTTGAGATATGTTCAACTGCTTCATCTACCACATCCATATCTAGTGACTCTCCATATAAAACTACATCTGGTTTTACTATACCACCACAGCTTGTACATGTTGGTACTTGTTCAGACTTTATTATATAGTCTAAATTGTAAAAAGTCTTGCATTTTATACAGTAATTTCTAAGCACAGAACCATGCAACTCATAGACATGCTTAGATCCTGCTAGTTGATGCAGTCCATCTATATTTTGAGTTACCACAGCCTTTAATTTACCTTTTTCTTCAAGTTTTGCCAAAGATATATGAGCCTTATTCGGCTTGGCATCTTTATAAATCATCTTTTCTTTGTAAAATTTAAAAAATTCATCTGTTTCATTTGCAAAACAATCATGACTTAACATATATTCTGGACTTCTTTCCCTTCCATCCATTCCGCTATAAAGACCAGTTTCAGATCTAAAATCTGGTATATTACTCTCTGTAGATACTCCTGCTCCACCAAAGAAAACTATATACTCACTCTTAGCTACTATATCCTTTAACTTCTCAATCTTCTCTAAGTTCATTGTTTCCTCCTTTTTTTCGTTTATGCTTATTCACCTTATCTACAAGTTCATCTATATTTTCAATATCTTTTTTAGGGATTATATAGCCCTTGTTTAAATCTGTTGTTATAAAGATATACTCTTCTACAACTTCTAAATTTCTAACATACTTCCACTTAACTAAATAATCACTATTTTCGCTTATTTCATGTATTCCATCATCTAAAAATCTTAAATTTTTATCTCCTAAAATTCGCTTATCATTTACTATATTTTCCTTTAATTTTCGCTTTAATAAATAGCTTATAATAAAGGCTTCTAAAACACTTCCCCCTATATATACTAGGCAGAATATACTCATTATAAATAAAATTGACGGTTTATAGGTTTTATAAAACAAATACAAAATCCCTGAAAATGCTACTGCCAATGATACTTTTTGAATATAGAAAAACTTTCTTATTATTTTAGAATTCAGTATATATTTTATATTAAAATCTATATATTCATCATTTTTTAAACTATATTTTATATCCATGTCTACTCCCACTACTATTGATTTATTCTTGAATGATTTTTTCTACACTTTTTTTAAACTCTTCCATTTCTTCTTTATCAGTAAAGAATTTTTTAGGAACTATATACACAGACTGTGTACTTAAAAATACATAAAAATAATTATCGTTTTCATGGATTTTTAAAATTTTCTCAGCAGCTAAAACTAGTTCTTCTTTACCTTCTTTTTCAGCCACTCCATAAAGTCCAGTATCATTTACTTCTATAGTTCTCTCTTCAAATAAAATCTGATTTTCTTCAGCACTTAAAACCTTATTCAATCTTTTTGCTGTAGATTTTTGAAGTATCTTAGGATATAAAAGAATCCAAGCAGCTACTAGTAAAAGGTAAATTGGTGCTATGCCTGTTATATCTTTTTTGTTAATCATTAAAAGTAATAGTACTATCACACTAAATATAACTGGAATTACAAACCTTTGTATATTTATATTTCTTTGTATATTTGGAAAATGTTTCATTTGTTCAAAATTAAACGCGTAATAGTCATCCCTATCTAATTTGTAAGTTAATCTCATCTTTCAACCTCGCTTATCTTTTCTATTCCTAGTTTTAATCTGTTTAGTCCCTCTATTAAAGTATCTTTGGGACAGGCCATATTTATTCTAAAAGAATGTTCTCCACCTTTACCATATTCCTCTCCATTATTAAGTAATAAGCCTGACTCTAGCAAATACTTGTTTATTTCTCCATTGTCCATACCTAACTTTGAAAAATCTAGCCACATCAAGTAAGTTCCCTCTGGTACATATACTCCCAGGTCTTTTATGTTCTCTTCTATAAATTCCTTAGTATATTTGATATTTTCATCCAAATAAATTTTTAACTCTTCTAGCCAATCTTCTCCACTATTATAGGCTACTTTTAAGGTATCTTTCCCAAATGTATTAGTAAGTGGCATATGAATTTTTTCCATAGCTAAAGTTATCTTCTGTCTTATTTCCCTATCGGGTATTATAGCCACTGCAGTTCCCATACCAGCTAGATTAAAAGTTTTACTAGGGGCAAAAAAGCTTATTGTTCTGTCTAGGGCTTTTTTATTTCCTATTATGGGAGTGTACTTTTTGCCACAACGAATAATATCTGAATGTATATCATCAGATATTATTATCAAATCTTTTTCTTCACTAATTTCAATTATCTTGTCTAGCTCTTCTCTGGTCCAAACCCTACCAGTTGGATTTTGTGGATTACATACTATTATAAATTTCGTCTTATCATTTATACCCGATTTTAAGTCCTCATAATCCATCTCAAATTTTCCATCTTGAAATTTCAGCTCGTTTGAGATAATTTCAATCTGATGATTTTTACCCAAATCAAAAAATCTTGGATAGGCTGGTGTCTGAACTATTATATTATCCCCTGCTTGAGTCAAATTTTCTGCAACTAAATTAAGTCCTGCCACAACTCCTGGAATAAATACTATCCATTCTTTTTCTATCTTTACTCCATGTCTTTTATCTATCCAATCTATCACTGACTGAAATACTTCATCTTCTATCTTATAGTATCCAAATATTCCAGTTTCTATTTTTTCTTTTAAAACCTCTATTATCTCTGGACTAGTTTGAAAATCCATATCTGCTATCCACATAGCTATCATGTCTCTCCCATATATTTCATCCATCTTAGACCATTTTACAGAGTCTGTTTCCTTCCTGTTTATTGTTTTATCAAAGTTGTATTTCATAAGCTCACCTCACCACAATATGTTATTAAAAAAGTATATCATAGGGATTTTTTAATGTCTATCTCAGAAAAAAATAAAACTCCAAGGTTCACCTTGGAGTTTTCCTGAACAAATCTATTTTATTGTTTATACATACTCTTTTCCTACTGCTTTTTCTTCTGCTTCTACCTTATCAAAGTACTCCTTAGTTAAAGATATTACAACCTTACTAAGTCCAAGAACCCCGATTAAGTTGGGAATAGCCATTAATCCATTGAAGGTATCTGATACATTCCAAACAACTTCAAGATTTGCAATAGCACCCACAAACACTAGTGGAATCCATATAAATTTATATAATTTCGAAACTTTTTCGCCAAATAAGTAGCTTAAACTTACTTCTCCATAGTATGACCAACCTAGTAATGTTGAAAGTGCAAAGAATAATAGTCCAAATGATACTATATATCCCCCAATAGTTCCTAGATTTTTTTCAAAAGCTAAAGTTGTTAAAGCTGCCGCAGTTTTTCCAGATCCTAAAGAATCTGTTACAAGTATTGTTAGTGCAGTTAAAGTACAAATTATCATTGAAGATACAAATACTTCAAACACTCCCCAGAAACCTTGTTTAACTGGACTATCAGTTGTAGCTGGAGCATGGGCTATTGGTGCAGAACCAAGGCCTGCTTCATTGGAGAATACTCCCCTTGCTATACCAAATCTCATAGATAAGGCCATAGTTGCTCCTGCGAATCCACCAAATGCTGCTTTTCCTGTAAATGCTGATTTTACAATTAAAGCAAGTGCTGCTGGTACTGCAGTTATATTTATTAAAACTACTAATAAAGCACCTGCAATATAGAATATAGCCATAAATGGTACTAATTTTTCTGTGATACTTGCAATTCTCTTTAATCCACCTAACATAGCAAGTCCTACTACAATAGCAAGAACTATACCTGTTACAGTTTCACTAATACCAAAAGTATGGTTTAGAGATTGTGCTACAGAGTTGGATTGAACCATGTTACCTGTACCTAGTGCTGCTATGGAAGTGAATACTGCGAATATAGCTGCTAGTACTGGCTGTTTAAGTCCATTTTTCAAGTAGTACATTGGTCCCCCAACGTATACTCCATTTCCCTTATCTTCTCTGTAATTAACAGCTAGCACAACTTCTGAATATTTTGTAGCCATTCCAAAAAGTGCTGAAACCCACATCCAAAATATTGCACCTGGTCCACCAAGTGTTAGAGCTGTAGCTACACCGGCTATGTTACCTGTACCTAGTGTGGCAGCTAGTGCGGTGGACATGGCCTGAAAGGGTGTTATCTCTCCCTCAGCCTTTGAGTCTGTCTTTTCATCTTTTTTAAACATTTTTCCAATTGTTTGTGAGAATACATATCCTAATTTCCTAACAGTAAAGAATTTAGTTCTGAAAGTTATGTAAAGTCCTGTACCCACAACCAAAAGTAGTATTGGTGGTCCCCATACAAATCCATTAACAATACGTTCAATTTTCATTAAAAAATCCATGTACATCCTCCTTGTAAGTAATTCCTATTAAATACATTACAAATTATCAAAACAAATTATGTTCAGGCCCTTTCTACATTTTCAGTATATACTATTTCTTATCAATTATCTATGCTTTTTTAAAGAATAATCAGAAAAATCTGATAGTCTTTTTTTTAACAAAGCCCTTTAATTTGCATAGTTCTCCCAGCCAAGCAAATTCCCCATTTTTCATTTTGCATAAAAAAATAAGAGGTATCTTTTGGGGTTTTATCCCAAATTATAACCTCCTATTTCATCTAATTTTTATAGTCTTTCCAATTTCATACCTGTTGATTCTCCATTTAAATCTTCTGGATTTAATTCCTCTTCTACAAGTATTATTTCAACAGCTAAAGTTTCATCTTTTATATATTCTTCATATTCCTTAACTGCTTTTTGTATTATTTCTGAACCGTTATAGTAGATTTTTATATTATCTAGTATTTCATATTCATTACTTCTTCTCATTTGTTGTACCTTAGATATAAACTCTCTAGCATAACCTTCTTGCCTTAATTCTTCTGTAAGTTTTGTATCTAATATAACAAATCTATTTTTTTCCATAGATACATCAAAACCTTCTTTAGAAGAAATATTTACTTGAACATAGTCTTTTTGAATTTCATATTTCTCTCCATCAAGCTCTATTTCCATATTTTTATCTTCTAATTCTTCTACTAGCTTATGTGCATCTACTTCTTCTAAATATTTTGCAAAAGCTTTAATATTTTTACCAAATATTGAGCCTGCTACCCTGTAATTTGGTTTTAAGGCAAAGTTCATAAACTGAGATAAATCGTCTTCAAATACAACCTCTTTAACATTTAACTCTTCCATCATAAGTGGAGCTAAATCCTTAATTGTATCTTCATATTTTCCATCAACAAGAACTGATGATAAAGGTTGACGCACCTTTAGTCTATTTACCTCTCTAGATGCTCTACCTAGAGTAACCAAATCTCTTACCAAATCCATTTTTTCTTCAAGCTTATTATCTATTAAACTTTCATTTGTTTTTGGGAAATAGTCTAAATGTACAGACTTATCTCCAACTAGTCTTTGATATAACTCTTCTGAAGTAAATGGAACTATTGGAGCTATAAGTTTAGTTATTCCAACTAGTACTTCATAAGTTGTATTATAAACAGATTTTTTATCTTCTGTTACTTCTTTTTCCCAGAATCTTCTTCTGTTTCTTCTTATATACCAATTAGATAAATCTTCTACTAAGAAGTCTTGAACTGCCTTTACTACTTTGTTATATTCAAATATATCCATATTCTCTTTTACATACTTAACTAAATTATTATATTTAGATAGTATCCATCTATCGATTTCTGGTCTATTTTCATATTCTACAAAGAAGGTTCTCGGATCTATTTCATCTGTATTAGCATATAGGGAGAAGAAATTGTAAGTATTTCTAAGGGTACTAAAGAACTTACTTTCAACTTCTCTAAGTCCATCTATATCAAATTTCGTAGTAGACCAAGGTGGTGAAACATACATAAAGTACCATCTTAAAACATCTGCTCCATACTTATCAAACATCTCAAAAGGATCTATAGTATTACCTACAGACTTACTCATTTTCTTTCCTTCTTTATCTAAGATTAAGTCATTTACAAGTACATTTTTATATGGTGCCTTGCCCATTACAAAAGTTGATATGGCAAGTAATGAATAAAACCATCCTCTAGTTTGGTCTATTCCCTCACAAATAAAATCTGCTGGGAAATTATTTTCAAATTTGTCCTTGTTTTCAAATGGATAATGAAGTTGTGCAAAAGGCATTGCTCCACTGTCAAACCAAACATCTATAACTTCTTCTTCACGAGTCATAGTTCCACTACACTTACTACATTTTAAGTGAACATCATCTACATAAGGTCTGTGAAGTTCTATTGATTCATCTATAGCTTCTATAGCTCTTTCTACTAGTTCTGCCCTAGAACCAACACTTTCTAGATGACCGCAATCATCACATCTCCATATTGGAAGTGGCGTACCCCAATATCTACTTCTAGAAATTGCCCAGTCATTAAGATTTTCTAACCAGTTTCCAAATCTACCTTCTCCTACATAGTCTGGATACCAGTTTACCTTATTATTTTCTTCTATTAATTTATCTTTTATCTTAGTTATTTCTATATACCAAGAAGGATTTGCATAGTATAATAAAGGAGTTTTACATCTCCAACAATGTGGATAATTATGTTTCACCCTTTGTTTTTTATACATTTTATTTTCAGATTTTAAATATTCTATAATATCTGGATCTGCATCCATTACAAATTTACCTTCCCAAGGTGTTTCTGTAAATAAACCTTGTTGTGAAACTGGTTTTAATATTGGTAGGTCATATTTTCTACCAACTTCATAATCATCTTCACCAAAAGCTGGTGCAGAGTGAACTATTCCAGTACCATCTCCAGTTGTAACATAATCAGCTAGAGTTACAAAGAATGCTTTTTTATCAGCCTTTACAAAAGGTAGTAATTGTTCGTATTCTATATACTCTAAATCTTTACCCTTCATCTTTTCAAGCACTGTATAGTCTTCTCCAAGTACAGAATTTGCCAAGGCTTCTGCTAGATAGTAAATTTCTCCATCCTGCTCAACCCTTACATAATCTATATCTGGATGAACTGTTAAAACAGTATTTGAAGGTAGAGTCCAGGGTGTTGTAGTCCAAGCTAAGAAATATTCATTCTTGTCTTTTAACTTAAATTTAGCTATTACAGTTTCAGATGTTATTTCTTTATATCCTTGTGCTACCTCATGTGTTGCAAGTCCTGTTCCACACCTAGTACAATATGGTAGTATTTTATGTCCTTCATATACCATATCTTCCTTAAAGAACTTGTCTAATATCCACCAAACACTTTCTATATAATTATTATCAAGTGTTATATAAGGATTATCCATATCTACTTCATATGCCATTCTTTCGGTCATATCTCTCCAAAGACCTTCATACTTAAATACAGATTCCTTACATTTTTCATTAAATTCTTTTATTCCATACTCTTCTATCTCTTGCTTATTTTGTAATCCAAGTTGTTTTTCAACTTCTATTTCAACTGGCAGTCCATGAGTGTCCCATCCAGCCTTTCTATTTACTCTATAACCTTCCATAGTCTTAAACCTACATGTTAAGTCCTTTAAAGTTCTCGCCATAACATGATGTATACCTGGTTTTCCATTTGCAGTTGGAGGTCCTTCATAAAATACGAATGGATTATTTTCATCTCTAGAATTTATAGACTCGTTTAATAAATCTATTTTTTCCCAATAAGCTCTAACTTCTCCTTCTCTATCTTTGACAGGAGCATTAGATAGCGCTTCAAATTTTTCCATATATATTCACTCCTTTTCATAAATTATAAAATTAAAAAAGTCCCCAAGATAAACTTAGGGACGAAAATATCGCGGTACCACCCGAATTGCAGATTTATACAAATCTACCTCTCTTGTAAGGATAACGGACTTCCCGTAATACTCTACTAGTTTCAAGTATTATGCTCTAAGGTGATTTTCATAATATTTTTCATTATGGTCTTTCAGCAAAGTGACCAATTCTCTAAAATGAAATCATATTATTACTGTCCTTTTCATGGCATATTAGTTTTTTACTTACCATCAAATATACTAAATATCTAAGACTTTGTCAATTATTTAGGCTAGTTTTCTATTTTACATTTAATGATATAATCTACTTATAACTTTGTAAAAAATAACATTATATAATTTGGGAGGTTTAATATGAGAAGAAAAGACAGGGAAATGGATAGAGCATTTGGAGAATTTGTAATTGATTCTGCTGTATTTGGCTCTCTTGCTGTATATGATGAAAAACTAGGTATTACCAACTTACCTCTTTCCATAATAAGAATAGAGGATAATTTATATTTTCATTCTGCCAAGGTTGGAGAAAAAGTAGATTTTTTTAAATCTAATCCTACAGTTTGTATCTCCTTTGTAACTGATGTGAAAGTTCCTAATAATTATAGTGCTGAAGAACTTGAAAGTTTTAAAACTGACAAGTCAAGGGCAAAGGATTTAATTAGCAATGTCTTTACAACTGAGTTTGCTTCATGTGTAGTTCGTGGAAATATAGGTTTAGTAGAAGATGAAAAAGAAAAAATTGAAGCCATGAGAATAATCTGCGAAAAATATACTCCAGATAAAATGGAATTTTTTAATATGGCTATAGAAGCCGGTCTATCTCGAGTGAATATCTATAAAATCAACACCTCAAATCTCACTAGTAAACGAAAAAAATATAATTCTAAGGGAATTGAATTGAAATATATGGAAAAAGAGTGAATATTCCGTTAATTTATTGACAAACTATATCTCTCGTGCTATTCTAAAGTTGATATTATATTTGAAATTTAAGGAGGATTAATATGACTATTAAAGAACTGCACGATAATATAGATTGTTCCAATGAAAAAGATATAGAGCTTTTAAAAGACTTTATAAGAATACCTAGCTTAAATGATAATCACCAAGGTATAAGTAAGTGTGTTAATTTTTTGACAGAGTTACTGGATTCTTGTGGTTTCTTTACAAAGACTATACAAACTGAGGGTAACCCTATTATTTACGCAGAAGCCATTGTAGACAAGGATAAACCTACCCTAATGTTTTATGGTCACTATGATGTTCAGCCAACGGGCGCCCTAAATCTTTGGAAAAGTTCTCCCTTTGTACCAACAATAAAGGATGGTAGATTATATGGAAGAGGTACAGGTGATGGCAAGGGACAACTTCTAATAAATATACTTGGAGTTAAAAACTACATAGATACTGTGGGAAAGTTACCAGTTAATATTAAGTTTATAATTGAGGGTGAAGAAGAAACTGGTAGTTCATCTTTAGAAAAATTTGCTAAAGAAAATAAAGATCTTCTAAAGGCTGACTTAGTATATATGGCAGATGCCTCACTTGCCCTTGATGACACACCTCTTGTAGCTTTGGGTAGCCGTGGAGTTATGAGACTTAATTTAGAAATACAAACTGCCTATGCTGATAATCACTCTGGAAATATAGGTGGAGGTATAGAAAATGCTTCTTGGGAATTAATAAAAGCTCTTGCTTCAATAGTAGATGATAAGGGCAAGGTTTTAATTGATGGATTTTATGATGATGTCCTTGAAGTTTCCAAAGAAGATATGGACATGATTGAGCAAATACCATTTGATAGGGTAAAATTAGCCGAAATTTTTGAAGTTAAGTCAATAGATAAAGATGCTCTAGACTTTTTTATGGATTCAACCCTAAGACCTGCACTTAGTATTAACAACATAAGTTCTGGCTATGCACATTTTAAAATCGATAACAAAATCCCAGGCAGGGCTGAAGCTGAAATAGAAATTAGAATGGCCTACAATCAAAGACCTGAAAAGATAAAAACTCTAATTGAAGATTTTGTGTCTAGGGTTAATCCGCAAATAAAAATAACTCCAATAGATAATGATGTTTTACCTTCTAGATCTATTATAAAGGCAGATAACTTAAATTCTATAGTAGACTCCATCAGTAAAGTGACGACTAAAAAACCTATTATAGTACCAAGCTGGGGTGGAAGCCTACCTAGCTTTATCTGGTCTGAAATTCTTGAAATTCCATCTATCCTAGTGCCTTATGCAAATATAGATGAAAATAATTATGGCCCAAATGAAAATATAAGAATAGATTTATTCAATCAAGGGATAAAGATAACATCACAAATAATAGATGATTTTGAAAGTATAATAAAAAGCTAGATAATTAAAATTAGTAAAAATAATATGCAAATAAAGACCAATGGAGGTGGATTTATTGGAAACTAGTTTAACAGGATTACTCACTTTTATGTTCCTTATTTTTCTATTTATCGTAATATTTACTTTATATGAAATTTATGGAAAAGTTTTCATTTGGGTTTCCTTATTGATTTTGTATTTCATAATATCTTTTATAATAATTTAACATGGAAAAAAACCTGATAGTTTAAATAAACTATCAGGTTTTTTCTTATTTGATTTCCTTATTTATTTTCTTTAATTCCCCATCTAAAAATAAATCATCTAAATTCCAAAACTCTTTGAAATCAAGATACTCTTTTATATGCTTATCTCTATCTTTTTTAGGGTCCTTATATCCCCTTATCAAGATATTTTTAGGTGTATGTTCTATATCTATAAATTCTAAAAGTTGAACATTATATCCTAAAGACTCAAGAGCCACTCCTCTTAAGCTGTCCGTTATAAGAGATGACATCTTTTCTTTAATTATCCCATGTCTTAACATAGGCTCAAGATTAGGATTTTCTACCTTTGAATAAAACTCTGCTTGGCAGCATGGAACAGATAAGATTACCTCCGCATCCCATGATATGGCTTTAACTAAAGCCGCATCTGTTGCTATATCACAAGCATGAAGTGTAACCACCATATCTACCTTATCAACTTCATCAAAATCCTTAATATCGCCATGGATAAATTTTAATTTATCATAGTTTAACTTTTCTGCTGTTTCATTACAAAATTCAATTACATCTTTTTTCAAATCCAAGCCAATTACATTTATATTTAGTTTTAGTACATCAACTAAATAATAATATAAGGCAAAGGTTAAGTAACTTTTACCACAACCAAAGTCTATTATATTTATCTCTTTTTTTCCATCTAATTTATCTATTACATCTTCTACTAGTTCTAAAAATCTATTTATCTGTCTAAATTTATCATATCTACTTGGTTTTACTTTAAAATTCTTGTCCATAACCCCAAGTTCTACTAAAAAATCATGTTCGATGTTATCTTCTAATATATAATTCTTAGTCTTATTATGATTTAAATTAGCTAGTTTCTTACTAGCCTTCCTATCATTTATTTTTACCTTCCTCTTTTTAGAAATCAATACCTCTAAATCCTTATCTACTAAAAATAAATTTATATTTTTAAACTCATCATAGGCAAGAAGATACATCTTTTCTATAGCCTCTTCCTTATCTAGATTTTCATGTAGGACCTTATTTCTATACTCATATACAAATTGTATCTTATAAGTTTCTTTTAGGATAACTGGTTCGGAATTTGTCAAGATAGTTGTCACAATTCCTTTAAATTCTTTAAAACTATGAA
>CAMIXG010000015.1 GCA_946402705.1 uncultured Tissierellia bacterium | reverse complement strand
CCAATGTACTACTGGCTAAAAGACTTTGCCATAATGCACCATTTTATGTATTAGGGCCTATAGTTACAGATGTAGCTCCAGGTTATGACCATATAACATCTGCTATAGGAGGAGCAATAGCGAGTAGATATGGAGTAGATTTTCTATGTTATGTAACTCCAGCTGAGCATTTGAGACTTCCAAGCGAGGAAGATATGAAGGAAGGCATTATAGCCTGTAAGATAGCAGCTCATGCTGGAGATTTAGGTAAGGGTATCAAGTATGCAAATCAGTGGGATCTGGATATGAGTAGGGCTAGACAGAAGTTAGACTGGGAGAAAATGTTTGAACTTGCAATAGATAGTGAAAAAGCTAGAAGATATAGAAAGGAAAGTACTCCAGAGCATGAAGATAGCTGCACGATGTGCGGAAAAATGTGTTCAGTTAGAAATATGAATAGGATTATGGAAGGCAAGGATATAAATATACTTAGAAATGAAGACTAGGAAATTGACCCTGGCTTCGGTTTTAATAGCTATAGGGGTTTTATTAGGTAGTATGCTTTACATTCCAGTTGGAGTCTCTAAATGTTTTTTTGCACAACATACTATAAATGTAGTGGCAGCAGTAACACTTGGGCCAACATATGCAGTCTTGGTAGCCTTTACAATATCCCTGATTAGAAATATTTTGGGGATTGGTAGTATTTTAGCCTTTCCAGGAAGTATGATTGGAGGTTTTTTAGCAGGAGTTATTTTCACTTACAGCAAGAGTATAAAATTTGCCATAGCTGGAGAAATTTTTGGAACTGGTATTTTGGGAAGCTTAGTGTCATATTATCTAGTAAAAATAATTTTTAAAAATAAGATAATGGGACTGGCTTTTATATATCCTTTTTTGATTAGTAGTGTTGTGGGAAGTTTTTTTGCATATTTTTTAATAAAATATATAGATTTTGATAGAATTTTAAATAAAAATAAGATATAAAAAGTATAAAATATAAAGGCAAGTAGATGGTAAAAAATATCTACTTGCTTTTTTATTTGATAATATTAAATTAGTATGTCATTTCTTGAAAGATATATGTATAAGTGATAGAATTGTATGGATAAGTGGACTGAGAGTCTAAATGAAAGGTGGTAAAAAAGATGCCAAGTTTGTTTGAAAAAATATTTGGTACTTATAGCAATAGAGAAATCAAAAAAATGATGGGAACTGTTGATAAAATAGAATCATTAGAACCAAGTATGCAGAAACTTTCTGATATTGAACTTAGAAATAAAACAAGTGAATTTAAAGCTAGATTAGAAAAAGGTGAAAGCTTAGATAGTATTTTACCTGAAGCATTTGCAGTAGTTAGAGAAGCATCTGTGAGAGTGTCTGGACTTAGACATTTCAAAGTACAATTAATTGGGGGTATAGTTTTACACCAAGGAAGAATCGCAGAGATGAGAACTGGTGAAGGTAAAACTTTAGTAGCTACACTTCCAGCATATTTAAATGCTTTAGTTGGAAAAGGTGTACATGTTGTAACTGTAAATGATTACTTAGCTCAAAGGGATAGCGAAGTAATGGGAAAACTATATGAATTTTTAGGACTTACTACAGGTTGTATTATACATGGTATTACAAATGATGAGAGAAGAGACGCTTATAATTGTGATATAACTTATGGTACAAATAATGAATATGGTTTCGATTATCTAAGAGATAATATGGTTATCTATAAGGAAGAAATGGTACAAAGAGATTTATTCTACTGTATAGTGGATGAGGTTGACAGTATCTTAATAGATGAGGCTAGAACTCCCCTTATAATATCTGGAGCAGGAGATAAATCTACATCTATGTATCAAAAAGCTGCAGCTTTTGTAAATACACTTAGCTTTAGAATTCTTGATGTGAGTGAAACAAAGGTTGATCCTTTTGATTTTGATAGGGAAGTAAAGGAAGAAACTGTAGACTTTTTAGTTGATGAAAAGGCAAAATCTGCAACTTTAACTGATAAAGGTGTTAAGAAAACAGAATCTTACTTTAATATAGAAAATTTATCTGATTTGGATAATATGGAAATATCTCATCACATGAACCAAGCTCTTAAGGCTAGAACTATAATGAAAAAAGATATAGACTATGTAGTTCAAGATGGAGAAGTTTTAATAGTAGATGAGTTTACAGGTAGACTTATGCAGGGTAGAAGATATAGTGATGGATTGCACCAAGCTATAGAAGCTAAGGAAAACCTAAATGTTAAGAGTGAATCTAAAACATTAGCTACAATAACATTCCAAAATTACTTTAGAATGTATGAAAAATTATCAGGTATGACAGGTACTGCCATGACTGAAGAAGCTGAATTTAGAGAAATCTACAATATGGATGTGGTTGAAATACCAACAAATGAGCCAGTTGCTAGGATTGATTATCCAGATTCAGTATACTCAAAAGAAGAGTACAAGGTTCAGGCAGTAGTAGATGAAGTTATAGAGTTAAACAAAAAAGGCCAACCAGTTTTAGTTGGTACTATATCTATAGAAAAATCAGAACTTATTTCAAAACACTTGAAAAAAGCTGGTGTTAAACATGAAGTCTTAAATGCTAAGCAACATGATAGAGAGGCAGAGATAGTAGCTCAAGCTGGTAGATTTGGATCAGTTACTATAGCTACAAATATGGCTGGTAGGGGTACTGATATCGTACTTGGAGGTAACCCAGACTTTTTAGCTAAACATGAATTAAAGAAAAAAGGTTTTTCAGAAGAAGCCATAGCTTATTCAGAAGGTTTATATGAAGGCGATAATGAAGAGGTATTGGAAGCTAGAGAACTTTATAAACAATATTATGAAGAGTTTAAAAAGATTACTGATGAAGAAAATAAAAAGGTTATAGAAGCTGGTGGGCTTCATATAATTGGTACTGAAAGACATGAATCAAGAAGGATTGACAATCAGCTTAGAGGTCGTTCTGGTAGACAGGGAGATCCAGGTTCTTCAAGATTCTATGTAGGATTAGATGACGATTTAATGAGATTATTTGGTGGAGAAAGAATGGCATCTTCTATAAGCAAACTTAACCTACCAGAAGATGAAGTTTTAGAACATGGTATGTTAACTCGTGCAATTGAAGGAGCGCAGAAAAAAGTTGAAGGTCAACATTTTGCATCTAGAAAGCATGTATTAAAGTATGATGATGTTATGAATACTCAAAGAAAAATAATCTATGAAGAAAGAAGAAGAGTATTACAAGGTGAAAACCTTAGAGATTATATATTATCTATGGGAGAAAATATCATATCTTCAGCAGTAGAACAATATGCAATGGGACTTAGCTTACCAGAAGAATGGGATTTAAATGGACTTAGCATATATATAAGAGATATCTTTACTATAGAGCCAGAATTTATATCTAAATTAGACTTAAAAACTATGACTAAAGAATCTTTAGTTAAAGATTTAAAAGATGAAATGGCAAGACTTTATGAAGAAAAAGAAAAAGAATTTGAAGAAGAAGAAATCAGAGAGCTTGAAAGAATAGTACTTCTTCAAGTTGTAGATACTAAATGGATGGATCATATAGACGCTATGGACCAATTAAAACAAGGTATAGGTCTTAGAGCTATGGGTCAAAAAGATCCAGTTATGGCATATCAAATGGAAGGTTTTGATATGTTTGAAGAAATGAATCACAGTATATCAGAAGATACTGTTAAGCTTTTATTCCATGTTGCTAAACAGGAAAATATGGAAAGAAAAAGAGTTGCAGATCCTTTAGATGCTGGAGAAGTGAATGTGAAAACTTTCGTTAAAAAAGAAGAAGAAATAGGAAGAAATGACGCTTGCCCATGTGGAAGCGGTAAAAAATATAAACAATGTTGTGGTAGAAAGTAGGGATAGTATGGATTCGATACATGCAGAACAAGTAGAGATATCTAATTTAAAGTCAGAAACTGAGAAGATGGGGGTGTCTCTTTGACATACCTAGTCTAAGAGAAAGAAAATCAGAATTAGATAAAGAAACTATCAAGGAAGATTTTTGGAATGATAGTGATAAGGCTCAAGGAATAATGCAGGAGATAAATACCTTGGCAAAAGAGATAGAAACTTATGAAGAACTGATAGAAGAAATAGAAGATACACAAATGCTTTTAGAACTGGCTTTTGAAGAAAAAGATGAGGATGCCTATGAAGAAGTTAAGGATATTATAAAAACTTTGGATAAAAGAGTAGATAGTTTAAAACTTCATACACTTTTTTCTGGAGAATATGATAACAATAATGCTATAGTCGCTATAAACTCAGGTGCAGGTGGGCTTGAAGCACAGGACTGGGCTGGTATGCTCCTTAGATTGTACACTAGATGGGCAGAGCGAAAAGGGTTTAAGGTGGAAACCTTAGATTTAATAACTGCATCTGAAGGTGGTATAAAATCTGTAACTTTAAAAATAAGTGGATATAATGCTTACGGATACCTAAAGGCGGAAAAAGGTGTTCATAGGTTGGTAAGAATATCTCCATTTGATTCAGCAGCTAAAAGACATACTTCTTTTGCAAGTTTAGATGTATTTCCAGAACTAACTACAGATACAGAGATTGAAATAAATCCTTCAGATTTAAAAATAGATACTTACAGAGCAAGTGGAGCTGGAGGACAGCATGTTAATACTACTGATTCAGCAGTTAGGATAACACATATCCCAACTGGAGTAGTAGTGCAGTGCCAAAATGAGAGAAGTCAGCATAGTAATAGGGAAACTGCTATGAATATGCTTAAGTCTAAATTGGTACAGATACAAGAAGAAGAACAAAAAGAAGCTATAGAAGATATACAAGGACAGTACTCACAAATAGCATGGGGTAGTCAGATAAAATCTTATGTGCTTCATCCATACAGCATGGTTAAAGACCATAGAACTAACTATGAAGTTGGTAATGTGGATAGGGTAATGGATGGAGATATAGATGATTTTATAAAAGAGTATTTGATGCAAGCAGCTAACAAAAAATAAAACTATGACCCTTTCAAGTGAAAGGGTCTTTCTTATCAAATGTTCATATATAATTAGATAAAATAAAAAGGAATGAAAAAAATGGATATTATAAAAAAAATAGCAGGAGAATTGAACTTAAAAGTATCTCAAGTTGAAAATACAGTAAAACTTTTAGATGAAGGAAACACCATACCTTTTATAGCAAGATATAGAAAAGAACAAACTGGTACTTTGGAAGATATCGTTATTAGGGATTTATCTCAAAGGCTTGAATATCTTAGAAACTTAGAAGAAAGAAAAGAAGAAGTAATAAGACTTATAGATGAGCAAGGAAACCTTACAGAAGAGCTAAGGGCAGAGATAATAAAATCTGAAACTTTGCAAAAAATAGATGATTTATATAGACCTTTTAGACCTAAGAGAAGAACTAGGGCCATAATAGCCAAGGAAAAAGGCTTAGAGCCACTATCAAATTTAATACTTGAGGGAAAAATGTCAGTAGACGACTTTATCAAAGAGGCAGAAAAATACATAGATGAAGAAAAAGAAGTAATGAATGTAGAAGATGCTATAAATGGAGCAAAGGATATAATAGCTGAAATAATATCAGATGATCCAAGTATAAGGGACAGGGTTAGAAATTTATTTTTAAAAAATGGTGTCCTATTTACTAAGGCTGTAGATGAAAAAGAAAAGTCTGTATACGAAATGTACTATAATTTTAGTGAACCAATAAAATCTATAGCAAACCATAGAGTTTTAGCTATAAATAGGGGAGAAAAAGATAAACTACTTAAAGTAGCAATAGAAATACCAGGCTTTGATATGGGAGAGAGTCTAAGCTCTTCCCTAGCAAAAGAAGATAATACTTTAAGCTTATATTATGGAGAAGCCATAGAAGATGGATATGGAAGATTATTATTTCCATCTATAGAAAGAGAGATAAGAAATACACTTACAGAAGTGGCCGAAGAGGAAGCTATAAAAGTTTTTGCTCTTAATTTAGAACCTTTACTACTACAAGCACCACTTAAGGATAAGAATGTACTAGCTATAGATCCAGGCTTTAGAACAGGATGTAAAGTGGCAGTTATGGATAAGTTTGGAACACTTAAAGAATATGGTGTAATCTATCCAACAGAGCCTAGAAATGATATAGAAGGTAGTAAAAAAACTTTGAAAGCTCTAATAAAGAAACATAAGGTAGATATAATATCTATAGGAAACGGTACAGCATCAAGAGAAACAGAACTTATTGTAGCAGAACTTATAGGAGAAGTGGATGAAGAAGTATCCTACATTATAGTAAGTGAGGCAGGAGCCTCAATATATTCTGCCTCAGATGTAGCCAGAGAAGAATTTCCTGACCTAGATGTATCTATAAGGGGAGCGATTTCAATTGGTAGAAGATTACAAGATCCTTTGGCAGAGCTTGTAAAAATAGAGCCAAAACACATAGGTGTAGGTCAATACCAACATGATTTAAATCAAAAGAAACTAGATGAATCTTTATCAGCAGTAGTTGAAGACTCAGTAAATACTGTTGGTGTAAATTTAAATACTGCCAGTACATCATTATTATCTTATGTATCAGGAGTATCTAAAAAAATAGCTAATAATATATATGAGCATAGAAATGAAATTGGAAGTTTTGAGGATAGAAAACAGTTATTAAAAGTAAAAGGGCTGGGACCAAAGACTTATGTTCAGTGTGCAGGTTTCTTGAGAATACCTGAATCTAAAAACATATTAGATAATACAGGAGTCCATCCAGAGTCTTATGATGTTGCAAAAAAACTTTTAGATATGGACTATAAGACAGTAAATATAGAAGAGGTATCTGAAAAATTGGAAGTTGGAATACCAACACTTGAAGATATAATAAAAGAGCTTGAAAAACCAGGTAGAGACCCTAGGGAAGATAGTATGAAACCAATTCTTCGTCAAGATGTTCTTAAGATAGAAGATTTAAAAGAAGGCATGGTTGTAAAGGGAACAATCAGAAATGTAGTGGATTTTGGTGCTTTTGTAGATATAGGTGTTACAGAAGATGGTTTAGTGCATATATCTCAACTATCAAATAAGTTTATTAAGCATCCAAAAGAGGTTGTACAGGTTGGAGATATAGTAGATGTAAAGATTATAAGTATAGATATGGATAAAAATAGAATCGGATTAAGTATGAAGGAGATATGAGAGTAGGCCATGAAAATAGAAGAGGTTGTGCAAGTTAGAAATAGGGATAAGTATAGGGAATTATTTTTAATTGGTGATGAAGACGAAGGTATGCTCAAGAAGTATTTATATGAAGGAAAAATGTATCTATTATTCGATAATGGACTAAGAGGTGGAATTATAGTAATAAGAAAAAATGATTCAACTGTAGAAATTAAAAATATATCAATTTTTCCAGAATTTCATAGGTGTGGGTATGGACAAAAACTTATAGCCTATATTGAGAATAAATATAAGAATAAGTTTAATAAAATTATAGTGGGAACTGGAGATAGTCCTCTTACTATGCCATTTTATAAATCCATGGATTTCAAGGATTATTTTGTAGTAAAAGACTTTTTTACAAAAAATTATGAAGAACCAATATATGAAGGTGGAGTCCTACTTAAGGATATGATATATTTAGAGAAAAACATATAGATAGGTTAGGAGGATAAGTATGCTATTAATTAAGAATGGAAAGATATATCCAGTTGTTGGAGAGATTATAGAAAATGGAGATATTTTAATAGAAGATGGAAAAATAAAGGAAATAGGCGGTAATATAGAAGTAGAAAATGCAGAAATCTTAGATGCGACAGGTAAAAATATATATCCAGGTTTTGTAGAAGCACATTCACATCTAGGTTTAGATGAAGAGGGTATAGGATTTGAAGGTCAGGATTATAATGAAGCTATAGACCCAGTTACTCCTCATCTTAGAAGTATAGACTCTATAAATCCAATGGACGGAACTCTTAAATCAGCATATGAAGGCGGAGTGACTGTTGCAAATACAGGGCAGGGTAGTGCCAATGTAATAGGAGGAACTTTTGCAGCCATAAAAACTTTTGGACATAGAATAGATGATATGATTCTTAAATATCCTACTGCAATGAAGGTAGCATTTGGAGAGAATCCTAAGAGAGTATATGAATCACAAGATAAGTCACCAAGCACTAGAATGGCTACGGCTGCCATACTTAGAGAATATTTAACCAAGGCTAAAATGTATAAAAAGGGTAAGGACTTGGCTAGAGGGTTTTCAGATATGCCAGAATTTGATATGAAATTAGAAGCCTTGATTCCTGTAATAGAGAGAGAAATACCCCTTAAGGCACATGCTCATAGGGCAGATGATATATTTACAGCCTTGAGAATAGCTAAAGAATTCAATGTGGATATAACTCTAGACCATTGCACAGAAGGGCATTTAATAGTAGAAGATTTGGTAAAGGAAGGAAAACCAGCTATAGTTGGGCCATCCTTTGGACACAAAACTAAGTTTGAACTTAAAAATTCAAGCTTTACAACTCCAAAGATTTTAGTTGAAGCTGGAATGAAGGTTGCTATAACTACAGATTCTCCAGTGATACCAGTAGAAAACTTACCGCTTTGCGCAGCTTTTGCAGTTGGAGCAGGGCTAGATGAGATGGAAGCCTTAAGGTGTATAACTATAAATCCAGCAGAAATAATTGGTGTAGCAGATAGGGTTGGAAGTTTAGAAGTTGGAAAAGATGCAGATTTAGTTATTATGGAAGGAAACCCACTTAGGGATGTTAATTATAATGTGGTTAATACCATAATAGATGGAAAAATAGTTTATACAAGATAGGATACAATTAAATTTCAGGATTTATGATAATTAGATCAAGTAGTTACCTATAGAATATGGCCGAAAGGAGTATCTATATGAGTTATAATGATTATTTAAGAAAACCTAAAACGAAAAATGAAAAGAAAAATTATTATAAGGAACCACTTTTGGTAAGAGCCAAGAGAAAATCAAGAAATCTACCAAGTGAGTGGGATGACTATGAAAGATGTATACAAAGATGCTGGAAATATCAAAATAAAAAACAGTCCCAAACTGGTTATGATATTGATAAAATAAGAAGTTTTTTTAAAGTCTAAAAGTATATAAGAAATAAGTTGTTATTATCTTGACAAAAAATAATATAAATAATATAATGAGTGCGAAAAGAAGAATATCTTCAGGGCGAGGCGAAACTCCTCACCGGCGGTAAAGTCCGCGAGCCGAAAGGTTGATTTGGTTAGATTCCAAAACCGACAGTATAGTCTGGATGAAAGAAGATGAATCGATTTTTTTGATATGATTTTTTATGCCCCGAGGATCCTTTCTTAGGGGCATTTTTTAACCCCTAAAATTAATTTAGGAGGGATTTTATGTACACATTAGCAAAGGGAGAATTAACAACTAGAAACTTAGTCAAAATCTCCGTATTAGGTGCAATAGGTATGATTTTGATGTTTTTTGATTTATCAGTTTGGTTTGCACCACCATTTTTAAAACTAGATATATCAGATTTACCAGCCTTGCTGGGTGCTTTTGCGATAGGACCTATGGCTGGAGTTTTGATTCAACTGCTTAAAAACCTACTTAGCCTATTAGTAGAGGGAAGTGGCACAGGAGGAGTTGGAGAATTATCTAATTTTATAGTTGGCTCAGTTTATTGTTATACTGCCGGATTTATCTACTATAGAAATAAAAGTTTTAAATCAGCAGTAATAGGTTTGATATGTGGAGTTATTTTAATGTCAATAACAGCTTCATTATCTAATTACTTTATAGTATTTCCACTTTATTCAAGAGTTATGGTACCTATGGATAAGATAATAGAAATGGCAAGTAAGGTGAATAAACATGTTGTAGATTATAAAACTTTAATATTATATGCAGTATTACCCTTTAATCTATTAAAAGGAACAATTGTCGCAGGAATAACCCTTGCGCTTTACAAAAGATTATCACCAATACTTCATAGATAAAATAGATTTAAGGATACTAGATAGGCTAGTATCCTTTTTTTATATTTGCTGATATAATCGATATGATGAAAAATTCTGAAAAAACATAAGGGGGTAAGATATGATATATATTGATAATAATGCAACAACTAAGATAGATGAAGAAGTCTTAGATGCTATGGAACCCTATCTTAGGCTTTATTATGGAAATCCTGGGAGTAAGTATTATGATTTGGGGGCAGAATCAAAAAAAGCTATAGAAATAGCTAGGGAAAATGTAGCAAGCTTAATAAATGCAGATCCAGATGAAATTTTATTTACATCTTCCGGTAGTGAAGCTAATAATTTTATAATAAAAGGAGTAACTGATTATCTTAAAAGTTATGAAGGTAGGGGTAATCATATAATGACTTCAAAGGTTGAGCATAAATCTGTATTAAACGCCTTTAGATACTTAAATGGAGAGATATTTATGAATACAGAAACAGACAAAAAAGTTGATAGAGGATTTGATGTAGATTTTTTAGATGTAAATAAGTATGCTCAAGTGGAAGTAGAAGATTTGGCTAGTAGGATAAAAGATACTAGTATCTTTGGAAGTTTTATATGGGGAAATAATGAAATTGGAAACTTAAATCCTATTAAAGAGATTACAGAACTATTTAAGGAAAAAAATATCTACATACATTCTGATGCAACTCAAATAATAGGAAAAATTCCAGTTGATATGGAAATAAGTAAGCTAGATTCTATAACATTTTCAGCTCATAAATTAAATGTGCCTAAAGGAGTTGGAGCAGCCTATATTAGAAAACAGGGCAAGGATAAGCAAAATATAGCATCCTTAATCCATGGGGGAGCAGATCAGGAGAGTGGGTATAGGGCAGGTACTGCTGCAGTACATGATATAGTGGGTTTTGGTAAGGCAGCAGAGATAGCCTTGAGAAATATGAAAACTCATATAGAAAATTTATTAAAACTAGAAGATGAATTTATAAAAATTATAAAGGCTAATTTTCCAGATGCCATAATATTTAATGATATGGAGAATAAAATACCTGGTACAGTATCTTTTGCAACTCCAAATATAGATAATGAAGAGTTACTTAATAAAATAGGAGATAGAGTAGCATTTTCAGCTGGATCAGCCTGTAGTTCAAGTAGCAAGACAAATTCTCTAGACTATATGGGAATGGGAAAATATAAATCCAATGTATATAGGGTTGGACTTGGTAAATACAATACAATTGAAGAGATAAAAGAGATAGATAAGTACTTTAAAGAATTGGGTTTGTAAATTAAATACTAAAGTGACAAAATTGTCATTTCAAAATACAAAAAAAGTTCTATAATATAATGGATATAGGACTTTTTTCATATTTTGGTCAGAATTAAGAAATAATTAAGAGTAAATTAAGTCTTTAAGAAACAATAGATAATATAATGTACTTAATAATAAACTAGGGAGGAAGTAAGATGAAAAAGAAGGTAATAATAGGAGTTGTAGTATTAATTATTGCTATAGTTATAGGTTTGAAAATAAAGGGCGGGCAAAGTAAACAAGTTGGCCTAGTAGTAGATACTACACAAGTTGAGAAGGGAAGTATATCCTCAAACATAAAGAGTACAGGAGTAATTGTATCTATGGATAAGAGGGATGTAATGTCTGATGTGGAAGAACAGATACAAAAAATGTATGTAAAAAGAGGGGATAAGGTTACAAAGGATCAGTTACTTATGACCTTGGATGATTCTAGCATGAGAAATAAGATTAGAGAGTCTGAAATAAGACTTAGAATAGAAGAAGAAAATCTTAGAAAAACTGAAAAAGGTGGAAATTTAGAAGAACAAATTAGTTTAGATAATTTAGAGATAAGACAAAAAGAAGCTGAAAGAGAATACCAAAGAAGCTCAGAGCTTTATCAGGCTGGAGGTATGACTAAGGTAGAAGTGGATAAGGCTAGGGATACACTTGATCAGTTAAATAACGATATTATACTTGCTAAAGATAAAATCAATAATAATGACAAACAAAGTGATATAAATATGCAAAGAGAAAGAGTTGAACTTTCCAGAATAGAACTTCAAAATCTAAAAAAAGACCTGGCTAAGTATACTATAAAGTCTCCAATTTCAGGAACTATAGTAGATACAAAAATATCAGAAAGTGGAATAGTAGAAGCACGTAAGATGCTAATGTCCATTCAAGATATAGATAACTTAGAGATGATTATAAATATGAATGAGTATGATGTTGGAAAATTAAAGGTTGGAAATCCAGTTGAAATAACAGGAGATTCCCTACAAGGTAAAAAATATAAAGGACAGGTAAAACAAATAGGAAATGTTGCAAAAGCATCATTATCAGATGAAAATCAAAAATTAACTGGTAGTGAAAATACTATTGAAATAAAGATATCTGTTGATAAGGGAAATGATATTTTAAAACCAGGTTTATCAGCTAAGGCAGATATTTTAACTAATAAGAAAGACAATGTATTTGTACTTCCTTATGAAACTATATTTACTCAAAAAGATGGTAAAAAATCTATATTTGTAGTAGAAAATAATAAGGTTAAAAAGATAGATGTAACTACTGGAATAGGTGATGATTTTAAGGTTGAGGTCATAGGTGGTCTAAAAGAAGGACAGGAAGTAATATTAAATCCTACAGAAGAAACAGTTGAAGGAGCAGAAGTTACTTTAAGTAAGGAGCTTTAATATGATAAAAATAGAAAATTTATATAAGGTATATAAAAATGGAAAGCTTGAATTAGAAGCTCTTAAAAATATAAATATCACTATAGAAGATGAGGAGTTCATAGCTATAATGGGGCCATCAGGTTCTGGTAAGTCTACATTTATGAACATCTTAGGCTGTCTGGATAGACCTACAAAAGGTCTATATGAACTTGATGGAGAAGAGGTAGGAAACTTAGGTGATGATGAACTTGCAACTATTAGAAATAGAAAAATAGGATTTGTATTTCAATCCTTTAATCTAATACCAAAACTTGATGCCTTTAAAAATGTTGAACTTCCAATGATATATGCAGGACTTCCAGCAGAGGAAAGAAAGCAAAAAGCTTTAAAGGCATTGGATAGAGTTGGTCTTGGTGAAAGAATCCACCATAAGCCAAATGAGTTATCTGGAGGTCAAAAGCAAAGAGTTGCCATAGCTAGAGCCTTGGTAAATGAACCTTCAGTACTTTTTGCAGATGAGCCTACAGGAAACCTAGATAGTAAATCTAGTAATGAGATAATGGGTATCTTTCAGCAATTAAATAATGAAGGTGTAACTATAGTTATGGTAACGCATGAATTAGATATAGCGGAACATACTAAGAGGATGATAGTTTGTAAGGATGGAGAAATAATAGAGGATGCTTTAGTAGAAGATAGAAGAATAATTGAAGCTATAGCAGAAAAAGATGTAGAGAAAGAGAATGATGTAGTAGAAGAAATAGTGGAAGCAGGTGAAACAGAATGAATATAGTTGAAAGTGTTAAAGTTGCCCTATCTGCTATTTTAGGAAATAAGATGCGTTCCCTACTTACTATGCTTGGTATAATAATTGGTATATCATCAGTTATAACTGTAGTAGCCATAGGTGAAGGTAGTCAGAAAATGATAGATAAAGAATTTGAACAGTTTGGAGCTGGAAAAGCCTATATGTATACAAACTGGTCAGAGGAAGTAATGGACAGTGATATGTTTACAAAGGGTGACTTAGAGGCTGTACAATCTCAGTTCGGAGATGAACTAAAGGCAGTAATGCCAGGTGTAGGTGGTAATGGTAACATAAATCTCAGAAAGAAAAAATTAGATGTAAACCTACTAGTAGCCAATGAAAAATATAAGGATATAGCCAAATTAGAATTGTTAGATGGTAGGTTTTTAATAAAAGATGATATAACTTCAGGTAGAAATGTTGGAGTTATAAATAAAAAGGCTGCCATGGATATATTTGGTAGAAGTAATGTAGTTGGAGAAACTTTGGATATCAACTTAGAAAACAAGATGTTATCCTTAACACTAGTAGGTGTGTATGAAGATCCTAAGAGTAATCTATCTGCCTTAGGTGGAGGTGGAGATAGGGCTTCTGTCTATATACCATATACAACTATGATGAACTTTAGTTCAATAGAAACTTTCTCAGGTATGGAAATAGTATTTGAAGATGGAGTAGATATACAGGGTACAAAAGATAAAATAATCACTTTAGTAGAGAGAAGACATGAATCTGTTGGAGAAAACAAGTATGTACTTGCTACTGCTGAAGAAGAACTGGGAAGTATTAATAAAATAACAGGTATAATAACTATGGTAATTGGAGCTATTGCAGCTATTTCTTTACTTGTAGGTGGTATAGGAGTTATGAATATAATGTTTGTATCAGTTACAGAAAGAACTAGGGAGATAGGCATAAGAAAAGCTATAGGAGCTAAGAGAAAGGATATTTTGTTACAGTTTCTAGTGGAATCTGTTATAGTTTCGGGTATAGGTGGAATAATAGGAACTATATTAGGAATAGGTTTTTCATCTTTGATATCTGTATTTATAAAGATACCTCCATCCGTATCGCTTAGTACAATAGCTGTAGCTTGGTTATTCTCAGCTGGAGTAGGTATATTCTTTGGTATATACCCAGCTAATAAGGCATCTAAATTAGATCCAATAGAGGCTTTAAGATACGAATAAATCTATTGTGATATAGTCTGAAAGGAGATTATATTATGATTTTAGATATATTTGAAAATAAAATTCTAATAATGAGTGTAATAAGTTTACTAACAGCTCAAATTTTAAAAGTTTTAACTCACCTTTTTGTGTTTGGTAATTGGAATGTTGGTCGGGCATTTGATTCAGGTGGAATGCCTAGCTCACATTCATCCTTTGTTATGACCCTAACAACAATGATAGGACTTACAGAAGGTTTTTCTACTACAAATTTTGCAATAGCTTTTACTTTTGCAGGAATTATAATGTATGATGCTTCTGGGGTTAGAATGGCTGTTGGAAAACAGGCTAGAGTATTAAATGAGCTTAGAAATATACTAGGTGTAATTGTATCAGAGGATTTAAAACCTGATGAAAAGATGAAAGAACTTATAGGTCACACAAAATTAGAAGTTTTTGCAGGAGCCATACTTGGCATTATAATAGGATATATAGGATATTTAAATTACTAAAGAGTAAATTTTTTTACTTTTTAGTAATTTTTCTTTTTTAAATATGATAAAATAGTTAGAGGAGTAGTATAATTATATTTTAGATTAAAAGGGGATGATAGTATGAATAGTGTTCAACTTTTGGAAATACTGGAGTCTATAGATATAATGGCAGCAGATATGGAGCATATTGAAGAAAATAAGTGCAGAATTATAAAGCATTTAGACTCTTTAAGGCTAGAATTTGACCTAGACTTGGAAAAAGAAAAGGTACTGGCTAGGGAAAAAAATAATAGACTTAGAGAATTTGGTTATGAAAGTATGCAAAGTATAGTTAGAATAAACAGCTTGCTAAATATATTTAAGATATATTTAGATGTGGATATTTTAAGCAAATTGGAAAATAAATACAAGGATATCCAAGGAGAAATGAGATTATCTATAGATTTGTTAAAGTACAATGATGTAAATATTAGAATACTTATGCATAATGAAGATGGTAACTATAATGGATCCAATGAAAATATTAAGAATTATAGGGATGAATTTATAGACTATATGATTAAAAATCTAAAAGATGTTAAGGTAAAAGATGATGAGAGTTTATCTTTTATAGAAGTAAATCTTAATACGGACTATGTATTGGAATTTATTCAAGATAAACTACAAGGCGAAGATGGTAGTCAGGTAGATAAGATGATATTTGGTATAGTAAAATACTTTGATAAGCTAATAGAAATAAGAATAGCTGAAGAAGAGTTTGAAAATGATTTTATACCATTCTTGTCGATATTTGATTTAGGATATAGGTATTTAATGGGAGAAAAAGATTCTGAAGTTAGGGAGATTTTAGTAGAATATCTAAGAATAATAAGAAATAGAGCCTTAGTATATTTAGATGATACTAAAACTAATAAAAAATTATTAAAAGATATAGATGATTTTATATCCTATATAGATACTATCTATGACAAGGATTATACAGAACTTAAGATAGGAAATAATTATCCAAGTGTAATATTAAAATTTGAAGAAGAAAAAGATAGTGTTTTTGGATCAGAAATAGTAGAATTTTATTTATAGGCTTATAAATAAGAAACTCTATTTTCATCTAAAAGCGAGAAAATTATCTAAAATAAAACAAAACCATCAGCCAGGCTGATGGTTTTGCTATTTATATTTGCTTATAAATTTATTATTTTATTTCAGTAGATAAAACTGTTTTTATTTTTGCTATAGTAGCATCATCAAGTTTAATAGTATTTTTTAAATATTCTTCAGTTTTCTCTGATAGATTAACTTTTCTAAGTTCTTCATCAGTTTTTACATTAGCTATCATTTTCAAAGATTTCATAACATTTGAATCAGCTATTTTTTCATATTGTTTAGAATCTTTTTCAACGAAATAATAGTTCATATAAGAAACCATATAATCGGCCTTTATTTCATCAACAGAACCACCCATTAAGGCTTCTAGCACTATTGAGATAAATCCAGCCCTATCTTTTCCTTCATTACAATGAACAGCAAAAGGTCCAGTATTTTCAGATAAGAAAATTAATCCATCTTTAAATTTTGTGTTAAAGTCATCACTAGTAAAATCAACACCCATATTTAAATATTTAACAGAACCTTTGTCATATAAAGATTTATAATAAGGTGATGCAAAAGTATCTGCTACAAAATAACCTTCTAATTCTTCTTTTGAATCAGCCATATTTATAACAGTTTTAACTCCAACTTTTTCCACCAAATCATTTGCATATTTAGCACGGCCTATTTCAGGATTAATAGGTGATGAAGTTCTATAAAGTACACCCTTGGCAATATTTCCCATTACAATAGGTCTAAAGTTAGCAAATACTTCATCAGAAGAATAATCTTTTCTGTTAGTAGTACGATACTTATCTATACTTCTTATTTCATATTCTTCCTTGTAACCAGCTTTCTCCTTCATAGAAAATTCCATTTCAACATCCTTTGTAGCTTGGTATGTCTTAGAGAAATCTCCCATATTTATAGCTGTAATAATTCTTCCAGTAGTATTTTCTGGAACAATAACTTCTTTTTTATTATCAACATTTGAGTAAGTATCTCCATATGGAGCAGATATATCTTTTCCATTAACTTTTATAGTTAGAATATCTCCAGCTTCAAAGCCAGCATCTTTAAATTCTTTTACAGTAGCAGAAGTAGTTACATTACCATATTTACTAACTTCTACAACTTTCCCTTTTACAGAAGTTTCCTCTTTCTTAATTGGTTCTGATTTAACTATTGTTTCTAATCTATTGATTACATGAGCAAGTTCATTTTCTGTTAATAAATCATCAGCTAACATGTATCCTAGAGTATTACCTATCATCAGCTTATTATCATAAGCGATTTTTAGTGAATTTATATATTCTGGTTTTATAGATTTAAAATCTTTTATAGTTTTTAAGCTATCAGTTGGAGCGGAAACTTTTCCTAAACTAGTTAGATAGTTAGCTATTATAACTGAAAACTCTCCACGAGTAATATCCTTATCTAGGCTAGTTTTGTCCTTGATAATTTTATTTTCTAAAGCCCATTTAGCAGAGTCTTCAAGGCTTGTATCTTCATGGTTTATTATGTAGATTTTGTGTAATGCTCTAGCCTTGCTAACCTTACTATTAATTGATTTAACTTCAGCTATATGACTGTTAGCATTAGTGTATTCTGCTGAAGCTAAGCTTCCAGCAAAACTAGTGCTAATACTTGATACAGCTATTAATCCTGCCATAGACAGGGAGATGATATGTTTCTTACTTGTAAATTTCATTAAAAAACCCCTTTCAAATTGTATTTATAATGATTTTATCATTTTATTACTTAGAATGAAAGTTATACATGGTTGGGATTTAGCTTTAATGTATTGCAATCAACCAAATCACAATTAAAAGGATTTGGAGAAGACACAGATATTATTTTAGTAGTATTGTTGGTTTCATTATCCCAGTTATGTTCTACTTTAGAAGAATAATAAGCTGAGTCACCTGGATATAGATGATGAATTTCATTTCCATAAAATAAAGTTAAAATTCCTTCAAGTACATATACAAACTCTTCTCCATCATGGGAATAAATTTGTATTTCTTCAGACTCAAGTCGAGGTAGAATTTCAATTATTCTAGGATACATGGAAAATGTTTTTCGGTTTTCTTGATGGAACAAAGGTTTAACAATATAGTCATTTCCAAGAACATCTAAAAGTTTTTGTTCATAGCTTTTAAGTATGATAGATTTTTTTTCACTGGACGATTCAGGGAAGAAATAGCTTAGCTCTACATTGTATACACTAGCTATTTTATTTAGGGAATCAATTGCTATTGTATTTATTCCTCTTTCAAATTGTGATAAATATCCAACAGAAAGGTTTGTTTGCTCACTTAATTCTTTTAAAGTTATTCCATGTTTATCTCGTAATTCTTTAGCTTTTAGACCTATTTTAGATTCTATTTTAGACATTTTAAAACTCCTTTAAATAATATTATTTTATATATTATATCATAGTAAAAACAAACAAGATAAATGAAAAATACATAGAGGAACATAAATATAAATGAAATAAATCATACAAAAGTAAGTTGATTTTCATAATAATGAATTGACAAAGAGGGAGAATGAAATTATAATGAAAATACAGAGTTGTTTGTTTTTTCTGATAATTTTTAAGTTTGAGTGTTAAATTTTTATTAATTGAAAGGAGAATCTAAATGATAAACGAGGGAGCTATTTTAGAAGCAGAAGAAAGGGTTCAGGAAGAAAATGGAAGTATAAAAAAAGAAAAGCTTGAAAAAAAGGCTATTTCATTAGAAACCTTTGTTGTTTTGGGAACAATAGTAGTTTTATTTGCTTACTTAGGTAGTGTAATGGGCATGGATGTAGTTTTTAGTGTAATGATGAAAACAGGGCATGATGTTTTAATGAATACTTCATTTTACATTATGGCAGTGGCAATTTTAGCAGGTGCAATAGCCAGTATTTTATCAGAATTTGGTGTAATTGCTCTAATAAACAAGATTATATCACCAGTTATGAGGCCTATTTTTGGTTTACCAGGTGCAGCAGCTCTAGGTGCAGTTACAACATACATATCAGATAACCCAGCAATTCTATCCTTAGCAGCAGACGAAGGCTTTGATAGATATTTTACACCAGCTGAAAAAGCTACATATACAAACTTGGGAACAACTTTTGGAATGGGTTTAATAGTAACAGCATACATGTTAAGCTTGGGAAAGGAATATTTTCCAGCAGTTTTAGTGGGGAATATAGGAGCAATAGTAGGCGGGATAGTCTCAGTTAGGGTTATGCTCATAATATCTAAAAGATACTATAAAGAAGATAGAAAGTTTAGGGTTGATAACAAATCAGGAGAGAAATTAAATACTAGAAAAATAAGACCAGGTTCATATTTTGAAAGATTTATGGGTTCTATGATGGAGGGAGCAAAATCAGGAGTAGAGCTGGGACTTGCGTGTGCATCGGGGACAGTTCTTATTTGTACGTTTGTTATGATATTAACATTTGGTCCAGCAGGAGAAGCAGGACAATATTTGGGACAGGCTTATGAAGGGGTTGCACTTTTACCTAAACTAGGCTCTTACTTTATGCCAGTAGCAAAAGTTTTATGGGGATTTGAGGTACCAGAATTGCTTGCATATCCATTTACAGCTTTAGGAGCAGTAGGAAGTGCTATGGGACTTACAAGTGGTTTTATAGAAGCGGGATTTGCCAATGCTAGAACAGTGGCAACTTTTACAGGTATGGGAATATGTATGAGTGGTTTTTTAAGTACTCACATAGGTATGCTTGATACTTTAGGACAAAACCAGTTTGTGAAACCAGCTATACTTTGCCAGTTACTGGGAGGTTTTGTGGCAGGTATGGTAGCAAATTATTTATATTTATTATTATTTTAAGGACTATAAGAAAGGTTGTGAATCCAATGGAAAAAGCTATAGTTCTAAACATACAAAGATTTTCACCACATGATGGAGAGGGAATTAGAACAACCATATTTTTCAAAGGTTGTGGACTTCATTGTACTTGGTGTCACAATCCAGAGAGCCAAAGTTACAAAAAAGAAGTAATGGTATTTGAAGAAAGATGTAAACAGTGTGGCTACTGTATAGAACATTGTGAAAGAAATGCTTTAAGGGAAAAGGAAGGAAAGATAGTTGTAGATAGAGAAAAATGTGTTATGTGTGGAGATTGCGTTGAAAACTGTCCATATAGTGCTTTAGAAATGGCAGGAGAATACTACACTACAGATGAGATAGTTACAGAGGCAAAAAAAGATATGATAATTTATGATGAGTCAAATGGTGGAGTAACTCTATCAGGTGGAGAGGTCATGAGTCAAAACATTGATTTTTTAATAGAATTATGCGAAAAACTTGATAGGCATGGAATAAGGGTAAATATTGATACTTGTGGTCTGGCTCCAGCTGAGTCGTATAGAAAAATTGTTAGATATATAGATACATTTTTGTATGATATAAAAACTATAAATGAAGAAATCCATAGAAATCATATAGGAGATGGATTAGAAAAAATTTTAGATAATTTAAAACTTGTAAATGATTTGGGAGGAAGTATAAATATTAGGATGCCAATAATAGGCGGTGTGAACGATTCAGATTTGGAGATAGATGAAGTTCTTGGCTGGCTAATAGATAATAAAATAAGTGTAAAGCAGATTAATTTACTTCCATACCATAATACAGGTTCTGGGAAATACGATAGAATAGGAAAAGAATACAAGGGAAAAAATTTAGAAATACCTAGTGATGATACCATGGAAAGAATTAAAAATAAATTTGCAGAAAGTGGTTTTAATAATATTTTTATAGGAGGATAACAATGGAAAGTAGAGGAATGAATGAAAGAATTAGGAAATTACGTGAAGAAAGTACAAGTATTGATCCAAGTATTTATATTGAGAGAGCAGATTTGTTTACAGATGCTTATTTAAAATATGATGGCTCTATGTCAGTACCAGAAATGAGGGCAACAGCTTTTAAGTATTTTATGGAAAATAAATCATTATGTATAAATTATGGAGAGTTAATAGTTGGAGAAAAAGGAGATGGACCTCAAAAAGCTCCTACATTTCCAGAACTATGTTGTCATACTTTAGAGGATATGCATGTGATGAATGATAGAGAATTAATAGGTTTCAGTGTTACTGAGGCAGATTTAAAATTACAAGAAGAAAAAATAATTCCGTATTGGTCAAAAAGATCAGTTAGAGAAAAGATTTTAGCTTCTATGACGGATCAGTGGAAGGATGCATATGGAGCAGGTATATTTACAGAATTTATGGAGCAAAGAGGCCCAGGACATACAGTAGGTTCAACTAAAATCTATGAAAAGGGATTTTTAGATTATAAGGCAGAAATAGCTGAAGAGTTAAATAAAATAGATTATTTAAAAGACCCAGAAGCTCTTAGCAGACAGGAACAATTAAAGGGAATGGACATAGCATGTGATGCGATTATAATCTTAGGAGAAAGATATGCTAAGCTAGCTAGGGAGATGGCTGAAAGTGAAACAGATGAGAAGAGAAAAGAAGAGTTACTAGAGATAGCTAAGAATTGTGATGTAGTTCCAGCAAATAAACCAGAAACTTACTGGCAAGCTATACAAATGTATTGGTTTGTTCACCTAGGTGTTACAACAGAACTTAATCCATGGGACGCTTTTAGTCCAGGAAGATTGGATCAGCATCTATACCCATTTTATAAAAAAGATATTGAAAGTGAAATCCTAAATGATGAAAAAGCATTGGAGCTGTTAGAATCATTATGGATTAAATTTAATAATCAACCAGCACCACCAAAGGTAGGGGTAACTTTAAAAGAAAGTAGTACCTATACAGATTTTGCTAATATAAATACTGGGGGAATTACAGCAGATGGGCAAGATGGTGTGAATGAAGTTAGTTATTTAATACTTGATTGTATGGATGAGATGAAACTTTTACAACCAAGCTCAAATGTTCAAATAAGCAGAAAAACACCGCAAAAATTCTTAAAAAGAGCCTGTGAAGTATCAAGAGAAGGATGGGGACAGCCAGCTTTTTATAATACAGAAGCCATAATACAAGAACTTTTAAATGCAGGAAAAACAATAGAAGATGCAAGGCTGGGCGGAACAAGTGGATGTGTTGAAACTGGGGCATTTGGAAATGAGGCCTATATTTTAACTGGTTATTTCAACCTACCAAAGATTTTAGAATTAACATTAAATAATGGATATGATGAAGTAGCTAAAAAACAATTAGGATTAAAACTTGGCTATGCTGAAGATTTCAAATCTTATGAAGAGTTATATGAAGCCTATAAAAAACAGATAGAACATTTTATAGATATAAAGGTTCAAGGTTCAAATGTGATAGAAACTATTTATGCTAAATATATGCCAGTACCATTCTTATCAGTTATAACAAATGATTGTATAAAAACTGGAAAAGACTATAATGCTGGTGGAGCAAGATATAATACAAATTATATACAAGGTGTTGGAATTGGAACAATAACAGACTCTTTAGCTTCGATAAAGTATAATGTCTTTGATAAAGATAAGTTTACAATGAAGGAACTTGTAGACGCTATGAAGGATAATTTTGTTGGACATGATAGGATTTATAATCTTGTTCAAAATAAAACACCTAAATATGGTAATGATGATGACTATGCAGATGATATAATGGTAGATGTATTTAAAACTTATCAGGGGATGGTTACAGGTAGACCAAACATGAAAGGTGGAACATATAGGGTGAATATGTTGCCTACTACTTGCCATGTTTACTTTGGTGAGGTAATGCTTGCAAGTCCTAATGGAAGATTGGCACATAAACCATTATCAGAAGGGATTTCTCCAGAAAAAGGAGCAGATACTAAAGGACCATCAGCTGTAATAAGATCAGCGGCTAAAATGGATCATTTAAGTACAGGTGGAACCTTATTAAATCAAAAGTTTACTCCATCAGTAGTTGCAGGAGAAGGTGGACTTGATAATATGGCAAACCTAGTTCGTTCATACTTTACTATGGATGGACACCATATACAGTTTAATGTTATAGATAAGGAAATCCTAATAAAGGCACAAGAAAATCCAGAAGAGTATAAGGATTTAATAGTTCGTGTAGCAGGTTATAGTGATCATTTTAGAAATTTAAGCAAGGCATTACAAGATGAAATAATAGGAAGAACAGAGCAAAATTTTAATTAATTTAAATTTCAAAGAAAGAAGGCTAAAATTATGAAGTTAGGTTTTATAGGTTGCGGAAATATGGCTCAGGCCATGATAGGTGGCATAGTAGAGGCAGGTCTTGTTGTTAGGGAAGATATAATGGCCTCTGATGGATACAAACCAAGTCTTGAAAAGGCAAGTGAAAAGTTGGGAATCAAAACAACTATGGATAATAAGGAAGTTGTTAAGAATTCTGATTTAGTAGTTTTATCTGTAAAGCCACAATTTTATGAAAGTGTTATAGAAGAAGTAAAAAATGAGGTAACTGAAAATACAATAATATTAACAATAGCACCAGGTCAAACTTTAGAAAAACTTGGAAGCTTATTTGGAAATAAGGTAAAAATAGTTAGAACTATGCCTAATACACCAGCTATGGTTGGAGAAGGTATGACTGCAATGTGTACAAATAGTTTAGTAACAGAAGATGAGGCTGAAAAAGTTAAAAATATTTTATGTGGCTTTGGTAAGGCTGAAATTGTTCCAGAATATATGATGGATGCAGTAGTGGCAGTTAGTGGTAGTTCACCAGCCTATGTATTTATGTTTATAGAAGCTATGGCAGATGGAGCAGTACTAGAAGGTATGAGCAGAAAAGATGCCTATACTTTTGCAGCGCAAGCAGTTCTGGGAAGTGCAAAAATGGTTCTTGAAACAGGGATGCACCCAGGAGAATTAAAAGATATGGTATGTTCACCTGGTGGAACTACAATTGAAGCAGTAAGAGTGTTAGAAGAAAAAGGATTAAGATCTAGTGTTATAGAAGCAATGATTGCTTGTAGTAATCGTTCTAAGAGTATGTAACTATTCAAGGGAGGGGAATACCCCTCCGTTTTTTTACACGAGGTGATAAAAAGATGAAAAGTGAAAGGACAGAATGGGGATCAAGATTAGGGTTTATTATGGCAGCGGTAGGAATGGCAATAGGGACAGGAAACATTTGGAGATTTCCTAGAATCGTTGGTAATAATGGTGGAGGTACTTTTGTTTTAGCTTACATAATTGCAAATTTAGTTTGGACTATTCCATTGATAATGACTGAAATGGCAATAGGTAAAAAAACTAGACTTGGTACAATAGGATCATTTAAGAAATTTGTGGGAGAAAAGAATACTTGGCAGGGTGGGTGGATATGCTTTGTTTGTGCAGCCATAACATTTTATTATGTGATAGTTTTGGGATGGTCACTTAGATATCTAACTTTTGCCTTACAGGGTACATTTACAACCAAGGTAGATACAGAATTGGTTTGGAATACGTTTACTAGTAATCCGGTAGAAGGAGTTTTATTTCAGGTAATAGCTCTAATTTTAGTAGGCTATGTCCTTATAAAAGGAGTTAATAAAGGACTGGAAAAGGCAGGTAAAATAATGATACCTGTGTTATTTATAAGTTTACTATCAGCAGCTATTTGGGCACTTACCAAAGAAGGTGCTATCTTGGGACTTAAATATTTATTTGTTCCAAATTTTAAGGATTTATTAAAACCAGGAATCTGGTTAAATGCCTTTACTCAGGCAGCTTGGTCATCTGGTGCAGGTTGGGGTATGATGCTTACCTATGCAAATTACATGAAGGAAAATGAAGATATAGCAGTAAATACCTTTATGATATCCTTTGGAGATGCTCTTGGAGCCATGATATCAGCAATGGCTGTTTTGCCAACAGTTTTTGCTTTATCAGCTAGTGAAGGAGCAGCACTAGATGCTTTGGCTAGTGGGAATACTGGTCTTACATTTATATACTTAACAAAATTATTTGCTCAGACAAAAGGTGGATTAATAATTTCATCATTATTTTTTCTAGCCCTATCCTTGGCAGCCTTAACATCACTTTTGCCCCAAATGGAAGTTTTGATAAAAAATATAATGGATTTTGGTATAGCTAGAAAAAGAGCAGTAATACTAATGTTAGGTATTTGTTTTATATGTGGTTTGCCATCTGTAATAAGTATGGATTTCTTTGACAATCAGGACTGGGTATGGGGAATAGGGCTTTTAATTTGCGGAATATTCTATACATTGTCAGTCTACAAGTATGGCATAGATAAATTTAGAACTGAGCTAATAAATCCTACATCGGATATAAAGGTGGGAAAATGGTATAATTATGTGCTGAAAATTTATCCTATAATTGTTACAACTATTATAGCTTGGTGGATGATTCAGGCAGCAAAGTGGTCAGAAAACTGGCTGAGTCCATTTAGTACGAATAATCCAGGGACAGTTATAATTCAGTGTTTGGGAACCATGATAATTTTCTATTTTGCAAATTCAAAATTGAATAGTCTGTTAGATTTTAAATCAGGAGTAGTGGAAGTTAATTACCAAGATAGTTTTGATAGGGAAAGGATATAGTGATTATATGTTTAAGATAATATTTTGGATGGTTATTCTACTTGGTTTTAATCTTTTAGGATTTATATACTTTGCCAGCATAGCAATGAAAAGTGAAAAAGAGAAAAAGTAATCAAAAATTAATATTATATTATTCCATATTAATGACAATACTATGATATAATACAAGATGAGTTTCTTATTATTTATACATATGAGAAACAAAACCAAACTTATACTTAAAACGGCGATAAAACTCCTTTAGGAGTTTTTTTGCTTTGTTTTTATGTTAAGATATAGAAATAAAAGTCTGACTACTATATAATGTAGTGAAGTAAAATATAGTAATTATATAATAAAATGGGTGATGATTTGATAATAAAAATAGATGGTTTAGAAGAAACTAAAAAATTTGGAATAAAGATAGGTTCCTTACTTAGTCCTAAAGATATACTTTGTTTAAATGGAGAGTTAGGAGCAGGAAAAACTACTATGACAAAGTCCATAGGTCTAGGCCTAGGAGTGGATGATTATATAACAAGTCCTACTTTTGCTCTAATTAACGAATATGAGGGAAAATATCCTGTATATCATTTTGATGTATACAGATTGGAAGCAGTAGATGATTTGTTTGATTTGGGTTTTGATGACTACTTTTTTGGAAATGGTGTCTGCATAATAGAGTGGGCTGAAAAAATAGAAAAACTTTTACCAGAAGAGAGGGTAATAATAAATATAAGTAAGGGTCAAAAAGAGAATGAAAGAATTGTAGAAATAGACGGATTTGGAAAATCATATGAGAGAATAGTTAAGGAGTTGAAGTAATGAAAGTATTATCATTAGATACATCAACTTTAATGTCTACTTGTGCCATTATTGAAGATGGAAATTTGTTGGGAGAGTATTCTTTAAATAGGGATATGAGTCATTCTGAAAGATTAGTACCAATGATTAAATCTATGTTGGCAGAACTGGATGTTAAATTAGAGGATATAGACTTATATACAGTGGCAATAGGACCAGGTTCATTTACAGGGCTTAGAATAGGAGCCGCAACTATAAAGGGATTTGCCCATGTATTTAATAAGCCAGTGGTTGGAGTTTCCACAATAGAGGGACTTGCCTATAACATGCCCTATAATGAAATTGTAGTGCCTCTATTAGATGCTAGAAGAAATAGAGTCTTTACAGGTATTTATAGTTGGGAAAAGGAAGAACTTACAAGTATAGAAAAACCTTTTGTAGAAGATATAGATATACTCTTAGAAAAACTTGAATCTTATCCTAGTATTTGTTTTACAGGTGATGGAGCAAAGATATACAGGGAGAAAATAAGTGAAAGATTTGGAGATAGGGCTAGATTTGCTAAGCTAGGTCAAGAGTATTGCAGGGCAGTTAGTATAGCAGAACTTGGAGTTAAGAAGTATAAAAATGGAGACTTTCAAGACTTTTACAGTTTAGTTCCAGAGTATCTTAGAATGTCTCAAGCAGAGAGGCAAAAAGAGGAGAGAGCTGAAAAAAATGGAAATTAAAATTAGATCTATGGTAGAAACAGATTTAGAGCAAGTATTAGAAATAGAAAATATTTGTTTTACAACACCATGGTCTAGGTCGTCATTTACTTTTGAAATAAATTCCAATCCTATGAGTGAATATTATGTTGCAGAAAGACAGGACGTAATACTAGGATATGCTGGGATATGGTCCATAGTTGATGAGTCTCATGTAACAACTATAGCAGTAGACCCAAAATATAGGGGAGAGAAAATAGGGAGAGTCTTATTTGAAACTATTTTAGGTAAATCAAAGGAAAAAGAAATGAAAGCTATGACATTAGAGGTTAGGGAAACTAATTTTGTAGCACAAAATCTCTATAGGAGTTTTGGCTTTGTAGATATAGGTATAAGGCCAGAATATTATCAGGACAATAATGAAGATGCAATTATAATGTTGAAAGAATTTAAGGATGTGTTATAAATGTTAACATTGGCAATAGAAACATCATGTGATGAAACATCATGTGCCATTTTAAAAGACGGTAGAGAAGTTTTATCAAATATAATATCTTCTCAAATAGAAATCCATAAAGAGTATGGAGGTGTAGTACCAGAGATAGCCTCTAGAAAACATATAGAAAATATAAATCAAATAATCCAAGAGAGTCTAGAAGAAGCTAAGGTTGGATTTGATGATATAGATATAGTTGGAGTAACACAAGGACCAGGACTTGTTGGTGCACTACTAATAGGCATATCAAGCGCTAAGGCTATAGCTTATGCACTAGATATACCCCTTATAGGAGTAAATCATATTCAAGGGCATATATGTGCAAACTATATAGAACATAAAAACTTGGAACCACCTTTTATATGTTTAATAGTTTCTGGTGGACATAGTTATTTAGTTCATGTAAAGGGATATACAGAATATAAATTGATAGGTCAAACTAGAGATGATGCTGCAGGGGAAGCTTTTGATAAGGTTGCAAGAGCCTTAGGACTTCCGTATCCAGGAGGACCACATATAGATAGATTAGCTAAACTTGGAAACAAAAATGCCATAGAATTTCCAAGAGTCATGCTTGAAAAAGATTCTTATGATTTTAGTTTTTCAGGACTTAAGACATCAGTTTTAAATTATTTAAATCAAATGGAACAAAAAAATGAAAATATAGTGGTTGAAGATGTTGCAGCAAGTTTTCAAGCAGCGATACTAGATGTATTAGTTGAAAAAGCCTTTAGACTGGCTAAGGAAAAGGGTCTTAATAAAATAGTTATGGCTGGAGGAGTTGCATCTAATTCTGGACTTAGGGATAGAATGTTTGAAAAAGGTCAAGAAGAGGGTGTCGAAATATATCATCCTTCCAAGGTGCTTTGTACAGATAATGGAGCTATGATAGGATCAGCTGCATATTTTAATTATAAGGCAGGTCAAAAGTCTGACTTAGGACTTAAGGTAAAGCCAAATTTAGGTCTATAATATAAGAAGAAAAACAGGTGATAGGTTTTTAAGCTATCGCCTGTTTTTTTATAGATGAAATTTGTAAATATTTTTATAAAGAGTAAGATGTAAAAGCTAAGATAGCAAATCTAAAAATAAGGAGTATATTAGCTAACTAATTTTATACAAAATACAAAAATTATTAAAAAAATTATAAAAAATTTGACTATATATAGAAAAATAGAATAAAATCATAGGTAATATATATGCTGTAGTGTTGAAAAATAAAGGTTTTATATGATTAAAATATATTTTGAATAAATTTTTGATAAAAAGTTTCAAAATATACATAGTAGGTATATATACATTACTAAGATATATATATAAGTATTAGTTAGTAGCTACTTAAAATCTAATGTGAGGTGATTAGCATGGACGATATAGATATGAAACTATTGGATCTGCTACAAGACAACTCGAGGATAAGCATAACGGAACTTTCAAAACTAGTAAATCTAAGTAGACCTAGTATCTCTGCAAGAATTAAAAAAATGGAAGATGAAGGAATTATTGAAAACTTTACAGTTATCACCAATCCAGAAAAAATTGGAAGGGAACATATTTTTTTCATTGAGGCAAGTGAAATAAAAACGGAAGCAGAAGAATTTGAAAAAATACTTAAAGAAATAGAAGCGATAACTGAAATTTATATGGTTGCAGGGAAAAATAATTATATCTTAAAGGGATCCACAAAGGATATGGATAGTATGGACGATTTATTACAAAAGTTAATGCAATATAGTAGAATTGAAACATCAATGGTTATAAAAACTAAAATGAGAAGACAAAATGTAAAGCCAATGTTATAACAAATAAAAATATTAAAATCCACTATTTTAAAATAGTGGATTTTTTGTGAATAAAAATAAGTATATTTAATTATAGAAATATTTAATAAATTTTTTGATTAAGTCTATAACTTTACTAGAGAGAAACAATCAACTTATCCACAGGGGACTTATGAATTAACATAAGAAAATGTGGATAATGTGGAAGGTTTTGCAGATTTTTACTTAAATGACTATATAAGTGGGGATAATACTGTGTATAGTGTTGATAACTATGTTAATTATATATCAGTAAATTCCACCCATTTATCATATAGACTTTCAAGTTCCGAGGACTTATCTTCTCTATCTTTTGTGACAGACATAACTTTTTCAGGATTCTCATAGATAGTATTATCAGATAGGAGTTTGTCTATCTCACTTAGTTCTTCTTCCAAAACTGCAATTGATTCTTCTAATTGTTTTATTTTTTTCTTATTTTGTTTTTCTAAATTTAAAAGCTCTTTTTCTTTTCTTTTTTCTTCTTTAATTTGGGTTTTTGTCTTAGCGGATTCATCTTCATCTTCAGATTTTGGAGCAGATATTTTTTCCATATAATAGTTGTAGTTACCAAGATATTCAGTTATACCATCTTGGGACATAACTAAGATTTTATCCACAACTCTATTTAGGAAGTATCTATCATGGGATATTACAAAGACAGTACCTTCATAGTCCAGTAGGGCTTCTTCTAAAACTTCTTTAGAATCTATGTCTAAATGGTTAGTAGGTTCATCCATTAGTAGGAAGTTATCCTTAGACATTATTAGTTTCAGGATTGATAATCTACCTTTTTCACCACCAGATAAATCTTTTATATCTTTAAAGACATCATCGCCCAAAAACATAAATTGACTTAGGGCATTTCTAATTTCAGTGTGTGTAAGTTTAGGATTATCATCCCATATTTCGTCTATAACTGTATTATCTAAATTTAAACTAGACATCTCCTGGTCAAAATAACCAGCATTTACATGATGACCAAGTTTTATACTACCATCATATTCTTGTATTTTTCCCAAAATTATCTTGAACAAAGTAGATTTACCTACTCCATTAGGACCAATTAAGCCAACTCTTTCAGGCTTGTAAATATTGAAGCTGACATTTCTAAAAATATCCACATCACCATAAGACTTGCCAAGATCCAGCACTTCAAGTACATCATTTCCAGATTCGATTTTTGGTTTAAACTTAAAACGTATCTGACCTTCTTCATGGTATTCATCCATAGTTTCAATCTTATCCAACATTTTTTGACGACTTTTAGCCAAACGGTTATATCTTTCTCCACCAAAAGCCCTATATTGTTCTATGATTTTCTTTTCTTTTTCAACGATCTTTTGCTTATCTTCATAGTGTCTTCTATAGATTTCTATATTTTCTTTCCTGCGTTTTATAAAATCTGTGTAATTAGTTTTATATTCTTTGGTAGTCTTGTGCTCCAAATGTATTATCTTGTTGACTATCATATCTAAAAAGTACCTATCATGAGATATAACTAGAGTGGCTCCATTATAGTCCTGTATATATTTTGCAAGCCAATCTATGGCACTTATATCTAAATGGTTGGTAGGTTCATCTAAAAGTAAGATATCAGGTTTTTCTAAAAGTAGCTTGGCAAGGGAGACTCTAGATTTTTGACCTCCACTTAAGATATTCATTTTTTTGTCAAAATCTTCTTCTGAAAAACCAAGTCCTATTAAGGTACCTCTTATAGAGGACTGATAGCCATAGCCATTTAATTCATTAAATTTCTCACTTAAATGTCCATACTCATCCATAAGGCTTTCAAGTTTATCAGTGTTATTTCCTTGAGAAACTAGTGAAATTTCTTCCTCTAAATGTCTTATATTCTCTTCCATACTGATTAAGTCCTTAAAGACAGTCAGGCATTCTTCAAACATAGAATTTTCACTGTCGATACTAACATGTTGTTCTAGATGTCCAAGTTTATAGCCATTTTTAATAAATATTTCACCCTTATCAGCCTGAAGTTTGCCACATATGATATTAAAAAGTGTGGTTTTACCAGAACCGTTATTTCCAACTAAACCGATTTTATCTCCCGATTCAATATTAAAATTTATATCAGTAAAAATAGTTTCTATACCAAACGATTTTTCTATATTTTTACAAGTTAAAACTAGCATAATTAATCCTCCTATTTGTTATGACTATTATAACAAAGTTAATTAATATATAAAATCCATAAAAAAACTTAAATAAAATTTTAAGCTTGTTAATCCCTATTTATATTTGTAAATATTTTCAGATTAGAAAATTAAGAGGGAAAAAGTATACGAAATTTTAAAATTAGCCAAAAATTTAGCCTAATATCAATTGACTATATTTTTTAGAGATGTATAATTATATTAATAACAAATAGTTTAGATTTATTTAACAATATTTAGAAATTTTACACTATTCCGACTATGGGTATCTACCCAGTTGAGAATGGGTTAGTCTTGTGCAAATCGAGATTGACAAATATATAACATTCTGCTATATTAAAAGTGATTATGAGTAAATAAGGTGGTGGAAAAATGTCCGATTCAGAGAATAAAAAACAAGATGTCTCTATAACGGTTATCAGAAGACTACCGAAATATTATCGTTATTTGGCAGAGTTGTTAGAAAAAGATGTAACAAGAATTTCTTCAAAAGAGTTAAGTAAATTAGTAGGTTTTACTGCATCGCAAATAAGACAGGATCTTAATAATTTTGGGGGCTTTGGGCAACAAGGCTATGGCTATAATGTAGAAGAACTTTATAATGAAGTTGGGAAAATATTGGGCCTTGATAGAACTTACAACACAATTTTAATTGGTGTGGGGAACTTAGGTCAAGCTATAGCTAATTATAGGGGATTCGCAGACTCAGGCTTTCAACTAAAGGGTCTTTTCGATAGAAAAGATGAAATAGTTGGAACAGAGCTTCGAGGTATTAAAATAAAAGCTATCGATGAAATGACTGACTTTATAAAAAAGGAAAACATTGAGATAGCCATAATCACAGTTCCAAAAGAACATGCTCAAAAAATCGCGGATCAACTATCAGGTACTCAAATAAAGGGTATTTGGAATTTTGCGCCAACAGATTTAGTAGTATCTGAGGACATTGTGGTAGAAAACGTAAGATTAAATGAATCTTTATTTACTTTGTCATATTTTTTAAAAAGTAGATAAAATTCCAGTATTTATCTGTCGATTTATGCATGGTAAGTAATCTATTCTTAAATATTGTAGAGTAAATGTAAAAAAATTGATGGACCAACAATCAGGGAGGGAAATTTAATATGAATTTTGAGTTATCAAAAGAACATGAAATGATTAGAGATGTTGTTAGAAAATTTGCTGAAACAGAAGCAAAACCTATAGCAGCAGAAATAGATGCGGAAGGTAGATTCCCATCAGAAACAGTTGAAAAAATGAAAAAAGCTCATATCTTAGGAGTACCATTTCCACAAGAATATGGTGGAGCTGGATCAGATGATTTAGCATATGCAATCACTGTAGAAGAACTTTCTAGAGTTTGTGGTACAACAGGAGTTATCTGTTCAGCACATACTTCATTAGGAAGCTGGCCAATATACAAATATGGTACAGAAGAACAAAAACAAAAATACTTAGTTCCAATGGCAAAAGGTGAAAAAATAGGTGCATTTGGTTTAACTGAACCAAACGCAGGTACTGATGCAGCGGGACAACAAACAACAGCTGTTTTAGATGGTGATGAATGGGTTCTTAATGGATCTAAAATATTCATAACTAATGGTGGACAAGCTCAAGTTTATATAGTTATGGCTATGACTGATAAATCTAAAGGAAATCACGGAATAA
>CAMIXG010000014.1 GCA_946402705.1 uncultured Tissierellia bacterium | reverse complement strand
CCTTATCTCCATCTTTTAAATATGTTCCATCTACTGTTTTTACTTTCTTATTTGTCTCTAATTTATATTCCACTGTATTTGTTACTTTAAATCCTGCTGTCATATCTCCTGTTACTTCTGCTGCATATCCTGCTATTTCGTCTTCTGTTACTGTATAATTTATTATCTCTCCATCTGCATTATATTTAGCTACATCTGCAAATGTGTGTTCCCAGTTATTTGCTTGTGTTAAGTCTATTCTTCCTGCTTCTGTTGCTCCATTCATTAACTTAACTACTGCTTTTTCTTTGGCTGGACCATTCCAAACCTTATTTACTTTTATTGATCTAGTTGTTCCACCATCTACTGAGTTTGTTACTTTAAATCCTGCTGTCATATCTCCTGTTACTTCTGCTGCGTATCCTGCTATTTCTTCTTCTGTTACTGTATAGTTTATTATCTCTCCATCTGCATTATATTTAGCTACATCTGCAAATGTGTGTTCCCAGTTATTTGCTTGTGTTAAGTCTATTCTTCCTGCTTCTGTTGCTCCATTCATTAACTTAACTACTGCTTTTTCTTTGGCTGGACCATTCCAAACCTTATTTACTTTTATTGATCTAGTTGTTCCACCATCTACTGAGTTTGTTACTTTAAATCCTGCTGTCATATCTCCTGTTACTTCTGCTGCGTATCCTGCTATTTCTTCTTCTGTTACTGTATAGTTTATTATCTCTCCATCTGCATTATATTTAGCTACATCTGCAAATGTGTGTTCCCAGTTATTTGCTTGTGTTAAGTCTATTCTTCCTGCTTCTGTTGCTCCATTCATTAACTTAACTACTGCTTTTTCTTTGGCTGGACCATTCCAAACCTTATTTACTTTTATTGATCTAGTTGTTCCACCATCTACTGAGTTTGTTACTTTAAATCCTGCTGTCATATCTCCTGTTACTTCTGCTGCGTATCCTGCTATTTCTTCTTCTGTTACTGTATAGTTTATTATCTCTCCATCTGCATTATATTTAGCTACATCTGCAAATGTGTGTTCCCAGTTATTTGCTTGTGTTAAGTCTATTCTTCCTGCTTCTGTTGCTCCATTCATTAACTTAACTACTGCTTTTTCTTTGGCTGGACCATTCCAAACCTTATTTACTTTTATTGATCTAGTTGTTCCACCATCTACTGAGTTTGTTACTGTGAAGCCTGTTTCAACACTTCCTGTCACTGCTGAAGTATATCCAGCAACTTTTTCTTCTTTTACTGTATAATTTGCCTCTGTTCCATCAGGATATAGTGCTAGGTTTTTAAATTCTCCTTGCCAGTTATTTTCTTCATTTAACACTACTTCTTGTCCAGTTGCTTGTCCATTATTCATTAATTTTATAGTTACACTATCAGCCTTAGGTCCTACCCAAGCCTTATTAACTTTTAATGATTCTATTTGGTTATCAGTAGTATTTGTAACTGTAAATCCTTCTGTTGCATTTCCTGTTACTTTTGAAGCATATCCATGAATAGCTTGTTCTTCTATTTCATACTCGATTGGACTTTCTCCAATACCATATTTTGAAAGGTTAGTAAATTCACCCTTCCATTCATTTGCTTCACTTAACTCTATGGCTTCATCTGTTGATTTTCCATTAGCTACTAGTTTAATAGTTACCTTATCAGTTTTTGGTCCCTTCCAAACTTTGTTAACTTTGATTGCTGCTATTTTTTCTGTACTCTTATTTGTCACTGTAAATCCTGTTTCAACACTTCCTGTTACTGTTGAAGTATATCCAGTAACTTTTTCTTCTGCTACTGTATACTTTATAGCTTCTCCATCTGAATTATATACTGGTAGATTTTTGAATTCTCCTTGCCAAGTATTAGCAGCATTTAAAGTTACTTCTTTATCTGATTTGACATCATCTATAACTAAAGCTACTTTTACTTCACCAGCCTTTGGTCCATGCCAAACTTTCTTAACCTTAAGTGATTCTATCTTGTCTGAACTTGTATTTGTAATTACAAATCCTGTTTCAACACTTCCTGTTATTTCAGTTGTGTATCCTTCTACTGTAACTTCTTCAATATAATATTCTGCTAGGTCTCCTGACAGATTATATTTAGGTACAGTGAACTTACCTTTCCAACCTTCATCTTTAACTAATTCTATAGTTCCTACTTTTTCATCATCTAATCCAATCCTATTAATAGGCATTCTAGTACCTGTGCTATATGATCTTTCATAAAGATTTACTGTAACTACAGTTCCATCTGTTGGTTGCTTTCCAACCCATTTTTTTTCTACAGGTATATCTATCATTTGGTTGTCTCTATTCATTACATCAAATTTGTTTCTTTCTTCGTCAAAGAACATTCTATGAAGCATAAATCCATCAATATCCTCTTCTATAACTGTATACTGCGCTTTAGTTCCATCAGTATTGTATTTTGGAACTGGTTTAAATTCACCATCCCATTCTCCATCCTTATTTACATCAACTGATTCCAAGATTTTATCCTTATCTAATATATTCACTAAATTAAATGTTACAACAGTATTTTCTGCTGGTCTTTTTCCAACCCAAATCTTTCTGACTTTAATAGGGTCTCCCATTTCTATATCTTTCGTATTTGTTATTACATAACCAGTTTTGTAACTTCCAGTTATAACCGTTGTATAGCCTGGAACTTGAATCTCTTTTATATAGTATTCTACTTCTCCAAAATTAACAGTGTTTTTAAGAACTGTAAATTTGCCTTTCCAATCATTGCCCTTATTTAATTTAACCTCTCCAACTTTTTCATCTTCTAATCCGTTTTCTAATGGAGCAATTCTTGATGCTCCTTTTTCAGGCTTTTTATAAAGAACTACTGTTACTTCAGGGCCTTCTTCTCCAACCCATCTTTTCTCCACATCTATATCTATAGTTTCTGTGCTTTCATTATAGATATAAAAACGATTTTTTTCTGGAGAGCTCACAGTGGATTTGTAACCTTCAACAGGTACTTCTACTACTGTATATTCTGCTGTAGAACCATCTGCATTGTACATTGGTACATTTTCAAATTGTCCTGTCCAGTTTATAGCTCCTGCACTTGGTTCTCTCATCTCAATACTTTGCACTACTTCTTCTGGTTTTAATTTATTTACAAGGTTTACAGTTACCACTGTTCCAGCTGCTGGTTTTTTTCCACCCCAGCCCTTGTCTATCCTAAGACTTGTAACGCTTTCTCCCCATTGTGCATAAAGTTTTAAATCACCAGTCATTTTTACTTCAGCCTCTGGAGCATAAGGTGTTCCCTTGCCATCTGCTTTTGTATTCCAACCTTTGAACATAAGTTTATCATTTGCCATATTGCCTTTATCTTTAATAGTGGCATTAGTGTTTTCCTCATATTCTTGGTCATCTACTACTAAGCCAGTTCCACCATTTGCATCATAAGTTACTCTATATTTCGCTGGTCCTTCCTTCCACTGTGCATATAAATCCACAGTTTCTCCAGCATTTATATTTCTATCTTCTATTTCTATAAATTCGCCTTTTTCATTTTTCATCATCCATTTTCTAAATGAAACATTTTCTCTGTCTTTAAGCTTAACACTTGGATTGTGTTCTGCTATTTTTTTACTTGTATCTCCTATTATTTCATTTATGATTTGATTGTCTTCAAACTGACCACCATTTGCGTTATAGATGATTTTTGCAACACTTACATCCTTGTCATATACAAAGTAAAGTGTTGTTGTTCCTTCTTCCACTCTAATTTCTGCTGCTATTTTTCCAGTATTAGTATCTTTTAAAAGCATTTTATTTGCTTCTTCAGAAATACTATAACCTTGTTTATTTGCAAACTTAAATATAGATTTAATTGAAGTATTAGTAAAATCTAATTGTATTTCTGGTACACGAGTTTTGTAGCCATCTTTATTTTTAGATACTTCTTTTATATTACTTATATTTTGTGGATGTCTTTTTATTTCCGGTTCAAATAATAAGTTATAATTTTCATCCACATGTTTTACAGAGTAAACATACTCTTCTGAAGGGCTCTCTTTGGCAACATAGTAATACTTATGTTGATTTGCCATTGCTCCTTCTTTCATTTCATCCTTAATAACTATTTTCTTAAGACCATAGTTATTTGTAATATTGCCATCATCATCTAAAAGCTCATATCCTTGAGCTAATCTATTAGTTGGTGATATAAATGTTTCTGATCCTATTGGCAACTTACTTGGTGATTTGTATATACTTAGTATCTTGTCTTCTTCATAACTCTCTTTTGCCTTTAAGATATTTAATACAGTATAGTTATATGCTGTATCAGGTCTTGGTGGTAACTCTCCTTCACCCTTATAATCTAGGTATAGGGTTACTGTCTTTTTGTTTTCTAATTTATCTGAGTATTTTATATCGCCCTCTTTTAAACCATCACCCTTGCCCCAATATTCATACTTAAAGTTATCTCTAAAATCATATATCCTTGCTCCAAGACGAGTTACTCCCTCTTCTAAATCTGTAACTTGTATTGGTTCATGAGCTGTAATTAATTTTTCATTTTTATCAAAAAATCTATATACTATATTTAGATTTTTTCCACTTCCTTCTGGTTTTACTTCTGGGTCTTTTGGCTCAACCTTAACATCCGCATGACCTCTCATAACATATATTATAGGAGTTACATTTGCCATAGTTTCTCCATCTTTCATAGTCACATAACCATCTTGGAAAGGTTCCCAAGCTGCTTCATCTTTTAAATTGAAACCTTTAGTACTATCTTTAACCCTAGTAAATTCTTGCATCTTAGCATTTGGATTTTTATGTTTTCCTATATAGAAAGGTTCCTTACTATACTCATATGACACTGTATGTGTTATTTTAAACTCACTATTTGGAACAATTTTATCCCTTGGTGCTGGATTTGCTTTTTTAGGTTTTGTGTTCCAATTTATCATTTGATCCTTAGTTTCAAACTTATTATGGTCTATTCTTTCCATCTCAACACCAGGAAATTTACTTTTTAAATAAGAGTCAAAATATGCATAGCCACCTGTCTTTCCAGCATAATAATCATCAATTGCAGTTTCTAATTTTTTATAAAAAGCTTCTATTTGAGCTGATTTATCGTCCACTATATCCCCATATTGAGGTATAGCATTTTCATTAACCTTTACATAAAATCTTCTAGTTGCAAAGAAATTTTCCTCTTTTGGTTTTTCATCGTCTATCTTTTCTTCAAACAATATATAAATAACTGTCTTATTTTTCACATCAGGTTTTATATTGTTAGTATCTTTACCTAAGATTTTTTCTCCACTTCCATCAACATCAACTTTTATAAGACTTCCGTTTTCATCAGTTACTCCAACAAATTTATCTTTTTCATAACCCTTGTAGGCATAAGCTTTTTTATCTCCATCTGTTGCAACAACTTTTTTTCCCATTGGTAAGTCTAAAGTAATAATAGAATCACCCAAAGTTGAGATTTTTTGTCTATTTAAAGGCTGACTTGAATTTAGTTCTGTAAGTGGTACTAATTGCCCATTTATGTTTTGAACATTAACAAGTTCAATAGTTGTTACATAAAGTTCCTTTTCTGGTCCACAATTGTCCCTTACTTTTTCTCCATATTGCACTAAAATCCCCTTAGAGTTTTGGTTTATAATTTCTATAGCAGGATTTGCATATAATTCTGGATTTGCTAAAGCTCTCATACTCCTATTTCTAGGGAATAAATCTCCACCATCATCTATTTTTTCAATTATAAACTCTATTGTTATACCACCATCTGGATTGCTAGTATACTTACCACTACCTTGTTTTACTCCCTCTATGCCATCAAAATTAAATATAGCTTTTGGGTTTTCATAACAAGTATATCTTCTTGGTATACTAAACTCTACTTTGTAATCTTCTGTTTTTCTAGGATATGTTAGCAGTTTCCCAGGATGCTGAATATCTTTTCCCTCTTTATCTACCTCTCTTAAAGGTATCTCTACTTCAACCTTATTATCTACAAGTTTTTTATATGAATATACATATACAGTGTCCTCATCTGGTAGATTAATTGTTTGCCCTTTTGATATATACTGAACCTTAAATCCTTCAAATCCTTTAAGTTCATGTTGAGATGCAAACTCTTCATGTTCTACAAGCTCAAAATTACCCTTTGTAAAATCTTTTGGATTCATTGAAAATACAGAGCCTGGTCTATTAAAGTACATCTCTGACTCATATAGTATCTCAAATGGATCATTTTCAGTTGTATCTATTTGATAGTTACCCCCTGTTGAAACTACATCTGCATATTTTGTTATATACAAGACTTGATATCTAACCTTATCTAAAGTAGAAAAATAGAAGTTCATTCTTGTTGACCCAACTTCTATTTTTATATCTTTTCTTTCCTTATCAGCTAATTTAAATATGCCTTTTCTACCCTCACCTTCATCTTGAGAATAATCTCCCTCAATTATAATATCTTCTCCATAATTGTGGTCATGTTGTCTTATAGGACTTACTGTTATTATTGAGCCTTCTAGTCCTCTAAACTCTCTTCCCTTATAAAGATTTGTTACAAAATCATTTGCCTCTCTAAAAACATTATAAACGTCATAGTTTAAAGTCTTTAGGTTCTCACTTGAGCTCACTTCTATAACCTTATCTCCTAGGCTATTTATATCTATAAGTTTTCCAGTATAATCCACTCCACCAACTGTAACTTTACTTACCTTAGCTTTATCAAATGTGATTTTACTAGTATCCTCTTTTACTACATCAAGAGTTTGAACTTCTCCATTATTTAATTGCACCTTATAGGAAATACGTTTAAAATCAAATTTTACAGTAGTAGAACCTGTTCCACCTGGCTTAAGAACCATTATCATGTCTTCTTTTACTGTATCTTCATACCTATCTCCTATCATTGCAGTAGATAATGAACCTTCAGTAGTTTTTCTAACAAGCTTAATATGATCATTTACATAATACTTACTATAATCATAGCCTGGTAGCCCTTCGACCCTATTAGTTATTTCAACCTCATACATATGATCAATATATGTTTTGTGAGATTCTTTCACCTTGTCCATATCTATTTTTTCATCCACAATAAATAATCTTTTGTCACTAATATTTTGTCCAATTTTCTTATCAATGAATGTATTATTATGCTCATTTCTAAAATTAATCTTACCCAAGTCATAGATAGTACCTTTAGGTTGTAGCTTTTTTGGTTTAGCTAGAACAGTATATCTTAGACTAGTTCCTGCAACTTGTGAAAACTTAAGTGTTCCATCTACAAATGAGTCCACGTAAACTTGATTTTTAGGCTCATACTTAGCTTCACCTGTAACTCCAGCAGTTTTAGATGTAAATCTAAGATTTTGTCCATCTACAACTCTTCCTTCTACATCATCACCACTTATTGGTCTACTACCAAAGTTTATTTTCCCGCCAGCTGTAGTATCATCTAATTTAATTCCCTTATGAAGCTCATCCATAAAAGTTATATGAACCATAGCCTCATTTACAACATCTTTCTTATATCCATCATAGGCTATAGTTATTTCATTTACACCTCTAAAAATATCATAATCATTAGTCAATTCGCCTAAAGGTGTATTATTGTTGTATTCGCTTGCTGTTACTACTAATCTTCCTACTGTAATGCTAGTCATTCTATAGTCAAACTCCGCACTACTAGAAGGATTCTCATATTCCCACAGCAGATTATTCTGTCCCAAGATAGTTTTTATACCATCTTCAGGAGCTGGAATTACTACACGAAATGTTTTATTTTTCTCTTGTGGAAGTTGATTCTTTAATCCAACTCCATTAGCAATTCTTGTTCTAATAAAAAGGTCTCTCTCTGGTTTATCATCAATTGATGGGTCATCACTTAACCTATTTGATAAACCTTCCGTTCCCGCATATGTCTTTAAACTCTCCAAGAGAATTCCATTTTTTTCTATGTCATCTCTTACTTGGTCTATATTAGTTGTTTGCTCAGTTAGTTCTGAAAATTCAGTCTTTGATGCACCTACACCTGCAAAGGCCGTCATTCCATTTAATAACATTACCACTAATAACAGAAATGCTATTCTACTAAACTTCTTACTTCTCATAAAATATCCTCCCTAAATTTGGAAGTACAATACTACTTATCCCTGGTTAGTATTCATTTTATGTCATATAATATCCATACTTCTAGAAATTTTGTGCCTTAGATTTAAAAAACAATAAAGTTTTCCACTATAAATCTAATTTATTCTTATAGAGTTATAATATCATACATTTATAGGTTTTTTTACCTCAAATGTCATATATTCTTAATATAGTATTTCATTATTTATACTTTCTCTATTTTTAGCGATTTTTATGGAGTTTTTACAAAATTTAATTTATGAACTTTTCTTCATATTTCTTTCATATTTTAATGTTAGGATTAATGAGTTATTTATGATGTTTTATTAGTTATTTTCTAGCTTTTAAGCTATAATATTAAGGTACTATGTTATACTTTATACTTATTGCAACTAAGACTATTTCTTTAATGAGAAAAAGGAGAATGATAATTATGGTAGATTTTGAAACTAGATATTATAAGGAGTTTTTAAACTCTCTAAAAACTGGTGTTAAACCTGCTATAGGCTGTACTGAACCTGTTGCAGTTGGTATCGCTGTTAGTAAAGCTTATGAAAACTTAAATGAAAGTATTGATGAGATTATAATTAAGGTTTCACCTAATATTTTCAAAAATGGTAAGGGTGTGGGGATACCCAATACCAAAGAGATTGGGTTAGATTTTGCATCTGCTCTTGCAGGAGTATGTGGAGATGCTGATTTAATGCTAGAGGTTTTTAAAAATGTTGATGAAAATGCGATTTCATCTGCAAATAAATTGATTGATTCTGGAAAAATCAATTTAGATATTGAAAGAAGTCAGGGAAACTTCTATATATATGCACAGGTGTCAACTAAAAATCATATTGGCATTTGTGAAATCAGAAATAGTCATACTAACATAACTAAACTTGTCAAAGATGGACAGGTTGTTTTTGAAAAAGACTATGAAGTTTGTGATAAGTCAAAAAAAGAAAATTATCTTCATAATGTAAAAATCGAGGATATAAGAGTCTTTATTGAAAAAGTACCTTTTTCTGATATTAGTTTTCTACTTGAGGGAGTAGAAGTAAATAAGAATATTTCAGAATATGGAGTTGAAAATAATTGTGGGATTGGGCTAGGTGCTCACTTTAATAAATTAATAGATAATAAACTTATGCAGGCTAGTCCTGAAAATATGGCTAGAATGATAGCTTCTGCTGCTTGTGATGCAAGGATGTCTGGTGTTAGTATGCCAGTTATGAGTAGTGCTGGAAGTGGTAATCAGGGTATTGCTGCCATTATACCTGTGGCTGTAGTATCTGACGAAATAAAGGCTACTGATGATAGACTATCACGCGCCCTAGCCTTTAGTCATATTATGACTGCCTATATAAAATCTTATACTGGAAACCTAGCACCAGTTTGTGGTTGTGCTATAGCGGCTGGTATTGGTGCTTCATCTGCTATTACTTGGCTACTCGGTGGTAGTGATGAGCAAATTAGATTTGCTATAAAAAATATGATTGGTACTCTATCTGGTATGTTTTGTGATGGTGCCAAGGGTGGATGTGCTTTCAAAATCGCAACTGCATCATCTGAATCCGTTATACAAGCAAGGCTTGCTATGGCTAATATAAGTATCAATGATACTGACGGTATCCTTAGCCCTAGTATTGAACAGTCTATTAAAAACCTTGCTAGACTTTGCATCAATGCTATGAAGGATGTTGATGATGAAATTATAAATATAATGCTTGAAAACTAAGGAGTGAATTTATGATAAATAAAATAAAAAATAACCTGATTGTCATGTTAATGATTTCAGTTGTTATTGGTATTGTAGTAGGATTAAATGTAAATGAAGGAATTATTAGAATTATACTAGAAGTAAAACACATAATAGGACAGTTTATTATTTTCTGTGTACCTCTTATTATACTTGGATTTATTACACCATCTATTACAGGACTAGATTCAAATGCAGGTAAAATGCTTAGAAGCGTACTCATCATTGCCTACTTATCTTCAGTGGGAGCAGCCTTATTTTCAATGACTGCCGGATATGCTCTTATACCTAAACTAAATATTATTAGTAATCCAGAAGGCCTTAGAGAGTTACCAAGTCTAATTTTAGCCTTGGATATACCTCAAATAATGCCTGTTATGTCTGCACTTATACTTTCTATAATTTTGGGACTTACTATTGTATGGACTAAATCTGAGCTTATGAAAAAATTCTTTGATGAATTTAATAATATAATGTTACAGGTTGTAACTAAAATGATTATACCTGTTCTTCCACTATTCATAGTTACAACTTTTGCAGGACTGGCTTATGAAGGCGGAATAACAAAACAATTTCCAGTTTTTATAAAGGTCATAATAATAGTTTTAATAGGCCACTTTATATGGATGGCAGTCTTATATGCTATAGCTGGTCTTATATCTAAGAAAAATCCTAAGGAGGTATTTAAATACTATGTACCTGCTTATTTAACAGCTGTTGGAACTATGTCATCTGCAGCTACATTACCAGTTGCCTTAGAATCTGCTAGAAAATCACCTATACTTGATGAGGAAGTTGTAAACTTTACAATTCCTATTTGCTCTACTATACACCTATGCGGTTCTGTTCTTACAGAAGTATTTTTTGTAATGACAGTATCTCAAATACTTTATGGTAGTTTACCATCTCTTATGAGTATGATTATATTTGTACTTTTACTTGGTATTTTTGCTATTGGTGCCCCTGGAGTACCTGGTGGAACCGTTATGGCATCACTTGGAATTATAACTGCCATACTTGGATTTGATGAAGCAGGTATAGCACTTATGCTTACAATCTTTGCCCTACAAGATAGTTTTGGAACTGCTTGTAATATAACTGGTGATGGTGCAATAGCACTTATGCTTACTGGTATGTATGGAAAAGATAAGTAAATTTATAGGGATGGATTTATAACCCCCCTTATATTTTAATATTCATAGATAAAGCCTATACTTTAAGTATAGGCTTTTTATATGTTCATAAATCTTTTCACTCTATCATCTTCTTCACTATACAATTCTCCATTTTCTAAAAATAATATCCTATCAGATACTCTTTTAGCAAAGTTCATATCATGGCTGATTATTAGAATTCCAAGACCTTCTGATTTTAAAGATTTTAAAAGATTTTCTATATCAATTATAGATTCTGGATCAAGTGCAGATGTCGGTTCATCTAAACATATTATTTTTGGTTTCAAAACATAAGCTCTACATATGGCAACTCTTTGTTTTTCTCCACCTGATAATTGATAGGGATAACTGTTTTTCTTATCTCTTAAATTTACCTTTTCAAGAGCTAATTTTCCTACTTCACTAGCAGTTTTTTCATCTGTTTTATAGACATTTACTAAAGAAGTTATTATATTTTCCATAACACTCATATGTGGAAAAAGATTGTAGTTTTGAAATACCATACCTATTTTTTGTGAATAATTTTCCACTTTACTATATTCCCCATCCTTATATAGATACTCCCCATCTACAAGAATATTACCACTATCAATGGATTCTAGATTATTTATACTTCTCATTATAGTGGATTTACCAGCACCTGATGGTCCTATAATGGAAAGTATCTCTCCCTGACCTAGCTCAAATGATACATTTTTTAATACCTCTTTATTCTCAAACTTTTTACATATGTTTTCTACCTTTAACATATCCACACCCCTACTCATAATATGCATATTTCTCTTCCAACTTGTTTAATAAAATTGTAAGCACCCAAGTTATACACAAGTATATAAATCCAACTAAAACAAGTGGCACTAAAGATGCATCTCTATTAGATGCAATCTTTCCAGCCCTAAGTAGTTCTCCTATTCCAACTATATATACTAAAGAAGTATCCTTAACCAAAGTAATCACCTCATTTGATAGGGAGGGAAGTACATTTTTAAAAACCTGTGGAAAGATTATCTTGGTAAAGGTCTTATACTTATTAAATCCTAATACCTTTGCTGCCTCATACTGCCCTTTATCTATAGTATCTATTCCGCCCCTAAATATTTCTCCAAAATAAGCAGTATAATTTAATACAAAGGCAATCAAGACAGCCACATATCTATCTAAGGATATGCCTATAACTGGCAAGCCAAAAAAGATGAATACTATTTGTAACATAAGAGGTGTTCCTCTCATAATAAGTATATAAACTTCTAGTATCCTAGCTAGTAACTTTATTTTTGACTTTCTCAAAACTCCAAGCACTATACCCAGAGGCAGTGATAAAACTAAAGTAATTATAAATATCTTCATAGTTTCCATAGTGCCACTTAACATACTTGGCATTAAATCTTTTAAATATCCCATATCATCACCTAATCTTTAAACCATTTATCATAAATTTCATCATATTTGCCATTCTCCCTCAAGCTGGATAGACCTTTATTAATATCTTCTAACAACTGTTTATCACCTTTTCTCATACCAATAGCATATACTTCCTCACCAAAGTTATCATCTAAAACCCTATACTTATCTGAGTTTTTTTGTCTTATATAATACTTAGCTAAAACTTCATCTGCTACAACTGCATCTGATCTACCTGACTCTAAATCTAAAAAAGCTTCATTATTAGTATCAAATAAAACTGGTTCTCCCCCACTAAATCCTTGGACTACTTCTGGTTCCTTATTTATTGCATCAAGTGTACTTGACCCATTTTGAACTGCAACCTTTTTATCCTTTAAATCAGCCTTACTTTTTATATTTTCATCTAGTGTAACTATTATTTGTTTATTTTCCAAGTATACATCTGAAAAATTCACCTTTTCTTCCCTAGCCTTTGTAACTGAGTACCCATTCCAAATTAAGTCTATATTTCCAGAATTTAGTTCAGTTTCTTTCATAGACCAATCTATTGGCTGAATATCTATTTTCTTACCTAACTCTTTTGATAATTCATTTGCCAAATCAACATCAAATCCTACTAGATTTCCATTATTATCTCTAAATCCCATGGGTGCAAAAGTATCATCCACTCCCATTACTATGGTTCCCTTCTCATATATCTCTGCTGTTTTATCTCCTTCTTTTTTCTCACCACATCCTACCAATAAAACCATACTTAAGCTTAAAGCAATTAATAATTTTTTCATCTTTACCACCCTTTCTTTTTTAGAAATAAAAAAACCCTCGCCTCTAGCATTGCTAGAGAACGAGAGTTTTAACTCCGTGGTCCCATCTCCATTTATTAATACTTCACAGTATTAACCTTTTCGAGTACGACAAATTTGTTTATACTCTAGCGTTGTAACGGACGCAGGTACCGAGAACAGCCTACTAACCAATGTGGTTTTCAGTGTCTTGCTCTAAGATGTGTTCAAAATATGTCCAATGCCTTCCTCTCAGCTCTGGAAAACTCTCTGTATATGGATTGATATTTTTACTATTTCCTATCGAAGCATTTATTTCCGATTCATTTATTGTTTTTAATAATATTCTTATTATAGAAATTTGTCAAGCTTTAAATTAATTTTTTAGCTTCTGCAACTGCCATTTCATAATCTGGATGTGTTGTAACTTCAGGCACATACTCAACATATCTAACTATATTGTCCTTGTCCACAACTACTATACCCCTAGCTAATAATCTAAGTCCTTTAATGACAAAACCATACTTAAGCCCAAAATCTAAATCTCTATGATCTGATATTGTAACTATATCGTCTATACCTTTTGCACCACAAAATCTTTGTTGGGCAAATGGTAAATCTACTGATATTGTAATTATTTGAACACCGTCTAATTTGCTAGCCATTTCATTAAAGTTTATAGTTTGTAATTCACAAACAGGTGTATCCATAGAAGGTACTACTGATATTATTTTAACTTTGTCTCCTGCATCAGCTAAGGAGTATTCTGTCATATCTGGTTTTAGTCCTACAAAGTTTGGTGCTTTATCACCAACTTTAATTTCTTCGCCTAGTAGAGTAACTTGATCTCCAGCGAATGTTATACCACTATTTCTCTCTTTTACCATCAACTTTTTCCTCCTCTTTAATCAATCTTTAGATACTATACCCTAGTTCTAAATTTTATATACTTTTTTATATACTATTTCAGTATACTATTCCAAAACTTAAAAGAAAAGACTTCTTTACGAAATCTTTTCTCCATATTTTTGTATATTTTATATATTATTGTTTATCTTTTTTAAATGATTCTACTATACTATCAGCTAAAACATCCATTTCATGTCTGTTTCCTTCCTTCATAGTAGAGTTTATTAAAACTTCATCAGTTAAAACATTCATATGTCTCATTTCATCTAATAATTTTCTTATCTTATCTCCTGCTTGTGGTGCCCAAGAACCATTTTCGATTACTGCCATAGTTCTCTTTTGAAGATTTAACATTATCATATGTCTAATAAAATCTTCCATTGGAGGATATATATTTAAGTTGTAAGTTACTGATGCTAAAACTATATGGCTATATTTAAAAGCATCTGCTATTAAATATGAGTTGTCTGTTTTAGAAACATCATACATCTTAATATTTGTTACTCCTCTTTCAGCAAGTCTTCTACCTAAAGATTCTGCTGCAACTTCTGTACCACCATACATAGTACCATAGATTATTAATACTCCTTCTTCTTCTGGAGTATAACTGCTCCATTTGTCATATTTATCTAATATATAACCTAGGTTATTTCTCCAAACTGGTCCATGTAATGGACAAATAGTTTTTATTTCAAGTCCTGATGCTCTTCTTAATAAATCTTGAACATGTGGACCATATTTGCCAACGATATTTGTATAGTATCTTCTAGCTGAGTCTATCCAATCTCTATCAAAATCAACTTCATCATTGAAGATTCTACCATCTAAGGCACCAAATGAACCAAAGGCATCTGCTGCAAACAAAGTACCATCTGTTAAATCAAAAGATACCATAGCTTCTGGCCAATGCACCATTGGTGCATCAACAAAGGCAACCTCATGTTTACCAAACTTAATAGTTTCACCTGGCTCTACAACTATGTTTTCAACTGAATCTATATCAAAGTCAAATTGTCTCATAAACATAAATGCTTTATCCATAGAAATTATTTTAACTTTTGGATATCTTAAAATTATCTCATTGATACTAGCTGCATGGTCTGGCTCAACATGGTTTATTACCATATAGTCTAAAGGTTTTCCACCTAGTACATGGTCTAAGTTATCCAAAAATGTACGAGCTATTGACCAGTCTACCGTATCAAATAATACTGATTTTTCATCTACTAGTACATATGAGTTATATGAAACTCCTTCTGGTATTGGATGAATGTTCTCAAACAAAGCAAGTCTTCTATCATTTCCACCAATCCAATATAGGTCATTATTTATCTTTCTAACATTATACATAATTATCCTCCTATGCTTTTTAAAATATTAATTTACTAGGCTTTTATAAAAAAGTCTTTTCCCTCTCCACATGATGGACAAGTCCAATCTTCAGGTACATCTTTAAATAAAGTTCCTGGTCTAACTTCGCCTTCTGCATCGCCTACTCCTGGATCATATTCGTATCCACAAGCATTACATACATAGTAGTCCCAAGTTGGTTCAACTTTTCTTGGAGTTGGTCTTTTAATTTTTACCATTTCTGTAGCTGGTTTTTTCTCGCCTGTATCTAAAGCCTTAGATAAAAGTGGTAATATAACTGCCACATCTCCTACTATTCCATAGTCTGCATTTTTAAATATTTTAGCATTTGGATTATTATTTATTGCTACTATTGTAGAAGCATTTTTAATACCCTTTAAGTGTTGCGCTGCTCCTGATATACCACAAGCTATATATAGATTTCCTCCAAATTTTTGTCCAGATAATCCTACATATCTTTCCAGTGGTACTATTTTTAAATCTTCTGCAACTGGTCTTGATGAACCAAGTGCTGCTCCTGCATTTTTAGCAAGTTCTTTTACTCTTTTAACATTTTCTTCACTAGATGCTCCCATACCAATACTAACTACTCTTTCAGCAGTATTAATAGGTTCATCTATTGGGATTCCAACTGTAAAATCATATCCATCTTCTTTTAAAGCATTTACAACTGATTTTACCTGCTCTTCTGGTGATCCATCCTTAAATATTATATTTTTTCTATAACCAGTCTCTGGAAGTTTTGGAACTCCTGGTGTAGCTGATTCTGGTTTTTGAATTTTTCCAAGTATATGTGCTGCTATAACTACTCTTTGGATCTCATTTGTTCCTTCATATATAGTAGTTATTTTTGCATCTCTATATGCTCTCTCTACTTCCATACCTTTTAGATATCCATTACCACCATGGATTTGAAGCGCATGGTTTGTAACGTTTACTGCCATATCAGAAGCATATTGTTTAGCCATTGCTGCTTCTTTAGCAAAAGGTAAATGTTGTTCTTTTAGTTCTGCAGCACTATATATAAGTAGTCTTGCAGCTCTAAGTTCTGTAGCCATATCAGCAAGTTTAAAAGATACACCTTGATTTGCAGCTATTGAAGCTCCAAACTGGATTCTCTCTCTTGAGTATTCTAAAGCTGCTTCATATGCACCTTGAGCTATACCAAGAGCTTGCGCTGCTATACCGATACGACCTCCGTCTAATGTTTTCATTGCAATTTTAAAACCTTCACCTTCATTACCTAATAAGTTTTCCTTAGGTACTTTTACATTATTAAAGATAAGTTCTGCTGTAGCAGATGAACGAATACCCATCTTGTCATAATGTTCTCCAAAAGTGAAACCTTCCCATCCTTTTTCAACTATGAAAGCAGATATTCCATGATTTCCCTTTGAAGGGTCAGTCATTGCAAATACTATATATATGTCAGCCTCTATGGCATTTGTTATGAAAATTTTGCTACCATTTAAAATATAATGGTTTCCATCTAAAATTGCAGTAGTTTCTGTACCTGATGCATCACTTCCTGCATTTTCTTCAGTTAATCCAAAAGCACCAATTTTTTCTCCTGTTGCTAATGGTGTTAAGTATTTTTTCTTTTGAGCTTCTGTACCAAAACCATCTATTGGATATGCTCCTAAAGATGTATGTGCAGATAATATAACTCCTGTACCACCGTCTACTCTAGATAACTCTTCTACTGCTATGGCATAACTTAATGCATCAAGTCCCATACCACCATAGTTTTTGCTATAAGGAATTCCCATCATTCCCATTTTACCTAATTTTTTTATTGCTTCTCTTGGAAACTTATTTTCCAAGTCCAAAGAAAAAGCAATAGGTTTCACTTCTTTTTCAGCAAATTCTCTGATTTTAGCTCTCAGTTCTTCATGTTTCTCAGTAGTTGTATACAGCATATACTTACCTCCCAAATTAATTTAACTTTTAAACTGTTACCTTTTTCGTATAAGTTCATTATACAGATTATTCTAAATTTTTTCAACTTATTTATAGTAGTTTTTTACAATCATTATAATTTAATATCGATTTCACTATTACCATGAAAATACTAATGTATTTGAACTCAGATTAATAATACCCAAATATTTACAGAATATAGCATCTTATTAAAAATAAAAAAAGACTTGTTTTACCAAGTCTTATAATTCTCGTATTTCTCTCATTATTTCTATATATCTATCATTTAAAAGTTTTTTGCTAGCTTCAGACTCATCTCCTGAAAGCCTACCTAAGATTTGTGCCATTTCATTTTCAAGTAGCAACTTTTTGTTTTCTTCACCCTTATTTTTTACTGGTTTATTTTTACTTTTTTCATATTCTGTTATATTACCAGCAAAATTAATTATCTTTTTATCTTCTATTATAAAAATTTCATCAACTATATTGTCTATAAAGGCTCTATCATGGGATACTATCAGTACACTTCCATCATAATCTTTTAATATTTCTTCTATTACCTCTAAGCTTGCGATATCTAAATAGTTAGTGGGTTCGTCCAATATAAGCATATTTATATCCTCTAGGATTATTTTGGCCAAGGAAACTTTTACCTTTTCCCCTCCCGATAAATTTGCCACTTGTTCATAGACTCTATTACCTCTAAATAAGAGTCTGGCTAAAACTAGTCTTACAAAGTTTTCATCATATATGGTAGTTTCCATTATATTTTCAAGTATAGTTTTATTATCATCTAATATTTTCATTTCTTGATTAAAGTAACCCAGTTTCAAACTTTGACTTTTCTCCAGGCTTTCACCCTTGATTATCATATCTATTAGACTAGTTTTTCCAGATCCATTTTTACCTATTAGAGCATACTTTTTATTGTTTAAAATCTCTATTTTTGCAGAGTCAAAGATTATAGTTTTTCCAAACTTCTTGTTAATCTTTTCCCCACTAATTAAAACTTTTGAATGAACTTTACTAGTTTCTAAAATTTCTAATTTTATCTTTTCTTCTTCTTTTGGTTTTTCCTTTACCTCAAGATGTTCTATTCTAGTTTCCAGTGCCTTTGCTGTATTATCTAACTTCATCTTATTCTTTTGGCCACCCATCCTATGGAGTCTAGCCTCTGAATTTCCCATTCTGCTAGGCGTTCTCCTTATAGAACTAGATTTTTTATCAACATTATCCCTAACAGTTAAAAGTCTATTTTTCTCATTTACATACCTATTGTACTCGAAACTTGCCCTTTCAACTTCCATCTCTTTTTGAGTTTTATAGTCTGAATAATTTCCCTTATAAGACTTTATCTTTCCACCATCAAGTTCCAGTATCTTATCACATACTCTGTCTAATAAGGTTCTATCATGGGATACAACTAAAATAGTACCTAGGTATTTTTCTAGCTCTCTACTTACCAGTTCTATTCCGTCCATGTCTAAATTACTAGTTGGTTCATCTAATATTAAGATTTCTGGTTCTTTTGATAGAGCTTGGGCTATTTTAAACCTAGTTTTCTCTCCACCGCTCATATTTTTATTATATTTGTTGGCTACTTCAAATATAGAGCTATACTTTCCATTTAAAAATTTGCTTTCTGCTTCATCTAGCTGGGAAACATATTCTATACTTCCCTTTATGATAAGCTGACCATCATAGTCCTTATCCAAACCTTTTATTATCTTGAGAAGTGTAGTCTTACCCTCCCCATTATTTCCAACTATACCAATTTTTTCTCCTGTAAATATCTTTAAATCTTCGATATCTAATATTCTTCTGTTTCCATAATTTTTTTCTATATTTTTCATCTCAATTTTTTGCATAAAAAAATCCCCCTTTTCATGAGAGGATAATAGTATTATAGCATTAAAAAACTATAATATTATATTATATAAAGTAACTATAAATACTATAACTATCCACTCTTTAAAATTAAACGCAAATATACACGGACCTACTTTCCCTGCATATAAAATTTTATTTAGTAATGGATTAGTTAATCATTTTTACCTATAGTTCACCCTTTCTATTATTTATACAACGATTATATCATCTTTTTAATCTATGTCAAATTTTTTATAAGGTTAGTCAAGTATTATAACTTAACTAACCTTAAATTTATATTTCTAATACTGGAAAACAAGCTTCTGTAACCCATTTTTCTGGATTAGATTCAAAAGCTGGTCCCATATGATAGATATTAAACATTGGTCCAGCAAATTCATATTTTTCTGTACTAGCTACATATTCAGCTATTGATTTAGTAACCATTGGCATTTGTTCGTAGCTCCCATTAAAAGTAACTGATACTACCAATTTTTTATCTTCAGTCTTAAATACAACTCCATCCATATCTTCATATTTCTTATCTCCATTTAAGACAAGTTGAATCTCCACATCTAGGTCTTTCTCCTTGTATTCTGGATCATGAAATATAGAAGTTGCAAGGCTCATATCCTTGCATGGTATTGCCTGTTTTGTAGCTACTTCCATTAACTGCTCCCATAGCACACCTTCTTCGTTGTAATTATTTAAAATCCTTCTTAGGCTCATAACATTTTGTCTTGGAACTTCTTTCACTATAACAGAGTATTCCATCTCATATACACCCTCTCTAATATTTTTTAAAGAACTTTCTATTAAATTAATCTTATTTAGTGATTCATTATGCTCTCTTATCAAAGTCTCTCTTTGCATTTGAAAAATTTGATTGAGTTTATCTTGGTCAGATGAATGCTGGATAATATCTGATATCTCCTTAAGAGAAAAACCTAATTTTTGTAGGGAAACTATAATGGCTGCATCAGTTAACTGAGCCTCATCATAATATCTATAAGCAGTAGCTTCATCTACACTACTTGGTTTTAACAAATTTTTGTCATCATAATACCTAAGCATTCTTACACTTATTTGTGAAATTCTAGAAAAATCACCTATCTTTAGCATTATTACCACCTCATATATGAATATATTTATAGTATAAAGTCTTACATTATGTTAGAGTCAAGTGTTTATAAAACTTTTATTATAATTATATCTTAGTCTATAGTTTTTGAGAAAACTTTTCTATGGCTATGGCTCCAAGAGGTGCTGTTATTATAATGGATAAGACAATCATCTTTATCTAATAATTTATATATTCTATTATTTACACCACAACTATGTATTTTCTTTGGTCTATAGAAATTGTTTTGTTTTCAGAATATTGCTTATTTTCTGTTTTTATTATATCATTATAATATCTAAATCAGGTATGTATTATAAATATATTCGATTTAGATATTATTAATTTTATGGGGGGATAAAATATGAAAAAAAATAATTTATTAGCTAGTGGAATCATTATTGGTTTTGCAATTTTTGCAACCTACTTTGGAGCAGGAAACCTTATATTTCCACCACAAATAGGTCTATCAAGTGGTAATCAATGGGTTCTAGGGGCAATCGGTACATCAATAACTGCGATAATACTACCTATTATAGCTGTTGTGGGGGTATTAAATGCAGGTGGTAGCCCTGAAAACTTAGTTAAACCTGTAGCTCCTTGGTTTTACAAAGTTTTCTACTTTATAGTTTTAGTGTTTATAGGTGCAGGCTCTACTCTACCTAGAAGTGCTGCAACTACATATGAAATGGGAATATTACCAATAACTAATTCCCTACCAATTTGGCTGGTTTCTGGTGTTTTCTTTGTCTTATTTTATTTATTTGCAAATAACAAAGATAATGTTATTGAAAAAATAGGTAAATTTTTAACCCCAGTTCTATTGGTATTACTATTTCTAATAATAGGAAAGGCTATTATATCTCCTATTGGTACTCCTGTGGATACTGGAATAACAAACCCTTTAGCTAGTTCAATGATAAGTGGTTACTTAACAGGAGATTTAACTCTTGGAGTGCTTTGTTCTGGTATGTTTATAACAGCATTTTATTCTCAGGGCTATAATAAAAAACAAGTATATAATGGCACCTTAATAGCATGTTTTATAGCTTTTTTAGGCCTTTTTATTATATATACTGGTTTACTTTATGGTGGTGCTTGTCTTTCAGGAGAATTACCTCAAAATATCGAACGAACTACATTATTAGTTACAATTGTAAGTAGAGTACTAGGTCAGCCTGGACTATTAGCTCTTAGTATATCTGTGACTTTAGCATGCTTAACTACCTCAGTTGGTGTTGGTGCAACATTAGGTGTGTTTTTAGAAGATATATCCAATAAAAAAATCAAATATAAAACTTGGATTTTTATAGAAGCTATTTTATGTTTTGCGTTATCTATACAAGGTGTTACAGGATTAATAAATTATGTTACTCCTCTGTTTTTGATAATATATCCAATGTGCATTGTTCTAACATTCCTTGGTATTTTTGATAAATTCGTTCCTAATGATGGGCTTTACAAAGCAGGTGTATTTATGTCATTTTTATTTGGTTGTGTTGATGCAGCAATCGAAGTTACTGGTTCACAATTTTTAGTAAATCTAATTACTAAAATTCCTTTAGGTAATTTAGGTTTTGCATGGCTACTTCCAACAGTTGTAGCTATGATACTAGGGTACTTTGCCTTCAAGGATGTACCTAGAGTTGCTAAACTTAACGAAGATATAACTGAAAACATTAATGCAGGTATGGACATAGAGTCTGTATAATAAATAGTGAAAAGAGGTCTAGTAATGAAAAAATCTTTTATAAATGGAAAATTTTATATTAATAAAAATGAATTTGCTGAGGCAATTTTTGTAGAAAATGAAATAATTAAAAAAATTGGAACCAATGAAGAGATTCTCTCTATCTACAATAATAAAGTAATTAATCTAAATAATAAAACAATCATACCTGGTCTAAATGATTCTCATCTACACTTATCAGTTGTTGGAAACTCTTTATCACAACTACAATTGTATGGCAGTACAAGTATTGATGAAGTCATCTCCAAAGGTAGAAAATATATGGATAAAAAGCCTAATGAAACCTTCATATATGGTCGAGGTTGGAATCAAGATTATTTTACCACTGGAGAAAAAAGGTTGCTAAATCGATATGACCTAGATAAAATATCAACACAAATTCCAATTATTTGTGAAAGAGTATGTGTTCATGTTATTAGTTGTAATAGTAAAGCCCTAGAACTTTTAAATATTAAACCTGATACTTCTATCGAAGGTGGTGAAATATATAGGGATGAAAATAATCAACCTCTAGGAATATTCACAGAGAATGCAGCTATTAAAGTTCGTGAAATAGTTCCAAAAGATACACCTACTGATATAGAAAATAAATTTTTATTAGCAGCAGAGCATGCCATAGAAAATGGTCTAACTAGTGTACAGTCATGCGATATTATGATGACTGATGATTGGAACCCAACTTTCTCTACTATAAAGAATATCTATGATGATAAAAAGACAAAGTTACGCTACTATCCTCAGTTTAACTTTAATTCTATACAAAGTCTCAAAGATTATATAAATACAAATTACTATGAAGATTTCTATAATGATTACTTCCAAAAGGGTTCTATCAAATTATTTAAAGATGGTAGCCTAGGAGCTAGAACAGCACTACTTTATAATCCTTATAATGATGACAAATCAACTAATGGTGTGGAAGCCTTAGATAATGAATTCATTGGGGAAGTATGCCAAGTTGCTAACGAACACAAAATAAGGGTAATAACTCATGCAATTGGAGATGCGGCAATTGGAAAAACCATTGATGTTTATGAAAATTACTTTATAAATGGAACTAATGATTTACGACATGGTATTGTTCACTGTCAAATAACAGATTCTGAACTTCTTAATAGGATCTCAAATTTAAATATAAATGTTATGTTTCAACCAGTATTTTTAGAATATGATATAACTATGGTCGAAGATAGGGTTGGAAAAAAACTAGCTTCAACATCATATGCACACAATACACTATATAATAAATTAGGTGTTCATACAGCATTTGGTACAGATTCTCCTGTAGAAAGCCTAAATCCTTTTGAGTGTATGTACTCTGCTGTAACTCGTCAAAGAAAAAATGGCTTTCCTGAAAAAGGATTTTATCCTGAGGAGAGAATATCTATAGAAGATGCTATCGATTGCTATACTATAGAATCTGCTTACTGTGAAGGCAATGAAAATGTAAAAGGCAGAATAATGGAAAACTTTTTTGCAGATTTCATTGTACTAGATAGGGATATATTTACCATAGAATCACATGATATTAAAAATGTTAAAGTATTAGAAACCTATATTGGTGGAGAATCAGTGTATAAAAGAGTTTAAACAAATCCACTAGTACATGTAATCCTTTGAAAATTTAAATATTATAATAAACTAGGGCAAGTTTCTAAAAATATTAGAACCTTGCCCTTTTAGTTGTAGCTGTATTCCATAGTTACTATAATAACATCTATATAATATGATATTTTCCAAAATCTCTTTGGTTATTTCACATTCATATCTTAGTCTATAGTTTTTGAGAAAATTTTTCTATGGCTATGGCTCCAATAGGTGCTGTTATTATAATGGATAAGACAGCTATAGATAAAATCACATCTCCATTTTCCATACCCATAGATAGAGGAAGGCCAGCCATAGCTGCCTGAACTGTAGCCTTTGGTATATAAGCCACTACCATAAATAGCTTTTCTCTTAACTTATAATTTGTTCCCACCAAGGATATAAGCACTCCTATGCTTCTAAATACCAGCCCTATTAGTATTATTAATATAGCTAGAGGCCCAACTTCTCTTAGTACTAATATATTTATTTCTGCTCCAATTAAAACAAACAAAAATACCTTAAATATCTTCCACAGATTATTAAATTTTTCATTTATGTCAGGGAGTTCTTTAGTCTTTAAATTTTTTGCTATAAAAAATCCAAGTGCCATGACTCCTATTAAGGATGCTATATTTATATAATTCTTTAAGCCTGCTTCTATACCAACCATAATTAGAGATGTGGCTAATAAGAGTACAGTTTTTATACTTATATCTTCTAAAACTAAAAATATTTTACCCACTATTTTTGCAAAAACAATCCCCAAAGTTAAGCCTAGAAATATTGATATTGGTATATTTACAAGTTCTCTAGCTATATTCACATTCTTAGAAAAATAAAGAGATATAAATATATTACAAATAGTTATGGCAAATACATCATCTAAAGATGCTCCAGTTAAAACAAGGGTGCCAATTTCATTATTTCTACTATCTTTATTTGCCATTAAACTTAGCATGGCTGGAACTACTATGGCTGGAGATACTGCTGCTATTATAAAACCCATTGTTCCCCCCTGCATATAATTAAAGTCTAAGATAAATATTGAGGCTATCATGATTGCAAAACCTTCTAGTAAACCAGGTATACAACTTAGTTTAAGGGCTGGTATACCTACCTTCCTAAGCTGAGCTATATTTATTCCCAGTCCTGCCCTAAGTAAAATTATTATAAGGGCTATTTTCCTAAGCTCATTCGATATATCCAAGAGCTGTTTATCTAAAATTTTAAGACCATATGGTCCAATGATAATTCCCAAAATTATCATACCCAGTAAATCTGGCAGCTTCATCTTTTCAAACAAATATCCTGCACCTATTCCTAAGATTAATACTATTCCTATACTTAATAACATAATTCTCCTCCTAGTTTAAAAAATAAAAAATGACCCCTATGGTTAACCATAGGAGTCATCAGTTTTAAAATTAAAACACTTTTGGCGAACTCCATCGCCCTTTAATATTTACTTAAGTATAGTCTATTAGAAAAACTTGATTTAGTCAATTTAAAATTCCAACCAAAATAATTTTCCTAAATCCTCCCTATAGTTATAATACTTGTCCTTGTTTGTTGGTTTAAGCCCAGCTATTAATCTATCAGGTAACTCCACCTTATTTGCAGTAATAGTATTATCATAAAACTCAAACAAAACAAATTCATGACTAGTATTTACTCCCATTGCATGATTATCTCCAATGGAAAATATGCCATAAACCTGCTCGTAATTTGTTTCAATAACATCATTATTATCAAAACTAAAATATCTCAACTTCATATTATTTATCTTATCTTTCTCAGCTTCTTTATCTTCATATGAAATCAAAACCCCATTTTCTAAAACTGCTAATGAAAATATTCTTTCTTCCTTGTCTAAATCTATAATTTTCACCAAGCCATTTTTATCTAATATATGGAAATACCCAAGCCCATCTCTTTCAAAAAATATGGCCAAGTTTTTATTAGACCTATAAAAATTCATACTGCTAAGTTTACTGTTTTTATCTAAATAAAATACAGCTACCTTATTAGTTTCTAAGTCATACGATTTTATACTATATTCCGATCCTCCATATGAATAAATCAACTTATTTTCCAGATTAGCTAAGTCTGGATGAACAAGTTCATTACTAATAAAACTATCTATTATATCTATCTTGCCTGTCTTTATTTCTCCTATATAATAACTGGTTTGCTCAGTCTCATTTTCTATATTTGAATAGGATACAAATATACGATTACCAATTGATAAAAATTCACCTATAATCATATCTTTTTTTACTGAAAATATGGTATCTACAACTCCAGTAGACAAATTATAGCTTAAAATACTAGTATACCTAGTATCTAAGGAAGATATATATCTTTCATCATCATTAATAAGTCCAATATATAAAATACCATCCGAAATATCTAAAATTTCAATATCTTCTCTTTTTACTCTTGATTGGTAAGTTCTTATAGCTTCATATACTTCAACTTCCCTAATATCATACTTGATTGGCTCTCTAGATACTCTAATAACTTGGTTTTCTCCCCCATCTGATTTACATGATGTAAGCAATAATAAAACAATTAATAAGACTATAAGGCTTATCCTAATATTTAGTTTCATATAAACTCCTCTCTTTATCATAAAATCTATCTTTAGAGTATGGGTTGTTCTAGGTGAAATCATCATTATATCCTAATTTACTAGCTCCATAATTATAACTTTTAATTGTAATCTAAAGGCAATTTGAAGATGCATAATATAAATTTGGTGTTTACTAATTCTAATATTGGTCTCTTCCCATCTCATATCTAAAACCTATCACAGGGTTATTAATAAATCAATTTGTAGGTGTATTATATAATTATTATTGCACTAAAGAATCTGTTCTTTACTAGCTTTCTCACATCTATTGAATTTTAGTCAATTATTTATATTCTTTTTTCATAGTAGTTATATACTCATTAAATCCTAGAGATTTATATAACCTTTTAGCATTTGGATTTTTTTCCAGTACCTCTAAATCTATATAATCTAAACCTCTTTCACTTCCCCATTCTATAGCCTTTTCTATAAGTTTTGAGGCTATGCCTTGCCTTCTATTTTTTTCATCCACCACAATATCTATGATGTGGGCAAATCTTCTTGGATAAAAACATTCGTATTCTGGTGTTTTATCCTGAGTTATAATTAAAAATCCAACTATTTCATCATCTACCAAGGCTAGAAAATTCTCAAAGTCGTCATTTTCTATAGTCAGTTTTATAAAGTCCTCACTTTGCTCTATTGCCTTTATATACTTTGGTTCTAGTCCATTTGTAAATTTGAACAGTTCATAATATAATTCACTAATTCTTTCTATATCATTAATACCTGCTTTTCTTATAATCATATTTCCACTCCTTTAATGTATTAATACTCTAAAGACTTCCTTGTAAAGGATTCCTAATGATACAAAAACTGCATAACCTAAAATCGTCTTATTTTTATTCATATATAACATTCCAATATACTCCCTTATAAAGGCTGATAAAGAATAATATAGTTTTGTATTTGCTCCTCTTCCTTGATAGTCAAGCTTTAGCTCTCTACTTAAAAGTCCAGCCCTAAAAACATGGTAGTTACTAGTAAAAAACATTGCTTTTGGTTTTTTCATATCAAAACTATTTATCAGCTTACTTGAAAATAATAAATTCTCTCTTGTATTGGTAGACTTATCTTCCATGATAATATCTTCTTCTGGTATATTTTGCTCTAGGGCATAGTTTTTCATAGCCTGGGCTTCTGATATAACTTCATCTGGTCCCTGTCCTCCAGACATTATTATTTTGCACTTTTTCTCTTGTTCCTTATAGTATTTTATAGCCGCATCTATCCGAGCTGCCAAAAGTGGTGTAACCCTATCCTTGCTTAAACCTGCTCCAAGAACTATCAAAAAGTCCTTATCTTTTTTGTCAAAAGCTAACTTATATGAAAATGCTGCTGAGGCATATATTATAAATCCCATTACAAAATATGAGAAGCTGAGTAGGAAAAAATCTGTTGCTACAATTAACCACTTCTTATCTGTGTTTTCTTTTATAAAAGGTAAAATTATAGATGATATTATTATTCCAATCCCCATTAGAAAACTAAGTATATGTGTCAAGGTAAGTCCTTCTCGCTTTATAAGCCTAACACCTGTTGAAATCATAGTTATGGTCATAGCTATGTATAGTATAGGTATTGATATCAAAAGTAACAACAATAAAAATCCTGAAATCATCATTAATAGCCTTATCTCATAAAGCTGTCCTATATAAAGCATCAAAATTATAAGTGCTCCAGTTGATACTAAAAGTGTAAAACCGTTAATTACTCTCCTTCTCTCAGTCGCTTGTAGTATAAACCATGTTAAGGTAGTTGCAATAAGTACACTCATTATAATATTTTGAAACATTTTATCACCCCTTTTCTAAATTACTAAGTACTAAATATTTTATACTAAAATTTGCCTAGACTCTACATATACTATTATATTATGTGATATAATTTTCTTAATTAAACAGCTTGGAGGAAAAAATGCTTAGAGAATATAGAAAATTAAGCTCAATGATGTATGAAAAAACAAAGCCAATTGGCTACTCTATTCTAGGCGATATAGAGTATTATTATGATAATATCAAAGATATAAAAGGGAAAATCCTAGAGGCAGGAGTTGGTACAGGAAGGGTATTTATACCATTTTTAGAAAGAAGTTTAGATATGGAAGGTGTGGATTTATCAAAAGACATGCTTGAAATATGTAAAAACCATCTAAAAACTAGAAATCTATCTGCAAAGCTTTATCAAGAAAACTTAATAACTATGAATTTATCTACTAAATATGATGCCATTATAATGCCTTCTGGTAGTTTCTGTCTTATAACAGATTATCTTGCCAGTTTAGACCTATTGGCTAACTTATATAAACACCTAAAAACTGATGGGAAAATGATTCTAGATTTATTAATGCCCATAGGATTTAAAAGTGATTCCAGTTTTACAAGCCTTATTGAAATTGATGAAAACAAATCTATCTTATTTAATCAATATAAAATGGATATAGATTATATAAATCAAATAACTCATCAGATTAATAGGTATGAACTAATTGAAAATGGTGCAATTATCAATAGTGAAGTGGCAAACTTCGATATAAGGTGGTTTGGGATTCAAGAATTTATAAATATCTTAGAAAAAATTGGCTTTAGAAATATTAGTTACAACTTTGATTATAATCTGGATGGTGATAAATCAATTGTAAATTTTATTTGTTTTAAATAATATGTTTAATTTTTGATTTTTAGTATATTTAATATAACGGAGGGAATGATATGTTTTTTTACAAATATAAAATCAATGATTTCTATTTTACCTTAGTTGAAGATAAGGGGTTTCTTGTTTCTGTTTCATTAGACAATGATGATGCTCTAGGAATAAAACATGAAACTGAAGTTTTAAAACTTGCTGCCAAGGAGTTACAAGCCTATCTTGACGGAAACCTAAAGAAATTTTCAGTACCTATCAAGGCTGAAGGTACAGAATTTCAAAACAAGGTTTGGAAGGCTTTAAGGGATATACCCTTTGGAGAAACGAGAAGTTATAAGGATATTGCTATAGAAATTGGTAATCCTAAAGCTTATAGGGCTGTTGGAAATGCAAATGGTAAAAATCCGCTACTAATAATTGTTCCATGTCATAGAGTTATTGGTACTGGAGGAGATATGGGTGGTTTTTCATATGGCGTTCAACTTAAAAGAACTTTATTAGAGCTTGAGAAAGGTCATTAATGACCACTCTCAAGCTCTCTTTATATATTTTTCATATATTCAATTTTTGTAGAATCTCTTGTATACCTAAGCTCTAATATTAAGTTTAAGCTATTTATATTTTTTGCTATTAAGACTATCATATTAAAACTTTCATCATCTATATCGTTGAAATCATCTATTACAAGTTTTATATTTCTAAACTTAGACATATAAGTAAGCAGTTCTAGTAAACTACTATATAACTTATTATCTATTAGTTTTTTATTATTAAGAAACCTATTTTCTACACCTGTATACTTTAGGGCGGATGTATCCAAAATAGATAAATCCATAAAATAGTAGGCTGAAAAATCCTTGTTAGTTAATCTTTCATAGGCCCTCAATAAATTTTTTAAAACAAGTCCCATAGCATGATAACTATGGCTATTTTTATAGGTTTGCACATCTATAACTAGTTTCTCTAACTCTTCCTTTTCAAACTTATTACCTAAGATAATTTTACCCTCATCATAGGATTTTTTAGAAACTACTCCAATATCATGTTCAATATAATTCTGTATCTTATAATAGGCTTCCTTGGTCTCTTTAGATGGACTAATGTTTAATTCTTCTCTTAAAATCTCACTACACTTATAGTAGATTTTAAATGCACTAACCCTGTCTCCCATTGCAAGTGAAAATTCTATTAATTTTATATATATCTTTTCATCTAAGGGGTTAATAATAAGTAACTCTCTTAATAGTTCTATCCCCTTTGCATATTCTCTATTTTCATAGTAGCTATCAGATAAGTAGATTATCATATTATAATATTTTCTTTGATATTCTTCCTTCTGAAAAAATATCCAGTCATTAAACTCTAGGCACTCCTTTATGAAAAACTTTTCTAGGAAATCACCTCTATACAGAAGCCTTGCCCTTTCCAAACTTTCCAGTGTAAAGGTACTTTCTTCTATATTGTTGTCAAACTCTTCTATATCTAGTTTAAGGCTCTCACTTGCTACTAGACAACTGGTTTTATCACCTAATATAATTTCATCAGCCTTATTTAAAAGTTTTCTCAAGTTCCAAAGATTATATCTCAAATTATATCTACTGGCTTCTTCAGAGCTATCTGGCCAAAAAATACTGGCTAATTGATCTCTTTCAATATTTTTCCCATTATTTGTTGCAAGATAAACTAATATACCTAATCCTTTTTGGCTAATACTGTCTAAAATCGATTTTCCATCTAATTTTACTTCTAATTTACCTAATAAATTAATTTCCAAATTTATACTCATATGACCACACCTTTGGATTGGTATATAACCTTACCCTGTTTGATTGTACTAATTATCTTTATGTCTTTTATTCTATTTTTTTCAACCTTAAAAGGATCTTCATCTAGTATTACCAAATCTGCCATTTTATCAACTTCTAAACTTCCTTTTACCTCTTCTTCAAACACTGCATAGGCTGCATTTATGGTAAACATCTTTACAGCTTCTATCCTATCTATACTCCACTTTTCAATTGGGTGACTTATGGCAGCTTGTATACCCAGCAAAGGATCTATAGGAGTTACATCACTATCTGAACCTCCTATAACTAAAAGTCCCTTGTCAATAAGCGATCTAAATCTATTTGTATTAAACCTTCTATCTCCCAATCTAATATCATAAAGTTTTCCTTCTCCACCCCAAAGATATTCGTAGGATGGTTGGGCTGATATTATAAGATTTAATTCCCTAGCTTTTTTCATATGTTCATCTGTCGCAAGTTCAAAATGTTCTATCCTATGTCTATGTTCTATATCTGGATATAGATGGATAGCCTTTTCAAAAGAGTTAAGAACTTGATCTATAGCCCTTTCTCCGATGGCATGAAGGGCTATCTGATAATTTTCACTATGAGCCTGTATAACAAACTTATCCAGTTCTTCTTGGGTAAAATATAAGACCCCATTTGTAGTTTTATCATCTTCATAAGGCTCTTTTAGAGCAGCTGTCCTAGTCATAAATGACCCATCTATAAAAATACAGCCTCCCAATTTTTCGGCATCTATCTCCTTAGCCTTATTCATATTTACAGTTTGATAAAATAAGACTAAATCTAAATCATAGTCATATTTGCTCTTTTCTATAAAGATTGCATCCTTGTTATGGAAGCTAAATCCACCCTCCATGGCATTTATTGTTGTAACACCCTTGGCTGCAGCCCTACTTATAGATTTAAAAACTCCCTCTGCCCTTTCACTATCTGCTATATTTCCCAGTATAGTATTTCTAACAAAGGCACTTGCCTTTCCATACATTCTTCCATCTGGCATACCCTTTTCATCTCTTGATATTCCCTCTAAATTAAATGGTAATTTTAGCTTATGCAAAAGATAGGAATTAACTACTCCAGTATGGTACTCCACAGTATTAACCCATATACCATGTTTTTTTGAACATTTATCTAGCTCCTGCCTACTTGGTATTCTCTTTTCTTCTACCTTGTACTCATCATAACCAATCACATTTATTAGTTCATCTTCTGGAGTTAAAATAGCCCTAGATTTTATAAGTTCTTGGAGTTCTTTTATACTCTCAACCTTACTAGCATCTATAGCCATGGTATTTAATCCAGTCTGTACCAAATGTACATGGCTATCATAGAAACCTGGAAACACAATCTTTTTTTCCAGGTCTATTAAATTTTTTGTACTATTTATATATTTTTTATAGGTATCTGCTCTTCCCAAGTCATATATTTTTCCATCTTTTATAGCCATCCATGTCTCAACATTATTCTCTTTATCTATAGTGTAGATTTGTCCATTGTATAAAAGCATATCTATATTTACCATAATATAATTACCTCACTATTAATTTTCTTATATTGTATCACAAACAATTATAGTGAAAATGTATTATACCAATGTTTTTACTAAATAATCATATATAATTAGGGCTGTATCCACTGCTGTGTCTATATATACAAATTCATCATGTGTATGATAATTTTCTCCATCTGGTCCAAATATTAAGGTTGGAACTCCAACTCTTGATCCTACATAGTTAAAATCTCCTATACTGCTAAAATATTCTATACTGGCTTCTTTCTTTGTTATATCTAATACAGAGCTTTTAAAGGCTTCTACATAAGTATTATTTTCATCTACAACAAAAGGTTCAAACAAGGAGTTATCTTTATGAGTTCCCTCTCGCAAACTTATCTTATATTTGCATCTTATCCCTGCTCTTTCTATTGCTTCTTCTATTTCCCTTACTACATCTTCTCTACTCTCCCCCCTTACAGTATGTCTAAATACTTCTAATTTAGCATTATCAACCACACTGCAAGCACTACTACCAGACGATAATCCTATTATGGCTATGGAGCCCTTGCCAAGTTTCTCATCTTCTATTAAATCTGTTTTCTCTAATTCTATTGCTACTCTACCAGCATCAACAGCAGCATTAACTCCCTTTTCTGGATTTGCTGCATGGGCAGACTTTCCAATAAATTCTATAGTATAACTAAATCCTCCCCTAGCTCCTAGGCAAAGAGCTGGAAACTTAACCCCTGTAAATCCACTACTTGGTTCAGGTATAATTGCCATATCTACATCCTTTGTTATCCCATCTAAAATAAGAGAATCTGTACCCAAACCTAAAGGACCTTCTTCATCCGATACCAGGGTATATAAAATTTCTCCCTTAAAATCTTTATTTAAATTTTTAAAGGCATATACTGCCAGCATTATAGCTGCACATCCAGCCTTCATATCTAAGGCTCCAAGTCCATACATTCTATCTCCTTCTATACTTGGAACAAGGGGATTTCTTTCCCAGCCCTCACAAATATTAACTGTGTCCAAATGACCATTTAACAAAATTCTAGGTCCTTTTTCCTGCCCCTTTAATCTTCCAATCACATTGGTACCGTGATAATCATATATCTTATCTTCATGATATCTATGATATTCTACTGGAATTTCCTTATCTTTCATCCAATTATAAACATAGTCCATAACTTCATCTTCTTCAAAATATGGACTATGAATTTTTACTAGATCTGATAATAAATCTACTATAGTTTCTTTATTTATATATGTTTTCATATTTCCTCCTACTTCATCTCAACTGTGACTGTTTCTATATCTGCTTTCCCCTCTTTTTCCACTACTTCTTCCCTAAACATAAATTTGTCTGTAACTGCATATAAAATTGCTATTAGTGGTGTTACAAAAGATAAAAATACATATGGTAAATAATCTAAAGTTGATACTCCCAAAGTAGCTGTGAAAAATGCTCCACATAGACCCCATGGTATAAGTGGTGATGTTACTGTGGCAGAATCTTCTGCTGTTCTGGATAAAACTCTTGTTTGTAAATTAAGTTTCTTATAAGCTGGTGCAAGCATTCTAGTTGGAATTATTATTGCTATATATTGACTTGCTGAAAATATATTTACTATTATTCCTGCTAAAACATGTGTTATAACTAAACCTCTTATAGTACTTACTATATTTGAAATTTTATCTAAAATTACTTCAAGTACTCTAGTTTTTTCTAGTATTCCCCCGTAGCTAAGTCCTATAAATCCAAGTGATATAGTCCACATCATGCTTTGCAGTCCTCCACGGCTAAGAAGTGCATCTATTTGTTCTATACCTGTAGTAGAGACAAAACCATAATTCATGGCTGAAAGCATTTCGTTAAGGGAAGTTCCTTGAAATATCATTGCAAAAGCTGCCCCAATAATTGAAGCTATAATCATAACTGCAAGTCCTGAAACCCTTTTAAGTGCTAATATAACTACTATGATTGGTGGAATTATTGTCAGTGGACTTATAAAATAGTTATCCTTTAATCCATTTAATATAATGTTTATCTCAGTCATATCTATGGCTTGAGACTTGAATTTTAATCCTACTACTACATAAAGTCCTATTGAAATTAAAAATGCTGGTCCAGTTGTATACATCATGCTTCTAATATGATCAAATAAATCCGCTTCTGCAACACCTGCTGCCAAATTCGTAGAATCTGAAAGTGGAGACATTTTATCCCCAAATATAGCCCCTGATATGACTGCTCCTGCTGTCATGGCAGCTGGAATATTTAATCCATATCCAATTCCCATAAATGCCACTCCAAAAGTTGCCCCTGTTGTATAAGAACTTCCTGTAGCTACTGATGCTACTGAACACACTATAGCTACTGTAGCTAAAAACATACCTGGTGATATCATTTGTAGACCATAGTATATAAGTGTTGGAATAGTTCCTGATGGAATCCAAGATGATATAAGAACTCCAACAAGCATAAGTATTAACATCGGTAACATGGCTATTTCACAACCATACAAAATACCATCTTGTACCTCCTGCCAAGTGTATCCATTTGCCATGGCAACTACTGCTGCATATACACATGCCAGTATCAATGTTATATGAGTTACATTATTATCCTTTAATACAAAAACTTGAATACCAATTGCCACACATAAAAAAATTATTACTGAAATAGCTGCTAAAAAACTCGGTTTCTTTTCATTCATTTCATATCTCCCCTTTTGTTTTATGTATACTTTCTATCTTTATATAGAATTTAGCATCTAGGCATATTAAGTATTGTTTTATTTTTCTGTTTATTTTAATAATTCTTTAAACATTTATTAAACAAATTTGCACGCAAAAAAGACAGAGCCTGTTAAGCTCTGCCTTATAATATTTTTTATATATTTACTTGTATATTTCCATATATTCTTCTCTTAAAATAGAATATATTATTTGGTCTAAATATCCCCTATCATCTTTGTAGTTTTCTCTTAAAACTCCATCAACATTCATGTTTAAGGACTCATAAAGATTTATTCCAACCTGATGAAAAGGATATACATCTAGCCATAATCTATTAGTATCTGTGCTTTCAAAAGCATATTTAAATACTCCCAGCATACTTTCCCTGCCATAACCTTTTCCTTTTTCAGATATGGCTATCCTTCTTAAATTAAACACATTTGAATTAAAATCTAATTCTCCTAAGGCATAACCTATAGTTGCATTATCTTCCTTTTTCTCCATTATAAATAATATATTCTCTCTATTGTCTATGTATCTCAAATGTCCATCATAATCATCTGTCCACAAATATGGACTATTTTCCGGATCTGTTTCAAGTCTGATAATATCTTCTATATCTTTTTCCTCTGCCTCTCTAATATTTAATCTTTCAGTTTCTACTAATATCATATCTTCCTCCAAATTATAATACTTCTGATGCATTTAATACTTCAGGTTTAGCAAATCCTTTTTCTACTTTTAGTCTTTCATATAATTTTGCAAAAGTAGCATATCTATATGGATGTACAAAAAGTCTTCCAACCATAAATGCTAAAGTTCCCAATATATACCAGCCTAAAAATGAAAGTTCTAATACAAATATAGAGAATTTATTTCCCTTTGTTAAGGCCTTACTTCTTTCAAATACTTCTGAACTAGTTAAGTCTGGTTCATCTGCCAAGATAAATGGTATCATTGAGTATTCAAAAGTTTTTATTATTCCTGGTATTATTAATAATAGAGTCCATAGAAAAGTGAATACTTGTCTTTTAAGCTGTGTTAATACCATATTAGAGTAATTTCTTTGACTAAAAATACTAAACATATTTCCTATTCTTACATCACCCTTAAATCCGTCTAGGAAAAATTTACTTGCTCCTATTTCTATTACATTGGTAAACAAGATTGTTATTAAAAATCCAACTACCATGGCAAGTGCTGTAAATCCTAAAACAAATGTTGGTATCAAAGATATACCAAATATTCTAGGTCCAGCTGCTGTAACTGCATCATCTATAGTGTCTCCTATAGCTCCATCTGGTAACATATCTTCATAGGCTTCCTGAATTTCTACTTGAGCTGGAAGCTTATTAGGATTCTCTTGCTCAACTTCAGTGCTCTTACCACCATTTCCACCTGTTAATAAACCTAGTATCAAACATACAATAAATGCCTTCCAATAATGTTTCCTTAAAAATCCCTTTGCTTCTGTTTTAAGTTCTGCTCTAGTCCACATAAAATCACCCCTCATTTAATATAATTCCTGCAATCATTCTACCTTTTGATCGTTCTTTCCTATAAGAATAAAGTTCCCTAGTATTACAGCTGGTACATACATCTGCTAAAAATAAATTTTCTTCTCTTATCCCAGTATTTAGTATATGCATTTTATTTATATAGGGTACATCTAACTTTACTATACCCTTTTCTGTTTTTATTATATTTTTATAATCATATTTCTTTAAAAATAAATCATATACATCTGCCTGCACTTCATAACAATCAACACATATGGCAGGTCCTATGGCAACTTGGATATCTTCTATATTAGAAGAAAACTCTGACTCCATTTTTAAGATCATTTTTTCTGCTATGTTTAGAAGCGTTCCCCTCCACCCTGAATGAACCATACCTATAACTTCTTTTTTTACATCATAGAAATATATTGGAGTACAATCTGCATGATAGGTTAAAAGTGCAACCCCTCTTGTATTTGTTATTAGTCCATCAAATTCCATATTTTTATAAATTTCATTATTGTCTCCATCTCTTATTACAACTATATTATCCTTGTGCACCTGTGTTCCTCTGTATATTTTGTCATTTCCTACACTAAATATTTTTTCAACACCAGCAAAAATATCATCCTGATTCCATCCTACTCTAGTCGAAAACAAATGGCTTAATTTTCCATTTCCAAAGCCTTTTATTGTAAAATATAATAAATCATCCTTATAGTTTTTCTCTATCATGTTTACCTCCTTATACTGCTATTATATCCGATTTTTTTAAATTTTCCCTATGTAAATCTTAAATTTTTCTTAAGTTTTTACTTGTCATATCATATTAAGTCTGATATCCTAAACTAAATTTGTAACTTATTTGTAACTTATTATTTAAAGGGAGATGTTTATGAAATCAAAGACCAAGTTGTTTGCATTTATACTTCTTGCCATATCACTAGTTTTTGCTTCACCAGTATATGCAAGTAAAGTAGATGACAACCCTAGTTCAGAGGAAGTAAGAGTACCTGAAAAGAAAAAGTTAGGACGAGAAGTGCTACTTAATGAAAAAATACCTATGCCCATAGCACATCAAGATTTTTTATATAATCAATGTGAAGCTAAAAATATTGATTTTAAAAAAGCTCTAGCTATAATTAGGTTAGAAAGTGGCTTTAATGAAAAAAATGTGTCTGGTAATACATATGGATATTTCCAAATACACGAAATGCACCACAACAAACTTGCTAGTCGCCACAATACTGCACCAGCACCACTAGATCCCTATATAAATATAAAATGGGGTACTACCTTAATCTCAGACCTATATAGAACTTTTGAAAGTGAAGGTCTAACAGGAGATAAGCTAGATAGAGCAGTGCTTAGTGCCTTTAATAAGGGTGAAGGTGGTTTTAGAAGAACTGGAGAAGCTACTAAATTTATTAATATATATAACAATAATTTAAATTGGATTAATTCCAAATATTAAAAACCTCTCATATGAGAGGTTTTCCTATTTAAATACTTCCACTGACTTATCCAATATTTGAGCAAAATAAGCAAGAATTATCCCATAATTTATTATTGGAATACCTTTTTCTTCGCATAATTTAATTTTATTGATAACTGCTGTCCTAGTTTCCATACAGGCGCCACAATGTATTATCAAATCATAATTTTCAAACCTAGAAAAATCCTTGCTAAAAGCAAAATCTATCTCCACTGGAGCTGTAAAGTACCTTTTCAAAAGATTTGGTATCTTCACTCTTCCAATATCTTCATGATTGGCAGTATGATTACAGCTTTCATAAATTAGGATTTTTACATTTTCCTCATCTTTAAGCTTTTCCATGGCAGTTATGCCCTTTAAAAAAGAGTCTATATCTCCCTTATGATTAGCCATCAAAATTGAAAAGCTTGTCATTGGAATTTCTCCAACCTTATCTTTTACATCCTTGAATATCTTCGAGTCCACTACTATTAAATCCACCTTGCCAACCAGATTTAGAAACTCTTCTAACTCCTTATCTTGCACTATAGATACAAAGTTATTATTACCCAAAGCATCTCTTATGGCTTGAGATTGTGGTAATATTAGTCTCCCATCTGGATATTCACTATCTATGGATACTACTAGTAATATATGCTTCTTTTTATCTATTATCTTATTAAATAAGTTTTCATTCTTATATTTAATATTATTTCTCAAGTATTCTATTAACTTGTCTATACCACTTTTAGTCAAGGTCGATACAAAGATATAATCTATTTTTTCTTCCAATAACCTGCCTTCAATAAATGTTTTTTCCTCTTTAGATAACTCATCACACTTATTTACCAGCACTATATAGGGTATCTTTTTTTTGCTTAATATACTCTTTAATTCATTAAAATTATTTAGTCCTCTGCTAGTATCCAAAACATAAATTGCAAAATCCACTTCATTCAAGGTTTCATAGGTCTTGTTTACTCTAATTTCTCCTAAAACTGTCTTATCATTTAATCCTGCTGTATCTATTATTGTAAGTGGTCCTAAATTATCTATCTCTATATTTTTATAAACTGGGTCTGTAGTTGTTCCGCTCTCATCTGACACAATAGAAATTTCCCTATCAAATATTGTATTTATTAGCGAAGATTTTCCAACATTTGTATCTCCATATATCCCTATATGAAATCTACTACTCTTAGGCGTTTTATTCATACTTCCTCCTTAAAATTAGTAATATAAATCCCTAACTCCAGTTTCCAATTCTTTAATTTTCCCTAAAAAATCTTCCCTATTTGATAAATCTTTAGATTCTCTAACAATTATCTCCTTCACCTTGATTTGAGTATCTATATCCATATGATCTAAACTATATTCATATAGGGTTAAAAAGGCATTGGGAGTACATATATTTTTTATATTTTTATGGTTTACTATATCCATAAATTCTTCTCCTGTTCTTCCCATCCTATAACAAGCTGTACAAAAAGACGGAATATATCCAGTATTTATAAGATCTAAAACAACATCCTTCATCTCTCTAGAGTCTGAAATTTTAAATTGAGTTTCCTTATTATGTTTTTTATAACCTCCAACTTCTGTTGATGATCCTGCACTTAATTGTGATACACCATAATCTATTATTTCTTCTCTCATTTCTATGTCTTCTCTAGTTGAAATTATTATTCCAGTAAAAGGTAGTGCTATTCTAATTATAGCCACTATTTTCTTAAACTCCTCATCTGTAACAATATCTTTGAATATAGATTTATCTGTTCCTACAGCATCTTTTATTCTAGGCAGTGACACTGTGTGAAAACCTACTCCATAATCTTCTTCCAAGTGATTATTATGCTCTATTAGTCCTAGCACTTCGTATTTATAATTGTAAAGTCCTAATAATATCCCTGCCCCAACATCATCTATGCCTGCTTCCATAGCCCTATCAAAAGCTGTTAGGTGATACTCATAAGAACTTTTTGGTCCACTTGGATGCACCTCTTCATACTTTTCCCTATTATATGTTTCTTGAAATAATATATAGGTTCCTATATCTGCTAATTTTAACTTCTTAAAGTTATCAACTGTAGTAGATGCTATATTTACATTAATTCTTCTGATCTTTTCCCCATTATAATCTACCTCATAGATTTTCTTAATGGCATGGACTATATAATCTATATCACAATTTTTATCATCTTCCCCAGCTTCAAAGGCAATTCTCTTATGTCCCATCTTTAAAAGCTCTGTTACCTCTCCAACTATATCTTCATCTGATAGTTTACTTCTATCAAAGTTATTCTGGCACTTATAGCCACAATAAACACAAGAATTAATACAGTAGTCACTTACATAAAGAGGAGCAAACATTACAACTCTTTTACCATAGATATCGTCCTTTATCTTCCCTGCTATCTTATACATTTCCTTAATATATTTTTCATCTTCTAGATTTAAAAGGACCCCTATTTCTTCCATACTAAGCCTTTCCATCTTTCTAGCTTTTTCAAATATTGACTCTATTTCTGATTCATCAGCTGATTTAGTGCTACTTAAAATCGATTTTATATACTCATCTTTTATAAACATATCTTCCTCCTTATATTATCTCCCCGCTCCTTAGATATAACATAACCCATTGCTTCCATACTATTCTCTATAGCCTGTATATTATCTGCCGATTCTATACCTGTATTTAACTTATCATTATATAGACTATATTTTTCAATATTATCTTTTGGTGATAAATTAGGCATTATGACATTTGCTCCTGCATCGAATCCTAGTTTTCTACCATTTTTATCTAAAGTAGATAGGGCTGTTGTAGCTGGTAGTAAAACATCTGGTATTAAAATTCTAACCAGGGCTAATGATATTAGAGTCTCTCTTAAATTGCCCTTTTCTTCACTTTTATAAACAGTTTCCTTATGGGGTAAAAATGGCCCTAGTCCTACCATTTCAGGATTTAGCTTTTTTAAAAATAATATATCATCTGCCAAATCTTCATAACTTTGCCCTGGTATTCCTACCATAAATCCTGCTCCAACTGCATATCCTATTTCCTTTAAGTTATATAAGGCATTTATTCTATTATCATAGGATGCAGTTTCATGTATTTCTTCAAATAATTTCTTGTTGATAGTTTCATGTCTAAGCAAAAATCTATCCACACCTGCCCTGTAAAACGCTTCATAAGATTCGTAAGTTTTTTCTCCTATTGAAAGTGTAACTGCAACATTTTCAAGTTCTGATTTAATAGCCTTAACTATTTCAATTATCATATCATCTGTAAAGTATGGGTCTTCCCCACCCTGCAAAACAAAACTTCGAAATCCTAACCTATATCCTTTTTTACAAGAGTCAATTATATCTTCTAGTGATAGCCTAAATCTTTTAGCATCTTTATTTAAGATATTTATTCCACAATACTTGCAATCTTTTGTGCAAAAACTAGATATTTCTACTAGCCCTCTTGCAAAGACCTTATTTCCATAATTCTCTAATCGTATTTTATTTGCCATATTCATTAGTTCTTCTAAATCTGAGTCATTAATGTTTTTATAAATATATATGAGTTCTTCCCTGCTTATGTCTTTTCCACTTCTAAGTTTATCTAATATTTTTTTCATTTTAACAACTCCATTCATTGTTATATTATTATCATACTCGTTTGCCAGATTTAAAGCAATCTATTAAAATTTAATTTATTTTCCTAATCTTCATTTAAATTTTTTCCTAATAATAGGTGATATATGGCTATATAAAAACAATTCCACAATATTGTCAAAATTAGATTTGTAATCATAACACTTTTGATATATAATCTTAATAATACTATTTTAGGGGGAGTTTATATGGAGACAAAAGCAATAACAGAGATCTTAAACAATAATGATATTAAACCATCTTATGCTAGAATTCAGATTTACAAATATTTAGAAATGTATAAATCTCATCCTACAGTAGATGAAATATATCTACATTTAATTGATGAAATACCTACTTTATCAAAGACTACAGTATATAATACTCTGAATCTTTTTTCTGAGAGAGAATTAGTATTAGTCCTTAATCTTGATAATCTTGAAAAAAGATATGAACTTGTAGAGCAAAATCATATACATTTTATTTGTGAATCATGCAAAAAAATATATGATATACCATATGAAGATAATAATTTATTACCTAAGGGGTTTGAAAATTTTCAAATTGAGGAAAAACATATATTTTTAAAGGGACAGTGTCCAAAATGTAGTAAATTAAACTAAAGCGCTAGGCTAAAGGTCTGGTGCTTTAATTTTGGTTTATTTTAGACCTATAGCCCTCTTAATTTAGAATACTTTTCAATCTTCCCTTGTATTAATTCCAAATAATAATTCAAATCCTTCATATAACTACTCCAATAAATACATTTTCACTTATGAAAAATAGATCCACTCAAAAAAAGCTTTTTAGAATTCACATCTATATCAGGCTCTATCTAAGTATTCTCTATATATTAATTTTTATCTTGCCTTCCATTCTATAAGAAACAAATCTATAAAAGGACAAAAAAATAATCCTTTCTAAGTTTGTTGTTAAACTTATAGGACTTGTCTAGTATTACTTTATTAACGAGAATAATTTCTTATCCTCTCTATTCAGTTGTATTGATGCTTGGTACTGTGTAAGGTTTTATACATATATATGATTTTACTTTATGATCTTTTTATTTAGCTACTTTTTCTATTGCTTTTGCAAATTCTTGGTGGTTTGTTTCTATTTCTGTTTTCTTTTTCATTGGTTCAAATGATTTGTTTCCTAATTTGCTTGATGCAAATATTCTAAAGTCTTCTGCAAAGTTTTCTGTTTGTGATGTCTTCCATCCACTTACATTTTCTGCTCTTATTGTTGCATCTGATTCTATCTTTATATTGTTTTCTTTTAGAGCTACTTGTTTTTTGTTATAGAATACATGGCCTATTTCATGTAATGTTGTAGACTTTATACTCTTTTGGATAAATGCTCCTGGTGCCATCATATTTTGATTTGAGATTACTACTGCACTTGTTCCGTTTGGTCTTGTTAGTGTGTATCCATTTATTCCATCTATTGAATATGGTGATAGTACAAATGTTGTATCTTTTAAGAAACTCATATCCATATCTAGGTTTTCTATTACTTCTTTTACTGATACTAGTGAATTATCCATTTGTTCTTGTGTAAATGTTTTTCTTACTTTTTGTTCTTTATCATAGTCTCTTTCTAGAGTGTATTTTGATTGGTCATCATATTTAAAAGCTGCTCCACTTTTTATTAAATCTTTTCTATTTACTATTGCTGTTCTAAGTGCGCTGTTTTTTAAAGCTGCATTTCCTGTATAGATTTTTACATTGTTACTAGTTGTTATGTAATCATTTTTAACATTTCCTAATTCTGTTTCTAGTTCTTTTATTTCTTTTTCTAAATCACTTGAGGATGGTTTAGAGTTTAAGTATGCTTTATCGTTGTTTATAAATTCTACTTCTTTTTCTGGAGTTACTTTTGATTTTATATTTGTAAGGTTAGAATTAAAATCTGCTGCAAATACATTGTCACCTTTTATTATTAGTATACTTGCTATTATCATAGCTATTATTATAATTTGTTTTTGTATTTTATTTAGCATTTCAATTCTCCTTTTCTCTAATAGTATTTATCTCTCACTTAATTTTTGTGAGGTGTTTTTCTTTGTAAACACATATTAGCATGGGGATAAAAATGCCTCAATCATGACAAGATTAGTCCATATTATTTTCTGTAAATTATATCCATAGAAAAAAATGGTAGTTTTTTAGTTAAAACTAGTAAAGTCAAAGGATAGACTTAAGTATACTTTTCTAGTATCTCTTTTTGAGCATTTTTTTGTTAATATTTCGTAACATT
>CAMIXG010000013.1 GCA_946402705.1 uncultured Tissierellia bacterium | reverse complement strand
AGTTGCAGTAGTAGGACATGAATTCTATGATGCAATACAAGAAGTGGCAGGAGCATTTAAGGATGTACAGTACATTTATGTAGATAGTGACATAGAAGGAATAGAAAATATGATAACTGTATCATATGCAGATAATGAAGGTTCTTTCTTAGCAGGAGCTCTAGCAGCACTTATGACTACAAATACAGAAATCGAAGGAATGAATCCTGAAAAAAGTATAGGTATGATAGGTGGAAAAGACATAGCTATAATTAGAAATTTCCAAGTTGGATATGAAGCGGGAGCTAAATATATAGATAAAGATATCAAGGTTGAAACAATGTTTACAGAAGACTTTGAAGATCCAGCAAAAGGTAAGGAAGCTGCAACAGTTCTTTATAGTAAAGGTGTAGATATAATATTCCCAGTAGCAGGAAAAACTGGAGAAGGTGTATATGAAGCAGCAGAAGAGTTTAAACAATTTGCAATAGGTGTAGACTCTGACCAAAGACATATAAATCCAGATAGAATAATGGCATCTATGATTAAAAAAGTAGGACAATCTATCTATGATAATATAGAAAATATACAAAAAGGCGAAAAACTTGGTGGCAAGGTACAGGTTTATAATCTAGCAAAAGATGGTGTAGGACTTAGCTACGGACCAGAAGATATGGAACAAATCGTACCAGAAGATATAAAAGCAAAAGTAGAAGCTATAAGAGAAGATGTACTAGCAGGAAAAATACAAATACCAAGTGTAACAGAATAATTAAGGGAGAAGATTACTTCTCCCTTTCTTTAATAAAGAGGTGAAATAATGGAAGACTATATTTTAGAACTTAAGAATATAACTAAAAAATTTCCAGGTGTTGTGGCTAATAATGATATTAATTTGAATATAAAAGAGGGAGAAATCCATGCTATAATCGGAGAAAATGGGGCAGGAAAATCCACTCTAATGAATATTCTATATGGCTTAATAAAACCAACATCTGGTAAAATAATCCACAAGGGAAAACCAGTGAAATTTAATAACTCCTTGGATGCTAGAGATTGCGGAATTGGAATGGTGCATCAACATTTTAAGCTAGTTCCATCTTTTACAGTTTGGGAGAATATAACCCTAGGTGTTGAAGTTAGGAAAAATAAGATTTTTGTAGATGAAAAAAAATCTTTAGAGTATATAAGTGATTTATCAAAAAAATACGGGCTTGAGGTTAATCCAATGGATAGAGTAGAATTTTTATCAGTTGGAATCCAGCAAAGGGTGGAAATATTAAAGGCACTTTACAAGGGAGCAGATATAATAATCTTAGATGAGCCAACCGCAGTTCTTACACCCCAAGAAACAGATGAGCTTTTTGTTGTTATAAAGGAGCTTGTAAAAGATCAGGGGAAAACTGTCATAATAATAACTCATAAACTTAGGGAAGTAATGGCTATATCAGACAGGGTAAGTGTTATGAGAAGGGGCGAAATGATAGATACTGTAAATACCAAAGATGTTGATGAAAATAGGCTGGCAGAGCTTATGGTAGGTAGGGAAGTCCTACTAGATGAAGTAGCTAGAGATAAGATAGATAGTAGTGAAGTCATGATGGAAGTAAAAGATTTATATGCCAGAAACAATTTAGATATGTTAGCTGTTAGGGGTATGGATTTAAAACTTAAAAAAGGCGAAATATTAGGGATAGCAGGGATAGAAGGTAATGGGCAATCAGAACTTATAGAAAGTTTGACTGGGCTTAGAGATATAGCCAAGGGTGAAATATATATTAGTGGTGAAAAGATTAAAAAGATAAATCCACTGAGTATGAGAAAACATGGTGTAGCTCATGTGCCAGAAGATAGGTTAAGTATGGGGCTTTCAAAAGATGCAACAATAATGGAAAATCTACTTATGGGAAATCAGAATAAGAAAGAATATAGGGGTAAACTTAATCATCTGAAAAAGAAAAATGTTAGAAGTATGTCTAAGAAGTTAATAGCAGATTTTGATGTTAGAACACCTTCAGAAGATGTTTTAATAGATAATCTTTCAGGTGGAAATATGCAGAAGGTTGTTATAGCAAGAGAATTTAATTTTAACACTCCTATCTTAATAATATCTCAACCAACAAGGGGAGTAGATATAGGAGCAATAGAATTTATACATCAGGAAATTATAAAAAAACGTAATGAAGGTGTGGCAATCTTATTGGTATCAGCAGAGTTAGATGAGATTTTTAGACTGTCAGATAGAATAGTTACAATGTATGAAGGTAGAATGACAGGGGAGTTTAAGCCATCAGAAATAACTAGACAGGAAATAGGACTATACATGACAGGAAAAACCCTTAGAGAGGAGGAATAGTATGAAACTAGTAACAAAAGAGAGGAAAGAGTACCTAATATCTTTAAGTCTGTCCATAATTATATCTTTATTAATGGGTGGAGTTATAATGCTTATAAATGGAAAAAGTCCAATAGTTGGATATGGGGCTTTATTAGATGGAGCATTTGGTTCTAAATTTAAAATAGCAAATACACTAGCAAAGACTGCTCCTCTTGTTATGACAGGACTTGCAACAGCTATAGCATTTAATTCAGGAATATCAAATATTGGTGGAGAAGGACAACTATACTTAGGTGCGTTTGCAGCAGCTTTATCGGGAATATACTTATCTTTTTTACCAAAATCAATTAGTATAATAGCAGTTATATTAATAGCAGGTATTGTGGGTGGTCTATATGCTTTTATACCAGGGATATTAAAGGTTAAGTTTAAGGTCAATGAAGTAGTTACAACTATAATGTTTAATACTATAGCCATACTATTTACAAGTTATCTAGTAAATAATCCCTTTGCTACATCTGATTCAAAAATGTCAGGAACTGATATAATAGCAAGTTCTTTTCAGTTAGATAAGCTTGTAAGTCTTACAACCTTAAATTCAAGTATATATTATGTGGCACTTATAGTTATTTTAATGTACTATCTTATGAATAAAACTAGTAATGGATATGAATTTAAAATGGTTGGTCAAAATGGTCTTTTTGCAAAGTATGGTGGAGTTAAGTCGGGAAAAACTATGATGATTGCCATGGTTATATCAGGAGCCATATGTGGTATAACGGGAGCTTTTGAAGTAATTGGAGTGCATTATAGGTTTTTAGAAAAAATATCGCCAGAATTAGCTTTTGATGGAATGCTTGTAGCCCTAGTAGTTAAGAATAATCCCATTGGGATAGTAGCTATGGGACTATTTTTTGCAGCTATGAAGACAGGTTCCATATATATGGAAACAGCAACTGGAATACCTTCAGAGTTAGTTAAGGTTATCCAAGCAGTTATAATATTGTTTATAGCTGGTGAGAATGGATTTAAATCTATTTATATAAATTGGAAGTTAAATAGAGAAAGTATTAAGGAGGAGAACTAATATGTTTAAAGATATTTTTAATTTAGCATTATTACAACATACTATTAGAACTGCAACACCTTTAATACTTGCTGCAATGGGGGGATTATTAACTCAAGAGGCTGGAATTTTAAATATAGGTTTGGAAGGAATGATACTTCTAGGAGCATTTTTTGGAGTAGTTGGAAGTTTCTTTTTTGGAACATCAGCTATGGGCGTTGGATTTGCAGTTTTATCTGGAATTATAATTGGACTTATATTTGCATTTTTTGTAATAGACTTAAAATCAGATGAGTTTGTTATAGGTATAGCCATAAATATGTTTGCAGGAGGACTAACAGTATTTTTACTTAGAAGTATATTTGGAGTAAAAGGGGCTTTTTCATCTCCTAAGATTATAGCTTTACCAAGGATAAATATACCAATTTTAGATAAAATACCAATTTTAAATACTCTACTTAATAACCATACAATATTTGTATATGTTAGTTGGATATTAGTAGTTTTAATATATATATATTTGTATAAAACAGCTCAGGGAAGATGGCTAAGAGCATCAGGAGAATATCCAGAAGCTCTTGAAACAGCAGGAATTAGCCCTAGGAAAATGAAATATATAGCATCTATTATGTGTGGTATTTTATGCGGACTAGCAGGGGCACATTTATCACTAGGTTATCTTAAATTATTTACAGAACAAATGAGTGCTAACAGAGGATTTATAGCTATGGCAGCTATAATATTTGGGGGTGGAAATCCAATAAGAACAGCATTAGCTGCCTTATTATTTGGTTTCTTTGATGCCCTTGGAATAAGACTTCAGGCAGTTGGCATACCATCTCAAATAACTCAAATGATACCTTATGGAGCAACTGTAGTAGCCTTGGTAGTTATGACTAAAAGAAAGATTAATCAAACTAGGGTGAAAAGGGAGCAAATAAATGAATAAAACTTATGACTATATAATTTTAGGTAGTGGGGTGGCAGGTATAGACCTAGCTAGGTTACTATCAAAAGAATATAGGGTTTTGATAATAGAAAATGAAAAACTTGGAGGAACATCTTTAAGAGTTGGGGCAGTTCCAGTTAAAAGGCTTTTGGATGTCTTTAAAAGTAAAAGTAATAGGCAAGAAGTAATAGATAATCTAAAGGATACTTGGCAAAAAGATATAAATAGGCTAGAAGAGATTATAGTTTCAAAAATGGATAGGGCTAAACTAGATATAGAGTTTGGAAATCCTAAGTTTTTGAATTCGAATACAATAAAATTAAATAGTATGGAATATAAAGCTAAAAAAATAATACTAGCAACTGGAACAAGCCCAGTTGGAACCTATAATATAAGCATAGATGAAAAGCATATAGTATCTCATAAAAGTATAGTTGAGAAACTAGTGATAGATAAAAAGATCGTTATCTATGGTGGAAATGTAGAAGGATTTGAAATTGCTAATTTATTACAACTACTAAATAATCAAGTAACAATAGTAGAAAGAGAAGAGTATGTGCTTCATGGAAAAGATAGGGATTTAATTCAGCCAATAGAAAACGAGTTTTTAAGACTTGGTGGTGAAATATTAACTAAGGCAGAGGTTAAAACTACTGAGATAAAAGATGGGAAAGTAGTAACAACTCTATCAGATGCTAGAGTAATTATATCTGATATGGGAGTGCTTACTTTTTCAAGAAAGGCAAATCTTCCAGAGGGAATTGAAAAAACAAAAATACTTCTAGAAAAAGGGTTTGTAAAAGTAGATAAAAATCTGCAAACTAGTGATGAGAGTATTTATGCCATAGGAGATGTTAATGGATTTCATGGTATGGCGCATGTTGCCATGGATCAGGCTAGATTACTTGGACATAAAATTATAGATGGGAAAATGGAGAACTTTGATTATTCTTTAGTACCAGGAGCATATTTCACTACACCAGAATATGTAGGTGTAGGTGCATGTGAGATGGACTTAGAATCTACTAGGTATAAGGTTGGAAAATCTTATTTTAGAGATAGCTTTAGAGGTTGGGCAAAGTCTTATAGAGAAGGTTTTGTAAAAACTATATTGGATGAAAATAATAAAATACTAGGAATACATTTAGTTGGAGATAATGTATCAGAAGTACTAGGATTTTTAACTTATTTTATAAAAAAGGATGCTGAGGAGCTAATTAAAACATTAGTAGTTCATCCTAGCTTAAGTGAGAATATAAAAGAATCAATTGAAAATGCAATAAGAGGAGAAGAGATATGAAACAACCGCATATAAATTGTGATGAAAATGATATTTCAAAATATGTAATTATAGCAGGCGATCCAAAAAGAATTGATAAGATAAAGGATATCCTAGATGATTCTTATGAAGTTGCTTATAATAGAGAATTTAAAACTATAAGAGGTAGATATAAGGGCATAGAAATAACAGCAACATCTACAGGTATAGGAGGGCCATCGGCTACTATAGCCATAGAAGAACTTTCAGCATGTGGAGCTGAATATATAATAAGAATAGGTTCTTGTGGGGCAGTGCAAGATAAGGTTAAGCTTGGAGATTTGGTCTTGGCAACAGGTGCTGTAAGGGAAGATGGAGCTAGTAAAATGTATGTAGAAGAAAATTATCCAGCAGTATCAGACTTCTATTTAAATCGTGAACTAGTTGCTATACTAGAAGAATATAATTTAAATCATCATGTTGGAATTGTTAGATCACATGATAGTTTCTATATAGATTATGAAGATGACATAATGGATTATTACAATCATAAAAATGTCCTAGGATCAGATATGGAAACTGCAACTTTATTTACTTTAGGAAATTTAAAAAAAATAAAAACTGCAAGTATTTTAAATAATGTTGTTCTTTATCAAAATAATGTAAAAGAAGGAGTAGCAGATTATTTAGAAGAAGAAAGTAAAACTATAGTTGGAGAAAATAACCAAATAAAGGTAGCCCTAGAGTGTATTTATAGGATAGATTCTAAGTAATAGAAATCCACTTATTTAAAAAATTTTAAATAAGTGGATTTTTTTGTAAAGTTTGGGTAGAAAACAATGGAAACCAGCCTAAGGAGAAATTATCATAAAAACCAGTTATAGAGGAGAATTTTATGAAAAAGTATGATGTAATAGTGATAGGTGGAGGCATAAGTGGAATAGAAGCAGCTAGTAGACTAGCTAGAGAAGGCAAGAAAACAGCCTTAATAGAAAGGTCAGAGCTAGGTGGTACAGCAGTTATAAATGGAGCCTTAAAAATAAAATATATTCTAGATTTTTTTAAGAATAATAAGGATGGAACTAGGGAAGAGTTAATAGAAATATGGGATGATAAATTACTAGATTTGGAAAAAATCATAAGTTTAAAATTAGAACATGACAATTTAGATATATATAATGGAGAGGGAAAATTTTTATCGGAGACAAGCTTTGAAATTAATGGAGAGCTTTTAGACACTGATATTTTTATAATATCCATAGGAACTAAAACAGTAAGTCCTTATACTGCAAAAATAGATGGTAAGTATATTTTAACTCATGAAAACACTATTGAATTAGAAGAGATACCAAATGAAATAGCCATAATAAATGGTGGAATATATGGGCCAGAACTTGCCAATATATATGTGAATCTAGGGGTTAGAACTACCTTAATAGATGAAAATCAAAGCATATTATCAGGTGAAGATGATGACCATATAGATGCAGTTAGAACTTCCTTAATAGATATGGGTGTAAACATCATAGAAGATACAAGTATAAAAGATGTTATTTTGGAAGATGACAAGGTTAGATTAAGTTTCCTAGATAGCGAGGATTTAATATATGAAAAAATATTAATTTCAGACATTAAAGAGCCTAATTATATAGAGGGCATGAAAGAAATTGGAATAAGAAGTTCAAATGGATATATATTTGTAAATGAAAGCTTTAAAACAAATGTTGAAAATATATATGCCATAGGAGATGTTAATGGCATAATGAATATGATAAACATAGCAACTGAACAAGCTAATAGAGTGGTGGATGGAATTTTTGATATAAAGAGAGAAAGACTTAGTTATGAGCTTTTACCAAGAGGTGTCTTTACTGAAATGGAGATAGCTGGTGTTGGGTATCAAGAAAGGCAATGTCAAATTTTAGGGCTTCCATACAAATTGGGAAAATGCTATATAAATGAAACCTGGGGTGGTTGGACAAAGGTATGTAATAATGGTTTTATAAAAGTAATCCTAGATTATGAAGACAATGTTATAGGACTTTGGACTGTTGGAGAAAATGTAACTGAGTACATAGGTTTCTTTTCTTTGATAATAGAAAACAAAACAAAGGCTAAGGCCATACTTACAAAATTGATAATAAGTCCAAGTATATATGAAGCTGTAAAAGAGGCAACCTATAGAGCTATGGTATCAGATGTTCATTTGCATAATAATATGTTTGACCATTAAAAAAGAGAGACTTAAGTCTCTCTTTTTCTATGTTATAAAGTTTTAAAGTCTTATTAGATGGTAAGTTTTCTTACCTTTTTTAATTAGTAATTTCTCATCTTTAAAATCTTCAAGAGTTACTTCTTTTTTAAAGTCAGTTATAATTTCATCGTTTAAAGAAACTCCACCATCTTTAACTAAGTTTCTAGCTTCTCCATTAGATTTAGTAAGTCCAAGTTCTGTTAAAAGACTTAAAAGTCCAAGGCCATTTTCAAATTTAGATCTATCCATTTCAGTAAAAGGTATAGAATCTTCATTTGTAGCACCTTCAAATAGAGTTTTAGCAGCTTCTTGAGATTTAATAGCCTCTTCTTCTCCATGGATAGTTTTAGTAACTTCAAAGGCTAATTTTTCCTTAGCTTTATTTATATCAGCACCCTCTAACTTCTCATACTCTGATATGTCTTCAAGAGGCAAGAAAGTTAAAAGCTTCATAAATTTAATAACATCTCTGTCATCTACATTTCTTAAATATTGGTATATTTCAAAAGGACTAGTTTTGTTAGGATCTAACCAAATAGTACCTTGGGCAGTTTTACCCATTTTTATACCAGCAGCAGTAGTTAAAAGTTTGAAAGTCATAGAATATACTTTTGCTTCTTCCACTTTTCTAACAAGTTCAAATCCACCAATCATATTTGACCATTGGTCACTACCACCAAGTTGTAGTCTACAGTTATAATTTCTATAAAGGTGTAAGAAATCATAAGATTGAAGTGGCATATATCCAAATTCAAAGAAAGTTAATCCATCTTCAAGTCTATTTTTATAAGCATCAAAAGAAAGCATTCTATTAATTGTAAAATGTGTTCCTATATCTCTCATAAACTCTAAGTAATTCAAACCTAAAAGCCAGTTAGCATTATTTTCAAAAATAGCTTTACCATCACTAAAGTCTATAAATTTTGAAAGCTGTTTTTTAAAACATTCAGCATTATGGTCTATAAACTCCTTAGTCATTAATTTTCTCATATCAGTTCTACCAGAAGGATCACCTATCATAGTAGTTCCTCCACCAAGAAGTGCTATAGGTTTATGACCTGCTTTTTGCATATGCATCATAGCCATAACTGTTAGAAAGTGTCCTAAAGTTAAGCTATCAGCAGTAGCATCGAAACCTATATAAAATGTAATAGGCTCTTTATCCATTAATTCTTTTAGTTCTTCTTCATGTGTGATTTGGTCGATATATCCTCTTTCTTTTAATATATCAATAACATTTGCCATAAAAATACCTCCTATATAAAATAAAAATTTACAATAAAAAAAGGCCTTCTCATCTAAAGGACGAGAGAAACCCGTGGTACCACCTTAATTCGCATAAAGCCTCTTCTACAATAAAGGTGTAGTACCTTATAATGCTCAAAAGTTGTAATTCAGTTTAAAACCTACTAGTCTTTTTCATAGCACTATTTATTAAGTTAGTTTTTATCATAATATTATATCTAAACAAAGTCAAGGGAAAAAGGCTATAAGCATAGTGGTAGGATTAAAAAATTTTATGTATAATAAAATTAGAAATAGTATGATATACTAAACTGATAAGAGTATATTGAAAGGGGAATATGAATGAGAATCAGTTGGTTGAGAAAAAATATGGCATTATCACTAGCAGCAGTAATGATGGTAAGTAGCTGTGCAGAGCTAGCCTATGCAGCCGACAATACAGATATGACAGAAGAAAAGCATGACTTAGCAAGTTTGGATGAGATTAATTCAGAACTTATAAATAATGAAAGAATTTTAATGGATGAAGTTTACCAAAAATTAGAAGAAAACCTGGTTAAATATGGAATTGATTTTAATAACTTAGAAACTAGACTAGGTTCAATTGACACTAGTTTGCAAGGCTTGGAAACTATAGCTGGAAACAAAACAGTGGAAGAAGCAGAAAATAAAGTAGTGGAAGAAAAAACAGAAGCTGAAAAAGATAAGGATAAGATTGAAAATCCTGAGACAGAAAAAGAAAAAGACTTAGATGAGAATGAAAATGAGGAAAATCCTAAATTAGAAGAAACAGAAAAAGAAGAAGTAGACCTACAAAAAAATATAGAAAACATAAATCAAAATAACAAAGACCCTAAAGACCTATCACAAGACAATGAGAACTTATCAAAAGATAAAATCCTAGAAAATGAAAACATAGTATACAAGAATACTGAAGACTTACTAGCCTATAATGGAAAAGTGTTATTGGCCAAGGCAGATGCAAATGCCAATGATATAACACAAGAAGAAACTAAGTTAACTGATATAGAATCAGCTATCAATAGAAACAGAGATATATTTGAAGAGATATATGGTAAGGCAATAGAAGTTTCAGAGAAAAAATTAGAAACAGGAAAAACTATAGAAAACTACAATCAAAAAATAAATGTGTTGGATACTAGAATTAAAGAGTTAGAAAAAAAGGAATCCCTATTAAGTGAAGCTGAGAAGTTAGAATTAAAGGGAAATAAAACAGAGTTAGAAAATAGCAGGCAAGAACTGGCTAATAAAACTGAAGAATATAAGGATATCAATCAGCTTGTAGCTGGATTAACTTCAAGTATAAGGGAAGTTAATAATAAAAATAGATTAGTTATAAATGAATTAAGAAGTTATAAGGCTTATGATGCGAATAAAGCTATATACACAAAAACTTTACAAGCTAGTGTAGACTTTCAAAGGCTAATGGATGTAAATAATAATCTATTAGCTAGTTTGCTGGAAGAAGAATTAGCCATACTTGAAGTTACAAATACTAATAAGGCACTTCTAGAGGACTTAAGTAAGGTAGATATAGTTGTATTTACAGAACCTATTAATTTAGAGAATAATATTATAGGAAAAGCCAGTGGTAAGACTAGAATAGTATATAAAGATATTAAGAACTCAAAAGAATTTTTAAATATAGGAGCTGAAAACTTAAGAATAGAAAATGTTATATTTGATGGCTTGGGAACTCATGGTGGGATTACTAACAAAGAGTTTAAAGTAACATTTGATAATACGGATTTTGTTAATCATAAGTCAGAAAATGTTATAAACAATACTCAAAATTCTGGTGATGATAAGTATGGTCAAATAGTATTTGAAGGTAAAACCTTATTTTCAGAAAATATTACATTAGGGGCTATGATTTATAATAATGATAATATGAAAAAACATAATATTGAAAAAATCGCTATGGAGTTTAGAGGTGAAGTAGATTTTACAAGAAATTCTTCAAAAATTCTACTTCATACTCATACAACAGAAGATAGTAATGAAAGTATAGTTTTTAAAGAAAAGGTAAACTTTTTTGATAACAATGTGTATGATGCCTTGATATTAAATAATAGACTTAATCAACCACTTATATTTGAAGAAAATGTTGATTTTATTAACAATAGAGGTTTATCAGACCAAAGTGTTATGATATCTCATACAGAGGGTTTGATGGAATTTAAAGGAGAAACTAAATTTATAAGAAATAAATTTGGTAAGGCCATCCTATACAATGGTGTAAATGAAAATAATAATCCAATTGCATCTAAGCTTATTTTAAACAAAACTGCCTTTATAGAAAATGAGGTAGTAGATGGAAGTATTATCGTAGACCATGCTACTACAGCTGCTGATGAGGATAATAGAATAAGATTTTTCAATGAAGATGGAGAAACAATTTATAATAATCTAGGTAGTGGATATAATGAAAAAGTATATCCAAGTTTGATAGTTTTAAATAACCGTGCTAGTTCCGTAATGGATGTTTCAGCTGGAACTTTTGGAACAAAGATACCAGAAAATATGAAAAAACAATTTTTATTTAAGGCAAATGGTGGAGTATTCCTAGGTGGCGCAAGTCAGAAACAAGTGGATAATGTAGTAAATGTAAGGACTGTATCTGACCCAACTAGATCAGGTTATACTTTCCAATATTGGAGTCCTAGCTCAAAAGCCTATAATGATATAAGTCTAAAATTAAACTCAAGTGATAGCCAAGAGTTATCAAAAATGGATTTAACTAGCCTATATGATAGATATGAGCTAAAAGAGTTTAATGCTCAGTGGAAGAAAATTGAAGAACCTGTAACAGATGGCGGTTCATCTGGTGGAGGCGGTGGAGGCCGAGATAAGGATAAAAATAAGGACAAGGATAAGGAAAAAGAAAAACCAAAAGAAGAAGAAAAACCAAAAGAAGAAGAAAAACCAAAAGAACAACTTATAGATGGTAGACCAATATCAGAAGTTATAAAAGACTATGAAAATGCCACTGGTGAAGCCAAGAGAGAACTTAGAGAACAACTTATGGGTGTAACAATAGAAACAGGATCAGAATATAAGTTTAAAAAAGAGCAACATGCGGCGTATTTAGAGGGCTACAAAGATAGTACTTTTAGACCAGATAGATTTGTAACAAGGGAAGAGGTTGCCAGTGTTATACTGAGAATATTAGAGCCTAGATTTGTTGAAGAAGTAGAAACTACAAGTCATAAATTTACAGATGTTGAATCTGGAAGATGGTCAGAAAAAGCTATAGCAACTCTTGCCAATGGTGAAATAATGAATGGATATGGAGATGGAACATTCAGACCAAATGTTTATATAACAAGAGCCGAACTTTCTCGTACAGTATCTAGATTTACAGATATAATTATAGAAGAGACGAAATTTGAAGATATTATAGCCCATTGGGCAGAAGATTATATCAACTCTGCTAGAAGAGAGGGTTGGATTAAGGGATATGACGATGGTAGTTTTAAGCCAGATAATTTGATTACACGAGCTGAACTTACAGCCCTTATAAACAGTATGTTGGAAAGAAAAGTTAGTAGGGAGAATATCCTAGAAGGGGCAAAAACTTACAATGATTTAGATTATGATAAGTGGTATTACCCAGTTATCATTGAAGCTATAAATGGTCATCACCATGATATAAATGAACTTAAAGAAGGTTCTGAAATATGGATAGACCTAGTAGATGATAAATTTTTCTAGGAAATAGAAAGTAAATTATATAAAATAAAGATATAAAGAGTAGATATAAAAATATCACTTTTTGTATCTTTTTTTCTAGTAATTTAAGTAGATAAAATAAAACTAGGAGTGGGTGATTATTTATGGACTTATTGAATATAGATTTGGGATACTTATCTTTTTTTATATTTTTTGCCAGTCTATTATTATGGAGTATCTATACTATGATTTATGGAATTTATAAGATTACTTTTTGGGAAAAAGCTCAGGGGAAAATTATCAAGTTTCGAGTTTTAAGTAAGGTCAGAAGAGGACCCTATACCCTATCTGTGATCTACACTGATTCTAAGGGACAAGAACAAATAGGAGAAGTTAAGCTTGATAAAGTTTTTTCCGATAAGCTTTTTGATGATTATTTAAATAAAAATCCTATTGAAATAGTATATAAGGAGAAGACTGGAGAGATTGTTTTAAGAGGGTCAAAGGAGTACTCTATAGGTTTTTTGGTAATAACAATTTTTCTTTTATATATTGTAATAACAATATGGCCTCTTATCTTTAAAAATTGATTAAATAAAATTTTAACTACAAGGCTAAAAAATATATTCCTGTAACATATGTTACTGAAAATCAAGAAAAATCATGTTAAATTGTAACTAGAGAGGATGATTTACATGAGTTTATTTTTAGGGAATATACATTACTGGCTATACAATAAGATAATGGTACAAAATGCTTTAACTAATGAATTGATAGACGAACTTGACTATGAATATCTTAAAGAAGAATTAGATGAAAAGTATGGACAGGTTCCAAAGGGTGAACTTGAAGATATTATAGACACTAGTAATATTCATGGAAGCTTACAGAGCTTTATAATAATTGTTGAAAATAGATTGGCTAGAGTACTCAGAGAAGTAATTGAGAAAAAAGATATAGATAGGGCTAGAAGTATAGCTTTTGACTTTGGTAAAAGACTACAAAAAGATGTTGAGGAAAATAGAGAAATGAAGTATTACTATGAGATTCTAAATAATATATTTGTCAATGGGATGCCTTGTGATGGGGCAAATGAAATAATATCAGAGGAAGAAGAAAAGTTCTTATATAGAACTAGAAGAGATATATTTGTAGAGTATTATGATACAGAAGAGTTAGAGATGTTACACAAGGACATAAAATCTAAGTTAGCAAATGGTATATTTGATGGCAGAAACATAATTGTAAATAGTTTAGAAGAAGATTATTTCTTAATAAGGAGGGCTTAGTATGTACGGAATAGAGGTTTTGGTTAGTGAACATGATAATATTTTAAGATTCTTAGATATAGTTCAAAAAGCTTGTATAAAAATTTTAGATACAAAAGAAGTAGATGTTGAGTTTTTTGAAGAAAGTATAGGATTTGTAAGAAACTATGCAGATAAGATTCATCACGGTAAGGAAGAAGAGTTTTTATTTAAATATATGCAGGAAAATTTAGGAGAACTTGGTAAGAACCTAATAGATCATGGAATGTTGGTTGAACATGATTTAGCAAGATATAATGTTATGATGCTAGAGCAATCCACAAAGAAATATAAGGAAGAAAAGTCTAGTGAAAACATGTTGGATATAATAACTTATGCTATGGCATATAGAGATTTATTAACTCGCCATATAGATAAGGAAAACAGAGTAGTTTACACTTATGCAGAAAAGACTTTAGATAAAACTTTATTAGATATGGTTACAGAAAAAACTAAAAAATATGAAGCTGAAAACAAGGCAGAAATTCAAGGATATATAAAAACTTTAGAAAAATTTGAGAATATTTATAAATAAAAAAAAGACCCTCAGGGTCTTTTTTGATGTATTAAACTAATTTAAGTTCTTTTTCATCTTCCCATAAACCATGTATATTACAGTAAGATGTTGAAAGAATTTTTCCTGGTTTGTTAGTTTTGAATCTAACTGTTACATTAGGTTCAGCTAATAGTTCTTCTTCACCATGAGCATTGAAATCATAAGTTCCTAATTCAACTGGAAATTTTGCTCCTTCAGCTAAGAAATAAACTTTTATCCAAGATATATGATGTTCTAATGTATTAGGATGAGCTATTTCTTCACCAACTACTACATTAACTTCTACAAGTTCCCCAGCTTTAGCTGTTTCTGGTGCAAGTATAGTAGGAATATGTTTTTCATTTTTCCAATCACCAGTTTGATATAAATTACTTAATTTAGACATAATATAACCTCCGCTTTAATATATTTTTTATTTAATAAATAACTTTTTTGTGCTACATTATTATAATACCCCTTCGAAAAAAATATACTCATTTTTTTAGAAAAAATTGGATTTATTCAAATTATATTATAGGGTATACTTATTTTACGAGGAGAGATTATATGTTAAAAGACAAAATTGATTTAATTGCCACATCCACTTTTGGATTGGAAGCAGTTGTAAAGAGAGAATTAGAAGCACTGGGATTTGAAGATTTTAATGTTGAAAATGGAAAAGTTAATTTCAAGGGAAATATAGAAGATATAGCCCTAGCTAATATATGGCTTAGGGTAGCAGATAGGGTTCTACTTAAGATGGGAGAGTTTAAGGCCTATTCTTTTGAAGAATTATATAATAAGACATATGCACTACCTTGGGAAGATATAATACCAAGAGATGCTAACTTCTTGATAGAAGGAAAAAGTGTAAAATCAAAATTATACTCCATATCAGATAGTCAGAGAATTGTTGAAAAAGCCATAGTTAATAAGTTAAAAACTAAATATAAGGATGTTACATGGTTTGAAAAATCAGGACCTAGATATAGAATTGAAGTATCCTTATTAAAAGATGTGGCAACACTTACAATAGATACATCTGGAGCAGGGCTTCACAAGAGAGGTTATAGGACTAGACAGGGAGAGGCTCCACTTAAAGAAACTTTAGCTGCTGCCATGGTACTTCTTTCATATTGGAATAAGGACAGATTACTATGGGATCCTTTTTGCGGATCAGGAACTATTCCAATAGAAGCTGCTATGATAGGAAGAAGTATTGCGCCAGGATTGGATAGAAAATTTGATGCAGAAGAATGGGAAATCATGGATAAAAACATTTGGAGAAGTGCTAGAAAAAAAGCCTTTGAAAAAATTGATTATAAGAGCAATATAGATATATTAGCCTGTGATATAAATCCTAGATCAGTAGATATAGCTATTGAAAATGCTACGAATTTAGGACTTGAAGATGATATACAATTTGTTACAAAAGATTTTAGAAATATGACATTAAAAAATGAATATGGGGTAGTAATAACAAACCCACCATATGGAGAAAGAATTGGTGAGGCAGAAGAGGTGGAACAATTATACATCGATTTGGGAGAAAAGATGAAAGAATTAGATACTTGGTCCAACTATTTAATAACTTCTGACAAGGGGTTTGAAAAACTATTTGGAAAAAAAGCAGATAGAAAAAGAAAATTATACAACGGAAGAATTGAAGTTGACTATTATCAATATTATGGACCAAGACCACCTAAGAAATAAGGGGGTATTGTATGTCAAATATATATACAAAAACTGGAGACAAGGGAAAAACTAGCTTGTTTGATGGAGTTAGAGTTTCTAAAAATTCCATCAGAGTTGAAGCCTATGGAACAGTAGATGAGCTAGGTTCACATATAGGATTTTGTAAAAATTATTTTAAAGGTCAAGACATATATGATGAATTATTTTTAGTTCAAAACAAACTTTTTATAGTAGCATCTATACTTGCTACAGAAGATCAAAAAAAAATAGCACATGAAATAAAAGAAGAAGATATAGAGGCACTAGAAAGGCTTGTAGATAAATATATGAGGCAATTGGACAATGGAAAGGGCTTTATAATTCCAGGGACCAATCAAAAAGCAGGTAGCCTTCATATTGCAAGAACAGTTTGCAGAAGGGCAGAAAGAAGAGCCATATCTCTAAGTGAAATAGCAGATGTAGATCCTCTAGTTATAAGGTATATTAATAGATTATCAGATGCTATTTATGCCATAGCAAGATACTCTGAAGATGAAGAGATAAATGTAAATTACAACTAATATAAATCCACCTAGACAAATAAATTTGTTTTAGGTGGATATATTTTGTCTTATAGTATAAAATAGAAGTATAAAAAGATAATGTATAGGTGATTTAAATGATAAATAATAAGGATCCTATCTATGATATGGACAAAATAGATAAGAAATATAATTTAAACCTAAATTATAATATTCTGGAAAGCATGGCTGATTGGGTCAGAATTTTAAATAAGGATGGCCAAGTAGTATATGCTAATAAAGCCATGAAGGAAACATTAGGAAATGATATAATAGGTAGAGAATGTAATGTGTATTGCGCACAAGAAAATGCTTGCTGTTTTTGTATAGTTGAAAAAAGTATACAGGGTGGAGAAGTAATTCAAAAAGAAGAGATTATAGCAGGAAGACACTATTCTGTAAAAGCTTCACCAGTTAGAGACAATAGTGGAGATATCCTAGGAGCAGTAGAAGTTTTTAGGGATGTTGAAAGAGAAAGAAGTCTAGAAAAGCATTTGAGAAGCAAAAATAGTAAAATGAATACTGATTTGAAACTGGCAAGAAAAATACAGGAAGAAATTTTACCTAATAAAGGTAGGATTGGCAACATTTATGTGGATTATATATATAAACCATCAGAGATGTTAAGTGGAGATATGTTTGACATATTCCAAATAGACAGAGATAATATAGGTATATACATTTCAGATGTATCAGGACATGGGGTGGCAGCATCTATGGTTACCATGTTCGTAAAACAAAGTATGAGATTTATAAAAGATGATATTCTAAGTCCTTCTATTGCACTAGCCGAGTTACATAGAAGATTTAGTGCTTTAAGCTTAGAGATGGATAAATATTTCACAATCTTTTATGGAGTATTTAATCTATCAACTTATGAGTTTAAGTATTCTAATGCAGGACATAACTCAGTACCAATAAGGTTTAACAACTCTGAAAACATAATTGAAGAGTTAGAAATAACAGGAAATCCTATATCATTATTATTTGACAGTGTTAATTACTCAGAGAATAAAATCAAACTAAATCCTGGTGATAAGGTTTTACTTTATACTGATGGAGTTACAGAAGTTAAGAATATGGAGCAGGAAGAGTTTGGTATACAAAGATTAAAAGACACCATAGTTGAAGATAAGCAGGACCTTTTAAATGACTTAGTAGACAAGATAGCGCTTTTTGGAAGAGGTAATGTTGACGACGATTTTGCCATGTTGTTAATTGAAATATTACATTGATAATTACTAATCTGAATTATTTATCAATTCAGATTAGTCAATTTATATATATTTATAGTAAAGGAGTGATATTATGGAATTTCAAAATTTAATTTTTGAAAAGAAAGGCAGTATAGGTATTTTATCTATAAACAGACCTAAAGCATTAAATGCTTTAAACTCCCAAACACTAGACGAACTTGATCTAGCAGTAGATATGGTTCAAGAAGATAATGATGTTCATGTACTTATAGTGACAGGAGCAGGAAGAGCATTTGTAGCTGGAGCTGATATAGCTGAGATGAAAGAACTCAATGCTATCGAAGGTAAAGCTTTTGGCGACAAAGGAATGAAAGTATTTAGAAAATTGGAATTATTGGAAAAGCCAGTTATAGCTGCAGTTAATGGATTCGCCCTAGGTGGTGGATGTGAATTATGTATGTCAGCAGATATAAGAATAGCTTCTGAAGATGCATTATTTGGTCAACCGGAAGTAGGTTTAGGAATAACACCAGGATTTTCAGGTACTCAAAGGTTACCTAGAATAGTAGGCGAAGGTATTGCTAAAGAACTAATATTTACAGCTAGAAATATTAAGGCAGAAGAAGCTTTAAGGATAGGTCTTGTAAATAGGGTTGTAGCAACAGAAGAATTAATGAATGAGGCTATTAAAATGGCTGAAAAAATCGCAAGTAATGCACAATTAGCTGTTAGATTCTCTAAAGAAGCTATAAATAGAGGTCTACAAACAGATATAGATACAGCTATTAGCATAGAAAGAGATTTATTCGGACTATGTTTCGCAACAGAAGACCAAAAAGAAGGTATGACAGCATTCTTAGAAAAAAGAAGAGCAGATTATAAATTAAAATAATTATATAAAACCATGGAGGTGCTTTTGTAATGAAAAAGATAGGTATATTAGGTAGAGGTACAATGGCAGGAGGAATTGCGCAAATATTCGCACAAACAGAACATGATGTTGTTGTTTGGGTTAGAAATATAGATCCAGCAGATCCAAGAGCAAGTGTTAGGTCAGTAGAAAAAGGTTTAGCAAGATTAGTAAGCAAGGAAAAAATGACTCAAGATGAAATGGATGCAATACTAGGCAGAATAACTTTAACTACTACTTATGATGATTTAAAAGATTGTGATCTAATAATAGAAGCTGTAGTTGAAGATATGGAAACTAAAAAAGTTATATTTGCAGAGCTTGATAAGATTTGCGATGAAAAAACTATACTTTCAACAAATACTTCTTCACTATCTATAACTGAAATAGGAAGTGCTACTAATAGACCAGAAAAGGTTATAGGAATGCATTTCTTCAATCCAGTTCCAATGATGAAACTTGTGGAAATAATAAAAGGATTGACTACTTCAGAAGAAACAAAAGTAACAATAGAAAAATTAACTGAAAAAATAGGAAAAACTTCAGTAGAGATTGAAGAAGCACCAGGGTTTGTAGTTAATAGAATATTGATACCAATGATAAATGAAGGTGTTGGAATTTATGCAGAAGGAGTTGCAAGTATTGAAGATGTTGATACTGCAATGAAACTTGGAGCTAATCATCCAATGGGACCTTTAGAGCTAGGAGATTTAATCGGACTTGATGTTTGTTTAGCTATAATGGATGTATTATATAAAGAGTATGGAGATTCAAAATATAGAGCTCATCCATTATTAAGAAAAATGGTAAGAGGTAACTTACTAGGTAGAAAAACAAAAATTGGTTTCTACGACTATAGAAAATAATATAATATAGAGAAAACTGCCTACCTAGTAGGCAGTTTTTAATTTTAGGAAAGGAGGAAAGTTTATGGCTTTTACATTTGCCCACCCAGCAGCTGTTTTATCCTTAGTAGATAGGGAAAATAAGGATATAAACAGTGCAGGGCTAATTATTGGAGCTATGGCTCCAGATTTTGAGTATTTTTTGTATTTTAAACCAAAAAGCGTTATTGGACATAGTATTGTGGGGATGTTTTCCATAAACTTAATCCTATCTTTTGTGCTCTATATTTTATTTTATAGTTTCATTAAAAATAAATTTATTTTAAATTTACCTAAAGTTATTAGTGATAGAATGTATAAACTATTTAATCAAGAAATTAGACTTAATAATTTTAGAGATTATTTGATTTTTGGATATTCTAGTTTAGTAGGTATGACGAGTCATATTGTATGGGATAGTTTTACTCATGAAACAGGATATTTTGTAGATAAGATAAGGCTTTTATCAAAATTCATTTTTAATATCCCAATCTATAAAATACTTCAGCATGGAAGCACTTTAATTGGGTTTGTTTTAATACTTTTATTTGTTTTAGGATATGAAAAACAAGATTGGAATAATATAAAAATTAAGGATAAGTTTGGCTATTGGACAGCTACATCAGTAGTTACACTTATACTTTTTATTTTATTTATGAGGTTTTTTAGTAATTATCAGCTTGGAGCTACAGTGATAACTCTTATAAATAGCTTTTTCATAAGTTTACTAATAGTTAGTATATCTATGAATTATGAAATAGATAAAAAATAGAATTGATTAAAAAATAAAAAACTTTTTAGCCTAGCTAAAAAGTTTTTTTATATTTATATAACATTTAAATTTATTTCTAAAAGTTCTTCTCCAAGCTCAAATATATTACCAGCACCCATAGTTACAACTATATCATTTGTAGTTGCATTTTCTGCAATATATTTTTTTATCTCTGCAAAAGTTTTTAAATATACAGATTTAGTATTTGTAACAGCATTTGCTAAATCTTTTGAGTTAACCGAACCATCATCGAGTTCTCTAGCTGCGTATATATCTGTAATAACTACATTGTCTGCATACTTGAAAGATTCTGCAAAACTATTAAATAGTTTCTGAGTTCTAGTAAAGGTATGTGGCTGAAAAATACAATATAAGTTGCCATTTACTAAAGACTCTTTTAAGGCCTTTAAAGTAACATTTATCTCAGTTGGATGATGGGCGTAATCGTCCATTATTTTCACATCATTATAGTAACCTTTAAACTGTAATCTTCTATCTACACCTGTATAATATTTTATATTTTCTTTTATAAAGTCTATGGATAAACCAAATGTATGACATACAACTATAGCTGCAAGTGAGTTATAGACATTATGTTTTCCTATTATATTGATATGGAAGCTATCTGCAAACTCTCCATCAATATATAGGTCAAAGTCTGTCGAAGTTGCTGTCGAAGTAATATTTGTAGCCCTATAGTTTGAATTAGCTTCAAGACCAAAAGTGATTACCTTTGCCTTTGTACTTGCTATAACCCTATCCTTGTTTTCGTCATCACCATTGATGATTAAGTGTCCATCTTCTTTAATATTTGATGCAAATATACAGAAGGTATCAACTATATGATCTATACTTTTAAAATAATCTAAGTGGTCCTCGTCCATGTTCATAATCACAGCCATGGTTGGAAAATATTTCAAAATATTACCCTTATATTCACAAGCCTCTGTAAGGATACAATTACTAGATCCAATCTTTATATTTCCACCAATTTCTTTAAGTTGACCTCCAAGTAAGATTGTAGGATCAATATTACTATGGCTAAGTATAGTTGATGTGATACTAGTAGTAGTAGTTTTTCCATGAGTTCCAGATATGGCTATGGAATTTTCATAGTTTTTCATTAAAGCACCTAAGAAAGTTGCCCTATCTATAATCTTAATACCAAGCTCACGAGCTTTTGAAAGCTCTTCATTATCTTCTCTAACTGCATCTGTATAAACTACTAAATCAATATCATCTTCTAGATTACTTGCATATTGTCCAATATATATTTTTGCACCTAATTTTTCCAATCTATCTGTTGTTTTACTTTTCTTTATATCTGAACCACTAACTTTATATTTTTTAGAAATAAGTATTTCGGCTAGTCCGCTCATTGAAACTCCAGCAATACCAATAAAATGTATATGCGAGTAGTTTTCATTATCTACACAAAATTCAAACATAAGTACCTCCCCAATAAATAAGCCGTAGATATTTAATATCTTGATAAATTATATCATAGTATCTAAATAATTAAAGTAATATCTTAAATGAAAATAAAAAAATGTAAAAAAAAGACAAAAATTGTGAAAATTAAAAAAATAGTGGAATAAATTGACGCTTTAGTATAGAATATAAGCATAGGGACAGTCTATGAATACAGAAAGGGTGAATGATGTGCAAGTAACAGACGTAAGAATTAGAAAAGTATATGAAGAGGGAAAAATGAAAGCTATTGTTTCAGTAACTTTCAACAATCAATTTGTAGTTCATGATATAAAAATCATTGAAGGCGAAAATGGATTATTTATTGCAATGCCTAGTAGAAAAATTGGAGAAACTGAATTTAGAGATATAGCTCATCCAATAAATAGTGAAACTAGAGATTTAATCCAAGACGCAATCTTTTCTAGTTATGAAAAAGAATTAGAATTATTAAAACTACAAGAGTCATCTGACTTAGTATTAGATGGAATAGTAGAATAGTAATTTTAATAAAATCTGGATTTATAGTAAGTACTGTCAAAGAAGAAATACTTACATGCATGGGGTGTCTTAGTAGACACCTCTTTTCTTTTTTAGAAAAAATTAATTGATTTAAATTTTCACAAGAAGATGATAGAATGTAGGTTAGATATAAGTATATTTTATATAAATTTATTCAAAGTAGTTAAATTTAAACTATTGATAGGATAAGTTAGCTATAGAATTAAATAAAGGAAGAGGTGCGATGTATGAATATTTCTATTATATTGGCAGCTGGTGAAGGTACTAGGATGAAGTCTAAGTACTCTAAAGTGCTACATAAAATTTGCAATAAGCCAATATTGGAATATGTAATAGAATCAAGTAAAGGGGCTAAATTTGAGAAAAATATTGTCGTCGTAGGAGATAATGAAGATCAGGTAAAAGCCAAATTCAAAAAAGATATAATCTTCAAGAAACAGAACATAGGAGAGAATTTCCCCTATGGTACTGGCTATGCAGTTATGCAAGCAGTTGATGAAATAGCTGATGAAGATACAGTACTTATTTTATATGGAGATACTCCTCTTATAAGAAAGGAAACTATATCTGATTTTATGAATTACCATAATGAAAATAATTTGGATGCTACAGTATTAACTTCTATCTTAGAAAATCCTTTTGGTTATGGAAGAATTATTAGAGAAGATGATGGAAGTATCTCTAAAATAGTTGAAGAAAAAGATGCTACAGAAAAAGAGAGACAAGTAGGGGAAATAAACTCTGGTATTTATATATTTAAGGGCAGTTTATTAAAAAAATCTTTAAAAGAGATAAATAGCAACAATGCTCAAAATGAATATTATGTAACAGATGTTATTGAAATCTTAAAAAATGAGGGCTATAAAGTTGGGGGCTATATAGTAGAGGATGCAAATGATATATTAGGGGTAAATTCTAGATTACAGCTATCAGAGTGTGAGAGTATAATGAAAAATAGAATTAACAATTATCATATGAGTCAGGGTGTTACTTTAATAGATCCAAATACCACATATATAGATAGTGATGTGGAGATAGGAAGAGATACTATAATCTATCCTGGAGTATCAATAGAAGGCTGTACTAAAATAGGAGAAGATTGTATAATAAGAAATAACAGTAGAATTATAGATAGTAAAATATCTGACAATGTTTATATTGATAGTTCTGTTATAGAAGAGAGTACAATAAATAAAAATTCTAAAATAGGACCGTATGCCCACATAAGACCTAATAGTAATATAGGTGAAGATGTAAAATTGGGTAATTTTGTTGAGGTCAAAAATTCTAACATTGGAAATAACACTAAATCATCACATTTAACTTATATTGGAGACTCCGACCTTGGTGAAAATATAAATGTAGGATGTGGAGTAGTTTTTGTAAATTATGACGGGAAAAACAAATTCAGAAGTAGTGTAGGAGATAATTCTTTTATAGGGTGTAATGTAAATATTGTTTCACCAGTAAAAATAGCTACAGACACTTTTATAGCGGCAGGTTCAACAATAACAGATGATGTTGAAGATGGAGAACTAGCCATAGCAAGGTCAAGACAGATTAATAAAAAAAATTGGACAAGTAAAAAGTAATTGGGAGGAAGAGCAATGAATTTATGTTTTGGTGATATGAAACTATTAACAGGTAATGCAAACAAAGATTTGGCAGAAAAGATAAGCGAGGAAATAGGGATACCACTAGCTGTATGTGAAGTAGGAAAATTTAGTGATGGTGAAATAACAGTTGAGATAGAAGAAACTGTTAGGGGAAGAGATATCTTTATAATTCAGCCTACTTGTACACCAGTAAATGAAAACTTAATGGAAACTTTAATCTTAATAGATGCTGTAAAGAGAGCATCAGCAGGTAGAATAAATGCAGTTATACCTTATTATGGTTATGCTAGACAAGATAGAAAAGCAAAAGCAAGAGAACCAATTACGGCTAAATTAGTAGCAGACTTATTAACTACAGCAGGAGCAGATAGAGTAGTTACTATGGATTTACACGCAGCACAAATACAAGGATATTTTGATATACCAGTAGATCATTTGTCAGGAATAAATAGACTTGCTCAGTATTTTGGTGATTTTACATCAGAAGATACAGTTATAGTATCACCAGATGTTGGAGGAGTTAGAAGAGCTAGAACTTTTGCTAACATTTTAGATTTACCACTTGCTATAATAGAAAAAAGAAGACCTAAGGCAAATGTAGCTGAAATTATGAATATAATTGGAGATGTAGAAGGTAAAAATGTTATTCTAGTAGATGACATTGTAGATACAGCTGGAACAATAACTTCAGCAGCAGGAGTTTTAAAAGATTTTGGAGCGAAAAAAGTTATGGCGGCAGCAACTCACGGTGTTTTATCTGGACCAGCTATAGAAAGAATAAATAATTCTGAGATAGAAAAGTTTGTAATAACAGATACAATACCTTTAACAGACGATAAAAAATCAGATAAAATAGAAGTGTTATCAGTATCGAAACTATTTGCAGAAGCTATACAAAGAGTTCATAACAATACTTCAGTTAGCACTTTATTTCAAGGAAAAGGTGAATAAATTTGTATCTTATTGTTGGACTTGGTAATCCTGGAAAGGAATACGAAAGAACTAGGCATAATATTGGATTTGAGGTAGTTGAACAACTTGCTAAAAATAACAATATTGAACTTAACAAAATGAAATTTAAAGGCATATATGGAGAAGGCAGAATAAGTGGTAAAAAAACCTATATTTTAAAACCAACAACATATATGAATAATAGTGGTGAAGCTGTTCAAGCTTTTGCAGACTATTATAAAATAGAAGATGAGAACATAATGATTATAGCAGATGATATAGACATACCTTTTGCATCAATAAAAATCAAAAAAAATGGTAGTGGCGGGACACATAATGGTTTGAAATCAATTGTAAAACTACTTGGTAGTAAAGATTTTCCAAGACTAAAGATAGGTGTTGGAACCAAGCACGAGAGTCAAGACTTGGCAAATTTTGTACTAGGTAAATTTTCAAAAGAAGAAATGATTGATATAGATAAGACCATAGATTTAGCAACGAAGGCCATAGAAGAGGCAATAAAATCAGGTATAGAATCATCTATGAACAAATATAATAACAGAGGAGGCCTAGCCCAGGAATAATCCTGGGCATAGCCTGTTTATAGGGGTGTTGATATGAGAAATTTTTTAATCGATACACTAAAAGAGATGGATTCATATAATAAACTATTAAATAATGTAAAAGAAAATAATAGTCCAATTATGACCTATGGTATATTAAGTGAAAATGTAGGACATATATTAGATGGAGTATCAAATCATATTGGTAAACAAATTTTAGTATTAACATATCAGGAGAAAAGAGCCAGAGGAATCTATGAAGATATAGTAAACTTTGGAGCAGATAATGCATATTTATTTCCACAAAAAGAAGTTATGTTTTATAATATTGATGCACATAGCAATGAAGATGATAATAAGAGATTGGAAGTTTTATCTCAGTTATCAATGGACGAGAATTTAATAGTAGTAGCTTCTATTGAGGCAGTTTTTAATAAAATAATCTCAAAGAAGAAATTTAGTGAAATGATTAAGTTAATTAATATAGGCGATGATATAGATTTAAAAGAATTAACAGAATTTTTTATACTTGCTGGATATGAAAGGGTTGCCATGGTAGAAGCCATGGGACAATTTAGTATAAGGGGAGGTATAATTGATTACTATCCTACAGTGAGTAAAAATCCAATCAGAATGGAACTTTTCGATACAGAAGTAGATTCAATAAGAACTTTTGACCACTATACTCAAAGGTCATTGGATAACCTAGATGAAGTAGTTATAACTCCAGTTCACGAAATCTTAATATTGGATGAGATGAAAGATAAGCTTATTAAGAATTTATCTAAGGATTTATCTAGTACATTGAAAAATAAAGAATTGACAGAAGAAATAGGGGAAAAACTAAATGATAAATATTCTAGACTACTAGAAGAAATAGAAGAAGATGTCTTTGTCTCTAATAAAGATATCCTAGTGCCTTATATAGACGAAGAATATTTAAGTACCTTACTAGACTATTTTAAAGATGATTCCATAATATATTTAGATGAACCAAGTAGAGTTAATGAAAGAACAGAAATATTTAAAGAAGATTTTTTAAATAAGTATAAAGACATGTTTCTCTATGGCGAGTTATTAAAATCCCATGTAGATATGTTTTATAATTATAAAGATTTGGAAAATAAAATCTTAGATAAGTTCGTAATAGAGGGAACAGCTATACTATCATCAAAGGGAAAGTTAAAGTATAAGGAGCTTATAAGTTTCACAACTAAGGGTACTGCAAGTTATAACGGAAAAGTAGAACTTTTAGTAGATGATTTAAAATATTTTAAGGGTCATGACTATAAAATTATCATAATGTCTGGTACCAAAGAAAGAGGAAAAAGACTAAGTGATAGGCTTTTTGAAAATAATTTGGAAAATGTATATGTGGAGTCTTTGGATAGGGAATTAAACTCTGGCGAGATTGTCATAACAGAAGGAAGTCTTCAAGGAGGTTTTGAATACCCAGATGAGAAAATAGTTTTTATAAATGATACAGACATATTTGGAGCAGGAAAAAAATTAGGGAAGAAATCTAAGAAAAGAAGAGGTAAAAAATCTATAAGTTTCACAGACTTAAAAATTGGCGATTATGTAGTGCATGAAAACCATGGTATTGGTAAGTATGAAGGTGTGGAACAATTAGATATACAAGGTATAAAAAAAGACTACCTAAATATTAGATATAAGGATGGAGACAAGCTATTTGTACCAATAGATCAGATGCATTTGATTCAAAAGTATATAGGAGCAGATAGTATATCACCAAAGGTAAATAAACTATCTAGTGGTGAATGGGTTAAAACAAAGATAAGGGCTAAAAAAGCTGTAGAAGACATGGCAGAAGAGCTTTTAGAATTATATGCAAAGAGAGAACAAGCATCAGGATTTGCCTTTTCAGAAGATGGAAACTGGCAAAGGGAGTTTGAAGATTATTTCCCTTATGAAGAAACAGAAGGCCAACTTAGAAGCATTGAGGAAATAAAGACTAATATGGAAACTACAAAACCTATGGATAGATTGCTTTGTGGAGATGTTGGTTATGGTAAGACAGAAGTGGCTCTTAGAGCTGCTTTTAAAGCTGTTAATGATAGTAAACAGGTAGCTTTTTTAGTACCAACTACTATATTGGCACAGCAGCATTTTTCAACCGTTGAAAAAAGATTTGCTAATTTCCCAATAAAAATTGGACTACTTAGTAGATTTAGAAGTCCTAAGCAGCAAAAGGAAACTTTGAAACAAGTAAAGGATGGAAGATTAGATATTCTAGTTGGAACTCACAGGTTATTATCAGAAGATGTAAAGTTTAAAGACTTAGGTTTACTTGTAATAGATGAAGAGCAAAGATTTGGAGTAAAACATAAGGAAAAAATGAAACAATTAAAAGAAAGTATAGATGTTTTAACTTTGACAGCTACTCCAATCCCAAGGACACTTCATATGTCCTTGTCTGGTATAAGAGACATGTCTGTCATAGAAGAACCACCAGAGGAAAGATATCCGGTTCAAACCTATGTTGTTGAACACAATAATCAAATGATTAGAGATGCCATATTAAAAGAAGTCAACCGTGGTGGTCAGGTCTACTATGTATATAATAGAGTTAAGAGTATAGAAAAAGTGGCTCTTGAACTCCAAGCCTTGGTACCAGAAGTTAGCTTTGGAATAGGTCATGGTCAGATGGCTGAAAATGCCCTTGAAAATGTAATGGTAGATTTTTATAATAAGGAATTTGATGTCTTAATATGTACCACAATAATAGAAACTGGAGTAGACATGCCAAATGTAAATACTATAATTATACATGATGCAGATAAGATGGGATTATCACAGTTGTATCAACTTAGAGGACGTGTGGGAAGGTCAAATAGAGTTGGATATGGATACTTTACCTACCAAAAAGACAAGGTCTTATCAGAGGTTGCAGAGAAAAGACTCTTGGCCATAAAAGAGTTTACTGAATTTGGATCTGGATTTAAAATAGCTATGAGAGATTTGGAAATTAGAGGTGCAGGAAATCTTTTAGGATCTCAACAACATGGTCAAATAGAAGCAATAGGTTATGACCTATATGTTAAGTTTTTAAATGATGCAGTAAAAAGACTTAAGGGTGAAGAGGTGCAAACAGTTGTAGATACCATAATTGATTTAAAGGTTGATGGATATATTCCAAGTAGATATATACGAGATGAAGAACAAAAAGTTGATATTTATAAGAGGATTGCATCTGTATCAGATGTAGAAATGTATAGGGATTTAGTAGATGAATTAATAGATAGATTTGGAGATTTACCAAGACAAACTGAAAATCTAGTAGATATATCCTATATTAGATCTATGGGTAGTAGAAACAATATAAAATCTTTAATAGAAATGAATGGATTAATTTCCATCGACTTTGAAAAAGAAGAAGATATTGATTTGGAATTAATCGACTATTTATCTAAAAAATATATGTATAGAATTAACTTTAATGTAACCAAAAATCCTGGATTTAAGTTTAAGATAAAAAGAGATGTACTGGAAGAGTTGAAAATACTAATGGAAGATATTGACGGTTTTAATAAAGATAAAACTAATGTATAATATCTATTATGAGTCTCAAATGATAGAAAGGATGTTTTTAAATGTTAAAAAATATTGTGAAAAAAGGTGCAGTTGTAGCACTAGCATGTACGATCACATTTACAGCAGTTGGATGTGGGAAAACTGATAGTAATGCCATCGTTATAGTAAATGGACAAGCAGTACCAATGGAAAGATTCGATAAAAATTATGAAATGGTAAAAAACATGTATGAAAGTCAAATGGGAGAAGACATACTTAATCAAAAAGTAGGCGAAGAAGGACTTACTTTAAAAGATCAAGTTATAGACGAAATAATAAGCCAAATAGTAACAGAACAAGTTATAATGCAAGATGCAGAAAAAAGAGGAATTAAAGTAGAAGATAAAGAGATTGACGAAACTATGAAAAACTATGTTGAAATGGTTGGTGGAGAAGAATCTTTTAAGGGTTACTTAACAGCTAATGGAATAGATGAAAAAGACTTTAAAGAAGATGTTAAAAAAATGCTACTAGCTAGTAAGCAAAAAGAAGCAGTTCTTAAAGACATAAAGGTATCAGAACAAGAAGCTAAAAAATATTTTGAAGAACACAAGGATGAATTAGGTGAAGTTCATGCAAAACATATTTTAATAAAAGTTGAACAAACTGATGCAAAACAAGCAGAAGAGGCTAAAGCTAAAGCAGAAGCTATACTTGCAGAAGTTAAAAATGGTGGAAACTTTGATGAGATAGCAAAAACTAAATCAGAAGATCCAGGCTCTGCAGCAAAAGGTGGAGATTTAGGATATTTTGGTAGAGGACAAATGGTAAAAGAATTTGAAGATGCTGCATTTGCTCTAAAAAAAGGGGAAATAAGTGACCTAGTAAAAAGTGATTTTGGTTACCATATAATCAAGGTAGAAGATAAAAAAGTTGAATTTAAAGATTTAAAGGCAGATATAGAAAATGCCCTTAAAGAAGACAAGTATGTGGAAGAAATGAAGAAACTTGAAAAAGAAGCTAAAATAGAAACTTTTAAAGACAATATTCAAATCAAAGAAGACAAAAAAGAAGACAAAAAAGACGATAAAAAAGATGACAAAGTAGAAGATAAAAAAGAAGAAAAGAAAAATTAATTAAGTTCTATTAATTAAGTTCTTAGAAGAGATAGGCAGCTGCCTATCTTTTTTATTGGGAAAAAATAAGAATCTAAATGCTATATTTTAGGACATATCTGCAGATACAAGATAGATAGAAAAATAAATACTTAATAAAATATTAATAAATACTGTCTTAAATATTAAAATATATTTAGTAAGATAAACTGGTGAAAGAATGAGGAGGTTTCTATGAGTGGAACAAGTTTAAAGGTTTTAATGATGGTAATGATGGTTTTTGATCATATTGGATACTTTATAAGTCCTAAAATGGCAGGGATATTTCATTTATTAACTAGACCAGTGGCTCAAGTTTTTGCCTATTTATCTGTGGAAGGATATATACATACAAGGGATAAGAAAAAATATATGCTAAGGCTATTTATGGCAAGTTTTATAATGGCTATTGGAAATATTGTTGTGAATAAATTTATAGTTAAGGATATTAAATACTTTGTTCATAATAATATATTTTTAACTCTAGCCCTGGGAGTAACCAGTTTATATATAATAGATGAGTTTTTAAGAAAAGATAGAAGGTTATTAGGCAGTATATTCTTATTTATAGTGTTAGGAGCCTCTTTATTTACAGAAGGCGGAGTTATTATACTGCCCTTTATGATAATTACCTATCTATTTAAGGATAGAGTAGCTATGAGAAATCTAGGATATGTTTTACTGACAGTGCTATTTTTTAAGATGGCCTATGTTAAGTATGATAGCTTAGGTGAAACTTTAAATATGCTTATGTATAATTCAGATTTTCTAATGGTAGCAGGTCTTCCATTTATCTATATCTATAATGGTAAGAGAGGTTTTACCAATAAGTTTACCAAGTATATGTTTTATGTATTTTATCCATTACACCTTTGGATAATAGCTATTTTAGCTAGTAAAATACTCTGAAAATATGGAAATCTACTGAAAGGTAGATTTTTTATGTTTTATAAAATATGGTTTTTATGAGAATAATGTTATAATATATGAAGTTACAATATTGGAGGTTAGGAAATGAAAGAAGAAAATAATTTTCTGAAGGGGGCATTTATACTTAGTATTGCAGCAGTGCTTGTAAAGATACTGGGAGCAATATATAGAATACCCCTTTCAAATTTAATAAAGTCTGAAGGAATGGGATACTATCAAACAGCTTATCCATTCTATACTTTACTTTTAACAATATCTACAGCAGGATTTCCTGTGGCTATAGCCAAACTAGTATCAGAGAAAAGATCTATAGAAGACTATAGAGGGGCACATAGGGTATTTAAAATATCCTTAATATTTCTATTTGTATTTGGTTTAATATCATCAGTATACTTATACCTAAATGCACATAACATAGTAAATAACATTGGTAATACAAAGGCATATTATTCACTAGTTGGACTTGCGCCTGCTCTTGTATTTGTTCCAGTTATGTCAGTTCTTAGAGGATATTTTCAAGGATCACAAGACATGGTTCCAACGGCAATATCACAGACCTTAGAACAGTTTTTCAGAGTTTTCTTGGGGCTTAGTTTGACAATTTTAGTCTTAGACAAGGGAATACCAATGGCAGCAGGAGCTGCATCTTTTGGAGCAACAATTGGAGCAGTTGCAGGAACTCTTGCAGTTATAGTAATTTACTTTAAAAGAAAGCCAAAGATAGATGAAGAGATAAAAAGAAGTGTGGTAGTTGATGAAGAACCATCAGCAGAGATACTGAAATCCCTTTTAAAGATAGCAGTACCAATTACATTAGGAGCTGCCATTCTTCCAATTATGGATTATATAGATTTAAAGATAGTACTCAAAAAACTACAAACTATAAACTTTACAGAAGCAGAGGCAAATGCCCTATATGGAAATTTTAAGGGTATGGCTCAAACCTTAATAAATCTGCCACAAGTATTTGCAGTAGCCCTTTCGGTAAGTTTAGTACCAGCCATATCAAATACAAAGGCTAGAGACGATTTAAAGGGAACAGAAAAAATAATTTCATCGGGAATAAAGACAACCTTAATGCTAGGATTACCTTGCGCCATAGGATTATTTTTATTGGCAAGACCTATAATAGGACTTTTATATTATAAAAATACAGTTGAAACAATAGTTAGTACGGGAAATATATTAAAGGTACTATCATTAGGAGTTATCTTTTTAACCTTAGTACAAACCTTAGCTGCTATGCTTCAAGGTTTAGGTCATCCACTTATTCCAGCAGCAAATTTATTAGTTGGTGCCCTAGTAAAGGCAGTGCTAACTTATACCTTGACTGGAGTAGAATATATAAATATATATGGTGCAGCATTTTCAACTGTTGTAGCCTTTGCTATAGCAGCCTTATTGGACATAATCGCTATAAAGAAAGTTACTGGATATAAAATAGACTATGACTATATTCTTAAAAAGCCTCTCATATCAGCTATAGGAATGGGAATTGTTGTTAAAATATCCTTTGTTTTAATAAAAATGCTAGTGGGACAAAGTATTGCAACTCTAGGTTCTATCATGCTTGGAGGAATTACCTATGTTATACTATTATTTGTAACGGGAGCAATTTCAGAGGAAGAGTTGAAAATAATGCCAAAAGGTGATAAGATAAATGGTATCTTGAGAAAATTCAGAAAGCAGTAGGTGATAACATGAAAAAAATATATATAATAGGATTAGGGCCAGGTAATATAAACTCATTGACTATAGGAGCTATAGAAAAAATGAAGGACGGAACTAAAAACTATTTAAGAACTAAAGAACACCCTACTGTGGACTATTTAGACAGAAATGATGTAACATATGAATCTTTCGATGATATATATTGTCAGTCAGAAAAATTTGAAGAAGTATATGAAACTATAGTTGAAAAGCTTGTCGAACATGTAAATACGTATGGAGAAATCAACTATATTGTACCAGGCAATCCAATGGTGGCAGAAAAAACAGTCAAGATATTATTAAATAGAGAATTCCTAGATATTGAAATGGAAATAATATCTGGTATTAGCTTTATTGAACCTATGCTTGAACTTGTAAAAGCTGATCCCATAGATGGATTACAGATACTAGACGGAATAGGTCTAGAAATGGAACACCTAAATATAAATGCAGATACCATAATTACACAGGTATATAGCAAGTATATTTTATCTGAGGTAAAACTTAGACTCTCTGAAATATATGGAGATGAATATATGGTGTATTTCATAAAGAATGCAGGTATGAAAGATGAAAGTAAGGATTTAGTACCTATCTTTGAACTTGATAGAAACTTAGAGCCAGATCTTTTAACTAGTTTATATATTCCTAAAATGGGCAAGATATCAGAGAAGGAAAAATTTAGCTTCCAAGATATACTTGAAATAATGAGTGTACTTAGGAGTGAAAATGGTTGTAACTGGGATAAGGAACAAACTCATGAGTCCATGAGAGGAGCAATGATTGAAGAGGCATATGAAGTAGCCGACGCAATAGATAACAATGATGTAGATAACTTAGTAGAAGAGCTAGGAGATGTGCTACTACAAGTAGTTTTCCATAGCCAAATAGCTAAAGAAGCTGGTGACTTTAATATATATGAAGTAATATCTTCTTTAGGTGAAAAATTAATTTATCGACATCCTCATGTATTTTCCAACAAAAAGCTAGAAAAAGACACAGATATGGTGTATAATTGGGATGTACTTAAATATGAGAAAAGGGATCTAAAAACTCACTCAAGTATTTTAAAGGACATAAAAGGGTTGCCATCCTTGTTAACTAGTTATAAAATACAGAGAGAAGCAGCAAAAGTTGGATTCGATTGGGAAACTCTAGAAGGACCCTTGGATAAAATTTCAGAAGAGCTTTTAGAAGTAAAACAAGCCATTTCTGAAGAAGAAAATATCGAAGGTGAAATAGGTGATTTATTATTTAGTGTAGTAAATCTATCTAGATTGTTGAAGATTGATCCAGAAGTTGCTTTAAATAAGACTATAAATAAATTCATAACTAGATTTGATTACATGGAAAAAGAAGCGTCAAAAATGGAAAAAGATTTAAAAGAACTTTCTTTAAGTCAGTTAGATTCTTTATGGGATTTAGCTAAAAAAAGTGAGTAACTTGAGATTTAGGTCCAAAAATAAGGAGGAAGAAAAATTATGAACAAAGCAGAATTAATAACTACTATGGCAGAAAAATGTGGATTAACAAAAAAAGATACTGAAAATGCATTAAACGCATTTTTAGAAACAGTACAAGAATCTTTAGCAGAAGGAGACAAAGTTCAATTAGTTGGATTTGGTACTTTCGAAGTTAGAGATAGAAAAGCTAGAGAAGGAAGAAATCCAAGAAATCCTGAAGAAGTTATTAGTATACCAGCATCTAAAGCACCAGTATTTAGAGCAGGAAAAACTTTAAAAGATATAGTAAACAAATAATTAAAACCAGGTCTAGTACCTGGTTTTTTTGTAATCATATTTAGGAGGAGAGGGCTATGAGACTTGATAAATTTTTAAAAGATTCTAGAATAATAAAGAGAAGAACAGTTGCTAAAGATGCTTGTGACCAAGAAAGAGTGCTTATAAATGATAAATTAGCTAAGGCAGGAGATAAAGTTTCTGTGGGTGATATTATACAAATATCTTTTGGAACAGGAGTATTTAAGTGCGAAGTTTTAAAACTTGAAGAAAATGTGAAGAAAAATCAAGCAGAAGAATTATACAGACAATTATAAGTTAGATTTGTCAAACTTGAAATAATAGATATTAAATGTTATTATTTAAGACAAATTAAAATATACTTGGAGTGAAAATAATGCCAGATAATACTAAAACTAAAAAAAAGAAGAAAAGTAATATAAGGATACATAAAGTTTTATTTATTGCCTTAATAGTTTATTTATCATGGACTTATATAGAACAGCATAAACTAAAGAAAGAATTAGAAGTGAAAAAAGCAAAACAGGAAGAACAGATAGCAGAGTTAGAAGAAGATATAAAAATATTGGAAAAGGAAATATCAGATAGTGATTCTTTACAATTCATAGAAAAGGTTGCTAGAGAAGAAATGGGAATGGTTAAACCTAGGGAAATTATAGTCATTGATAAGAATAAGGCAAAGTAAATCTTATTCATTGACATAGTTAAACAATAGATATATACTATCTTAAGAGAATATTTTAAACTATTAAGGAGGATATGAGTTATATGCCTGTATCAGAAGGAAAAGTTGTAAAGGGTACCGTTACAGGGATTACCAACTTTGGAGCATTTATTGAATTAGAAGAAGGTAAGAGTGGACTAGTACACATTTCGGAGATATCCCATGATTATGTAGAAAAGGTATCAGATTACTTAAAAAAAGGACAAAAAGTTAACGTTAAGATTCTTTCAGTATCTGACGATGGTAAGATTGGACTGTCAATAAGACAGGCTCAAGCTAAGTCAACACAACCTGCACAAGTCAAAATAGGTGGTGGAGAGAGTCAAAAAGGTTTGTCTTTTGAAGATAAAATGAATAGTTTTTTAAAACAAAGTAGTGAAAGACACGAACAAATAAAGGGCCGAGATGGTAGAAAAGGTAGTAGTGGCGGATTTAGAACAAAAGAATATTAATAATAAATTTAAACCGGATTAATATTCCGGTTTTTTTAGCATTTATAGCAAAGGAGATACTATGTTAAATACTGTTTTAAAGACAATTAATAGGTATAATATGATAGAAGATGGAGATACCATTTTACTTGGTCTATCAGGTGGAGTGGATTCTATGGCCTTATTATATATTCTTTTAGAACTAAGGGAAAAATATAATTTTAACTTGTTCTTGGCTCATGTCAATCATAGCGTAAGAGGAGAATATGCCCTTAGAGATCAAAAATTTGCAGAAAATACTGCTAATAAATTAAAACTGCCTTTTTTTACAACTACAGTGGATATGAATGCCTATGCTAAGGAGCATAAAATAACTTCAGAAGAAGCTGGTAGAATACTTAGGTATGGATTTTTTAATGAAATTTTAAGTTCATATGAAAATGGAAAAATAGCAGTAGCACATAATTTAAACGATCAGGCTGAAACCCTTTTGATGAGATTTATGAGAGGGACTGGAATAGATGGTTTAAGAGGTATAGAGCATAGGGTTGGAAATATAATCAGACCTATTTTAGATATATCTAGAGAAGAGCTTGAAACATACATAAAGGAAAATGATATAGAAATAACTCAGGATGATACAAACTTTGAAACAATATATACTAGGAATAAAATAAGGCTTGAACTCCTACCATATATAATGGAGAATTTTAATCCAAATATAATTAAGACTCTAGAAAGAACAGCCTATTTGGCAGATATAGATTCTAATTTCCTTGAAAGAGAGGGAGAAAAAAGTTACAAACTAATAGTTGATAAAGTAGGGTTAGATAATATATACATGGATAGGCTCAAGTTTACAGGGCTTGATATAAGTATGAAATATAGAGTTTTAAGAAGGGCAATTCTAGAGCTTAATAAAACCTTACAAGGTATATCTGAAGTACACTTAACAAGTATAATAGACGTATTTACCAGTGGGGAAACTGGTAAGGAAATAACTATAGCAAATGATATAGTATGTACTACCAGTTATAATAGTTTAATCGTAGGAAAAAGAAAATCTTTAAAAGATACAAAATTTGAATATATTTTAAAAGAAGATGTTATAATGTATAATGAAGGTTATAGTTTTAAATCTGAAATAATAGACTATAAGCAGTATATAAATAGCAAGAAAGAAAAAGATACTGTATACTTTGATTATAATAATATAAATGGTTCTTTGAGGTTTAGAAGCAGAAAAAATGGAGATAAATTCACTCCCTATGGTATGAGGGGTAAAAAGAAGATAAAAGATTATTTTATCGATGAAAAAATACCTAGAGATGAGAGGGAGGATATACCACTTCTTGTAGATGATGAAAATATACTATGGGTAGTTGGTTATAGAACTAGTGAATTATATAAGATAACAAAAGATACAGATAAGATTTTAAAAATTATGTACAAAAGAGTTTAATGGGAGGAAATCAATGAGTGATATCGTAAAAAAAGTACTTATTAGTAGAGAAGAAATTGAAAAACGAGTTGAAGAATTAGGTAGGGAGATAGCAGAGGATTATAAAGACAAGGATATTTTAGTTGTTGGTATTTTAAAGGGCGCAGTAATATTTATGTCTGAATTAGTTCAAAAGATAGATAAAAATTTATCTATGGATTTTATGGCGGTTTCAAGCTATGGTAAATCATCAGTATCAACAGGTGAAGTAAGAATAATAAAAGATTTAGATAATAGTGTTGATGGAAAACACCTGCTAATAGTAGAAGATATAATAGATACTGGATATACTTTACAATATCTAGTTGATAACTTAGAAAAAAGAGGGGCAGCTTCAGTTAAAATCTGTACTTTTTTAGATAAGGTAGAGAGAAGAAAAGTAGATATACCAGTAGACTATATAGGCTTTGAAGTACCAGATGAGTTCATAGTTGGTTATGGACTTGACTATGCAGAAATGGGTAGAAACTTACCTTATGTAGCAGCACTTAAAGAAGAAGTTTATAATAAATAAGGTTCTTTATTTTATAAAATATACAATAAAAACTACAATTACAATGTAAGGAGGAACTTGTGTTGAGGAACTTTTTTAAGAATATTTCCATATATTTAATAGTAATAATTGGAATAATGTTTTTACTAAGAATATGGGGAAAAGAGCCAGAAAAAATTGCAGAAATAAATGTAACAGAAGTAGTACAATTGATTCAAGAAGATAAGGTATCAAGTATTTATATAGAGAACACTGGAAAACTAACTGGTCAGGAAAGAGGCGCAAAGGGAACTAAATTTGTAGCTCAGTTACCAGCAGAATTCAGACAAAGTTTTTATGATGAATATTTAAAGGAAAAAGTAGATAATAAAGAAATAGATTTTGGTGGTATAGCAACCAGTGAACCTTGGATATGGAATATACTTCCTACAGTACTTACACTTTTAGTAATAGGTGTATTTTGGTTTGTATTTATGCAACAATCTCAAGGTGGTGGAGGCAAGGTTATGTCCTTTGGTAAGTCTAGGGCTAAGAAACACCAAGAACGAGAAGATAGTAAAATAACCTTTGAACAAGTAGCTGGCTTGAAAGAAGAAAAAGAAGAACTAGCAGAGATAGTTGATTTTCTAAGATCACCTAAAAAATATATAACAATAGGTGCTAGAATACCAACAGGAGTTTTAATGGTAGGACCTCCAGGTACAGGTAAAACTTATTTATCAAGAGCAGTAGCAGGAGAAGCAGGAGTACCTTTCTTTACAATATCGGGTTCAGATTTTGTGGAGATGTTTGTTGGGGTAGGAGCTAGTAGAGTTAGAGATTTATTTGAAGAGGCTAAGAAAAATGCCCCTTGTATAATATTTATAGATGAAATAGATGCTGTAGCTAGAAGAAGAGGTGCAGGTCTAGGTGGTGGACATGATGAAAGAGAACAGACTCTAAATCAGTTGTTAGTAGAAATGGATGGATTCTCTGAAAATGAAGGTGTAATAGTCATGGCTGCTACTAATAGGGTTGATATATTAGACCCAGCTATTAGAAGACCAGGTAGATTTGATAGAACTGTTTATGTAGGACTTCCAGATGTAAAAGGTAGAGAAGAAATACTAAAAGTTCATACTAAGAACAAACCTCTTGACGAGGATGTAGTTCTTAAAAATATAGCTAAAAGAACTGTAGGATTTACTCCTGCAGACTTAGAAAACTTAGTGAATGAAGCTGCTATATTATCTGCAAGACACGGATTTAAGAAAATTCCTATGGAGATGATAGCTGAGGCAGAAATAAAAGTACAGGCAGGACCAGCTAAGAAAAGTGCTATTATTAGTGATGATGAGAAGAAATTAACAGCTTATCATGAAGCAGGTCATGCAATAGCTTCTAGAGGTAGTGATAATTCAGACCCAGTTCATATGATTACAATAGTACCAAGAGGTATGGCAGGCGGATTTACAGCATATTTACCTGAGAACGACAGAAGTTATACAACAAGAGGTCAAATGAAAAACAAGTTGGTGTCTTTATTAGGTGGTAGAATTGCTGAAGATTTAATCTTGGGAGATATAAGTACTGGAGCATCTAATGACCTAGAAAGAGCTAGTAAAATAGCGAGAAGTATGGTTATGACTTACGGAATGAGTGAAAAATTAGGTTCTGTAACTTATGGTGATGATGATGATGAAGTATTTGTAGGAAATAGTATAGGTAAGTCTAGAAACTATAGTGAAGACGTAGCAGCAGAAATAGATAAGGAAGTAAGAGCTATTATAGATGAGGCATATAATAGATGTGAAGACACATTAAAAAATAATATGGACGCACTTCACAGAGTAGCAGAAGCCTTACTTGAAAAAGAGACTATAGATGGAACAGAATTTGAAAGATTATTTTTAAATGAAGCTGTAGAAGAGTCTAAAGAGGTCGAAGAAACTGAAACAGAAGTTAAAGAAAATACAATAGAAGAAGTATTAGAAACAGAAGAGAGTAATGAAAATCCAGAAAATGAAAATTAATAATAGGGTCTGCGTATATTTGCAGACTCTATATTTTTAAACAGATTAGAAAAGGGGAATGAGAATGGATTGTAGTTGTACATTTGAAAATGGTAAGGAATTAGTAAATAGACTTAGAGAGAAAAACTATAGTAAAGATAAATTAGATATAAACCATGAAATAAAGTGTGAATGTGGAAATACATTTAATATGGAAACTTTAGAAGATAAGTGCGAAAGTTGCAATATGGTTTATGGTGTAACACCATGTAAAAAAGATGGGGCAGAAAATATAATGTCAGCTGGAATAAACTATTAGAAGTCAGGAGCTAAAGCTCTTGACTTTTTTGCTTTATATTTTATAACATATAGTAAATACAAATAAGAGGAGGATATTTATGTATAAGGGATACTTAACAGATATACATGGTATCGAAGTAGGACATTTTCAAGATGAGACAGGAATAACTGGATGCACAGCTGTAATTATTAGAAAAGGAGCAATTGGTGGTGTAAGTGTTAGGGGCTCAGGACCAGGAACTAGAGAAACCGATATATTTGATCAAAACAAGACTGTGGACACAGTTCATGGAATAGTCTTAGCAGGTGGGTCTGCTTATGGGTTAAATGCAGCAGGGGGTCTTATGAACTATTTAGAAGAAGAAAATGTGGGATTTGATGTAGAAGTCACAAAAGTTCCAATAGTACCTTCAGCAGTTATATTTGACTTACAAATAGGAGATTATAGAATTAGACCAGATGAAAAGATGGGCTATGAGGCTGCCAAAAATGCAAATAGAGAAGAAGCTAGTCAAGGAAATATAGGAGCTGGAATGGGAGCCACTGTTGGAAAATATCTAGGGGCAAAGTATGCTATGAAATCAGGTTTAGGCTCTGCCACTGTGGAAGTAGGAGATTTAAAAGTATCGGCCTTGGTGGTAGTTAATGCAGTGGGAGATATCTATGACTTAGATAACAATCAAATAGCAGGAATATATGATTATGAAAATGAGAAATTATTAAATAGTTTAGAGATACTTAAGAAAAATCAGGTTACAAATTCTATGCTAACTAATACAACTATTGGTGTTATAGCTACAAATGCTAGGCTGGATAAGGCTAAAACCAATAAACTTGCTGAAATGGCACATAATGGATATGCCAAAGTTATAAACCCAATCCATACAAGTCTAGATGGAGATACAATATTTGCTCTTTCAACAGGAGAAGTGGAATCAAACATTGATTTAGTGGGTACTTTAGCTGGAGAAGCTATGGCGAAGGCAATAATAAATGGAGTGAAATCTGCCCAAGCTTTAGGTGGTCTAAAATCCTATAAAAATATTTAAGAAAATATACCTTGAAATTACTAATTAATCCTACTATAATGGACTTGGAATAAAAATACGACTAGTATCCTTGTGAACTAGAACGGAGGTAGGAAAATTGAAAAATGAAAAAGTATTAACTTTAAGAAAGATGACTATTATTGGTGTGCTTGGAGCAATTTCCGTAATGCTTGGTATGACACCCCTAGGATTTATTCCAATAGGGCCAACTAAAGCGACAATAATGCATATACCAGTAATAATAGGCTCTATAATAGAAGGGCCAGTAGTGGGTGGATTTATAGGTCTTATATTTGGACTATTTAGCATATTTCAAGCTATCACAAATCCAACGCCAGTATCATTTGTATTTTATAACCCAATAATATCTATTTTACCTAGGGTTATAATGGGGATAATGCCCTATTATATCTATAAATTTTTTGAAAAACAGAATAAAACCCTATCAAAGATATTAGTAAATATTATTTTGGGCGGAATAATTGCTTATTTGACGTTTTCTCTTAAGAATTATTTAGTCGGTGATATAAATACATTTGGTATAATAATTAATATTGTTTTAATAGTAGCTTTTACAGTATTATTATTTTATATAAACAAGGTAAAAAAAGACATTTTAAGTTTAACCATGGCAGCTACTGTTGGAAGTTTGATTAATACAGTAGGTGTACTAGGTGGAATTTATCTCATATATGGAGAACAATATATGAGAATTTTAGAAAAGGACATAAATTTAGCTAGAAAATTTATTTTAGGTATTGCGATAACTAATGGAATTCCAGAAATAATATTAGCTATAATAATTACAGTATCAGTAGTTAATGCTCTGAAAAAAAGTAGATAGAGGTGGAAGGAATTGTTATTAGTTATAGATGTAGGAAACACAAACATAGTTCTAGGTGTATATGAGGGAGAAGATTTACTATATGATTGGAGAGTAGCTACTTCTAAAGACAGAACATCAGATGAATATGGAATGTTGGTTGAACAAATATTAAATTATAACGGAATAAAGGTAGAACAAATAGAAAATATTATAATATCTTCAGTAGTACCATCTTTGATGCATACTCTACCTGCAATGTGTGTTAAGTATTTAAACATCGAGCCAATAGTAGTTGGACCAGGAGTAAAAACTGGTATGAACATAAAATATGATAACCCTAGAGAAGTTGGGGCAGATAGAATAGTAAATGCAGTGGCAGGTTTTGAAAAATACGGAGGTCCTCTTATAATTGTTGATATAGGAACAGCTATAACTTTCTGTGCCATATCAGAAGAAGGAGAATATCTAGGTGGAGCAATAGTACCAGGTATTAGTATATCTGCAGAAGCTTTATTTTTAAGAACGGCAAAATTACCAAAGGTTGAAATTTTGAAGCCGGATCATGTAATTGCTAAAAATACTATAAATAGTATTCAGGCAGGAATTGTATACGGATATATTGGTTTGGTAGATAAAATAATAGAAGAGATGAAAAAAGAGCTTGGAACTTATGAAAGAACTAAGGTAATAGCTACAGGTGGATTCTCAAGTCTTATAGCAGCAGAAAGTAAACATATAGAAAAAATAGATAAAATGTTGACTCTAGAAGGGTTAAGATTGATATTTGAAAGAAATAATTAACTGAGTAAGTGGCAAGCCACTTACTCTTTCATTTATTATAAGTAGTGAGGTGGTATTTTGAGGATAGGGAATGTTAAATTAGAAAATAATATAATATTATCTCCTATGGCAGGTATAACTGATTTGGCATTTAGGATGATATGTAAAAGTATGGGGGCAGGACTTGTAGTCTCTGAGATGGTAAGTAGTAAAGGGATATACTATCAGGATAAAAAAACAGAAGACTTGTTAGCTGTTGAAGAAGTAGAAAGACCAATTTCTATTCAGATATTTGGATCAGATGGAGATATTATGGCTAGTGTGGTGGAAAATAACCTAAACAAGAGAGATGATATAGATATAATAGATATAAATATGGGCTGTCCTGCTCCTAAGATTGTAAAAAATGGAGATGGTTCAGCCCTTATGAAAAGACCAGATTTAGTAAGGGATATTTGTAGAAAGGTAGTGGATGCATCTAATAAGCCTGTAACTATAAAGATTAGAACTGGTTGGGATGATAAGTCTATAAATTGTGTAGAAATTGCAAAAATAGCTGAAGAAGAAGGAATAGATGCCATAACAGTCCATGGTAGAACTAGAGAGATTTATTACTCTGGAAGAGCCAATTTAGACTATATAAAGCAGGTAAAAGAAGCTGTTAAAATACCAGTTATAGGAAATGGTGATATATTTACTGCAGAAGATGCTATAAATATGTTAGAATATACTAAGTGCGATGGTATTGCACTAGGTAGAGGAGTACAAGGTAATCCATGGCTTTTTAAGGAGATTATTGATAGAATAGAAGGGAACACATATGAAAATCCGGACCTAGAAGAAATAACTAAAATGGTTATTAAGCATTTACATTTAGTTTGTTCTATAAAAGGAGAGTCCGTAGGTGTTAAGGAGATGAGAAAACATATATCTCATTATTTTAAAGGACAGCCAAATTCAGCAGCTTTGAAAGATGAAGTAAACAAACTGACAAAATTGGAAGAGGTTAATAATAGATTGTGGACTTATTACAAAAATCAAGATTTTAAATTATAATATCAAAAAGTATTCAGAATATTTGACATAATTTATAGGCTTTAATATAATACTATAATGTTTAAATAATAAAAATTGAAATAAAGCAGTATTGTTTATTATATATAAAAGGAGAGATTTAAAGTGTCAGGAAAAGAAGTTTTTTTAACACCAGAAGGGTTGTTAAATTTAGAAAATGAGTTAGAAGATTTAAAAGTTGTTAGAAGAAGAGAAGTAGCAGAAAAAATAAAGACAGCATTAGACTTTGGAGATATCAGTGAGAACTCTGAATATGATGAAGCCAAAATGGAACAAGCACAACTAGAAGAAAGAATATTAAAGCTAGAAAATATGATAAGAAATGCATCTATAATAGATGAAAAAAGTTTATCAACAAATAAAGTTAGTTTAGGAACAAGGGTATTAGTTAAAGATTTAGAGTTTGAAGAAGAAATGGAATTTACAATAGTTGGTTCAGCTGAAACTGATCCGCTAGAAGGAAGAATATCAAATGAATCTCCACTTGGAAGTGCCCTACTTGGAAAGGCGCCAGGAGACAGAGTGGAAGTTCAAGCACCAGATGGTGTATTACTAAATTATGATATAATAAAAATATTATAAATAAAAAAGATTGTGGAGGGATTTATATGGCAGAAGATTTAAATGAAATGCGATTGATTAGAAGGGAAAAATTACAGAAGTTAATAGACAAAGGTAAAAATCCATACAAAATCGAAAAATTTGACTACACTCACTATACAACTGAAATAGCTGAAAACTTTGATGAACTAGAAGAAAAAGAAGTAGCTGTAGCAGGTAGATTAATGTCTAGAAGAGGACATGGTAAGGTAAACTTTATAGATCTACAAGATAGTGAAGGAACTATACAACTATTTATTTCACAGAAAAATTTAGGAGAAGAAGAGTATGAAGACTTAAATCTACTAGATTTAGGAGATATCATAGGTGTTAAGGGTGAAGTTTTCAAAACTAAGATGGGTGAAATATCTGTGAGAGTTAAGGAACTACAACTATTAACTAAGTCACTTCAAATACTGCCAGAAAAGTTCCATGGTTTAAAAGATCAAGACTTGAGATATAGAAATAGATATGTGGATCTAATTATAAACCCAGAAGTAAAAGAAACATTTATAAAAAGAACTAATATAATAAAAGCACTTAGAAGGTATTTAGATGATAGGGGATTCTTAGAAGTTGAAACACCTGTCCTAAGTACAATAGCAGGTGGTGCTAATGCAAGACCATTTACAACTCACCATAATACATTAGATATAGACATGTACTTAAGAATAGCTAATGAATTATACTTAAAGAGACTAATAGTTGGTGGATTTGAAAAAGTATATGAAATAGGAAAAATGTTTAGAAATGAAGGTATGAGTACAAGACATAACCCAGAATTTACAAACATAGAACTATATCAAGCATATGTAGATTATGAAGATATAATGGAACTTACAGAAAATCTAGTGGAATATATAGCTCTTGAAGTACTAGGTACTACAAAGGTTAAATATAAAGATAGGGAAATTGATTTCAAAGCACCATGGGCAAGAATAGATATGACAGAAGCAGTTAAGAAGTATACAGGACTTGATTTCCAAAATATAGATGGTGATGCAGAAGCTAGAGAATTAGCTAAATCATTAAATAATGATAGATTAGAAATCAAACCAAACATGAGAAGAGGAGAAGTTATAGCTGAAATCTATGATGAGTTATGTGAAGAGTATATGATACAACCAACTTTCATAACAGGTCATCCAGTAGAAATTTCTCCACTAGCTAAAAGAAATCCAGATGATCCAAGAATAACAAATAGATTTGAAGCATTTGCAAATGGATGGGAAATAGCTAATGCCTTTTCTGAGTTAAATGATCCAATAGATCAAAGAGCTAGATTTGAAGACCAAGTAGCTCAAAAAGAATCGGGTGATGATGAAGCGCATCCAATGGATGAAGATTTCTTAAATGCCATAGAAGTAGGTTTACCACCTACAGGAGGACTTGGTATAGGATTAGATAGACTTATAATACTATTAAGTGGACAAGAAAGTATAAGAGATATAATATTCTTCCCTACAATGAAGCCACTAGATTAGTGTAAATAGAATAGATAATATGAAAGAGAGGATATTCCTCTCTTTTTTTCTTTTTATATTGACTTATACAAAAAACAATGGTATCATATGTATCTAGTCAATTACAGATAAATGTCTTTGAAAAAGATTTGAAAAAGTAGTTGACAAAAATTACCAAATACTGTAAAGTATTATGAGTAGTCAAAA
>CAMIXG010000012.1 GCA_946402705.1 uncultured Tissierellia bacterium | reverse complement strand
ATAGTTTTAAAGAATTTAAAGGAATTGTGACAACTATCTTGACAAATTCCGTAGATAAGATGGTGGATAAAATAAAGGCTAATCCACTAATAGCTGCACTTGCAGCAGGCATATTTATAGGTTTAAATATCCTAATAGCAGTAGCTAGATATTTTGCTATAAAATCAAAAAAGGATAAACAAGACAAATAATCCATAATAAATAGCTATTTAAAGGATAAGAGTATTTTACTTTTATCCTTTAAGTTATTAAATATGTTGAAAAAAGGTGATAATGTTATATAATTATTGTATTAAGATTAAAATTTAATAGAGTATTTAATAATTGGAATCAGGTTGGAATCCTGAGCAAACCGGTTACTGTGTTGTGGAGTAAGTCTTAAAAGCCACTGAAAGGGAAGGCAAGACAAACAATGAAACTAAGCCAGTATACGTTATTAGATATGTTAAACTAGTTATTTTCCTGGATACAAAGTAACTATTATATTTTTTTGCTATTGAAAATACATATTGTAGCATTTATATAACATCTTTATTCAGGGGAATAGAGATGTTTTTTATTTTTTAAAAACAAGGCTCAAAGGCATTAGAGTCTAAAACTTAAGCATGTGTCAATGAAGTTGGAGAACATAATTTAAAATAGTGGGTGATGATATGGAGATAAATTGGAAAAAGGTATTGATAATTTCAGGAGTTATAATTGCCTTGATTTTTACCTTTTGGTATGGAGGTAATGCACCAGGACTACAAGGCTGGAAGATACAAGTGGCTAAGGAGGGTGCAGTAAAGGAGAAAGAAGACAAAGAGGCTAGCAAAGATGGTTTGGAAGAAAAGGATGAAAAGGAAGAGAAGAAGTTAGAAGAGGAGATTGAAAAGAAGAAAGAAATAAAGGATGAAAAAAAAGATAACAAGCAAGTTAAGGAAAAGAAGCCTGAAAAACCAGGTGGAAATGAGGGGAAACTTTCAGCTAGTGAGAAAGTCCAGCTTGCAAAGGAGATGGCAGGAGATTCATCTAAGGGTGTAGAAAAAGGTTCAAAGTCATATTCAGAAACACAGGGCATGAAGATAGATTCTAAAACTGGCAAGGATAAATATTTAACGGATCCAGTTCCAGAAGGAAAGCCTATTCCAGTAGAACCTCAAGATGTGGAAGTTACAGATGAAGTCGGAAAGGCGACCCTATCAGTAGAGTGTAATACCATACTTGATAATATGGACTGGTTGGTCTCTGAAAAAGTAGAGCTAGTTCCAGAAGATGGTGTTATCTACGCAAAAAAAGAAGTTGAGTTTTTCAAAGGTGAGAGTGTATTTGATGTCTTACTAAGGGAGATGAAGGGAGCTAAAATCCATATGGAATTTTCAGGTACTCCCATATACAACTCTATATATATCGAAGGGATTAACAATCTTTATGAATTTGACTGCGGAGAGTTATCAGGGTGGATGTATAAGGTAAATGACTGGTTTCCAAATTATGGAGCATCAAGATATGCAGTTAAGGAAGGCGATGTTATAGAGTGGGTCTATACATGTGATTTAGGGGCAGATGTAGGTGGGTTTGATGCAATGGGAGGAAAGTAGATGAAAGATACATTTTCTAGATATCATCCCATAGTAAACTTTCTATACTTTACATTTGTGGGTATATTTTCTATGTTTTTTATGCATCCAGTATGTCTACTCATATCTTTAGTTTGTAGTTTTACTTATTCTGTGGAACTGGGTGGAAGAAGGAGAGTACTTACTAATCTAAAATTCTTACTACCTACAATAATAGGTATGGGAATAATGAACCCTGCATTTAATCACGAAGGAGTGACAATAATAACCTATTTAAGATCAGGTAATCCCTTGACACTAGAATCTATAGTTTATGGTATTGGAGCAGCTATGATGATTTGTAGTATGATACTTTGGTTTTATTGTTATAACCAAGTTATGACTTCTGATAAATTCATTTATCTATTTGGAAAGATAATACCAGCCCTATCTTTGGTTTTATCCATGGCACTTAGGTTTGTACCTAAGTTTAAAAGTCAGATAGAAATTGTTTCGAATAGTCAAAGGGCAATAGGCAGGGATGTAAGTAATGGAAAGCTAATAGACAGGATGAAAAATGGAATAACCATACTTTCAATAATGATAACTTGGTCACTTGAAAATGCCATAGAGACATCAGACAGTATGAGAAGTAGGGGTTATGGCTTAAATGGTAGGACATCTTTTTCAATATATAAATTTGAAAATCGGGATAAACTAGCCATAATAGCCATAGTAATTTTAAGTAGTTTTATAGTGCTTGGTGGTAAAGTTTTTGGAGGATTTAAATGGAGATATTTTCCAAGTATGAAGGGAAGTAATATAAACATTTTATCGATTTCTTTATGGATAGCATACTTTATATTATGTATACTGCCAATAATGATAAATAGACAGGAGGACAGACAGTGGAAATCTACTCAATTAGAGATTTAAGTTTTGCATATCCAGAGCAGGAGGCTAAGACTTTAAAAGATATAAATTTAGATATAAAGCAGGGAGAATTTTTAGTATTATGTGGGCCTTCAGGTTGTGGAAAAACAACTTTATTAAAACATCTAAAGTCTGTTCTAGCTCCCCACGGAGTAATAGATGGAAAAATTTTATTTAGGGGAAAAAGTTTAGAACTTGTCGATTTTAGGGAGCAGTCTTCAAGTATAGGTTTTGTTATGCAAAACCCAGATAATCAGGTGGTGACTGATAAGGTTTGGCATGAATTAGCTTTTGGGCTTGAGAGCTTAGGATATGAGACAGATACTATAAGGCTTAGGGTGTCAGAGATAGCCTCATTTTTTGGTATCCAAAACTGGTTTTATAAGAATGTAAATGAGTTATCAGGAGGGCAAAAACAGCTATTAAATCTAGCTAGTATAATGGCAATGCAGCCAAAGGTACTGATACTAGATGAGCCAACGAGCCAGTTGGATCCCATAGCTGCATCTGAATTTTTAGCTACCCTAGGAAAGATAAATAGAGAATTTGGAACAACAGTCATACTTACAGAACATAGGCTGGAAGAGGCATTTCCAATGTGTAATAGAGCCATTGTAATGGATGGTGGCAAGATTATAATGGATGGCCACCCAAGAGAAGTAGGAGAAAAGATAGGAAGAGACAATCATAAAATGTTTTTATCTATGCCAGTTCCAATGAGAGTCTACTCAAAAATAGAAAATAGTCTACAAGTACCAATAACTGTTAGTGAAGGTAGAAAATGGCTAGGAGATATAATAAATGACAAGGAAATCGAAGTAGACAAAATAGATGAAAAAAAAGTAAACCAAGAGAAAAATATAAAATTAAAGAATATATTTAAGAAAAATAAGAGTGAAAAAAACTCCTATGCAATTGAAATAGATAATGTCTGGTTTAAATATGGCAAAGATTTGCCAGATGTTGTAAAGGGAGTAAGCTTAAAGGTTGAAAAGAGAGAGTTTCTTAGTATACTTGGCGGAAATGGGACAGGTAAATCTACAACTTTATCACTAATATCTGGTATAAATACTGCCTATAGAGGAAGAGTGTTTTTAAATGGAAAAAACATTAGCGAGATAGATAGTGATGAAAGATTTGATGGACTTCTAGGTGTTCTGCCACAAAATCCACAATCTCTTTTTGTTAAAAGTACAGTTAAAGACGATCTTTTAGAAATATTTAAGGGGAAAAAATTAGAAAATAAGATAAAGGAATTAAAAATTTTAAGGGTGGCTCATTTGTGCGATATAAAACATTTATTAGATAGACATCCCTATGATTTATCTGGTGGAGAACAGCAGAGGGCAGCCCTTGCAAAAATACTTTTACTAGAGCCAAAAATACTTTTATTAGATGAGCCGACAAAGGGATTAGATGCAGAATTTAAAAGACATTTTGCAGGAATTTTAAATAATTTACTTAGTAAAGACATCACAATTATTATGGTTAGCCATGATATAGAATTTTGTGCAAGCTATTCTCACAGGTGCGCCCTATTTTTTGATGGAGCAATAGTTACAAGTAATGAAACTAAAGAGTTTTTTACAGGGAATAATTTTTATACAACATCAGCAAATAGAATGTCTAGAAGTTATTTTACTGATGCTATAACTGTGGACGATATAGTTGAAAGACTTGGCGGTAATAGAGAGAAAGAGCCAAGTATAGATATCGATGATAACTATTTTGAAGAAGAGCTTAGAATTGCAGAGTTATCGAAAAAAAAAACTAATTATAAAAAAATTGGATTAGCTATAGGGTCAGGATTAGCCTTAGCTTTAATATGCCTTAAAGGATTTCCAATTTTATCAGATAATATCTGGGCTAGATTTACTGGTTCAGAGATTAAGGTGGAGAATACTTTTTCAAACTCCCCATGGAAGATAACAGGGTTAATTGTTAGTTTTGTAGTATCTTTTTTAATCTTCATAACCAATGTATTTGAAAAAGATAATAAAAAGCAGTTGGATAATATTCAGGTTGCAAAAAAAGATAGGAAGTTATCAGCTAGAACTAAGCTAGCAGCATTTTTAATACTTCTTTTAATACCATTAACTATTTTTGTGGGAGTTTATTATTTAGCTGATAGAAAGTATTATTTTATATCCTTGCTCATAATCTTAGAAGTAATGCTACCCTTTATGATGGTGTTTGAAAGTAGAAAACCACAGGCTAGGGAGCTGGTAGTTATAGCAGTATTATGTGCCTTAGGTGTGGCAGGTAGAGCGGCATTTTTTATGATACCACAGTTTAAACCAATAGCAGCCATAGTTATAATAGCAGCAGTAGCTTTTGGTGGAGAGAGTGGCTTTCTAGTTGGTGCAATGACCATGCTACTTTCTAATGTCATGTATGGACAAGGACCTTGGACACCTTGGCAAATGTTTGCTATGGGTGTGATTGGATTTTTGGCAGGTGTGGCATTTAGAAAGGGATTTTTAAGAAGAGATAAGATATCTTTATCAATATTTGGTGGGTTTGTTGTATTTTTTGTATATGGTGGGATAATGAACCCTGCATCTGTTCTAATGTTTCAGGCTAATGTGAACTCTAAGATGATACTCACAGCCTATATGACAGGTGTACCCTTTGATTTAATACATGCTTTTGCAACAGTATTTTTCTTAATGATTATGGGAGAACCCATGCTGGAAAAGCTAGATAGAATAAAAGTAAAATATGGATTAGTTGAATAGTCAGGCTTGAGGATTCAAGCCTTATCTTTTATAAGATAGATGGACATAGGAGGGTTTTAAGTGAATGAAGATGTTAGAAAATATTCAGAAATGTTACATAGCATAGTAGGCAATATAGGAAAAGTCATAATAGGTAAGGAAAAAACTGTTGAGCTAGTAGTTTTATCTTTGATTAGTGGAGGCCATGTACTTTTAGAAGACATACCAGGTGTTGGAAAAACTAGTTTGGTTTCTGCACTTTCTAAAACTATAGTTTGTGATTTTAAGAGAATACAGTTTACACCAGATATATTACCTTCAGATATAACAGGTTTTTCAGTTTATAATCAAAAAACTGGGGACTTTGAGTTTAGAAAGGGTGCTGCAATGAGTAATTTTGTCCTGGCGGATGAAATAAATAGGGCATCTGCAAAATCACAGGCTAGTCTACTTGAAATAATGGAAGAAAAACAAGTAACTGTTGATTCTAAGACTTATAAATTAGATGAGCCTTTTATGGTACTGGCTACTCAAAATCCAGTTGAAAATTTGGGAACTTATCCACTACCAGAAGCCCAGTTAGATAGATTTCATATAAAAACATCTATTGGCTATCCTGGATATGAAGAAGAAGTAAAAATTATATCAATGGGGAAAAAGGTTAAAAGCGAACTAAAGTCTGTAGCAAGTGGACAAGATATATTAAATATAAAAGATTTTGTAAGAACTATAAGGGTTGATGAAGCAGTTGCCCAGTATATAGTTAGAATAGTTAGGGCAAGTAGAGAACATGAAGACTTAGAATTAGGTGCTAGTCCAAGGGGCTCAATTGCTCTTTATGAGATGGCTCAGTCATATGCACTTTATAAGGGGAGAGATTATGTTATACCAGATGATATCAAGTATCTTGCACCTTATGTTTTGCCACATAGATTTATATTAACTCATAAGGCTAAAATCTCTAAAAAAACTGAAGAAGAGATTATAGAAGAGATTTTAAACTCAGTAGCAGTATAGTTTGGAGTGAAAAAATGAATTTAAGAAGAAAGATTTTTTCAGCTATAATACTTGCGACAATACTTGCAGCAATTGTTATTAGATCGCCCATAAGCGTGATTCCATTTTTGTATGTATCTATAGCCATGATTTTATCAGGTGCTTATCTTTTTATAATTAAAAATAGTTGTGAAGTTTTGGTAGAAACCAGTACTATAAGAAAATTTAGGAGAAAATCAAAGGAAAGATATAGCATTAGTATAAGGAATAAAAGTTTTTTAGTTTTTCCTAAAGTAAGCTTATCTGCAAAGTTAGTAAACTTAGATGGGGATGTTTTTAAGGAGTATGAATTCGATTTTATATTAAATAATAGAGAAAAAAATATAATTGAGATAGATTTAGAGTTTCCACATATAGGGAATTATATTTTTAAAATAGAAAATTTGAAAATATATGGTATTTTTGATTTTGCCTATGTAAATTATAATCCTAAATGGGAAGAGCATATTAAGGTAGAAGCTAGGGAGTATATAATAAGTGATTTCAAAATAGATACTAGAGATGCCAATATACCAGTAGAATTTACAGTGCCAACAAAAATTGAAGGTGAAATCTATGATGATATAAGAGAATATATGCCAGGAGATCCTATAAAAAATATACATTGGAAGCTATCAGCTCATGCAAATGTTTACATGACAAGGATACTAAAGATAGATGCCATAAGTGGTGTATCTATTTTTTTAGATTTTAATGCAAGAAATGGTGAGAATATATTTCAGGCAGCAGCCATAAATGATGGACTTATAGAAATAGCCCTTTTAATTTCAAGTTTTGCAATTGAGAATAAGAGAGCTGTCAGTCTAAGGTATGGAGAAAACTCAATACCTGTAAATCATTTAGTTACAGATTATTTAGGACTAAGGGAAAAAATTTGTGATATGCCTAAATTTTCTATTAGGGAAGGCTACCCTATAGAAATGCTACTAGAAAATTATGGGAAAAATGATGACAATATACTTGTATTTACAACAAATATAAGTGATGAATTGTTGGCAAGTTTATCCAATAAGGCTGAAAAGGGTAAAAGGGCAGCTATTTTCTATGTAGAAAATGAGAAACGAGATAAGGATATTAAAAACTTAAAAGACTCTGGTATAGAGTATTATGTAATAGAAACTCCAGAAAAATTTGTAGAGAGTTTGGGAGGTAGAGAAGCTAGTGAAAAAGAATAATCTATTTAAGAACCTGTTATGTTTAACTATTGCTATTTTACTTACCTTTATGGAAGCAGAGTTTTTTAGTGATACTAGTATCTATTATCCTGCACTAGCAGTTTTATTGGTCATTACAGTACCAATTATTTACCTGTATTTTTTACCAAAACATGAAACTATGATTTTATTTTTATATACTATAATCTTGGTCTACATATTAGATTTAGTAGGAAAAGATGTAAATATAAGCTTGTTTTTAGTTACTTTATTTTCCATACTAATACTATTCACACACTCTTTGTATACAGCAAATGCCATAAGAACTGGGCATAAAAAACCAAATTTTATTTTCTATCTAATACTTTTAACAATAATCTTTGGAGTTAATGGTTTGCTATCACTTGGTGTCTATGAATATGTGCTAAAACCAAATGTAAATGAGAAAAATCAGCTATATATTGCATTTGAAGATAAGAGTCAGTCTAATGAAGTGCTAAGTGATTCAGAACAGGATAATAATTCTGGTGGTGGTGGAAGTGGTGGAGCTGTAGAAGAGCCTATTGATTGGTTAAATATTTTAAAATACTTATTGCTATTAATCTTATTATTTATACTTCTATACTTGGTTTATAGATTTATAAAATATAGACTATGGGTTAGAAAATTAAATAAAATGAGTTATGAAGACCAGATAATAACCATATATAGTTATATAATAATGTCTCTTGGCATTGTGGGTATTGAGAAAAAACCTAGCCAAACAGCTTATGAATTTGTGGAATACTTAAAAACTATAGATGTGGAGCATTTTCCCTATGATTTAAATGAATTTTTTGATGTAACAGAAAGCTTTATTAAGGTTAGTTATAGTGGAAAAACCATAGATGAAAAAGCATATGGAGAAGTTAAAAGATTTTTTAAGGATATTGCATCTTCTATGAAAAGTTTTTTAGGTTATAGAAAATATTTTACAAGTTATATTTTTAAAATCCAATTATAAATATGAATTAAGGTTTAAAAATTAATAAAAAATAGCCAGATTAGATGAGCTTTTAAATGGCTAAATTATAGTGTTAGGACGAAAATTTAAATACTTGTCATAAAATTGCCTTTAAAGATAATGTTTGATAGTATAAAGAGATAGTGATAGACTTTATTTATAACTAAAGGAGAGTATTTATGAAAAATAATATAAAAAAATCAGTAGCTATAGCATCAGCAGTAATGCTACTTGTGCCAAGTAGTTCTATGGCTATGAAACATGAATATACCAATAATGAATATAAAGTGGCTATGGAAAACACAATAAAGAAAAATAATGCGGAATATATAGCAGTAAAAGATTTTGGTGAAATGGTAAAAAAACCAGTTCAGTGGGATAGTAAAAACAGGGCAATCTATATAGGAAAGAAACCAGCCTATAATTTGGAAAAAGAAATATCTTTAGAAGATTTTATAAGTGAGTATAATATCTATAGTAAGGGAACGAAAAACTATGGAACTTATAAAAAAGGCTTTAAGGATATGCAGGATAGATATAACCTAAACAAGAATATTAAATTTAAAATCTTAAATAAGGAAGTTCTCGCTAAAAATATAAATTTAGATAGTAATATTTATCCAGTTTATAATGAATTTGCTAAGGTTAGGTTTAGCTTAGGAGTATCAGAGCCTTCAAATATAACAAATGTCATAAATGGAGAGAAAACTACTGAAAGTGTAAAACTTAATGGTGGAGCTCCAAGAATAAATGCTGTTAGAAAAACACCTAAGGGATATGAATATATTAATTTAGTGTCTAAGATAGACTATATAGTTGATAAAAATACTAAGACTCAGCCAGAAAAGTTTGAAGTAAAACTTAAGGATGTTTATGCCTTAGGACTTCCTGAAAATGCCATAGACATAGAGTTTGTTAGAAATAACGAAGAGGTTAGAGTATATTTAGATGGCGAAAGATTTTATCTTACAAATGATGAGGGAATAAGTGTAAAACCTATAAATGTAAATAATAAGTTTTATATACCAATACAAAATATAAGTGATGTACTGAAAAAGGATGCAAAGGAAAAGGGAGTAAGCCCAAGTAATGTATTTAAAGAATATGCTCTTGGAGATTATGAAAAGTCCATAGCAGACAAGATAGAACAAAACAATGTATATATGTATAGTCCTAGAACTAAAGAAAATATTCAGCTTAAAAATATTGTAAATATACCAGATGGAGATATAAAACTTAATAAGGGTTATTCTAAAATAGTTGGATATCACGCATCAGGTATAGGTGTATTTAGTGGAAGTGCCAGCAAGGCAAAAGATGATGATAAATATATTAGTGGCAAGTACAATAGTGGTATGATTTATAATGGTAATAAGGTTATATATGATTCAAATGCCTATTTTAAATCTAAGGGCATAGGAGAAAATGTAAACGGATTTGCTAATAAATCAAAATTAAAATCATACATGCCAAGTAATATAGTGTATTTCGAAGTTGATGTAAAGGGTTTAGATACAGTAAGTTTTAATAATTTTAATGCAATAAATATGGAGTTTATAAAATAGAAATGTATGATTGATTAAAATTTTATGGAATATAGAGTATGAATTGGTAGGGGAGGGCTTATGGTCCTCCTTTTTGTGCATAAAAATATGATTGTGTAGGGGAGGATTTGTAATCCTCCCTTTTATTTATAAAAATATATTGAGTATGCAAAATATTGGGTGGTATGCAATACCACCCCTACGAAAGAGATGGTTTGTGTAAATGGGATTTGTTGAATATAAAATATGATTGTGTAGGGGAGAATTTGTAATCCTCCTGTTTATGTATAAAAATAAATCGAATATGCAAAATATCGGGTGGTGTACAACACCACCCCTACGAAGGATATGATTTGCATAAATAGGTTTGTTGGATATAAAAAATATATCGGGTGGTGTACAACACCACCCCTACGAAGAATATGATTTGCATAAATAGGATTTTTGAATATAGAATATGTGATTGGTAGGGGAGGATTTGCAATCCTCCCGTTTATTTATAAAATATATTGATTATGCAAAATATTGGGTGGTGTACAACACCACCCCTACAAAAGAGATGGTTTGTCTAAATAGGATTTTGAATATAAAATATGATTGGTAGGGGATGATTTGTAATCCTCCTGTTTATGTATAAAAATAAATCGAATATGCAAAATATTGGGTGGTATGCAATACCACCCCCACGAAAGAGATGATTTATACAAATAGGATTTGTAGATTGTAAAAATGTGATTGTGTAGGGGAGGATCTGTAATCCTCCCGTTTGTGTGTAAAAGTATATTGGATATGAAAAATATTGGGTGGTATACAATACCACCCCTACAAAGAATATGATTTGAATAAATAGGTTTGTTGGATGTAAAAAATATATCGGGTGGTGTACAACACCACCCCTACAAAAGATATAATTTGTGTAAATAGGATTTTTGAATATAAAAATACGATTGTGTAGGGGAGGATTTGCAATCCTCCCGTTTATGTATACAATATATGATAATATTATATTTGTATTACTAATATCTTAATAAAAGATATAGGGAAACTTTATATGCTATAATGTATTTTAAGAGAGAATTATTGAGGAGGGCTTTTATGAACAAGAGAGTTATCGCCATGGGGCTTATAATAACTAGCTTAATGGCAAATGTTTCTTATGCAGATAAGATTGCTATGACAAATAGCTTAGGGGAAAAGGATATATCTTTGATGGTTGCTCATGCAGGTGGTGCTATACATGGATTTAAATATACAAACTCACTACAAGCATTGGAAAATAGTTATGCAAAGGGTTTTAGATATATAGAGATGGATTTTAACCTAACAAGTGATGGTGTACCTGTTGCCATACATGACTGGACATCTATGGTTACTAGAATGTTTGGTATGGAACCCAAAGTACTTAGCCATGAAGAATTTAAAACAAGTAAAACTTTTCAAAATCTAACAGTATTAGATTTAGCAGATGTTGCAAATTGGCTTACACATAAACCAGATCCATTTATTATAACTGATGTTAAGGACAATAATTATGAAATTTTAAAATATATAAGTGAGAATCACTATGCTGTACAACAAAGATTTATACCACAAATATATTCTATTGAAGAATATGAAGCTGTTAAGGCTTTGGGCTATGACAAAATTATCTTAACCCTATATAAATCTACAAATACAGAAGAAGAAATTTTAGACTTTGTATCAAAAAATAAAATATTTGGAGTTACTATGCATTATAATAATGCCTATGGAGATTTTCCAGCAAAACTGAAAGCTCTTGGTACTAAGGTTTATATTCATACAGTAAATGAATTAAATATATTTGAAGAGTTACATCCAAATGGAGTTAGTGGAATTTATACAGACTATTTTGAAGTTAGTAGTTTTCCCTATATGAAATAGAAAAAAAGACCTAAATTTAGGTCTTTTTTTGTGCAATTAATCTTTTAAGTTTTCTAAAAATATTTGAGTACAATATAGTTCTTTACCTTTTGTACATATTCCCATACCTATATTTTCATAGTCATCAGAAAGTATGTTTTCTCTTTGGATTTCTGACTGTATGAAAGTCTTGTTTAAACCAATAGCATTATTACTTGCATTTGCAACATTTTCTCCAAGATTTTTAAATCTAAGATCATATTCTGCAAGTCTTATATCTGCTCCCTCTCCTTTAGAATCAATAACATTTAGGTAGTTATTCTTTCTCATATCAACTGAATGGACCTTAGCCATAGTATTCAGTTTTTGGATTGGAAGTAATATTTTTTTATCATTTTGAGCCCTAAAGACATTTGTTAAATCTACAAGCTGTTTTTCATAGATTCTACTTAAGTTGTTACTAGAGGCAATCTTACTAGTATCACTAGTTTTACTTCTAATTTCAAGCCCGAAGATGTCATTTAGACCATACACATCATAATAGAAATTATAGATATTTTCTCCTATTATATATTGTGTTGTAATTTTAGATGGTTTAAAATCTTTTAAAATCTTATCTACATCATTTCTTTTCATGTCACTTGTTATTTTATATTCTGGTAATAATTCTGTCTTTGAAATATATATATCTTCTAATACATTATCTTTAAAATAGTATAATTCATAATTTTTATAATCGGGAGTTAAATAAGTTAGCCATTTGTGATTGTTTTCCTCATCAATCCTATTAGGTTTACCTCTAAGTCCGATTAAACTGTCATAAGTGATATGTGTTTCTGTTACTGGTGCCGATTGTCTCAAATTGTCTGCATTTACGATTTGTAAGCTTGAAAATATTATTATAAATGCTAGAAAAAGAGAAAGCGTTTTTTTCATTTAAAAACCTCCTTAACTATATCCTACTAATTGTAGCCATAATATCAATTAGTTTTTAAAATTTCAACAAATCATTCAAAAAATTAGAAAATCAAGCTATAATAAAATATAGAGGTGATTTTATGAAAGCTGAAGTTTTGACAATCGATAATCATGGTAATATTATTATACCCAAAGAGTATATTTTAAACTTAGAGATAAGAAATAAAGTTTTATGCATACTTGAGGATGATGAAATAATAATCAGACCTTTTTACGAAGAGTTAAAGGATGATTCTAAATCCTTACTTGAAAAAATAAAAGATGAGGGATTTTCTGGAGAAGAGCTTTTGAACGAATATAAAAGGAGAAAGAAACTTTAAGGGCTGTGATATAATCAAAATAGAATAAAGATGATAGGAGAATAAGATGATAAAATTAGAAAATCTATCTGTATCATATGACGGAGAATATTTTGCAGTGAATAATGTTAATCTTAATATACAAAAAGGTGAATTTATAGGGGTTATTGGCTCAAGTGGAAGTGGGAAATCTAGCTTGCTTAAAACTATAAATAAACTGGTAGAACCAAAAACGGGAAAAATTATAATAGATGATGAAGATATAACTAGTTATGAAGAAAAGAAACTTAGGGGAGTAAGAAGAAAGATAGGCATGATATTTCAAGACTATAATCTAATAGAAAGATCTACTGTGCTGGAAAATGTTTTGATGGGAAGACTTGGATACAAGTCAAAACTTGATACAATACTGGGAAGATTTACTGAAAGTGAATATGCTCTTGCGGAAAAAGCCCTAAAGAATGTAGGACTTGAAGATAAAATCTTTGAAAGGGCAGATAATTTATCTGGTGGACAAAAACAAAGAGTATCTATAGCAAAGGCGCTTTGTCAGCAGCCCAAGATAATTTTAGCAGATGAGCCAGTTGCAAGTCTGGATATACAAACTTCAAAGGTAGTTATGGACTATTTTAAAATGGTAAATTTTAAGAAAAATATGACTATAGTATTAAATATACATGATGTGAATCTTGCAAGGGAGTATTGTTCTAGAATTGTAGCTTTACACAAGGGGAAAATAGTATTTGACGGAAGTGCAGGTGAGCTTGATGATGAAATCTTGGAAAGAATATATCTATAAAAAGAAGGTAAAAGCCTATACTTTACTTATGGTCTTGATAGCTATAACTGTATTTTTGGGTTACAAGGTAGAATTTGATTTTGTGAGAATTTTTACAGGTATTCCAAATATGATGAATCTAGTAAAGAGAATGTTAACCATAAATACTAGCTATATTATGGAAGTATCATCTAAACTTTTAGAAACTATAGAAATAGCCATTATAGCATCGCTTATAGGGATAATTATAGCAATACCTTTATCCATATTGGTATCTAAAAACACAGCACCGAATAAAATTATATGGCAGATATTAAATATAATATTTGCATTTTTTAGGACTATACCATCACTCGTATGGGCAGCAGTACTAGTAACTGTATTTAGTATAGGAAAATTTTCAGGTATTTTAGCCTTATCAATAACATCAGTCCTAGCAGCTTTAAAAATGTTAAAGGATTATATAGAGGGAATACCTAATAATATTTTGAATTCAACTATAGCTGTTGGGGCTAGTAAATTACAAGTGTTGAAGTACTGTATACTTCCAACTATAATGCAGCAATCCTTGGCAATATTTTTTATGGTTTTGGAAATAAACATCAGGGGAGCAACAGTTCTTGGATTTGTTGGAGCGGGTGGTATAGGTCAAATAATGTGGAGGGACTTGAATCATCTAAGATATGATAATTTAGCTACCTTAATCTTAATCTTACTTATAACTATATTTTTAATAGATTATATAAGTTTACATATTAGGGAAAAACTTAAAACTACACATATAAGGCTGAATAATATAAGAGAATTTAAGCTTTATAAGAAATCAAAAAATATTGCGATTATAGCTTTGATAGGCGTTTTAATTTATTTGGTATATAAATCTATAGGAATAGATAAAGAAAGGCTCATGCTAGGCTTATCACAGTTTAAAACCATAATAACTAGAATGGCTCATATGGATTTTTCCTATATGCCAAAGATGATAAAGGGTTTAAAGGAAAGTGTTTATATAGCCATGCTAGCTACTATAATTGGGACTGTATTTGGGCTGATACTATCCTACTTTGCCTCCTATAACATAAATTCTGACAAGTATGTAGTTATGGTTATAAAATTATTTGTAAATCTACTTAGAACCTTTCCATCTATTGTTATGGCAATTATATTTTTTAGGGGAGTGGGACCAGGAGCCCTAGCAGGAGTTTTAGCACTTGGAGTATATACAACAGGGGTATTTACTAAACTCTATAGTGAAGTCATAGAAAATATAAATGATAATATCTTAAATAGTGTGAGAGTAACTGGTTGTGAAAATATAGCAGTCTATAAAAATGGAGTTTTACCAGAAACTAGACCAAATTTTGTTTCCCTAGTTTTATATAGGATGGAGTCGAATATGAGAACTAGTACAATAATGGGAATAATAGGAGCTGGAGGTATAGGAGCATCACTTACTACAAACATAGCCTGGAGAAACTGGGAAGTGGTTGGTCTGTTAATCTTTGGAATTGCAGTAACAGTGGCTCTTATTGATGTATTAAGTAATTTTATAAGAAAAAAATATATATAGATTTAGAAATAAAAAAACTAGCCTAGGCTAGTTTTTTTATTTATCTTAATATTCTCTTTTAAATCTATCATTTCTAGAATAAGTTGCTAGTGTTTTTCTACCATCTTTTAGTTCCACATCTATTTCAGGTCTACCACCAATTTCCTTAGAAGCAGTATATTTAATATCTTCCATGAAAGTTTCTAATTTATCATCTTTCAAGCTATTCCATTCTTTTTCATACTTGCTGTAATCTACTTCACCAGTTATAGTGTATCTATCCTTACCATCATCTTTAACAGTATATTCGATATACCTTACATCACCTATTCTATCATGGTCTTTGTTTAATTTTTTCTCCACATTTTTCATGCTAGAACCACTTTTAGTTTTAAAGTCAATACTTCTATTTCCATCTTTTCTAAAAGTATATAAATCATCTCTAGAGTCAGAATCTCTTAAATATCCATCAACATCACAATCTTTGTATTCTCTTTGGATATCTGAAACAATTCTTTCTATGAATCTTTCTCTATCTCTTTCAGATAGGTCATTCCAATTTTCTCTATTACGGCTAGAACCTAAGTTTGTAGTGATTTTAAGATCAGCTCTTTTGCTGTTTCCAGATAAGCTTATATCAAATTCTATTCTTTCATAAGTTCCATAGTCTTTTCTAAGTTGTTTTTCTAAATCAGATATAGACTTATCTGAATCTGAAGAACCACCATCTTTTAATTTTTGTTTTAAAGTTTCATTTTCAGCCTTTAACATAGTTACTTGTTGCTCTAATAAAGTAGTATTTGTAGTATTACTAGTTAGGTAGGCAGTATAAGTTGCTGCATCCCATCTAACATTAACTCCTACTAAATCTGCAATAGCTCTAACTGGAGCGTATGAACGGTCTCCTGAGATAAATGCTGGAGTACCATATTTACTTTCTATGTCCTGAGTTACATCTACTCCATTATAATTGAATTTAATTCTTCCGTAAGTTGCAGGTATTTGTTTAGTATATACTTTACTAGCTGCAAATGCTGCAGTGCTAAGTATTACTACTGAAGCCAAAGATGTTGCAACTATTCTCTTAATATTTGTTTTGTTTTTAAACATAATATCCCTCCTTTTTAATAATTATACCATTAGGACTAGTCAATATCTACAAAGTAACTAAAATGAAACCATATTGTAATCTAATAGGTAAGTTTTTTTATGGAAAATCATATAAATATCGAGGTGATTATATGGAAATTAATAGAGTCTGTTTAGATTATGGACATGGAGGAAATGATTTGGGAGCCAGTTATAAGGGTAACTATGAGTCTAGAGATACTATAAGGCTGGGCAAAATAATATCAAGTTATTTGGAAAGTTTTGGTATAATCGTAATCGAAACTAGAAACAAAGACATTTATGTATCTTTGTCAGATAGATGTAAGATAGCCAACTACTACAAGGTAGATTTATTTGTATCCATTCATAGAAATGCCTTTATACCAGAAAAGGCAAATGGAGTTGAAGCTTATGTCTATAAAACTACTTCAATTAAAACACGAGATTTAGCTGAAAAACTTGTAAAAATTTTAAGTAAGTTTAGATTTAAGAATAGGGGTGTGAAAAATGCAAATTTTTTTGTATTGAAAAAAACAGCTATGTCAGCTATATTATTAGAAGTTGGATTTATTGATAGTAGTTTAGATAATAGAATTTTTGAGGAAAGATTAGAAGAAATCGGAAGTTCTATAGGAAGAGAGATAGTAAGGTACTTAGGAATATGGGGGAGATAATATGAAAAAGAAAATAGTTTTAGGAATGACATTACTAGTGGCAGGTTCACTTGCCTTGACTGGTTGTGGAAAAAAAACTGATAAGGAAGAACCAACAACAGATATAGAAGATCCAAAACCAATAGTTGATGAGGTAGAATTAACAGATAAGGAAAAAGAAGCTAGAACACTATCTAGAGCTTTAGAAGAAACAAGTGATTTAGTAAAGAAAATGAAGGATGTAGAATTAATTGATGCAAGACCTCAAACGGATATTGATGATCCAGATAGACTTTATATCTTAGACTTAAGACTAGATATAAAGGTTGAAGACAAGGAAGAAGCAGAAAAACTAATGGAAGAATATTCTCAAGAGTTTTTTGAAGAAATGTATAAACTAGAAAAATATGAAGAAGTTACAATAACTTGGACTTCTCCAAATCACCCAGAAGGTGAGTCTATAGAAAAAATAGATTACAAGGGATAGTTTATAAAATATAAATAAAAGGTGAAGTTTTCAAATTTGAAAACTTCACCTTTTATTTTAATATTATTTATCTGGAAACTTAGTGTCAACAAGTTTAGTCCAAGTTTCTGTCCCATCAGGGAGCCTATCTAATTCATACTCATGGCCATTTATGGCTTCAATCATTTGTGTATAATACCATTCTTCTGGTAAATCTTTAAATTGTTTTAGGTTCGATAAAGTGTTTTCCTTGTGTACTTTTCTATCTAAGAAATTATTCATAATAGTTACAAATTCAGCCCTTGTTAAAAGGTCATTAGGTTTAAATTCACCAGTTTCATAACCATCTATCCAACCATTTTTTTGTAGAGTATTAATATAATTTTCTGCCCAGTGACCCAAGATATCTGGAAAATGAGTTTCTAAAACCATGGTATCAGTAAATCTGGCTATAACTTTTGATATTTCTGCCCTGGTCATATTAGCATGTGGTTTAAAACTTCCATCACTATAACCTTTCAATATATCTCCTTTAGTAAGGGTTGAAATTGCTTTGGTCGACCAAGTTTCATCAGTCATATCTATGAAATTGTGACTACTAGTTTTTATCTGATTTCTATATTCAGGTTCCATAAGTCTATAAATCACCATAGCCACTTCTTCACGGGTAATGTAGCTGTTTGGTTGAACAGTAATATCTGGATAACCCTTGATATAGGCAAAATGGTCATCTTTATTTAATTCATACTCAACCTTCGGTTCTATAACCTTACCAATCTCTTTTTCTTTAGTAGGTGGTTGTGGTTTTATTGGGTCTGGCTTTATTGGATCTGGTTTCTTTGGATCTTTTGTATCTGTGTCTTTTTCATATATATATTTTACAATTAAATTTCCAGCTATAAATTCACCTGAAGTGCTTGCACCCTCAGTTTTTTTAAAACTATAATTGGAAATAGACTTACGATTTGTATTGTAGCTATTGCCTATTTCACCATAGAAACTTTCTGAGTATGCTATAGAATTTCCATGTACATCTAGATATTGTGCTGTAACACTTCCTCTAAGAGGCTCTTTTTCATAGATATATTTAACAATAGTTGATTGACTACTAAATTTGCCTTCGGGACTAGCACCCTCTAATCCAAAAAGTTTGTAATTATTTATGCTTTTAGGAACTGTTTTATAAGATTCACCAATTTTTCCAGATAAAGTTTCAGAATCTGAGATTTCATTTCCAAATTTATCTAAATACTTTACTGTAACAGAACCATAATTTGAGGTGCTTTTATCTGTTAAGATAACTTGAAAGTTTTTAGCTCTTTCTCCATTTGTTTCTAAGGTTTTAAATTCGTCACTCCACTCTACATTTTTCATAACATTTTCAAATTCATCTTGATATCTACTAATGTCTGTAATTTTGGCAAGACTGCCACTAGTTTCATCTAGTTTTTCTATAAGATTATTATGAAAACTCCAACTAGAATAGGCATCTTCATCTATTGTAATAAAAAGTTCGTTTTTACTATCTTTGAGTTTGAAAGGTTCACCATCTATATTTGAAAATTTAAATCTTCCGTTTGCATCAGTTTTAGCAGTTGAGACAATTAAATTTCCAGTGTCAGTTTTTTCTATTAGATTTACTTGTATATCACTTTTAGGAAGAAGATTGGTACCAGTTGGTTTTTCCACATTCGTAGGAAGATTTTCATAAAAAATAGTACCAGAAATGCTTGGATTTATAATGTATATGTCATGGCCCCATTCTCTTGTTAAATCATCACTATAAATATTTTTACTACTTAAAATATCAGGTAGTTTTTCTTGACCTCTTCTTTGAGCTTCCGTAATCTTATCTAAATCAAGTTTTATTTTGTGGGTACTTTGGTAGCTTATATTTTTATGAAATAGACTTGGATTGTTTTCAAATATAATTTGATAACCTTTGATGGAATCTTTATATTTATAAGTTTCATCAGACTGTTTTTCTAAATCAGATTTTCCAGATGAAAAAATATTTCCATCAGTAGAGACTTTAAAATCGAAATTGTACATAGGATCATCTAAATCTATTGTTTGATTATTTACCATGAAGATCATTTCTAAAGAATTTTCTTCTACAGATTGTATAGTTGAATTACCCAGTATGACTTTTGCAGATACAGAAGTATCCTCATTCATATTGGAAGCATGAAAGTCATAAGTTCTATTTAGAAAAGAGCTTTCTATATTAGGATAGAACAATCTAAAGGATTTATAATAAGAACTTTTTGTTTCCCTGCCTTCTACATCACCTTGAAAACCACTAGATACCGCATTAGCATTTAGAGAAGAACCTATTATGATACTTAAGATAAGAATCAGTACTACTATACGATTTTTTGTCATAAAATCACTCCCTTTTAATTGATTTCATTCGAAATATTATATTAAATATATAATGAATTGAAATCTAAATATAATCACATGAATTTATACCCAGTTTATATTAGGAAATTCTTAGAAACTTGCATTTTTTTTATTTTTTAATAAGATATTAAGGGGAGGGATAAAATGAAAAAGTACATGTATATAATATTTGTATTAGGACTAGCGCTATTATCAGTGGCTTGTCGTAAGCAAGATAAGAAAGAAGATGTTGAAGACGAAAAATTAAAGATAGAGGAAACAGAAGATAAATCATTAGTTACAACTTATGTGGAAAGTGAAAAGGTTGCAGGAGAGATAAAGGAAGTAGTAAATAAGATATTTGTAGATAAGGAATATGAAAACTATACAATAGTAAATCAAAAAGCCTTAGTAGATAAGAATGATAATAAGAAAATTATAGAATTACAGTTATTTATGAAAATAGATAATGCTAATAAGGAAGAGGCAGAGGCACTTGCAGATAAGAGTGCAGTTTTAATAAAAGATGCAATTGAGAAAAAATATACTTATGAAAAACTAGAATTATATTGGGAAACACCAAATCATCCTCAGGAAGATATGAAAGAAATAATGTATATAAATTAAATAAAAATACAAGAAAGAGAACTCTAGGTTCTCTTTTTTTGTAGGAAAATTAGTAGCTTGAAAAATTATTATAAATTAAAGTTAGGATTTTATATTGGCTAGATAAGATTTATTTTTGATATAAATAGGCAAATGAAAAATGGATTACAAAAATAAAGTTATAAACAATTTAACCTTAAAAATGTAAAAAAATAAGAAATAAGACTTAAAATTACTTAGAAAACTATAAAAATACCATAATTTCATCTAAAAACTTAATAAAATCATTAATAAATTTATATAAAAAAATGAATTTACTTTAAAAAAGAAAGTTAAACACCTATAAAAATAGAAAAAAGAATAAAAAAATAATGAAACAAGTAACATTTTAACAAAAAATGGTATTTAAATAAAAAACCTAAACTAATGAAAATAAGTGACGATAAAGGTTACATGAGTTTGAAGCTAGAAAAAAAGCTTCAAAAATTTGTTAGATTAAAAATAAAAAATCTGGGGTAGATATTGCATGTAAATAGTTACAAAACATATCGTAACTTTTAGTATTTATAAAGTCAGATTATGAAACAAACAAATTTAGAATTATGAAATATTAAAACAAATTTTCATGATTTAGGGTTAAAAAATCTAGCTCTAAATCACTCACTTAGCAAATTATAGCTGTTTAGAATATTGAAATTTAGAAAAAAATACTATATGCTTAGATTGTAAAGATAATACTACAATCTAAGGGGGAAATTATGAGAAAAAAAAGTATTTTGATTTTAATATTATGTGTAACTTTAGTTTTTATTTCATCATGTTCAAGTTCCAAAAAAGATGAGGTTATAAGTATGGGATTTGTCCCATTAGTAGATGGAGATAAGTTAATAGAGTCTGTAGAGCCATTATCAGAGATTTTGACAGAAAAAATGGGAACAACAGTAGAAGCGTTTACAGCTTCAAATTATGTAGGAGTAGTGGAAGGACTAGGCTCAGGAAAAGTAGATTTTGGAATTATACCACCATTTGCTTATGTGTTAGCAAATAAGGAGTTTGGTTCTCAGGTTGTATTAACTTCAATAAATGAAAAGGGAGAAGCAGGTTATTATTCTGTAATTATGACTAGAAAAGATAGTGGTATTACAGATGTTAAAGACTTAAAAGGTAAAAAAATCGCCTTTGTAGACCCTTCTTCAACATCAGGATATTTATTTCCAGGTGCATATCTTATAGAAAATGGAATAGACATAGAAAAGGATATACAGTATGAATATAGTGGTGGACATGATAAATCTTTACAGATGCTTTTAAATAAAGATGTGGATGCTATAGCAACTTTTGAAGCAGTTGATCTTAGATATCAACAAGAGTTTCCAAATGCTAAAGATGAAGTTCAAACAATAGCAAAAACAGAAATGATACCAGGCATATCTGTTACTGTATCATCTGAAATGGATGAGAAAACTAAGGAAAAACTTATAGAGACATTAGAGGGAATTGAAAATGACCCAGAAGCTAAAAAAATATTTCAAGAACTTTTTGGATTATATGGCTTTAAGAAAGCTACATCAGAAGATTATGAGGTAATTAAAAAAACAGCTGAAATTATGAATGTAGATTTAACAAAGTAGAGATGCTAAGTGAATGGAAATTAAAATTAAACTTTAAAGACATGTATAGTTTATTAAAACTATAATAAAAAGGGAGAGATGACAATGAAGTTAAGAGGCAAATTTTTAGTTTCCATGGTGTCACTTGCTATGGTAATAATATTAGTATTATCTTTTATAAACTACAATTTTTCAATAAAAAAATTAGAAGAAGAGCTAGATGATGGAATGAGATTACAGGCTGATCTTATAGCAGATGAAATAGATAAGTTTGCGAGAGTAGAAGAGGCAAAATTAACGGATATCACAGCGATTATGGCTTATGAAAGTATATTCAATGATAATGCAAAAACAAAAAACTATATGGAATATTTAACAAATAATAATCCAAATGTTAGTGCCTATTATTCACAGGTTGAAAATGGAGCTTTTGTAAGTGGATTAACTGGTATATCTGAAAATAGTTTAATGGATAGAGATTGGTATAAAGGTGCTATGAAGACAGAAGGTGTTTACCTTACTAAACCATATGTAGACATACAAACTGGAAAAATGGTAGCAACTATGTCTAAACAGTTTAAGTCACAAGATGGCACAAAGGGTGTAATTGGTGCAGACTTAGCACTAGATGATTTATTAAAAGTAGTAACTAATGTAGACTTAGAGGAAGGTTCTCATGCATTTCTAATAGGTAAAGATGGAGATGTAATAACACATGAGTTTGAAGAATATAGACCTAAAGATGGTAAGTTTACAAATATCAAAGATGCTTATGGTGATAAGTTAGATAAGGCTATAGCAGGTGGAGATATGAACTTAAAAGAAAGAAAAGCAGTATCTAAAGATGGTAATTCTAAATATTACTACTTTGGAGAGGTTGAATCAACTGGTTGGAAAGTTGGTATAGCTGTAATATCAAGTGTATTAACAGCAACTTTGGATAGAGTAATCTATACAACAATAGGAGCTTCAATAGCAATACTTTTAGTAGCATTTGCTATATCATCTAAGGTATCTAAATCAATAACAGATCCTATAAAGGATTCAGTTGCTATACTTGATAGAATTGGAGATTTGGACTTAACAGTAGAAGTACCGGAAGAGTATTTGGCTAGAACTGATGAGATAGGTCAGATGACAAACTCTTTCAAGGAAATCATAACAAAACTTCAGGTATTTATGAGTCAAGTTGCAGTAGCTGTAGAAACAAATGCACAGACTTATAGAGAAACTATGGAAAACTTAGGTGTTTTAAGTATACAAGGTGAAGAAACATCAGCTACAACACAGGAGTTATCAGCAGGTATGGAGGAAACTACAGCTACAACTGAAAGTATTCTGGCATCTGTAGATAATATAACTCAATCAATGAATCAGTTTACAAGAATAATAAGTACAATGACAAATATGGCAGAGGATATTAAAAATCACTCTGAAGAATCAAATGCAGATTTTGTACAATCTAGAGAATCTGCAAGAAATAAATATACTGTAGCTAAAACTAATATAGAGGAAGCTATAGAATCAGCAAAAGAAGTAGAAAAAATAGGCATGCTTACAGATTCAATAACTGCTATAGCAGATCAAACCACATTATTATCACTTAATGCAGCTATAGAGGCAGCTAGAGCGGGAGAAGCAGGTCGTGGATTTGAAATAGTGGCTAAGGAAATAAGAAACTTAGCTGAAGATTCTAATGAAGCTGCTGTTAAGATTAAAGAAATAACAACTTTAATAGCAAGTTCAATAACAAGACTTGTATCAGATGCAAAAGACTTAATCAGTCTTATGGAAGATGATGTAATGGAAGACTATGATAAAACAGTAGAAGACAGTGTTTTAAATAGAAAAAGTGGAGTTGATCTTAGTAGATCAGCATCTGAAATTTTAAAACGTGCAAATACTATGGAGTCAGATGTTGAAACTATAAATCAAGCAATTAAAGAGATAGCTACAACTATAGAAGAATCTACAAAGGCTACAGTCATGATAGCTGAAAAGAATATAAATATAGTAGAGTCTATCCACAGTATAAATGACAACATGAATGAAAGTAAGGAAACATCAGATGAATTAGACCATTTAATGCAAGATGTTAAATTACAAGACAAGATAGATTAATAATAAAAACTTAAAGGATTTCTCCAGATAAATTTGGAGAAATCCTTTTTTTAATTTATAATGGAAATAGAGTTGTTTTAAAGTAAATAAGTAAAATTTTTAAATTTTATAAAGATAACACAAGTATAAGATGTCATCAAGATTACATATCATAATATAACTACTACTAAGAAAGAATTATTTTTTACAAATAATAAATATGGGATTAAAATCCAGTCATAATCATAAAATCAAAATGAAAATTCACAAGAAAGCTATAAGTCAAAAAAACTGTCATAAGGTAAAACTAAATATAAAAATATAAGTGTAGAGAGGAATATTGTAATGAAGTTAAGAGGGAAAATTCTAGCACCTATGACATCTTTAGCAATTATCATAACTTTAGTATTATCCTTTATAAATTATTCTTTTTCCACAAAGGATTATGAAAAAGAATTAAATACAAGGATGCAGATGAATACAAAAACAGTATCAGATTATTTGGACAAGTGGATGCAGCTGCAAAAGCAAATGACTCAACAGGTTCTTGATGATATGATATTTTTCAATGTCTTTGACCAGGAAGAAGAATTAAGAGGGTATTTGGGTAATGTAGTTGGAAAAAGTAATACAGCAATTAATTACTATGTTCTAATGGATGGTGGAAATTTTATAAGCCCAGATCCTAAACTGGATAAGGCAGATGTTACAAAAGAAGATTGGTATGTGGGAGCCAAGGAAAAAAGAGATTTTCATATTAGTAAACCCTATATAGATAAGGACTATAACAAAATGGTCGTAACTATATCCAAATCTTTTAGAACAAAAAATGGAGATAAGGGAGTTTTAGGAGCAGATTTACTAGTAGAAGAACTTTTGAAAATAGCTAAAAATGTTGAGTTAGGAGAAAGTTCTAATGTATTTTTATTAGATACAGATGGTAATTATTTGACACATCAAATTGAAGAACTTCAGCCTAAGGGAGGGAAGTTTATAAATATAAAGGATATATATGGAGAGGATATAACATCCTTAATTGATAATCATGAAGAAGACATGTCTTTGGAAAATAGAAAAAACACCTCTATAGATGGTCACTCTAAATATTATTATTTTTCTAAAATCAATGAAATTGACTGGTATGTTGGAGTAGCACTATTAGATGATGTAACGACAAAATCTATAGGGCAAACCCTACTAATAACAGGAATATCTGCCATTATAATCTTTATAGTAGTAATCTTTATATCCTTGATAATAGCAAAATCTTTGGCAGATCCAATTGAAGATTTGGTAACTATAGTTGATAGGGTTGGAGATTTAGACCTAAAGGTTAAGGTGCCAGATAAGTATATTAGGCGAAAGGATGAGATTGGAGAGATATCCTTATCTCTTAATAAAATTATAGAAAAACTAAGGTTATTTATGGAGGAGATGGTAAACTCCATAGATGTTAATAATAGAATGTATGGTGTTATTGTAAGAGATGTAGCAGAGCTTCAAGAACAGGGAGATGAGACATCAGCTATAACACAGGAATTATCAGCAGGTATGGAAGAAACAACTGCCACAACAGAAACCATATCTAATTCTATTGGAGAAATCTATAGTGCCATGAATGAATTTACAGAAATAGTAAAAACTGTATCAGGTATATCAGATAATATGAAGGAAAGTTCCAATGCCTTAACAGTAGATTTTGGAGAATCAAGAGATATAGCCAAGAGAAAGTATGGAAAGGCAAAAGAAAATATAGAGGAAGCTATAGAATCAGCAAAAGAAGTTGATAAGATAGGTATTTTAACTAACTCTATAACAGATATAGCAGACCAGACAACCTTATTATCTCTAAATGCAGCTATAGAAGCAGCCAGAGCAGGAGAGGCAGGAAGAGGTTTTGAGATAGTAGCTAAGGAAATAAGAAAACTTGCAGAGGACTCAAATGAAGCGGCTGTAGAGATAAAGAATATAACAGATATAATATCGACATCTATATCTAGATTAGTAAAGGATACAAAGGATTTAATAGTCTTGATGGAAGGAAGCATAATGAAGGACTATGATAAATTTGTAGATGAAACTTTAAATAATAGGGACGAGGGTGTCTTATTAAATAATTCTGTAAATGATATCTTAGAGAGATCTAGCTCTATTGAAAGAAATGCAGAAGGAATAGTAAGCTCTATAGGAGAGATAACTAGAACTATTGAAGAAGCTACAAGGGCAACAGTAAACATAGCCCAGAAAAATATGGATATGGTAGATACTGTGAGTAGTATAAATAAAGAAATGAATGAAAATCATAAGTATGCAGAAGGAATGCAAAGACTTGTGGACAGGGTAAAAGTGGATAAAAATTAAAAAATAATAGGAAAGATATATATCTTTCTTATATTTTATAGATATATTAACAACAGTAAACTATATGGCAATTGAGAAAGGCATAATAGGCAGAATATTGACAACTGAAAACAAATAAGGAGATGTAGAAATGAAACTTAGAGGTAAAATTTTAGCACCTATGGCATCTTTGGCCATTGTCATAATCATAGTGATGTCCTTTATAAATTATTTTTTCTCAATAAAATCTTTTGAAAAAGAATTGAGTAGTAGAATAGAGACAGAAACCTTGACCATATCAAAGATGCTCAATATTTGGATAGAAGATCAAAAAGTTATGACTAATAAGGTGTTAAAAGATATGGTTTATTTTGATATTTTAAAAGAAAAGGATTTGGCAAAAGACTACTTAAAAGATAGCTTAGACCATAATGAGCTTGTATTTGATTATCATGTAGCAGTAGATGGGGGAGGAATTTTTAGTTTAACCCATGAGAATTGTGCTGGAAGCTTTAAGGAGAAAGAGTGGTACAAGGGAGCAGTTGAAAATAAAAATACAAAAGAATTTCATGTGAGTCAGCCGTATTTAAATGAAGATACAGGCAAGATGATGATAAGTATATCAAGATATTTTCAAGATAAAAATGGGATAACAGGTGTATTTTCATCAGATTTACTTATGGATGATATTTTAAAATTCTTAAATACTTTAGATTTGGGAGAAGGCTCTAATATATTTATAGTAAATAAAGATGGGGATATACTAACACATGATATTGAAGAGTTAAAACCAAAAGAAGACAAGTTTGTAAATATAAAGGATGTATATGGTGAAAAAATAGAAAAAATACTGAGGGAAGATGATTCTAGCCTAGCCTTAAAGGAGAGGAAAAATACATCTGTTGATGGTATTTCAAAATACTATTATTTTAAAAATATAGATGATGCAAGTTGGAAAATAGGCATAGCTATGTCAGATAAAATTATAAGTGAAACTATAGTCAAATCAATCTATATAAGCAGTTTAGCAGGTATTACTCTACTTATAATAGTGATTATAACATCTATGAAGATGTCTAGTTCTATATCTAAGCCAATTGTAGAGTCTGTAAGGATATTAAATAGCATAGGAAATCTTGATCTTTCAGTAAATATCCCAAAAGAATATGTAGCTAGGAAGGATGAAATTGGAGAAATGGCATGTGCCTTTAATATAATAATTGATAAATTAAAATTATTTATGAATAGGATGGTAAGTTCGGTTCAGTCTAATAATACTCTATATGTAAGTACCATGGATAATATAAGAGAACTACAAAGACAGGGAGAGGAAACCTCTGCTGCGACAGAAGAAATATCAGCTGGAATGGAAGAAACAACTGCTACATCACAAACTGTTATGGCAGCAGTTGAAGAAATCTACGAATCTATAAATGAGTTTTCTAAAAATGTTCAAATAGTCTCTAGAGTATCTAGTGATATGAAAGAACATGCAAATAGTTCAGCTACAGAGTTTATAAAGGCTAGAGAAAACTCGAAGAGCAAATACACTAAGGCAAAAACCAATATAGAAGAAGCTATAGAATCAGCTAAAGAAGTGGATAAGATAAGTCTGCTTACAGATTCCATAACAGATATAGCAGATCAGACTACCTTGTTATCTTTAAATGCAGCCATAGAAGCAGCTAGGGCAGGAGAAGCTGGTCGCGGGTTCGAAATAGTAGCTAAGGAGATAAGAAATTTAGCTGAAGATTCAAATGAGGCAGCAGTTAAAATAAAGGATATTACTGGAGTTATATCAAGCTCTATAGTTAGACTGGTTAAAGATACTAAGGAGCTTATAGCTCTTATGGAAGATAATGTTATGGGAGATTATGATAGGTTTGTAGATGAGAGTATATCTATTAGAGATGGGGGAATAAAGCTAGATAAGGCAGTGGATGAAATAAGTAAGAAATCAGTTGAGATAGAAAATAATGCAGAGGGAATAACAGTTTCTATTCAACAAATAACTGCTACCATAGAAGAAACCACAACTGCAACGGTTCAAATAGCAGATAAAAATGTTAGTATGGTAGGCTTTATACACGATATAAATCTAGGTATGGAGAGTAGTAATGAAAATACATCAGAGATGGAAAAGCTTGTAGACTCCGTAAATATATAGGTATATAAAATCTTGCTTAAGAGTGAAAGAAAAACTCTTTCACTCCTAGATTTGCCTATTTTATAAAACTCTTCTTTCTCAATATAGAATTAATAGAAACTATATAAAATTTTTCTAAAATTCAAGAAAAATGTAACAGGATGTAACAAATTGTATAAAAACTGTAATAAATATGTTATTATCATATTGTATGGTGGCATTAATTAAAGGGGGATAGCATATGAAATTAAGAGGGAAAATCTTAACATCAATGACAACCGTAGCTATAATCATAATTTTGGTATTATCTTTAATGAATTATTTTAGTACAATGAAAAGTTTGGAAAAGGAACTCAATACTAGGATACAAACTGATGCAGATAACATAGCAAAAACTATGGATAAATGGATTGGAGAAGAAAAGTCAAAAGTAGATCAGATAGTAAAGGATATGGTGTATTTAGATGCCACAAAAAATGATGATATTTTAAGGGAATATCTGAAAAGTATAGGATCATCAAATGAGATAATATTGGATTATTATGTACAAATGGAGAATAGACCATTTGTAAGTCCAAATTTAGAGATGTCCAATTTAGATTTTACCACTAGAGAGTGGTACATAAAGGGGAAAGAAGCAAAGGATTTTTATATATCAGAACCATATATGGATATGGAGTTTAAGACTATGGTAGTTACATTTTCTAAACCATTTGTAAGTAAGTCAGGAGAAAAGGGTGTATTTGGAGCAGATATTTTGGTTGATAAACTATTTAAAATAGTACAGGATTTAGAACTACCAGAAGATTCTAATGCCTTTTTATTAAATAATAATGGAAATATCTTGGTACATAAATTTGAAGAATATAAGCCCAAGGAAGACAAGTTTTTTAATATGAAGGAAATTTATGGAGAAAAAATAGAGCAGTTGATTTCAGAGGAGTCAGATGGTATAAAACTAAAAGATAGAAAGACTATGTGCCCAGCAGATAAATATTTGAGATATTATTATTTTTCAGATATAGAAGAATCTGCCTGGATAATAGGTATAGCCATGTCTGAAAAGGTAGTTTTAGCACCACTTAATAATACAATTAAAACTACTGGTTTTACAACTTTGGGGATATTGATACTGGTTATAGGGATATCATATATTATTTCTAGGTCTATATCTAAACCTATAGAAGACTCAATAGAAGTCTTAAATAGTATAGGAGAATTAGATTTGAGAGTGAAAATAAATCAAGACTATTTAAATAGAGATGATGAGTTAGGAAATATGTCCAGAGCTTTTTACAATATAATTGATAAACTAAAACTATTTATGTCTGAAATGACTGAAACTATCAATGAAAACAATAAGATTTGTGTAGAAGCAGCCTTAATTATAGAACAGCTCTGTGAATATGGAGAAGAAACTTCTGCCACTACAGAGGAACTTTCAGCAGGTATGGAGGAAACTACTGCTACTTCTGAAGATATTTTGGCAAGGGCACATGAGATAGTTGACTATGTAGGTAATTTCACTGGAATAGTAGATGATGTGAGAGAACTATGTGGAAATATAGGAAGAGAATCAGAAGAATCAAATAAAAAATTTATAAATTCTCAAAGGCAAACAAAGGAAAGATATACTGTGTCTAAATCCAATATGGAAGAGGCTATAGAATCAGTAAAAGAGGTAGAGCAGATAAGACAGCTTACAGACTCAATAGCAGCCATAGCATCACAAACTACTATGCTTTCTCTTAATGCAGCTATAGAAGCTGCCAGGGCAGGAGAGGCAGGACGAGGTTTTGAAATAGTGGCTAAGGAGATAAGAATTTTAGCAGAAGATTCCAATGAAGCTGCTGATAAGATAAACAATATCGCAGAAATTATATCAAGCTCAATAGAAAGATTGGTAAAAGACTCACATGATTTAATAGAAATAATGGAAGAGAATGTTATGAAAGACTATGACGATTTTGTCCAAAGTAGCTATGATGATATAGAAGATACTAAGACTTTAAATACATCCATGAAGGAAATTTTAGCTAAGGCTAATGATATAGAATCCAATATATCTAATATAACAAGTGCTATGAATGAAATAGGAATGACAATGGAAGAGTCCACAGAGGCTACAGCTGATATAGCAGAAAAAAATATGAACATACTAGAAGGCATGCACAATATGAGCATGGAAATGACAAAAGGGCAAGAAATGGTAGGAAGGCTTGAAGAACTAGTCAAGCTTGTAAAAATATCGTAGGAAAAGCTCTCTAAGGAGAGCTTTTATAATTTTTTAACCGAGGAGAGATGACATTGAAACTAAGAGGAAAAATTTCACTATCTATGGTATCAATAGCTATAGCAATAATAATTTTATTATCAGGGATAAATTATACTTTTTCACTGAGCAAGTTTAAATCAGAATTTAATAGGAGTATGCAAAAACAAACTGAAAAATTAGCTAAGGATATAGATAAATGGATAGTTTTAGAAGAAAGAAGCTTAACTCAAATAGGCAATGATATTACTTATTTTGAAGACTTAAAAGACAGGGAAAGTGTTAGAAAATACTTAAAAAAAACTACAGAAGAAAACAAATCAGTTTTAGAATATTATATAAAAATGCAAAATGAGCCGATTATAGCTCAGAACTTAGAGCTAGAAAAGGTAGATCACAGCACAGCAGATTGGTTTTTAAAGGGAAAAACTACAAAGGGAGTTTATATAGGTCAGCCATATTTAGATTCAGACTTTAATAAAATGGTTGTTACTATGGCAAGACCAATTATAGCAAGAGATGGAACAAAGGGAGTTTTGGCTGCAGATATACTTATAGAAGAACTTATACAAGTTGTAAAATCAGAGAGTATAGAAGGAACTGATAACCTTTTTATCCTAGATGCTAAGGGAGATTTTGTAACTCATACTCAGACAGAATATAACCCAACAGGCAAAAAATCTATAAATAAGAGAGATGCTTATAATGGTGAATTAGATGATATTTTACCAAATACAGAAGTAAAGATATCAGATAGAAAGATAAAGACAGAAGATGGTTTATCCAGATATTATTTCCTATCAACTATAGGTGATACAGGCTGGCAAATGGGATATGGAATAGATGATGATTATATAGATGAGGTTTTAAATAGGACGATATATGCAACTCTTGTAGCAACTTTTTTAATAATAATCATATCAGTACTTATATCTAATTTTATCTCTAAATATATATCCAGACCAATAGAAAACTCAGTAAATATATTAAATGGTCTAGCAGATTTAGATCTTACGGTGAATGTATCTGAAAGCTCTTTGAAGAGGAAGGATGAAATTGGGGAAATGGCATATGCCTTCAATAATATTATAGAAAAATTAGAGCTTTTTGTAGATAGTTTAAAAGAATCAATAGATAGAAATAATAACATCTGTATGGGAACAAAGGAAAATGTAGAACTTTTATTTAATTTAGGTGAAAAAACTTCTGCTACAACAGAAGAATTATCAGCAGGTATGGAAGAAACTGCAGCTACCTCAGAGACAATATTAGGTTCTATAGAGGAAATATATGCTTTAGTTACAGAATTTACAAAGGTAGTGGAGGGAGTATCTCACATATCAAATGATATGCAAACCCATTCAGTTGAGATATCAGAAGAATTTATAAAAGCTAAGAATACATCTGTAGAAAAATATACAGAAGCTAAGGATAATATAGAAGATGCCATAAAATCTGCTAAAAATGTAGAAAAAATCAATATGCTATCAGAGGTAATAACAGGCATAGCAGGGCAAACAACACTATTATCTCTAAATGCAGCCATAGAAGCGGCTAGGGCAGGAGAAGCAGGACGAGGATTTGAAGTAGTTGCTAGTGAAATAAGGATTTTGGCAGAGGATTCTAATAAGGCAGCAGTGGAAATCAAGGAAATCACTACTCTTATATCAAATGCAATTGGAAAGCTTGTAAATGATACCAAGGAATTGATAAATTTGGTAGAAAATAGTGTTATGAAAGATTATGACAAATTTATAATAGAAAATGACAAGACTAAGGCAAATGGCCAGGTACTAAATACTTCAGTTGATAATATCCTTGATAAATCAAATAATATAAAAGACAATGCAAGTAAGATAGCAAGTGCCATTAGGGAGATAACTTTTACGATAGAGGACTCTACTAAGGCAACAGTTGATATAGCAGAAGAAAATATGAATATGGTAAACTCTATAAATAATATAATGCTGGAAGTGGAGAATAATGAAAGCGTGGCAAGGGATTTAGAAAATCTTGTGAATTTAGTCAAAAAATCTGATGATGGGTTACAAAACAGTTAGGAAAAGGCTGTAAAATATGATATTATTAATGTGATAAAAATGTTATTAAGGAGAGTTGACAATGAGATTAAAAGGCAGAATAATGACAGCTATGGCGACAGTTGCCATAGTTATAGCAATTGTATTATCATTTGTAAACTATGCTTTTTCAATAAAGAATTTTGAAAAAGAATTGGATGGACGTATTCAACTGACAGCTGAAAATGCAGCAGGGCATATGAATAAGTGGATAGGCCAAGAAAAGTTTAAAATTGGACAAATGGTCGATGATATTGTTTATAACGATACTTTGAAAGACCTAGACTATGCTAGAGCATATATGAAGGATATGGTTAGTAAAAATGAAAATGTATTAGACTACTATGCTCAGATGGATAATAAACAGTTTATATGTCATGATTTGACAATGGCAAAGGCTGATTTAACTGGTAGAGATTGGTATGTCAATGGTAAAAAAGCAAAGGGATATTATATATCAGATCCTTACATGGATATGCAGTACAACAAGCTTATAGTTACTATATCTAAACCTTTTACCACTAAATCAGGGGAGCAAGGAGTTTTTGGTGCAGACATCTTAATAGACAGATTATTGACAACTATAGAATCTATAGATATAGGAGAGGGCTATGAAGGTTTTATTATCAATGGAAATGGAGATTTCTTAGCACATTCCTATGAAGACTTTAAGCCAGATAATGGTAAATTTGTAAATATAGTAGATACAAATGGTGAAGGCATAACAGATATCATGTTAAATGAAGACATCAATCTAAAGGATAGAAAGATACCATCAGCTATAGATGGAATGGATAGATACTTCTATTTTGCTCATGTAGCAGAAGCAGATTGGTATATGGGTGTAACAGTAATGCCAAAGGTAATGGCAGGAGCTTTAAATCAAACTATATTAATAACTTTTGTAGTGATGGGAGTTATAATGGCAGCATCATTAGCAGTGGCTGGAATAATATCAAATTCAATATCAAAACCTATCAATGAATCTGTTAAGATTTTAAAGGAGATAGGAGAACTCAATTTAGATGTAGAAATACCAGAGGAGTATTTTGAGAGAAAAGATGAAATTGGTGATATGAGTAAGGCTTTTGCTGTAATAATAGATAAGTTAAAGATATTTATGATAAATATGAAGGAAGCAGTAGATGTAAATAACCAAGTATATGCAGTTACTATGGATAACCTAGAAAAGTTAAATATTCAAGGAGAAGAAACATCTGCCATAACACAAGAATTATCAGCAGGTATGGAAGAAACATCTGCTACAACTGAAACAATAATTGGATCAGTAGATAGTATATATGAATCAATAAATGAGTTTACTAGAATAGTTAGTGTTATAGATGATATATCTAATGGTATAAAGGATCATTCGGAAGTTAGTAATGAAACCTTTGTAAAATCTAGGGAACATACTAGAAAAAAATATACAGTAGCCAAGGATAATATAGAAGAGGCTATAGAATCTGCAAAAGAGGTAGAAAAAATAGGTATGCTTACAGATTCTATAACAGCTATAGCAGATCAAACTACCCTATTATCTCTTAATGCAGCTATAGAGGCAGCTAGGGCAGGAGAAGCAGGACGAGGATTTGAAATAGTAGCAAGGGAAATAAGAAAACTTGCAGAAGACTCAAATGAGGCTGCAGATCAAATCAAGGTTATAACAGGGTTAATATCAGACTCTATTTTAAGACTTGTAAGAGATACTAAGGACTTAGTAAATCTAATGGAAGAAAATGTTATGAAAGATTATGACAGTTTTGTAAAGGATAGTGTTGAGTCTAGGAAAAATGGAGTTAGTTTAAATAACTCTGTACAGGAAATAGTAAAAAGATCAACAGCAATAGAAGAAAATGTAGGAAGTATAAACCAATCTATGAGAGATATAGTTCTTACTATAGAAGAGTCTACTAAGGCAACAGTAGTAATAGCAGAGAAAAATATGACTATGGTAGAGTCTATTCATGATATAAATGGAGAGATGGGTTCAAGTAAAGAAAGTGGCGAAAAATTAGAGGCACTTATGTCAGAAGTAACCATAGACGAAAAGAGCTACGAAATGGTAGTGGATGGAGAATTTGAAGAAGTTATAGAGACTTTTGATAATGTGGATTATATAGAAGAGGAATTAGTTCAGGAGTCAGAGGAAGTAGAAGATAATTATTTTGAAGAGGAAAATAATATAGACTAGTTTAACTATAAAAAGCAGAAAAATAATGAGGACTATCCTCATTATTTTTTGCTTTTAAGTATCTTATCTTATTTTTTGGAAAGGCTTTGTACTTCCATTCCATAATCCATTTTATATTTAGGCATCTTTTCAACATTTGGAAAAAATATAGTTTTTACAACCACTATAAAAACTATGGCAATGGCTAAAACTATTAGAAACTTTGGTTTAAACATGCCATTATTATTTTCATCAACATCAGGTAAATCTTGTATATCATTGGAATCAGATAACTCACCATCACATACAGGACATTTATCTAAATCACTATTTATTTTTATATTACATTTTTTACAGATCATAAAATCACTCCCAAGTCTATTATATAACTAGACTTTGAAAAAGTCTTGTAAAAAGACTAAAAGTCCTAATTATACAAATCCAGCTAAAATATTTAAGCTTTAGTTGGAGGTGGCAGTATGGAAAAATTATGCCTGGACAAGTTGGTATTAGAGGCTAAAGACGGTAGTAAGTCTAGCAAAGAAGTTATAATTAGAAAACTTCATCCCCTATTAGTTTCAAGCATTAAGAAATATAATAACTATAGGGAGGCTTATTTGGATATGTATCAGGACGGAATTGTTGAGATTTTATTAGCGATAGACTCCTTTGATACTAGTAGAAAGGTTCCATTTATTGCCTATGTTCAGCTGAAACTTAGGTTTATGTATTTAGCTAAGTATGATAAGGTGAAAATTATTAGTTTAAATGAGAAGATTAATAATGAAGAAGGTGAAGCAGAAAGATTGGAGCTACTAAGTTGTGAGGATGAAGATTTTGAGAAGATTTTTAAGATGGAAGAAAATTTAGCCTTATATAAGGCATATGAGAAGCTAAGTTTTAGGGAAAAACAAATAGTGGATTTTTACTTTATAAATAATATATCAATGGTTGAAATAGCCAAAAAATTATCCCTGTCCTATAGAACTATAGTTAATACTAAGGAGAGGGCTATTAAAAGACTTAGAAAAAACTATAAAAATTAGTTTCAAATTATGGTATATACAGTTATAATAAATATGCTATATAAATAAGGGGGAAGAAAATGACAGAATCAAGAAAGAAAAGTTTAATAATAACAGCCATAGCATTGTATTTTACATACTTTATACATGGAATAGGAGTTTCTATACTAGCTCAATATAAGCAGGAATTTGCAAATAATTGGGGTGGAAACATAGGTTTAGTTCTTCAAGTATCGTCAGTATTTGGTATAGGTAGGCTTGTTGCACTACCATTTGCAGGACCAATGTCAGATAAATATGGAAGAAAAATAACAGCTATTTTCGGTATATTTATGTATATTTTATATTTTTTTGGAATAGCGCAATCCAGTTCAGTAATGATAGCTTATGTATTTGCAATAATAGGTGGGGCAGCAAATTCATTTTTAGATACATCAGTAATTCCATCAGTACTTGAAATTTTTGAAGATAAGGGAGACATAGCGAGTATGTTTACTAAGTTTTCAATGTCTCTTGGACAATTTATTCTACCTTTTGGGATAGGATATGTTGCTAATAATAGCTTGTCCTATAGGACTTTATTTTACTTAGCAGCTATTTTACTTGTAGCTGATGGATTATTAATTTTAACACTTAAATTTCCAAAGAGTACAAGTGCAGGACTTAGTAGAAGTCAAAGCAAGATGAAATTTGATAGGGGAAGTATAGCACTTATTTTACTAGGTTTTACTACAACAGCTACTTTCCAGTTATGGCTTAATTGTAATCAGGAGTTAGGTTTATTATATGGGGTAAGCAATCCAAGTAAGATACAGTCATTATATGCTGTTGGTACAGTTTGTGCTATTTTATTTTCATCATTTATTATGCTTAGAAAATTTAAGCCAGTACAAGTTTTAGTTATATATCCATTCATATCTCTATTAACACTAGTGTTAGTATATTTTGTTAGAAATGCAGCCATGGTAAAACTTGCAGGATTTTTAATAGGATTTTTTGCAGCTGGAGGAGTTCTTCAACTTGTAACATCTACTGCAAATGCTATGTATAAGGAAAATAAGGGCAAGATAACATCAATAGTTATGATAGCTTCAAGTATAGGAAGTTATATAGTTCTTTCAATAGCTGGAAAACTTACAAATTCCTTTGGAGATACAGGTCCCATCAAGGTAGTTCTATTAAATATTATAATTACTACTATAGGTGTTTTACTGGCTTTATTTGTAAACAAAGAATATGCTGAAAAGGCTTAAAATTAAGCATTATTCTAAATATTATGAAGTTAGAAAAAAAGAATAAATATATTGACTATATAGGCACTAAGTGATATTATGTATTTAGAAAGTGATATTTCACATGAGAATGACCTTATAACTATAAAAGAAGGACTACTAGCCGTGGTCCTTTTTCGTTTTTTATATATCAAATTTTACTAGAATTGAAAATTGTGAACAAAAAAGAGTGGATTAATCCACTCTTTTATATTGCATTTTTATTGGAATATATTATCTGGCCCCTATCATCTAATTCAAAAAAATCATCAAAGGTAAAGTCAAATAAATACTTGTTTACACCAGATATATCCATCTCGTCTTCTATGAGTCTTTCAAATATTCCAGCACCTTGTATTTCACCTTGAAGTATAATACTTCTTATATATTTCCCGTTTTCTACTAGGGCATGTTTGTAAACACCGTGTAAATCATCTCTATAGTCTATGGTTTCAATGTTTGGACCACTTACATTGGGATCGCCTATAGATATGGTGTTAATTCCGAAATAAGAGATTGGATTTTTAAGACCATAAACAGATCTCATTTCCTTGTCTTTAAGAGCCATGTTATAGGCAGCAACAATTCCTTGTTTAACAGCTATTGGCCAAAGGGGAAGTTTTTCCGCACAAACATCTCCAGCAGCATATATATCTGGAATATTAGTCTCACATTTTTTATTTACTAAGACTCCCTTTCTCAATTTTTGACCTTTTATTTCAACTAAACCACAATCTCTTCTAATATCTGAACCTTCAAGAAAGTCAGAGTTTGGAGATATACCGGAAGATACTATTACCATATCTGTATTTATTTTTTCTCCATTATTTAGGGTTAAACTTGTTATTTCATCACCAATCATTCCAGCACTAACCACTATTGCATTGGTATAAAGACTGGCACCATCATCTATTACAGCCTTTTGATAAGGTTCTGCAGCTTCTTGATTTAATTGAAAAGACATAATATTATTTCCATATTCAATTATATTTATATGAAAACCTCTGTATAAAAGTTTAGATACTATGTCCAAACATACTAAGCCACCACCAATAAAAGTTATAGATTTAGACTTTGAAATCTTGTCTCTAATTAAGATAGCATCTGTTAAATTTTCTAGGCTATACACATTTTTAGCATCCTGTATATAATCCAGATTTGGTGGAAATAGGGAAGTCGAACCAGTAGCAATCAGTAACTTATCATAAGTTTCTATTAGGTTGTTGCTAAGATTAACCTCTTTCCTATAGGTATTAACACCAACGGCAGATACACCATTTACCCAGTTTATATCATTTTGTTCGAAAAAATCAGGTTCTACAAAACTAAGTGCATGAAGATTTCTTTCACCAGTTATAAAAAGGTGGAGTAGAGATTTAGAATATATCATAGTATTTTGAGAAACTACAGTTATAATAGCTGACTCATCAAGTTTTCTGAGAGTTTTAGCAGCATTAAGTCCTGCTGCACTGGCTCCCAGGATTAGATATTTCATATTTTTTCAACCTCCTTTATATATAAGGCGCCAGTTGGGCAACTTTTAACACAGGCAGGCATATCTTCTCCTTCACACATATCACACTTTATTATTATCTTTCCAGTCTTATTATCAGGTTTTAAAACCCCATAAGGACAAGACATAACACACATAAAACAAGATGCACATTTTTTTAGATTATGTTTTACAATACCAGTTTCTTCATCCTTTGTCATGGCTCCACTAATGCAGGTAAGAACACACTCTGGCATATCACAATGTCTACACACCATAGGTGTAGGTCTACCATCTTCATTTATGGTTATAACATTTCTACTATTAAAGTTTTTATTGTGAGTATCAACCTTATAGATATTTTTGCCCTTATTTTCATGGACTGCTATGCAGGCGAAAGTACAGTTATAACAACCTTGACACTTAGATTCATCTACCATTATTTTTTTTATAGTTTCCTTGTTTTTTTCAGTTTTCATAGTCATAGTTCACTCCTAAATACCTAAAGAATAACGCTTAGCCATGATGATTTCGTCAAAAGTTGATACAGTTGTATCCACATCTTCATTCATAATTAAGTGGCCACCTGTTATATTTAAAAGATCTTCAGTTACAAGTTTTGTAACAGCAGGACCACCAGTTATAAATAAAGGCTTAGCTACATGAAGTGGAAGTCCTAAAGAAAGTGCATACATACCATCTGCTATGGCTTGTTCTTCAAGCCATTGAGGTGCAGATATTATAAGGGGTAATTGTGGTAAATCAACATCTAAGGCTTTTGCAAGTTCTACAGCAACAAGTTCCAATCTACCAATTGCAAGGCATGGTCCAAAATTTAGAACAGGAGGTATGTTTAATTCCTCGCAAATCTTTCTTAAGTTTGGTCCTGCAAGTTGAGATGCTTCTAAAGAAGTAAGGCCTACATTACTAAGTCCACCACTGGTACATCCAGCTGATAGAACAAGTATATCCTTAGCGATTAGTTTTTTTGCAAGTTCTACAGTAAAAACATCATGACCACCAGATACTAAATTTGAGCAACCAACAATACCAACAATGCCCTTTATTTGCCCAGAAGCAATCAAGTTTATAAGGGGCTGATAATTGCCACCTAAAAATTCTTTCAAAGTACCTTCTGAAACACCAGTTAAAGCATTATCGCTACCATGATTTTCTGGTATATTAATCTTTACCTTATTTCTCCTTAGTGTATAACTAGTTATGGCTTCTTTTACAAGAGCCTTAGCCACAGTTTCTGCATTTTCAGGAGTTACTGCCAAAAGGTCAGCAGATTCTTTTTTAGCCAGTTCATCTGTGGCAATAAGTTTTATGTTTAAATCTTTGGCTATAGGTTCTATACCTGGTAGAGTACAGTTAAATTCTGATACAACTAAGTCTATGGCACCTGTTGCTAGAATGGCTTCAGTAGTAAAATTATTTCCAGCCTGGCCAGAAAATACTCCATCTAAGTCTTTTGCACGAAGTTGCATATCTTGTCCTACACAAGTAGAACCAACTATTCTTATACCTTTAACATTAAGCTGATCAGATAGAGTTTTTACTGATTCAGAATTAATGATATCTTCTAGTCCTTTGTGAAGGGCATGTTGATGTCCTGTAACCATAATATTTATATAGTCAGGGTCTATAGTTTTCATACCTACAGATGAAATTTTAAGTCTTGGTTCACCCATTATGATATCGTTTATTAAGTTTGTAAGTGTTAAACCGTAAAAACCTGTTGAAATTCCTAGAGAAAGTGAGTGTAGTAGCATGTTTGTAGGATCTGTGTTTAGATTTGTAGAGGATTTTACCAGGGCATCAAAAACTTCCGATTTTGCCCCTCCAGGCATAATGTCTAATGCTTTCCAATTGTTTAGTCTTGGAGTATATCCAAGTATATTAATAGCTTCCATTTTTTTGAAGCTTGGTTTGTATAAATCATCGAGTAAAAAATCAGCTAAGATAATAGCTTTTTTGTGAGTGTCATTTTCTTCTATTCCCAAAGAAGAGGCAAGATTATTTAAAGTTTGTATTCCTTTGATGTCGAGTTGTTTTTCCCCTAAGGATTTTAAGGCCCAAAGAGAATTTTCAAGAACGTGTATATAAGAAGCACTACCAGCAGCTACTGACCGAATGAAATTTCTAGCAACCATTTGGTCTGGTGTTGCACCACATACACCCTTGGGTGAGTTTGGTGTTATTCTACATGGGCCATTGGCACATAGTCTACAACAAACACCTTGTAGTCCGAAACCGCATTTAATATCTTGTGTCTTTATCCTATGGTGAGCAGTTTCATAATTTATATTAGATATAAAGTCTTGGAGAACTTTATCAGCTGAATCGCAATTCCCCGACCTAACATTAATGTTCATATGAATCCCTCCATTAAAAAGTATTACTTTGTCTGTATAGTATCTTCTATAGTATCATATAAAGCTAAAAAGATTAAATAAAAAAATCACCATAATTTGTTAAAATAAGGTGATTTTTATCTCTATTTATGCATTTAGGATTTCTTCTAAATTAATACAGTCTGGAACTGGATTAGAGTCTGCTGTTTCAAATAAATTTTTGAAGTTAATAGCCTCTAAATTTTGAACCAAATTAAGTTGAACAGTTTTAAGTCTTTTATGAACTATACAGTTTATAGGATATCTGTTACATTCAGTTCTATCATATAAACATGCATTAATGTAAATAGGTCCATCAATAGCTTCTATAACATCTCTAAAAGTTATATTTTCTGGTTTAGTATTTAATAAGTATCCCCCATTAACGCCCATAAAGGATTTAATTAGTCCTTTTTTCCTAAGTTTTCTAAGGATTTTTAAAAGAAACTGTTGTGGTATAGTTTCTTCTTCTGCTATGGTACTAGCACTAACTCTCTCTCCTTCTTCTGCCAAAGAAAGGTTAGCAATTACTCTAATGGCGTAGTCTGCCTCTCTAGTAATATTCATTTTTCTACCCCTTTCATAATCTTTGAACGATCCGATCTATAAGATTAAAATTGTAAATTAACTGTTTGATAATAGTATAATCAAGTATGTTATTACTGTCAAATTTTTCAGAAGATAAAAACTTGGAGAAAGTGGCTAAAATATAAGGGCTAAGAAAATAGGACAACTCGTATATATATTAAGAACTGCAACATTTAAAAGGGGTAAATGGTCCAAAAACTACTGGAAAAAAGTCGGATGAAAAGAGAATGTTAATTTTTCGCAATATTGTACTTACTATTGTCAATAATAAAAAGACTTGTAAAAGATTAGCCATAAAGACTAATAAAGTGTTTTGAAATATAGTATAATATTCTTTGGGATTTAGAAATTGACTTTATATATAAATTAATATAGACTTATAAAGTTAAAATAGTGGAAGAGATAAATAGGAGGGTAACATTGTGAATACTAAATATATTTTTGTAACTGGTGGCGTTGTATCATCTTTGGGAAAGGGAATTACGGCAGCTTGTTTAGGTCAATTGTTAAAAAGCAGGGGATTTAAGGTAATGACGCAAAAGTTCGATCCATATTTAAATGTAGACCCAGGCATAATGAGTCCATACCAACATGGAGAAGTTTTCGTAACAGATGATGGAGCAGAAACAGATTTAGACCTAGGTCATTATGAAAGGTTTATTGACACTAGCCTAGATAAAAACTGTAGTGTGTCAGCTGGGAAAATTTATTGGCATGTACTTAATAATGAAAGAAGTGGGGCATATAACGGGGGAACAGTACAAGTTATACCACATATAACAAATGAAATAAAAGAAAGAATGCTTTTATCTTCAAAGGAAAATGATGTAGATATAGTATTAACGGAAATCGGTGGAACTGTAGGAGACATTGAGTCACTACCATTTTTAGAAGCTATAAGACAAATAAAATATGAGGTTGGAAGAGAAAATGTTATGTATATACACATGACTCTAGTTCCATTCTTAGAAAAAGCTGGAGAACTTAAGACTAAGCCAACACAACATAGTGTTAAAGAACTTAGAAGCTTAGGTATACAACCAGATATTTTAGTTTGTAGAACAGAACAACCTATAAGTGATAGTTTAAAAGAAAAAATAGCATTATTCTGCGATTTAAAACCAGAAGAAGTTATAGAAAATAGAGATGTAGCTAGTATATATGAATTACCAGTTATGCTTGAAGAAAATAATTTATCAGAACTAGTTTTAGAACATTTGGGACTAGATGCTGAAAGACCAGCAGATTTAAGTGGTTGGAGAAAGATAGTAGATATAATAAATAACCCTAAGGCTAGTATTAAGGTAGCTTTAATTGGAAAATATGTAGAACTTAAGGATGCATATTTATCTGTAGCAGAAGCTTTAGAGCATGGAGCAATAGCTAACCAAGTTGAACTAGAAATAGATTGGATACATTCAGAAGAAATAACAACTTCAAATGTTAAGAGTGTGTTACAAAACTATGACGGAATCATAGTACCATCAGCCTTTGGTGAGAGGGGTATAGACGGGTTAGTAACTGGGATTGAGTATGCTAGAAAAGAGGGTATTCCCTTCCTAGGTCTTGGTATGGGTATGCAAATGGCAGTTGTAGAATTCATGCGAAATGTGGTAGGATTAGATAAGGCAGATAGTGTTGAAATAAATCCTAATGCAGAGAAATTAGTTGTAGTGGGTACTAATAATAATGGTCCTGATAATAAACCAGAAATGAGAATTGGTGCTTATCCAATTAATATTAAAGAAGGAACTAAGACATTTGATGCTTATAAAGAAGAAAAGATATCTGAAAGACATAGAAATAGATATGAAATAAACACAGAATATAGGAATCAATTAGAAGAAAAAGGACTAATAGTATCTGGAGAATCAAATGATGGTATTATTGAGATTGTAGAGTTAAAAGATCATCCTTGGTTTGTAGCAGGATTATTCCATGCTGAATTTAAATCAAGACCAATTAATGCGCATCCATTATTTAGAGATTTTATAGAAGCAGCCTCCAGAAAAAAACTAGAGAATAAATAAAAAATTAATACTAGGAGGGATAGTGTGGAGTTTAAGAGTAATTTTAAAAAAGGAATATCTGGGATTTTAGCTACAGTTATATTAATGAGTTCTATGCCATCTTATGCAGCAAAGGTAAGATTTAGTGATGTTCCAGCAAAACACTGGGCATATACACACATAGAAAACATGGCCAAACTTGGCTACTTGAATGGTAAAGGTGATGGAAAATTTGATCCAACAGGAAATATGACTTTTATGGAAGCTTTAGCAGCTTTCTCTAGACTAACAAAACCAACTAGTGAAGACAAGTCAAAAGCTTTACAAAAATATAGTAACTTATTAAAAGAACTTAAGATAACACAGTCTTGGGAAAAAGAAGCTATATCATTGGCACTTTATCAAGATATGGTAACTGAAAATGATATAAGAAGGGCCCAAAGCATATATCATAAACCTATACAAAAAGTAGCAGCGACAACTCTACTTGCAAAAGCTATAGGTCTTGAAGATAAGGCTACAAATATGAATGTTATATTTTTAGACTATAAGGATGTAACAGATATAAACGAAAAAGACAGAAGATATGTAAAAGTATTATTAGATGAAGATATACTAGATAAAAAAGGAGATGGAACTGGAAAATTCCATCCAAAACAAGCATTAAAAAGGGAAGTTATGGCTACTCTTATGGATAATGCAAATAATTATCTAATAAAAAATCCTCTACAAAAAAATCTAGATGATGGTAAGGGAACAGATAACAATTCTAATAATGGTGCTGGAGATAACAATAATAATACTGGCTCAGAAACAATTCAAAAATCAGGAATAAAAGAGACTATGAATGTTACTGTTGAAAGAGTTACAAAAGAGATAGGTAGAGAATTTTTAGTAGTTAAAACTAGCTCTGGAAAAGAAGTAAGTTTTATAATTGATAGAGATACAGATATAAGAATGGATAATAGTAGAGGAACTTCTTCAGACCTTACAAAGGGATTAGAAGTTAAAATAGAATATGATAGTAATACTAAGGATTTATATTCTGTAACTGCTAAGATTGAAAAAGAAGAAATTGAAGGAGTTATCTCAACTATAGATAAAACATCAAATAAGATAACTGTAGAATATAAAGATGGAAGTAGAACTAGCACAAAGACATTAGATATAGATCCTAATGCTAGAATAAAAAAACAAGGAAGTTCTACATCAGTTTCAGGCTTAAACAAGGGAGATGTAGTAACTGTAAAAGTAGTTAATGGAAAAGCTACAGATATAAATGCAAATAAGGCAGAGATTAGAGTAACAGGAGTAGTTGAAAAAGTTGAAAAATCTAGAAGCTCTGAAACTGAATTAAAGATAAAGGGCAATGATAATGAAACTTACAAAATACTTGCAAATAGAGATACTAAGATAAAAAGAGATGGTGATGATGCTAGACATGATAACCTTAGAGAAACGGATAAGGTTGTTATAACTGCAAAATATGACCTAAAAGAATCTATGTATCTAGCTGAAACTGTAGATGCAGATGTAGTATCTGAAAAATTAACTGGTTATGTAATAGAATTAACTAATAAGATTGGTGAAAATCCAAAGGTTAAGGTTAGATTAAAAGGCGAAAATAAAGAGGAAATATTTGAAGTTTTACCAGGAGCCTATATAAAGGTTGATGGTAAATCATCTAAAACTTTACCTGCAAATCCGGGTTATGAAGTTGAGTTGTATGTTGAAGGTAGAACAGATATAAAAGAAGCATATGTAAACACTTTAACTATGGAAAATAGTTTAGTTGGTAAAATTGAAACAATAGATACTAGAGATGACTATTTAGATATTAGATTATCTAACATATCAGGTAATGATAAAGAAGTTGTTAGAGTATATATTGATGATGATACTAAGATATTAGATAGAAGATATAATGATATAAGATTTAGTAGATTATACAGGGGAGATTATGTAAATATCATTGGAGTTTACAAAGGATCAAACTTTATAGCAAATACTATTCAATTAAGAGACTAATAGATATTTATATTAGGAGCTAGGTTCTAAGAACCTAGCTTTTTTTGTAGAAAAAATGAAACTTTTATAAAATGGTAGAAAGATTTTCCTAAGTTAGTTAAAATATACTTTAGAGTTATTTACGAATTTAAAGAAATAAGAAGTAAATAAAGCACTATGAAATTAAGTAGTGGATAGAATATATGAGCTGAGTTTTATAAATAGATAGAAAAATTATAGCTTATTTAAGTAGTTAAACTTAAAATATATAAGAGTATAAGTTTGTAGTATAGAATAAAACATTATAAAATCAAAAAATCAAAAAGTAAGTAATATATATTTATAAGTAAAAAATGAAATAAGAAAGTTTGCGTAAAATTTTATGGGAATTTTCTTAAACTAAATATAAAAACTTATAAAAATATCACTATAATTTTTAAAAAATATTAGATGAAAATTTAATATTTCTCTATTGAAATTTAGATTTTATTCAAAAGTTTTTAAAAAATATTCTTCGAAATTTAAAATCATTAAGCCTAGGTATTTGGTCATAATTGAAGCATTTTAAAAAATCGTAAGTAAATCATATTTAATCTTGCAAATTATAAAAATATTGACAATTTTTATTGACAATTGTAGACTTGTATATGAAGTTAAAACAAATAATTATCTAGAAGGTGATGATAAGTGGATAAGCAAATTTATAACATATCAGAATCTGAAGTTGAAGTTATGAAGATGCTATGGGACAAAAGTCCTTTAACGTCTAGACAGATAATTGACAGAATGGATCACGATCTATGGTCTGAAAACACAATTAAGACTTTCATAAATAGATTATTGAAAAAAGGTGCAATCAAACATGTCAAAGAGGGTCGGGGGTATTTATATTATCCAAATATAACATATGACGAATTTTTAGCAGCAGAAAATGACTTATTCTTAAACAAAGTGTATAGTGGTGCAGTGGAAGTACTATTATCAAAATTTGTAAAAGAAGCCGAACTAACTATGGATAGTATAGATAAGTTACAAAGTATACTTAATGAAAAAAAATTACAAAAGAAACAATTTTTTAAGCCTAATATATATTAGGCTTTTTTTTATTAATAGCTAGTATCTATATATGAGAGATGGTATAATTAAGCTTGAATTGAAATTTACGTAATATGATGATTAAGGAGTATAGTTTATGAAAAATAAAAATACTTTAGCAAAATCAGCAGCTATGATTTCAATTATGACTTTAATTTCAAAGTTTTTAGGTTTCTTGAGGGAAATTAAAATTGCAGATAGATTTGGTTCAGGAATGGAAACCGATACTTATTTTGTAGCTATGACAGCTACAGTTATAATAGTTGGAACATTAGGTTCAGCAGTAAATACAACTCTAATACCAATATTTGCAGAGATTGAAGAGAAACATGGTAAAAAAGGAAAATTAATATATTTAAACAACATAGTAAATCTAGTCTTAATCATAACAAGTATTCTGATGATAGCAGGTTTCTTTTTTTCTCCATTGATAATTAAAATTCTAGCTAAAGGTTTTAAGGGTGAGCAGTTTGACTTGGCAGTAAAGCTAAATAGAATTGGATTACCCATAGTTATGCTTTTGGGTTTAACAAATGTTTTAGGTGGACTATTAAACAGTAGCCAAATTTTTGGGCCACCGGCAGTAGCAGGGATACCATATAATATTGTATTTTTAATATACTTGATATTCTTTGCAAGAAATGCAAGAATAGAGACTCTTATGATAGTAACAGTCATAGGAACATCATTACAATTATTAACGCATGTACCTGCAGTTAAGCATATGGGATATAAATTTAAGATGAAGGTAAACTTAAAGGACCCCTATTTAAAAAAGGCTATGATACTGGTAATGCCAGTATTATTAGGTTCAGCAGTTCAACAGATTAATGTTGTAATAGATAAGACACTTGCTTCAGAATTAGTTGAAGGTAGTGTTTCAGCACTAAATTATGCATCTAAGGTAAATGATATGGTAATAGCAGTATTTATAATGGCCATAACCACAGTGGTTTTTCCAATGCTAGCAGATGCATTTGCAAAAAATGATAATAAACAGGTAAAAGATATATTATCTCAAGGGATGAACATAATCATACTTATAACAGTACCAGCTACAGTAGGGCTTATACTACTGGCAAAACCACTGATATATTTATTCTTTGAAAATAATGCCTTTGATGCTAAAGCTACTTTGATGACAAGTAATGCCTTAATATTTTATTCAATAGGTTTGGTAGGATCCTCACTTAGACTTATGCTCAATAGGGTGTACTACTCTTTTCAAGATACAACAACACCTATGGTAAATGGTATGCTTTCAGTAGTTGTGAATGTAGTTTTAAATCTTATATTGGTAAGGTATATGGCTCATTCAGGATTGGCGCTGGCAACAAGTATATCAGCCACAGTAACTACAATGCTCTTATATAGAAATTTAAATAAAAAAATCAGTAAGTTAAATACTAAAGGGCTTATGAGATGTATATTTAAGTCAGTAATTAGTGCACTTGTAATGGGTGTAGTTGTATATCTAGTGTATTATAAATTTGGTAATATACTTCCTAACAAGAAAATAGTACAGATGTTAAATATTGTATTATCAGTAGTACTTGGGGCTTTAACATATTTTGTTATGTGTGTTCTACTAAGAGTAGAGGAATTAGGTCTTATAATTAAAAAAGTGTTCAAATAAAAGCTAGTGGAAACTAGCTTTTTTTATATGCATAAATACAAATTAGGATAGTTAAGTTTGATTAGAAATTGTGTTTTGTATTTTTATATAAAATCATATAAAACCAAACTAATCTTAATATACTAGAAAACCTATCTACTTCCATGAAAAAAGAACTTTTTAAAATTCAAGCCTTTTACTAAGCTTGTAAAATGCAGAACGTGGAGCATTAACAATGAATGTTACGAAATATTAACAAAAAAATGCTCAAAAAGAGATACTAGAAAAGTATA
>CAMIXG010000011.1 GCA_946402705.1 uncultured Tissierellia bacterium | reverse complement strand
TTTAGCTGCTTTACTTGCTACAAAATCGTCTCCTACTGGTATTTCTGGTCCTGGTGTTTCTGTATCGTCTACTACCGCTACGTTTTTAACTGTTCCTTTTTCTATTGCTATTTCTGCTACGAATTCTACTACTACTGCTTGATCTTTTTCTAATGTTATTTCATCTGTGCTGATTACTTTTTCATCTGCACTTACATTTACTGTTATATCATTTAATTTTGTTCCATCTGCTTTTAATATTTGACCTTTTGCTGTTCCTGTCACATATTTTAAGCCAGCTGGTAAACTATCTTTTACTGTTACTTTTGTATCTTTTGTTGCTTTTGCTTTTATTTCGTATCCGATTTTATCGCCTTTTTTGATTTTTTCTGTTCCTGTATATGGAGTTCCATTTACAGTTTTAGCTGCTTTACTTGCTACAAAATCGTCTCCTACTGGTATTTCTGGTCCTGGTCCCTCTTTATCTCCTCCAGGTGTTTCTGCTACTGCTACGTTTTTAACTGTTCCTTTTTCTATTGTTACTTTTGCTTTAAATTCTAGCTCTACTGTGTCTCCTATCTGTGCCAATAATATTTGGCTTGTCTTTACTGTTCCAGAGTCAAAACTAACTGTTCCTGCATTAGTAGGTGTTAATTTTGCTGAACCAGCTACATATTCAAGTCCAGCTGGCAAACTATCTTTTATTATTACTTTTGCATTTGCTTTTTTAGCTGTTGCTATTACCTTATATGTTATTATGTCATTTTCTTTTACTTTTGTTGTAGAATTTAGCTGTAAATTATCTTTATTATATGCCATTTTTACTAAATCTACATCTGCTTCATCTACTGGTAATTCTGGCCCTGGTCCATCTGTATCTCCTCCAGGTGTTTTTGCTACTGCTATATTTTTTATACTTCCTTTTTCCTTCATTGTTACTTCTGCTTTAAATTCTACTTCTACCTTAGCTCCTTTTGTTGCTAAAGTTATTTCATTTGTTGTTACTGCTCCATTTTTAAACTCTACTGTTCCTAAGTTAGCCGGATTTAATTTTGCTGAACCATCAACATATTTTAATCCTTCTGGTAACTTATCTATTATTGTTGCTTTTGCATTATCTTTTTTCGCTGTTGCAGTTATTTTGTATGTTACTACATCTCCTGCTTTTACTGATTTTGCTCCATATAATTTTGTTCCATCTTTATCAAATGCTTCTTTTACTAGACTTACATCTGCTTCATCTACTGGTAATTCTGGCCCTGGTCCATCTGTATCTCCTCCAGGTGTTTTTGCTACTGCTATATTTTTTATACTTCCTTTTTCCTTCATTGTTACTTCTGCTTTAAATTCTACTTCTACCTTAGCTCCTTTTGTTGCTAAAGTTATTTCATTTGTTGTTACTGCTCCATTTTTAAACTCTACTGTTCCTAAGTTAGCCGGATTTAATTTTGCTGAACCATCAACATATTTTAATCCTTCTGGTAACTTATCTATTATTGTTGCTTTTGCATTATCTTTTTTCGCTGTTGCAGTTATTTTGTATGTTACTACATCTCCTGCTTTTACTGATTTTGCTCCATCTAGTTTTGTTCCATCTTTATCAAATGCTTCTTTTACTAGACTTACATCTGGTGTATCTTCTTCCCAAATAGGTTCTAAACTAAAATCTTGACCTATTTTTACAAGTGTTTTTCCTTTCAACACTTTTCCAAGCGCTGTATTATCATTAAGTTTTACTTCACTTGAATTTTCAACTGCAGTCCCAGGAACTATGGCCTTAGTCTCAGTAGCACCTGTTTCAACATTAGTTATTGATTTTACACCCCAACCAATGAATTTTTTGGTTGCAGTACTTTCCAAAACAGGTAGTTCAAAAGCTTCTGCGTATAAATCTGGTGTTTTATCTTGTGTTGGTTTATTAACTCCATCAACTATAATATTTCCATATACACCATCTATCCTTGCTATACCTGTTCTTCTAAGTAGATGAGATCCATTCCCACCTTCAAGTGTCAATTTACCTTTTGATTCTAAAGTTATTACTAACTTTTCATCATCAAAATTAACAAATAGTTTCCATTTATCTTGCTCTTTTTTTGTGAAATTTTTAAATTGTTCATCAAATACTGTTAATTGAGAACCTTCACCTTGATCATAAGTATTTCCTATTTCTCTTACAATCAATCTATCAAAATCCTCTTTACTAAGTTTATCTGACAAATCTTTTTTCAAATCCTCAACTGCTACCAATGTTGGCGGATTAGTTTCTCCTTGAAAAACATTATAAACCATATCCTTATCCAATGGATTTTTTAGTTTTCCATGTTCTTCTGATAATTCCAACTTGTTACCTAAAAGTGTCATTGTATTAGATTTAAAGTTACTCCACTTACCTCTATAAGTGTTTGCACCACCCTTATAATTATGAAATCCTATCTCTAATACTCCTGTTCCTGGACCTGTTGTTTCATCTAGGTCAGTTGTTGCAAGAACTGGAACTACATTTGATGTCAACATAATAAGCACTAACATAAGAGATATTAATCTCTTCCCTATCTGCTTGTTCATATACATTTCTCCCTCCAATTTTATACTATAGTTTTTAATATATAATTAAAAATAATAATGTACTATTGTAAGTATATTACTATCATTAACTTCATCTAATCTATCTTCATCTTTCAATATCCTATCTCCCACTGGTGATTTTATACTGTCTTTTCCGCTATATATTAATTCCTTACCTAGATACACTTCTGTCAGTCCTGAATATCCAAATCCATTTACTAATCCTTTCGCTCTACTACTCGTTCCTGTCGCTTTTTCAAATCTGATATTCTGCGTTCTATCTATATTGTTATATTCAGATTCAAAATCTGGATCCTCATCCCAGGATTTCATATATACAACTCTGGCTTTTATTAGTTCTGCTTTCTCTACTACTACTTCTACCGATTCAGGTTTTTTAGGCTCTACTGCATTTCCTGCTTCTTCTGGATTATCTTCTTTTGGCATATAATTCTCTACTGTTGCTATATTCTTTATTCTTCCCTCATCTATTCCTACTAATACACTAAATGTTAATACTATTTCTTCATTACCTCTTATTTTCATTATGTCTGTTTTTATCTCATCTTCATATTTATTAAGATATAACTTCCCACCATTTGAAAGCTTACCAAATGGTTTCTTTACACCATTTTCATCTTCAATCACCACTAACTCTGTTCCTACAGGAGCTTCATCTGTTATTTTCATAAACATATCATAAACTGTTGGATTCTTTACCTTTACTTCATATGTGAGCATATCTCCTATTTTTACCTTATCTCCATCTTTTAATACTCTTCCTTCTTCATCTTTTACTATCTTTTCTGTAGTTAATCTTGCATCATCTTTAAATATTCCTACATTTGCTTTAGCTAGTTTTTCTAATGAGTAAATTGAGGCTGTATTTACATATATATCGCCTTTTTGATTTCCCTCTGGAGTTATTTTTATATTTGCCTTTACTGCTTTTCCTCTATCTATATCTCCTAAAACTACCCAAGCTTTTGTTTCTATATCTTTGATATTCTCTACTTTTCCATCACTACCTATGCCTAATCTTTTCCATGTTATGCCTTCTACTAATGGATTATCTCCTGTAAAGTTTTTATATTCAAAGTCTCCTGAGTTTTTGCCTTCTATTGCTACATCTTCTGTATAGTAGAATCTATAGTCTTCATTTGTTTTTCCATCTGGAAACTCAAGATTTATCTCTTCTACTTTGTAAGTTCCAGTATATATACTTCCCTTACTATCACCATTTTGCGGCATTGTATCCATCATTATCATATCGCTTATATAACTCTTAGAGTTATTCATCCACTCTATGTTAAATTCTAATACCTCACCTGGTTGGTATTCCTTTTTACTAGCTTCTTTATTTGAAACTATTAAGGATGGAGCACTTATTTGTATTTTTGATATATACTGATTTCCATTCTCTGATTTTTTAATTCTTTTATCTTCAGTTGTTCCTATTGAAGCAGTATTTGTATATTGCTTACCTTCTTTTGATAAAGGATCAATTCTAACCTTATAATGAATTTCATCTATTTCATCCATTATTTTATGGTTATCTATAATCCAAGTAAGGACTTGCTGTCCATTATCATTTGTAGTTACTACAGGTTCAAAGTTTTCTCCTCCTGTAACTATCCCTGGAAGGTTAAGGTTACTACTTACTTCATAATCTCCACCTTTTATGGCGCTTCCTACTATATAGTCTAGACCTTTATCTAGAACATCTTGTATCTCTACTTTTGTTGTGAAATTTGTATCTACTATGTTAGGTAATTCTTCTGGTATGTTTAACTTGGGACTTATTTTATAGTCCGCTATTGTCTGTAATTGTGATATGTCATAATAATATTTGTTTTGTTTATTTATATCTTTTTGTTCTACTATTTTCTTTATTTCTGCCTTGTATGGAAGTACATAAAGTGTATCTCCCCAGTAAGGCTCTCCACCTGTAGCTGGTACATAACCACTGTCATCATAAGATGCTTTTTCATAAAACTTCTTATGGGTATCTATTGTCTTATTATCTATTGTTTCCCCAACTTGCATATCTAGCCTTGATGGAAATTTATCTCCATTTTCTTCTAATGTTTTCTTATAATCTGCTTTTCTCCATACATTCTGTACTGAAGTAATCATATATGTCTTTCCTATTAAATCTATGTCTGATTTAAGTTTTAAATCTCCTATAATTGTAATATACTGAGTTCTATAAAAATCTCCATCATATGGTATTCTAAGTTCATCCAAAATACCAACACATATTTTACCATCAGCTTCTAATTCTTCTATCGTTTTATAATATACTAAATCTTCTTCATTAGTATCATTCATCTCTTGGTCATCTTTCCAGCCAGTTCCATCTGGTTTCGCTGCATATAGGTGTGTTGTTTCTATTAAATCATTATTAGTATGGGCATCATTTGTCACTGCAAAATTCCCTGTCCCATCAATAACAAAAGCCTTATCATCAAATTTAACCAAGTTGTTCAAACCTTTAAGTGCATTTTCCTTGTTTCCATAAGGTTCATTTCTCACATGAGTTGCAAATCCAACCTCACCACCTACTAGCTGAGAATCTGTTCCATTTAAATAATTACCAAAATAATAAACTCCATCCATACCAACTATTCCACTTTTACTCTTTGGATTTCTATAGTTTATATTTTTACTAAATCCTCCTGGATTGGTAAGTGTTACATTGGTATTTATCCTATTGTCTTCCTTAACTATTTCTTCCTTAGTTGTTATAGTTTGTCCAGTTATAGAAGAAATCTTTATATCTGATACTTCTAAATTTGTTTTAACTGTACCTTCTTCACCAAAATGTTGAGGATAATATTGTGGATCTTCTATTTTTTCCCCACCAAACGGCACTACAAAGTATATGGCTCCCGAAGAAAAAATACCCCTATTATCTACTCCACCTAAATCATAATCATAATAATTTTTAACATCTGCTCCACCTGGAGCTCCTGATGGAAACCAATCTTGATTTAATACATAATCTTTAACTGTTATATATATCTTTTCTCCAACTTGATTAACTTCCCAATCTCCACCATTCCAAAGCTTTGATGTTCCTGTCTTAACAGGCAGTGGCTTCAACTCTCCTGTTTCTTTTCCATCTATTGCCCCAACTCCTGGAAGATAACTTAATGAATCTGGAGTTATTGACCTTCCATTTATTGAATTTTGATACATATGTGCTCCATAAGCCCATACCAATGGTTCTTTTACCTTACCATAGTTCTGACCTGGTTTTTCAGTTTCTTCCAAACCTAAATATTCTGCACTTACATCTAATTCTAAGGTAATATCTCCCTTGGGTAACTCTATTCCTCTAAGGCCATTATCTCTAGCAGCATTTCTAAGTTCTATTGTAATCCCATATCCCTGAAGTCTTCCGTATAAATTTCCCGCATCTTTATTTAAAGCAGTAGCATCTCCTGTTCCAAAATCAAATGTTTTTATTGCACCTGCATATAAGTCTGGTGTTTTTTGTAACATTATATTATATCTTGGAGCTGCTGAAACTTTAACATCACCAGCATCTACTTCTACTTTTTTATTATATGCTCCTTCAACTTTAGACTCACCATTTTCTATATACTCTATTGAGGCTTTAAATGTTGGTTTTACTATATCTCCATTATTCATAGCCTTGACTTTAACATATACAGGAAAAGTTCCAACATTTGGGAAAGGATATATTTCTCTGCCATTATCTGCCTTTCTCACATCTAATAGATAATAGCACCTTAATATCTGTTTACCATTCTTTTCTTCAACAGTCCATTTGTATCCCTCTGCAGTATCCATAAGCCCCATTGCAGCTATATCAAACACAGCTTCATCTGAACTTAATGGCAATTCAACTTCAAAGTACATCCTACCTTTTTTGTATGAGGATTTACTTTTACTCTCTGTTACAAATAACAAGTCGTAACTAATTCTATCAAAGGATCTAACTATACCATTTGATGGTCCTGAATCATTTCCAGGCTTATCATCCTTATCCCAGCTCGGGCTACCATCTATTGTTGAAACCCTAAGCTCTTTAACTCTTAAGTCATCACTTGTTATCGTCTCGTGAAGCTTAGACTCATCTGCAAATGAAAAGTCTTTCATACTAAATAACAATAACAAAGTGAGTGACACCAGTATTAACTTAATTCCTAAGTTCTTATTCTTCATAAGTTTACTCTCCTCTTATTTTTTAACAATTCACTAACTAGTTAAAAATAATAATGCACTATTGTAAGTATATTACTATCATTAACTTCATCTAATCTATCTTCATCTTTCAATATCCTATCTCCCACTGGTGATTTTATACTGTCTTTTCCGCTATATATTAATTCCTTACCTAGATACACTTCTGTCAGTCCTGAATATCCAAATCCATTTACTAATCCTTTCGCTCTACTACTCGTTCCTGTCGCTTTTTCAAATCTGATATTCTGCGTTCTATCTATATTGTTATATTCAGATTCAAAATCTGGATCCTCATCCCAGGATTTCATATATACAACTCTGGCTTTTATTAGTTCTGCTTTCTCTACTACTACTTCTACCGATTCAGGTTTTTTAGGCTCTACTGCATTTCCTGCTTCTTCTGGATTATCTTCTTTTGGCATATAATTCTCTACTGTTGCTATATTCTTTATTCTTCCCTCATCTATTCCTACTAATACACTAAATGTTAATACTATTTCTTCATTACCTCTTATTTTCATTATGTCTGTTTTTATCTCATCTTCATATTTATTAAGATATAACTTCCCACCATTTGAAAGCTTACCAAATGGTTTCTTTACACCATTTTCATCTTCAATCACCACTAACTCTGTTCCTACAGGAGCTTCATCTGTTATTTTCATAAACATATCATAAACTGTTGGATTCTTTACCTTTACTTCATATGTGAGCATATCTCCTATTTTTACCTTATCTCCATCTTTTAATACTCTTCCTTCTTCATCTTTTACTATCTTTTCTGTAGTTAATCTTGCATCATCTTTAAATATTCCTACATTTGCTTTAGCTAGTTTTTCTAATGAGTAAATTGAGGCTGTATTTACATATATATCGCCTTTTTGATTTCCCTCTGGAGTTATTTTTATATTTGCCTTTACTGCTTTTCCTCTATCTATATCTCCTAAAACTACCCAAGCTTTTGTTTCTATATCTTTGATATTCTCTACTTTTCCATCACTACCTATGCCTAATCTTTTCCATGTTATGCCTTCTACTAATGGATTATCTCCTGTAAAGTTTTTATATTCAAAGTCTCCTGAGTTTTTGCCTTCTATTGCTACATCTTCTGTATAGTAGAATCTATAGTCTTCATTTGTTTTTCCATCTGGAAACTCAAGATTTATCTCTTCTACTTTGTAAGTTCCAGTATATATACTTCCCTTACTATCACCATTTTGCGGCATTGTATCCATCATTATCATATCGCTTATATAACTCTTAGAGTTATTCATCCACTCTATGTTAAATTCTAATACCTCACCTGGTTGGTATTCCTTTTTACTAGCTTCTTTATTTGAAACTATTAAGGATGGAGCACTTATTTGTATTTTTGATATATACTGATTTCCATTCTCTGATTTTTTAATTCTTTTATCTTCAGTTGTTCCTATTGAAGCAGTATTTGTATATTGCTTACCTTCTTTTGATAAAGGATCAATTCTAACCTTATAATGAATTTCATCTATTTCATCCATTATTTTATGGTTATCTATAATCCAAGTAAGGACTTGCTGTCCATTATCATTTGTAGTTACTACAGGTTCAAAGTTTTCTCCTCCTGTAACTATCCCTGGAAGGTTAAGGTTACTACTTACTTCATAATCTCCACCTTTTATGGCGCTTCCTACTATATAGTCTAGACCTTTATCTAGAACATCTTGTATCTCTACTTTTGTTGTGAAATTTGTATCTACTATGTTAGGTAATTCTTCTGGTATGTTTAACTTGGGACTTATTTTATAGTCCGCTATTGTCTGTAATTGTGATATGTCATAATAATATTTGTTTTGTTTATTTATATCTTTTTGTTCTACTATTTTCTTTATTTCTGCCTTGTATGGAAGTATATAAAGTGTGTCTCCCCAGTAAGGCTCTCCACCTGTATCTGGTACATAACCGCTATCATCATAGTGCGCCTTTCCATAATATTCTTTATCTGTATCTATTGTTTTACTACTTATAATTTCCCCAACTTGCATATCTAGCCTTGATGGGAATTTATTATTGTTTTCGTTTAAAACATCTTCAAAATCTTTTTGTCTCCAAGCATTCACAACTGATGTAGTCATAAAAGTTTTTCCAATAAGTTCTTTTTCTGCCTTTGTATTAAAATCTAAGAATCCAAAAAATATTTGTTCTTTATATCCTAGCCAATCCTTTGGCAGTCTTATTTCGTGCAGTATTCCAATACATATTTTACCATCAGCTTCTAATTCTGCTATCGTTTTATAATATACTAAATCTTCTTCATTAGTATCATTCATTTCTTGATCATCTTTCCAGCCTGTTCCATCTGGTTTCGCTGCATATAGATGCACTTTTTCCACCAAATTATTATCTATATTACTAACAGAATATCTTATTTCTTCATCATCAAAAACTAAGGCCTTATCATCAAATTTAACCAAGCTGTTTAGAGCTTTTATTATGTTATCAGCTTCTCCTGATGGTCTATTGTCTGCTCTATTTGCGATACTAACACTACCACCAATAGCCTGTGCATCTGTTCCTGACGTAAAATCTCCAGCTCCGTAAATCCCATCTAGTCCTATACCTGTTCCACGATCCTTATACCTTGTATAATATATGGTTTTCTCATAATATCCATTTGGTTTAAGAGATACTGTCGTCATAACCTTATCATCATTTATATCTGTAGGATTCACTTGTTCTTCTTTATTAACTCCAACTCCAGTTACTGATTTTGCTTTAAAATCAGTAAGTTCAATTGTAGTTTGAACTGATCCTCTTTCTCCAAACTTGTTTGGATAATAGTCTTGATCAAATTGTTTTTCTCCACCAAAGGGCACTACCAAGTATAGGTTTCCTACTGAGAAACACCCTATATTATTTACTCCACCATCCTTGTAGTTATAATACCTATCCCATGATGAGTTTGCTCCTGGTACACCTGATGGGAACCAATCTTGATTCATAACATAATCCTTGACTGTGATATATACTTTTTCCCCAACTTGATTAACTGTCCAGTTTCCACCATTCCATACTTCCGTGGATGGTTTTCCATCTTCTAAAGGTTTAAGGTTGCCTTCTTTCTTAGCATCTGTCGGCAGTGAAAATGGTAGATAATTATAGGCATATTGATTTATTTCTCTTCCATTTTTAGTAGCTTCTGACTTATGCGAACCATATGCCCATATCAACGGCTCTCTTACTTTTCCATAATTAGTCTGTGTATCTGAGCCCTTATATATAGATGACATATCTAATTCAAGTGTTATATCTCCACTTGGAAACTCTACTCCCCTAAGTCCATTATCCCTTGCTTTGTTTCTGACCTGTATATTTATTCCATAACCCTGAAGCTTTCCAAATACATTTCCTATTCCCTTGTTTAAAGCTTCTTCACTACCTGTGTTAAAATCATAAGTTTCAATACCTGCAACATAGTTATCAGATGTTTTTTTGATTTCTACATTATATCTTGGAGTAGCAGAAACTGTTGTCTCTTTTCCAACTACCTCTTGCTTCTTATTATATGCCCCTTCTATTTTAGACTCTCCATCTTCTATATATTCCACTGAAGCTCTAAAAGTCGGTTTTATTTTCTCTCCATTATTCATTGCCTTAACTCTAACATATACTGGGAATGTCCCAACATTTGGAAACGGATATATTTCCTTTCCATTATCACCTTTTCTTACATCTAAAAGATAATAGCATTTCAATGTCTGCTTACCATCTTTTTCCTCTATATTCCATTTATACTTTGATGATTGATCCATCAATGGCATGGCTGCAGTTTCAAAAACTGCTTTATCAGATGTTACTGGTAATTCGACTTCAAAATAAAGTCTTCCTTTTTTATATAGAGTCTGTGATTTACTCTCTGTTACAAATAACAAATCATAGCTAATTCTATCAAAAGATCTGACTATTCCATTTGATGGCCCTGAATCATTTCCTGGGTTATCGTCCTTATCCCAACTCGGTGTACCATCTATTGTTGATAACCTTAATTCTTTGACTCTTATATCATCTTTAGATATTATATCTTCAATATTTTTAGATTTTGGCTCAATAAAATTAACATGTTTCAGTATATTTCCATACACTTCTTCATCTATCTCTTTATATGCTTTATGTAATTTTTCTTCTGAAGGATTTGCGTAACTTTTAGCGGTTCCAAAAGTTATTATAAATGATAAGAATATTAAAGACGCAAAAAAGATTTTAAACTCAATTGCACTATACTTGGTTTTCATAACTTCCTCCTCTTTTTAAAAACCATACAGATAAAAAGATTATTCATTTTTCCTAAAAAATAAACTAACCTTGTTTGATATGCTTTTACATGCTATTATGTCTAAAATCTAAATGTATATATACCTGTTTTATTATTAACAAATTTTATAATTGCTCCAAATTATTTACTATATCTTATTACAAAATGTGGATTTTTACAATCTCTTTTAAAAAACATTAAATAATTTTAATATATCGTTTTTTGCTATGTCCTACTTCTTATGTATAATATAATTTACCATATTTTGTTATATAAATACAATGTGTTACCTTATCTTAACAATTTGATAAAGTAACACATTTATTATTTTCTTTCGTCTATTAATACACTGGAGATATCTTGATTATTATATCCCTTATATGCTGTTTGAACAGACTTCACATTTTTAAGTTCAGATTTTACATTACCAACTTTATCTTTGATTAATTTTATATTTTCCCTATCTAATAAATCTATTTTAGATAATAAGTCTGACACTTCTACTGTGACTTCTTTTAATTGTTTCAAATTGCCATATTTATTAATATCTATTTCCTTAATTGAATCTATACCCTCTTTTTTCCTAAAATCTCCATAAGTTTCCAAATAAATTATATCCATTTTGTCTATATCAGATATTATCTCATCTTTATCCAATAAAACTTTTTCTAATTTATCCATTTCTTCATTTTCTATAACTTCTTTCTGAAGCTTAGTTTTTTCTAAGAATTTTTCTAAGAGATTTTTCTTTTGAATAGATAATAGGATTAACTTATCTAAATATTCTGTAGTCATACCACACCTACCCATTTGCAGATATAGATTTGTTCTTAACTTGTTTGATAACTTCAACCCAAGTCTCTCTCATATCTTTTACAATTATTAAAGCTTCATCTATATACTCTGTATTATTCTCTAGATTTGCATCAATTAATTTTTCTAATACAAAATTATACAAAGCTCTTAAATTTTCAGAGATTTCGTACTCCATGTCTAAAGAATAATTTAACTCTGATATAATATCTTGAGCCCTTATCAAAGCACTGTTTTTCTCTTGAATATTCTTTTCGTCTATTTTTATCTTAGCTATATTCATATATTTTATAGCTCCATTATATAGTAATAATGTCAACTCCTCTGGAGTAGCTGTCGCTATAGAATTTTGCTTATACTGATTGATTGCTCCTAAGTCCAATTATTTTCCCTCCATAAATTACATCATTTGTTGGCCAATCCAACTACTTTGACTTTGCATTTTTTGTAGGCCTTTTTCCATGGCTGTAAATTTTTTATAGTAACCGTCTTCTTTTCTAGCTAGAAGAACTTCCATATCCGCCATTTTCTTTTCCATATTCATTATACTTCTATCTAAATCAGAAATACTACCTTTATAACTTACAAAGTCTATTAAGATATTAGACCTTACATTTCTTAGTAATTCTGAATCTTCACCTGGTCCAGATTTTGCTATTACATCTTTCATAGAATTTACCATATTATCATAGATACCAGTAAATATACCGTTGAAAGTTTCACCTGAATCTAACTTGTCTTTACCATCTGCTAAGTTTTCTTCCTTACCCTTACCAAATAATAACTCCATTACTCCATCTGCATCTTCTGCTAAAGCTTCTCTAAGTTTCTTCTCATCTATTTGAAGTTTACCACCTGTTGTACCTTTGGCATATTTTTCAGTTGTAATTCCTATTTGAGTTATATGATTAAAACTTCCTTCTAAACCTCTAACAGTTTTATACATATCAGATCTAGTATTGTTTAACATTCTTTTCAATGTTTCATCATTATTAAGAAGACCTGACTTTGCTTTTTCTTCCCAAAGTTTAACATCATTTTCTTTCATTGCAGATTTTTCTTCAGTAGATAATGGATGGTAATCCTTATATCTTTTTTGTCCTAGGTCCTTAGATATATCATCTAGTAAAGTATTGTATGAATCTACTAATTCTTTAATTCTATCAACTATTTCATCATAGTTTGTATCAACAGTTATAGTTGAATTACCAACTTTTTTCAGTTCTATTTCTATTCCATTGAAAATAAGTTTATCACTAGTCAAGTTCTCAAATTCAACACCATTTATAGTAGCTGAACCAGTTTTTCCTTCTGACTTTACTATTCCCTTATCTTTACTATCATAAAAACTCATCTTGCCATCTTTTATTGAGACTACATAACCTATTTCTTCCATTTCAGACTTTATTTCTTCTACTTTAGTACCTTGTGCAAATATTTTTCCACCAATAGTCAATTCTGTTTTTAAAACATCTTCTCCATTAACATTATGATAATCAGCAGTTTCAGTTGGACTAACTAATACATTATCAGTTTTTAATTCTCTACTTCTTTCACTTATTTCTACTTTACCATTTCCCTTATCTTTTATATCCACGAATTTGTCATCCTTGAAATACTCTGTTATGTCAGATAGTTTTTTTCCTTCTTCAAACTCAACTCCTGAAATTACAACAGCTTCTTCAAGTTCTCCATTGGCATTTAATTTCAATTCTTTCTCTGAAATCGATGCTTTTTCATAAGCGCTTATGCTTAAATTTAAACCTGCATCTCCTTGTATAAATAAAGATTTAGTTCCATTATCATAAAAAGCACTTACGCCCTTTTCCTTAAGGTCTTTATTATTATTTATCATTTTTATTAACTCTTTTGTAGTGATTCCTTCACCATTTTCTGATGCCCCTTCATATACTACTACATCTCCAATTCTCAGCTCATCAGTATGTTTTGCATTTAAATCATCTACTTTAACAGTCTCATAAGACCCTTCTGGTATTTCATTAATTTCTATTTTAAATGTTCCATTCTGTGCCTTGCTTGTAACTTTAACATTTGCAATATCCACATTAGAAGACTTTGCAATTCTCATATAGTCCAATGTTTTGTAAGATTGGTTTATCATTAGTCCTGTTGATGCTGTCTTTTTAAGACCCATATTTTTTTGTGAATTTAATATGAAATTAGCTATATTTTTATTAACTTTTTGATATTCAGCCTGTTTCCATAAGTCAGTTTGTTTGCTTCTACCAAACTTATCTAGTTTTAGTCTTTCTGCTTTCATCATTTCAGATACCATTAAATCAGTATCCATACCTGATGCTAATCCTGATAATCGCATTTAATCACCTCTTTAAATTTTTTTATCGATTGCTATTCCTGCCGCTTCCCATATACCAGCTATTAAATCTAACATTTTCTCTGGTGGAATCTCTCTTATAACTTCATTCGTCTCTGTATCTAAAATCTTTACAGATATTCTATTTGTCTTTTCATGAACAGATATCTCAAACTTTCTATTAAATGCATTAAAATGACTATTGGCTTTTTCAACTGCCTCATCTAGTTCTTCCTTGAACATATTTTCTTTTTTTTCGTCTTGTCGTTCTGCTCCATGAGAAGGTTTTATTCTAGCTACACTAAGTTCTGGATTAATATTAACTTCCTTGTCTACACTACTACTTCTTTCAACATTTGCAAATGTAGTACTTACACTTGACATATTATCAATTCTCATAGCCTGTCCTCCTTACAGAATACTTCCATGATAGCTATCGGCACAGTGATTATATTTCTTTAACTTTTCACACATTTTATAGTAATATATTTGTTAATATGTAGAGTTATAGTATAATATTAATAATACATCTAATTTTCAAAGTTACAAAATCATATGTGTAAAGGAGTGATAATATGACAAAACTTGATATAGATGAAATCTTACTCAAAGTTAAACACATAGAAGTACTTCCAAATGTTATAACAGAAGTCATAAAAATCAGCAAGGACCCTGATGCTACAATTGCAGATATGGAACAAATTGTTTTGACTGATCAGGCACTAACAACTAAAGTTTTAAGACTTGCAAATTCAGCATACTATGGATATGCTAGAAGGATTTCTACTATAAGTAATGCCACTATTTTACTTGGATTTGATACTATAAAAAGTATAGCTTTTGCCTCAACTATGAGTAAATTTTTAAGTGGTTCTTTCAAGGGATACGCCCTAAATAAAAATGATTTATGGATTCAATCACAAACCTGTGGAATTATATGTAGATATTTGGCTCAAAAAACAGGTGCTTATAATCCTGAAGAAGCTTACATAGCTGGTCTTTTAAAAGATATTGGTAAAACAATTTTAAATGAATATATGATAGATGAATACAAGACTGTATTTTCTCTTGTAATAGAGAAAAATTATAGCTTCTCTGAAGCTGAAAAATCTGTTTTTGGATTTAGTCATCCTGAAATAGGAGCTAAGGTTGTTGAAAAATGGAATTTACCTGCACAGCTAGTAGATGCCATAGAATTTCATCATAACCCCGAAGAATCATCTTTTGAGGATAAATCTTTGTTATCAATTGTCCATATAGCTGATGCTATGACTATGATGATGGGTATAGGACTTGGTATAGATGGACTTACTTATTCTCTTTCAGGAACTGCACTTGATGTACTTAATATAGATGTTATAATGTTTAAAACTATAATATCTGATATTGCAGACCTTATTAAAGATGAAAGTATATATATGTTAGATGTAATAGACTAAATAATAATCACTCACACAAATCTATGGGAGCAGAAAATTAGATAATTATTGGAATTTAAACAGTCTATTACAGACTGTTTTTTTATGAATTTTTAAAATTGAGGTGAACCTTTGAAAAAAATAAATATAACAAAAGAAAATACTAAAAACTTTATCCTAGCCTACGTAACTAAACTTCAAAAAGATAGAGTTACTTCAATAGGGGCAGAATTAGCATATTACATAGTGTTATCAATATTTCCATTTATGATATTTTTACTTAATATATTGAGCTTTACCCCTTTTGTAGCAACAGACACTGTTGGACCATTTATAAACATTTTGCCAATTGATTTGCAAAATTTAATACTTAGTCTAATACATGAAACTATTAGAAGTAGTAGTGAAACTTTGCTTTCTATATCTGCCCTTACTGGACTTTGGGCTGCATCTAAAGCTACAACGTCCTTTATAACTTTAATGAATAATGCCTTTGAAGTAAAAGAAACTAGGTCCTATCTATATAGAAGGTTTCTTGCAATAGTATTTACCATAGGCCTACTTTTAGCATTTATATTATCTCTGATAGCTTTAGTTTTTGGACGTTTTTTAGCCAGTAAGGTCTTTTCTTTTATAGGACTTGGCTCAACATTTATTAATATTTGGAATTATTTAAGAACAATATTGACCCTTGTATTTATGGTTATAATTTTTGCCTTACTGTATAAATTTGCTCCTTCCCAAAAGGGTAGTCTGCAAATCGGCTTTATTGAATCTCTACCTGGTGCCATATTTGCGTCTATAGGGTGGGTAATATCTTCTTTAGCATTCTCTTATTTTGTAAATAACTTTGGTAACTATTCAAAAACCTACGGTAGTCTTGCAGCCATTGTTTTACTCCTAATTTGGCTCTACATGTCCAGTGTAATTATTATGATGGGTGGAGAATTAAATGCAACTATTAAATCTATAAAACTAAATAAATAGAATATTTTGCCGATAAGATATTTAGAAAGATATAATTTTGATTAGAAGAGGTGAAAATATGAGAATTGAAAACTCAAATGTAAATATATTAAATCAAACTGGAATCAACAACAAGGACAACCCTAAAAATATAGAGGATGTAATCGCAGAAAAAAATGATGTAAACAATAAAGAACAACCTGCAGTAGTGTATGATAAGTCAGAAACTGATAAAAAAGTTGATAAAAATGGCCATATTTATGATGCTAAGGCTATAGCTAAACTTAAACAACAAACAGAAGCTAACAAACTAAAACTATTTGATCTAATTAAAAGATCTATAGGAAAACAAGGTGAAGTAATCTCTTACCTAGAAATAGATGATATTATCAAAGTTCCAGAAGATGTTAGACTTGAAGCCCAAGAACTCATATCTGAAAATGGAGAATTTGGTATAGAAAAAACTAGTGAAAGAATTTTAGATTTTGCTAAAGCCATCTCAGGAGATAATCCTAAGAAAGCAGCTATCTTAAGAGATGCTATAGATAAAGGATTTAAAGAAGCTGAAAGAATGTTTGGTGGAGAACTTCCTCAAATATCTAAGGACACTTATGCTAGAGTTATGGAGAAACTTGATGCTTGGGAAAAGGGCTTATCAGAAGAACCTGAGAAAGCAACGGACCCTGTAAAATAATATAAAATAAAAAACCTTCCATTTATATGGGAGGTTTTTCTATTTTAAAAGCTTGTATACAAGAGCTGGATCCTTAATTCTCTCCAAATATTTTTCATAGTTTCTATCTTTTAAAAGATTTTCTTGAATATTTTTTAGCTTAACTTTAGCTTCATCTATATTTTTTATATTTTTTTCACCAAATACATTCATGACAAATTTGCCTAAATCAACTTCTAAAGTATCCCTTTTTTCTATCAACTTTTTCTTACTATTTTCAACTAAGCCAAGAGCGTTATCCATTTTTGTTATTGAATCTTGTGCATCTTCCTTTGTCATAACACTAAGTCCTACTATATCTTCCATTTTTTTGAAATCGAATGTTTTTTTCTCACTTTTATAAGTATTATTCGCTGGCTTTATCAATTCCCTTGTTATCTCATTTTGAGTAAGTTTTTTCTCTAAAATATCAACTTGTGAATTTTTAGGCCTATCAAGCTCTGCAAAGAATTTTTTATTTAGATCCCTATTTTCTACAGATACTTCAAGTCCACTATCCTTAAATATTTCTTGTAGCATCTTATTTGTAGTTTCATCAGCCTTTTTCCCAGCCAAAATACAAATCTCGCCTGTATTTTTATCTAAGTCTATATTTACAGTCTTGTTCTGATCTCCAGTATAGTAGATAACTATTCTTTCATTTCTTCCCTTTCTACTCTTTACTGTTACTTTCCCCATTTTTGCCAAACTCATTACACCTTGTAGCTCCATATTTTTAGGGTCGAACTCATCAGTGTCTAACTTTTTTTCTATATTAGAAGCAAGGGATTTCAAATCTTTTGTATACCCATCTATAGTAATTTGATTATCCAGCCTGTCCTCAAAAGATATACTGTCACTAGCACTATCTGACATAATAGATTTTATATTATTCATTATTAAGTAGTGTCTATCTATAAAGGAACTACTCATATTTATCCTATATAATTCTTCTTTTTTTATAGTATATTCTTGAAGAGATTCAAATATTTCTTTTTTATTTCCATCACCTAGCATTTCCAATTTATCTTCATCATTATGAAGTTTTATTTTGGTTTGTTGGTTAGATATATTTTTTATATCTATTTCTTTTATGTCTTCTCTCTGTATGTTTTTTTGATTTTGTTGCTGTTGATTTAATGGATTAACTTTCATAAACTCACCTCATTTCGATTATTAACTTATGTCTTCTAATAGTTATTATCGGCAGTTTTTATAATTTGATAAGGCTTATTTTAATTTTATTACAATTTTTTTATTATTTACAAGTTAACTACAAATAAAAACAGCCCAAATGGCTGTCTTATTTCCTGGGAAATTTTTTACCTATATATTTATATTTTTTCCAATTGAAAGTTGCTTATCTCTTATAGGTTCAGGTACTAAGGATCCTCCTGTACCCCAAACTATATGGGTTGCATTTTTCATATACTTTGAATTATTTTTAAGATACAATTCCAGTCTTTCTTCATTCTCAACTTCTACTACACCTTTAAACCCAGCACAAGCTGAAGGTTCTAAATATATCTTCTCCGAATTATATAATTCATATTGGTACTTATATAACTCATCATCAGTAACAGTATAAACCCCATTTAACAATTCTATCAAGGCCCTACTTACAAAACCCGAGGCTCTTCCAACTGCTAAGCCATCTGCTATTGTCCTATTATCTAAGCCAAAATCTTGGACAGAATACTTATCATAAGTTTTAGTATACATTCCAATCAACATACAAGGCGAATGTGTTGGCTCTGCAAAAAAGCAATGTACATTATCACCATATAAAAGTTTCAATCCAAAGGCTATGCCTCCTGGACCACCCCCTACACCACATGGTAAATATACAAATAGAGGGTTTTTAGAATCAACTTTTATTTTTTCTGCCTCAAGTTGTTTTTTTAATCTACTTGCTGCTACTCCATAACCTAAAAATAAATCTAAAGATTTTTCATCATCTATAAAATAACTATATTTATCTAGGTCTGAAAGTCTCCTTCCTTCTTCTACAGCCCTGCTATAATCATCTGGATACTCTACAACCTTTACACCTTTTTCTCTAAGTAAATCTTTCTTCCAAGTTTTTGCATCACTGGACATGTGAACTATAACCTTATATCCAATTTTGGCACTGATTATTCCTATGCTTAAACCCAAATTTCCTGTTGATCCAACCTGTATTGTATACTTTGAAAAAAACTTTTTATTTTCTTCCTTAGATAACTCTTCATATGAACTAAACTCATCTATCAAATTATTTTCAAAGGCAAGTTTTTCAGTATGTTTTAAAACCTCATATATTCCACCCCTAGCCTTTATGGATCCAGCTACTTGTAACTCATTATCCTGCTTTAAATATAAACTTCCTTTTAACTTTAATTTCTTTTCCATCTTTTTTATTTTTGTTAACTCAGATTCTATTAACCCATCACTGGCTACTAATTCTTCAAATTCATTTTTTAAAAAAGGTTTAAATCTTTCAAGTCTTTCTTCAGCATCTTGTATATCTGACATCCTAACATCAAAGTTTTCAACTTCACTAAAGGGTATCTTATAATCACTTATCCAAAAAACAGGCTTTTTTGATACAATATCATACAGTAGTATATACTCTTCCATGATATTTTCTATTTCTTTATTCATATATCTACACCTCTCTTACTATATATAATATCATTTTTGATTTTATAATTCTATTGGGAATATTCAATTAATTTAAATCTTACTTACCTAAAACTTAGACTAGCTTTTATATATAGATACAAAGTTTATTTGATGTTATAATTTAAAAATCAGGTTAATGAATTTAAAGGAGGTTTTTTATGAGCAGTAATATTACTAATACAAATGATATGACTAAAAAATTTAGTTCTAAGCTAGGATTTATTCTATCATGTGTTGGCTCTGCAGTTGGTATGGCTAATATATGGGCATTTCCATATAGACTTGCCAAATATGGTGGTGCCACATTTTTGCTAGTTTACATATTTTTCATTGCACTATTTTCAAACATTGGTTTATCAACAGAGTTTGCAATAGGGAGAAAAACAAGAACTGGAACTTTAGGCAGTTATGAAGAGGCATGGTCTCATAAAGGTAAAGAAGCTTTTGGTAAAAATATAGGTTGGTTACCCCTTGTAGGCTCTTTAGGTATCTCTATAGGATATGCAGTTATAGTAGGCTGGGTACTTAGAACCTTAATTGGTGCTATAACTGGTACTTTATTTACAATGGACTCTGTAGACTTTTTTATGGGTGCTGCTGGAAATTTCGGAAGTTTTCCATGGCATATAGCAGTTGTGCTTATGACTCTTTTAACTCTTATGCTTAGTGCATCAAGTATAGAGAAAACTAATAAGATAATGATGCCAGCTTTTTTTATTCTATTTTTTATCTTGGCCATAAGAGTTGCATTTTTGCCAGGTGCTATTGAGGGATATAAATATCTTTTTACACCTAACTGGTCTTTCTTAGCTAATCCTGAGACTTGGATTATGGCTATGGGTCAAGCCTTCTTCTCATTATCAGTTACTGGTAGTGGAATGATTGTCTATGGAGCCTATCTTCCAGATGATGAAGATATTGTCCACTCAGCACAGATAACTGGTATCTTTGATTTAGTTGCAGCACTTGTATCTGCAATGGTTATAATACCAGCTTGTTTTGCCTTTAATATAGACTTAAATGCTGGACCACCACTTATGTTTTTTACTATACCAAAAATATTATCCCAGATTCCAATGGGTAATTTCTTTGCTATCTTATTCTTTTTGTCTGTAATTTTTGCAGGTATTTCATCACTTCAAAATATGTTTGAGGTTGTTGCAGAATCAGTAGAGAAAAGATTTAAGCTTAGAAGAATTGTTGTGTTAATCATACTTGCAGTACTTTGTCTTGGTATAGGTATCTTTATAGAAGCAGAACCAGTAGTTGGAGCTTGGATGGATATTATATCTATTTATATAATTCCACTAGGAGCTGTTATTGGTGCCATATCTTGGTTCTATATTTTAGATGGAAAAGAGCTTTTAGCTGAACTTAACAAAGGTTCTAAAAAAACTTATACTGAAACATTTCTTAAAATTGGAAGATATATATATGTACCAATAGCACTTATAGTATTTGTCCTAGGACTTATCTATGGAGGTATTGGTTAGTGTCAATATATAAGTTTAAAGGCTGTAGGATTTCAAAATCCTACAGCCTTTATTTTAACCAAATACTTAAAGACTTAAGTAAATATTAAATTAAAACTTTTTCCATTATATCTGCAAATTTTTTCTGATCTGTTTTTATTGTAGTCTTTTTTTTCATTGGTTTAAATGATTTACTTCCAAGTTTACCAGATGCAAATATCCTAAAATCTTCTGCAAAGTTCTCTCTTGTTGATTTTTCCCACTGATTTAGATTATCTGCCCTAGCTGTTACATATGATTCTATTTTTAAATTGTGTTGTTTTAAAGATGCATGTTTTTTGTTTAAAAATACATGCCCGATTTCATGTAATACTGTAGATTTTATACTCCTTTCTATAAAATTATCTGGTGCCTTAAGGTCTTGACCAGATACCACAACTAAGCTGTTACCACTATCCTTTGTAAGGGTATAACCATTTGCCCCATCTATCATATATGGCGAGATTACAAAAATTGTGTCTCTTAAAAATTCACAATTCATCTCTAAATTCTCTATAACTTCTTTTACCAATACCAAGGATTGATCTATTTGTTTTTGTGTAAATACCTTTCTAACCTGATGTTCTTTTATAAATTCTCTTCCTATTGTGTATCTTGCCCTATCATCATATTTAAAACTTTTTCCACTACTAATTAAACCTTTTCTATTTATAATTGCTGTTCTTAAGGCGTTATTTTTTAAAGCTGTATTTCCTGTGTATATTTTTACATTATTATTAGTTTTAATATAATCATTCTTTACACTACTAAGTTCTTCTTCCAGTACTTCTATCTCCTGCTCTAACTCATCAATTGGATGTTCTGTATTTAAATATTCCTTATCATTTTCTATAAATTTTGCTTCTTTTTCTGGTGTAACCTTTTCTGTAACATTCTCAAAGTTTGAGTCAAACTCTGATGCAAGAACCCTATGTCCTCTTAATGCTAAAACTCCTAACACCAATAACCCCATTAACATTAATCTTCTAACTAGTTTTTCTTTCATTCTGTCACTCCCTCACTTTAAGTTACTTAGAATAATCGTCTTTTTGCTACCCTTTAAGTAATTTCTTCGTGCACGATTTCAATTACGAAATTATAGTAGCATGGAAAACAATTGGGCTCAATATTATAAGTATTTGACAAGTTTATGATTTTCTATTTTTTGTAAATTTTTATTTTTAATCTATATATATGCTTTATTGAAAACTGGTAATTTTGAATATTCCGAATAGTATTACTATTTTAGTCTATATTCTTAAAAGTATTTTTGTTAATTTCTTGTAACATATTTTTCCACTGTTTCGTTATCTATTTTTCAATATGTATAAGTATTTTCTTTAGATTGTTATTTTTTTAACTTATTAATGTAAAAATATGTAAACTATTTATTTTTTAACATTTTATTATATATTATGCAATTTATTTTCTTTATTTTTCCTATTTTATACCAAATTTTTCCTGTTTTATTTTTACATTTTTATTTACAAGCTTTATCCTTATTGTTAAATTTATAATCAGTTTTTATTCATAAAAAAAATACACCTTAAACTGTAAGTTTCTTCTTACATTATGGCGTATTTTAATATAATTAAATAGTTTTTGGAATATTTAAAGTGAAATTTTTATTTAATAAACAAGTAGTTTTCATGAAAGGTTTAATTTGAAAGAATAAACTTATTATTCTATTTTAAAAATACTTACTAATATATAAATAAAATATAAATTTTTATGCTTAAATTTTATGTAATTTATCTATATTTTCTTATAACGAGATACTAGATTGCTAAGATTTTTTCCATTATTTCTGCAAAAACTTTTTCATCAGTTTCTAATATAGTTTTTTTCTTCATTGGTTTAAATGATTTATCTCCTAACTTTCTTGATGCAAAAATCCTAAAATCTTCTGCAAAATTTTCCCTCTCTGATGTTTCCCATTTATCTAAGCTATCTAAATTATTCTTCTCTTCTTGATCTATGATTATATTATATTTTCTAAGCTCTAAATTTTTCTTATTCAAAAAAACATGTCCTATTTCATGTAAAGTTTTTGACTTTATACTCATCTCTATATATAAGTCTGGGGCTGTTATATCTTGACCTGATATAACAATGGTACTTTTTCCATTAGACTTAGTTAAGGTATAACCATTAACTCCAGACATGGCATAGGGTAAGATTACAAAATCTGTATCCTTTAAAAAACTTGTGTCCATCTGTAAGTTTTCAATTACTTCTACTACATTATTTAGGGCATCATCTATCTGTTTTTGGGTAAATCTATCCCCAACTCTCTTCTCCCTGTCATAGTTTCTTCCTATTATATATTTTGCACTGTCATCATACTTAAAATCTCTATAATTTAGTATTAACATTTTCCTATTTATTATCCCAATCCTAATCGCATTGTTTTTTAAAGAAGAATTTCCTGTATAAACCCTGATACCATTACTAGTCTTAATACAAGTATCTTCTAAATTAGATAATTCTTGTTCCAAAATCATTATTTCTATCCTTATTCTATATAACGCTGGTTTAGTATGTAAATATATTTTGTCGTTTTCTATAAATTCAACCTCTTTATCAGGGGTACATTCTTCTTTTAGTTTTAAATAATTGCTCCCAAATCCTACGGCAAAAACACTAGTCTTATTTAAAATCAATATTAAAGCAATTAGTAAAACCATTCTAATAATCCATTTAATCTCCTTACACAAACACATATCACCTCCATAAACTCTTTCAATATCATAGATATTGATATATCTAATTTATATCACTGAGTTATATTAGCATGTAAAACCATTCTACTCAACATTTACGGTTTCAGTATAAGTTGTATTTCCTATTTTTTTACAATTGGAATTTGTGTGTTTTTTAGCTAACTTCTTAAAACTTGTAATTTTTAAGCCTTTGAACATCTACAACTTTTGTATGAGTTCGGTCTAATAATTTTATTAAACTTTCTTAACATTTAATTTTCTATAAAATAAAAAGGACTAAAAAGTCCTTTTATCATTCTATAATCAAGCTTCTCTTTTTTTGTATTAAAAATACTACTACTAAGGCCACTATTCCAAAACTATCTGTTATTATTCCTGGTTTTATTAGTAAAAATGCTGCCATAAATAATAATACCCTTTCTAGGGGCTTAGATTTAGTTATAAAATAGCCTTCAACAGTTGATGCTAGACAAACTATACCAATCAGTGCTGATAAGATTATTGGTAGTGCTGAATATATTGGTAAGAAATTAACTGTTGTTCCCTGCATTGAATCTATTAAAATCAAATGAGGATTTAGGGCAAATAAATAAGGTACAATAAAGGCTGCTAATGCTATTTTTATAGCCTGAAAACCTGTCTTCATAGAATTTGCTCCTGCTATCCCTGCTCCTGCATAAGCTGCCAGTGCCACTGGTGGAGTTATATCTGCTACAACACCAAAATATAGTATAAACAAATGAGCTGACATTAGATTTACATTTAACTGAAGTAAAGCTGGTACTGCCATAGTTGCTAAAACTATATACTTGGCAGTAGTTGGAAGCCCCATGCCTAAGATTATACTAGATACCATAGTAAAGAATAATGTCAGTATTAAGCTACCTCCTGCTGCTGATACAATTATACCTGCCAATCTAAGTCCAAGCCCTGTCAGAGTTACAACTCCAACTATCATACCTGCACAAGCACAGGCGCAGGCTACTCCCACTGCTCCCTTACCCCCTGAAGCCAAAGCATCTAATATATTTTTAAGCTGAAAATTTGCTGTATCCTTATCTACTTTTTCCCTATCTACCTTTAATTTTTTTGCAAATAAGGCAAATATAAAACTTGTTCCAATAGATATTAAAATAGATAAAGCTATTCTCATATTATTTTCTGGTAAAAATCTACTAAGCAATAAAAAACTACTTACTATTAAAGGAATTATCTTCCTCATATCCATTTGATTTTCCCCATATATTATAGATGCCATAAGGGCTATTATTGCAGAAAAAACTATAGCATAATAGGCTGAAATAGTTGGTGTGTATCCCTTTACTAAAAGATAGACTATTAATATCAAGGGTAGTACTAAGTATCCTCTTTCTCTTAGTATGTTACCAACCTTAGGAAGTTCTGACTTTGGAAGTCCTTTAAGTCCTAATTTCGACGCTTCTAAATGAACCGTTACTGCAACTGCTACATAATAAAGTATAGCTGGTATTAAGGCTGCCATAATTATATCCTTATAGGCTATACCAGTAAATTCTGCCATTATAAAAGCTGCTGCTCCCATAACTGGTGGCATTATCTGTCCACCAGTAGATGCTGTTGCTTCAACTGCTCCTGCAAATTCTGGCTTATACCCAGTTTTTATCATAAGGGGTATGGTAAAAGCTCCCGTAGTTACAGTATTAGCAACAGAACTTCCTGATATAGAACCCATAAAACCACTTGCTACAACAGCTGTCATAGCTGGCCCAGATTTTAAATGACCTGTTAAGGCATAGGCTATATCTATAAAGAATTTTCCAACTCCTGTTTTGTCCAAAAATGCACCAAATAAGATAAACATAAATACAAAAGTTGCAGACACTCCAAGGGGAATACCCATTATACCCTCTGTAGTTAAGTACATATGGGATATTATTCTTCCCACCCTATACCCCTTATGTGCTAAAACACCTGGTAGATAAGGCCCAAAGTAAGCATAGAATAAAAATACCATAGCAACAATGGGAAGCTCAACTCCAACTACTCTTCTAGATACTTCTAGGGTAAGTAGTATGGCTAAACCACCAAATAAGAAGTCTATACTTGTATATGCTCCTCCTTTTAATGCAATTTCTCTATAATTTGTAAAAATATATCCAAATACTACAATTGTAACAAGTATATATAGGATATCTAACTTATCTACTGAATTTTTTCTAGTTCTTCTATTACCTGAATATAATATAAAACTGGAAATAATACTAAGTGGTAGAGTAACTATCATTATAAAAATCTCTCTAAATATACCTGCAAATATTAAAAAATATGCTGTTAAAAAAAAGATATCTATAAATTTCAATTGCTTGAAATGATCCATAAATCCAACCTTAGTATTTTCCCTAAGTATTTTTTCAGACCCTGGATAAAATATAAAGCCTAGTATAAAGGCAAATATTATGTGCAGTGATCTTTGTTTAAATGTAATTAAAGTTCCCCATCCTGCTGTATAAATTTGAAATATGGACATGGCTATAGCCACACACATAGCTACTAAACTAAGTTTTCCCCTAAGCGTTCTAAGCTTGGATGCATCTAAATCGTATTGTTCCATCAACTTTTCAACATGCTTATCATCTTGAGTAGCGCTGATGGTCTTCTTGTCATTTGTCATCTCAATTACCTCCTCTGTTTAATATATATTCTAATAAACTCACCCTGTCTATTTTAAATTCAACTGAAACTTTCTCCCTACTAAAATTTTTAAACTCAATAGTTTCTCCATCTATCAATATTTTTTGATTCGCCCTTTCACTCGCAACCTTATATACAAGGTTTTCCATCTTCTCATCAATATTGTATATCTTAAAAACTTTATTTTTTTCATCATACTTAAAATCATAGGATGTAGAAGATGGAAGTCCTGCTCCATAATCTTTGAAAGTGCTTTCCTTTAGTATTATAGAATCATCACTCATATAGTATTTTTCTGTAACTGGGCTTAACATTACAGAATGAGTATATAAAATTGTAAATTCTTCATTTTCTATCTTCCATATCCTTAAAATCTCTTTATTTTCAAAATCTACTGCCTTTAAAACCCTTATCTTTGCTAGGGATAAAATAAAACCTATTAAAATTATTAAAAATATTATTCTACTTAATATTTTTTTCATTATAATATTTCATAGCCCCTGGATGAACTTCTATAGGCATTCCAGTAAGAGCTTTTTCAAGTTTTATATCCTTACCCCTAGCATGACTTTTTTCTATAACTTCCTTTTGCTCATATAATTCCTTTGTAAGTTTATATACTAAATTTTCATCTAGTTCCTCTGGTACAACTAACATTGCCATTACTGCCGCTGCTAGAACATCCTTATCATTATTTTTATAAGTTCCAGACTTTATAGTTTCGTGAGTATAGTAAGGATATTTTAATTCCAATGCTTCTACCTTGTCTTTGGATATTGGGATTATTTTTATATTTGCAGTTTGTGTAACTTCTGTAACTGCTGATGTTGGAAGTGCTGCTGTTACAAATGCTGCATCTATTTGCTTATTTTTAATTTGATCTGCAGCTTCACTAAAACTTAAGTAGTCAACCTTCATATCATCATATTTAAGTCCATGCACCTCTAATATCTGTCTGGCATTTACCTCTGTCCCTGATCCCGGTCCACCAACTGCCACTTTCTTTCCCCTTAAATCTTCTATTTTCTCTATTTTTGACTCTTTTGTAGCAATAACTTGGATAACTTCTGGATATAGAACAGACATACCTCTTATATTCCTAATCTTATCCTTTCCTTCAAAAGATTCTATGCCTTCCCAAGCATAATAGGCTATATCATTTTGAACAAAGCTTATTTCAGCCTCTCCTGAGGATACAAGTCCTATATTCTCAACTGATGCTCCTGTTGCCTGAGAATTAGATATAATTCCATCTATTGTATTGAAAATGTTGCTAAGGGCCCCTCCCAATGGATAGTAAGCTCCTGCTGTACCTCCTGTTGCTATTGTTACAAACTGTCTATTACCAGGTCTTTTAAGTTCGTATTCTTCGGTTTTCTCAACACAGGCACCCAAGAATATACTTAAAATAACTAATGATAAAAATAATGCCAACTTTTTCTTAAACATAACAATCCTCCTTTTTTAGATAAAAAAATACCCCTTATATCTATAAAGGGTATTTTAAAAAATATTAAATTTATACAAAAATAATTATATTTTATATAACTATCCATTTAATCTATCTACAATTTACTACATACCAAATAAACATAAGTACATTAATCCACCCATCTATCCAATGAGTTTCAAAAAACAAATCTATTTTCAAAGTCCAAAAAACTAGGTTCTTCGGATATAGCCATAGATTTATTTTGTTTATTTTCTATAGTCATATCCATCATCTCAATCTCATAAGATTTTACTTCTTCCTGCGCCATTTGGTCTTCAGGATAGAAGTTCTGTTCGGGATTTTCAGCTATAGATTTTGTACTGAATTTATTTTTCATGGAAAAATAAGCCTTACTATTTAATAAGACTACAAAAAGACTATTTTGTTTTAATTTATATATAATATTTTCTAAACCAAACATATAATCTCCTCCATTAATTATTAGGTGTATAATATATCATTTTTAAACGACTGTCAACTTATCTAACTTTTTTTGCCTATTTATAGTGGTATTTTTGCTTCTTTATTTCAAATTGCTTAAAAAATATAAAAAGAGTGATTTCTCACTCTTCTTAATCTGGATATTGTGTATCTACTAGTTCTATCCAAACTTCTGATCCATCTTCTTTTCTTTTGGGTTCATACTTATGTCCATTTGTTGACTCAATAATTTGTTCATAGTACCAGCTTGTATCTTTTGAATCCTTAAAGCTTTTTATATCTAAGGATAAATTTTTCTTATTAAGTTTTCTATCTAACAAACTGTTCATCATAGTTACAAACTCAGCACGAGTTAAATATTCATTTGGCTTAAAATTTCCATCTTCATAGCCCTTTATCCAGCCCTGATTTTGGACTGTATTTATATAGTCCTCTGCCCAGTGTCCTATGATATCTGGCATCTGAGTTTCCAGTACTATGGTATCAGTGAATCTTGCTATGACCTTTGACACTTCAGCCCTAGTCATTTTTTCATTTGGTCTAAAACTTCCATCTTCATAACCTTTTAAAAGTTCTCCCTTAGATAAACTCGCTATAGCTTTTGTTGACCACACATCTGCTTTTATATCATTGAAATTATGGTTTGTAGTTTCTATTTCTTCTCTATATTCTGACTCCATAAGCCTATAAAACACCATTACTACTTCTTCACGAGTTATATATCCATCTGGCTTGATTGTATCATCTTTATATCCCTTCATATAGGCGAAGTGATCTTGTCTATTAAGTTCATACTCTATTTTTTCCTCTAGTACCTTACCAAGCTCTCTTCCCTTTCTATCTTTTGGCTTTTCTATATTAGGCTTTGGCTCCGGTTTTAATTCTGGTTCTGGTTTCACTTCTGGTTTTGGATCTGGCTTATCTCTTCCACCACCACTACTATCCTTGTCCCACTGAGCATATAGCCTAATACTATCACCACTCTTTAAGACTTTATCATCTAATTTTTCTCTGCCTTCTCTATCATAAGACCAATTTGAAAAACTATAACCTGTTCTTTTCAATATTTCATCAGGCTTATGACTTGATATTTTTTCACCTATCCTACCCATAACTCTAAAAGTTTCATAGTTACCAAACTTTCCACCATTTCCATCGTAAATTATTTCAGCTTTTTTATCAGCTTCCTTGACCCATTTTGCATATAAATTTGTATCTGATAATATCTCTATATCATCCAGTGGCTTATATACCTTATCTCCATCTTTTTCCTTGGTCCAACCAATAAATTCATAGCCGACTTTGCTTAAATCACCTTTATTAGGTGCTTTTAAACTGGCAGCTTCTCCATGGTCATTATAACTATACTCCTTATCATCTATGGGTAGATTACCTTGACCACCATTTCCGTCATACTTTACTCTATATTTTAAGAACTCAAAGTTAGCTGGAACTAAAAGTTCAAAATAACCTTTGTTATCTCCAGCTGTTCTATACCACATATCCATCTCCAACCACTTTGTAGGTTCATCGATAAATATATTTTCTAAATAGTTAAACTTAAATCCTTCTCCTTTTATTTCGATATTATTGATTAAAAATACATCAATAACTCCTCTACCCATGCCAGACCTTACATCAAAAAAAGGCATGGTTTTAACAAAATACTCAGGAACTTCTATCTCAATAACTACATGTTTATCCCACTGAGGATATAGGGTTATATCTCCATTTATTTCAATAGTATTTTTATAGGTTATTTGTTTTTCCTGTAGTCCATCCCTAATATCCAAGTGCATTTCTTCTTTATCCTTATCGGATATATAGATTATATCTCCGCCATTTTCTTCTGTGCTCCAACCTGCAAATGAATATATTTCAATCCTAGACGCCTTTGGCTGTTCCACCTTAAATAAAGAATATGCATAATAACTCACTTTAGGAGAATATCCTTTCACCCTATTTTCATCAGAAAAGACCCTTATATCTGCAATATCACCTGGGCTATATTCCCTATTGTCTACTGGTATTTCTTTTGATGCACTTTCCACATTATATCTTAGTTGGAATTTTTCTGCTTTGTCAATTTGATTATCAATTACTCCATCATAACTATCTGCATACACTGCAAGCCCACTCGCCAATATGCTTACAAGTGTCAATATTGCGGTATATACTCTTAAATTTTTCTTCATCTTATCCCCCTTTTAATGTTACTTTTAATAATTGATAGTTATTAATCCATATTACTTTAAATTTTGCTAGTTAAACTAGTAGGATTAAAGTTTAATTGTTTAATTGCACATCTATCAAACTATGTATACCCAATAAATAAAAATGACCTCCTAAGGAGGTCATTTTATTTGTTAATCTGGAAATTGTGTATCTACTAATTTTGTCCATTTTTCTGAACCATCTGGTAATCTTTTATCTTCATAAAGATGTCCATTTATTGCTTCTATCATTTGCTCATAGTACCATTTATTTTCTTCTAAATCTTTGAACTGTTTTAAACCTGGTAGAGCATTTTCCTTCTTAACCTTTCTATCTAATAAACTGTTAACCATTGTAACAAACTCTGCCCTGGTTAATAACTTATCTGGTTTAAAAGTTCCATCTCCATATCCTGTAATCCAGCCCTCTTTTTGAGCTGTATTGATATAGTCTTCTGCCCAGTGGCCTATGATGTCTGTCATCTCTGTTTCCAATACTTTTGTATCAGTAAATCTTGCTATAACTTTAGATATCTCAGCTCTTGTCATATTACCATGTGGTTTAAAGCTTCCGTCTGGATAACCCTTTAATAACCCACCATTTGATAAGGTTGCTATAGCTTTTGTTGACCAAGTATTTGGTTTTACATCAGTAAAGTTATAGTTTGTAGTTTCTATTTCTTTTCTATACTCTTGTTCCATAAGCCTATAGAAAACCATGGCTACCTCTTCACGTGTTATATAACCGTTTGGTTGTACTGTTATGTCTGGATATCCCTTTATATAGGCAAAATGGTCTTTCTTATTTAATTCATATTCTATCTTTGGTTCTATAACTTTTCCCTTATCTCTATCTTTATCTGGATCTTTAGGTTTTGTTTTATCTCCACCACCATCAGAATCCTTACTCCATTGAGCATAAAGTACTATATAGTCACCATTTTTTACAACTCTATTATCTAATCTCTCTGAGCCATTTCTATCATAAGTCCACCTTACAAAGCTATATCCACTTCTTCTAGCTGTTTTACTTGGACTATGATCTGATACTTTCTTCCCTATTTCTCCATTTACTCTATTTATTGTTGTTCCATCTCCAAAATTACCATCATTTGCATCGTAGACAATTTCTGCTTTTTTTGGAGTTAAATCTCTATCATATATAAATCTTAACGTATTTTCGCCAGATTTTTTAAAGATTTCTGCAAAAACTATTTTATCCTTCACAAATTTATACTTTCCATCTTCTTTTACCACAGTATATCCAGCTTTTTCTACAAAGTGTATTATATTTTCAATACCTTCTATTTTTTCAAGCTTTAACTCTATACTTTGAATCCTAGCCTTGTAAGAATCTATATATTTAGCATTTTCTGTATAGTTTTTAACATTAGTATCTAATTTTACAAGTTTACTATCTGTTAATTCATTATAATTTTCATCTGTATACTCTACCTTGTATACATTTTTTATCTCTGGATCTTTCAATTTAGCATATCTATAGAAATGGTAGTTTGCTGCTGAACCATATTTCTTTTCATCTTTTATCTCTATATTTTTAGAACTATAATCATTTGTAATTTGATTTGCGTCATTTATTAAAACATATCCATCTGCTTCCCTATTCGTTGGTTTTATACTTAAAACTGTACCAACTGGATATTTATCATTTGAAATAAAAGTTTCTATTGGTTTTGGTAAGGCACTTAAATTATCTAGGTCAATTTCTTGATGGAATATTGTATATCCATACTTGTCTGTAACTATTGGTGGAACTTTACCTTCACCCTTATAATCTAAATACAATTTTACAGTCTTACCATTTTTAAGAATATCAGAGTATTTTACATCTCCCTCTTTTAATCCTTGTCCATTATCCATATAGTTAAAGCCATCTTGTTTAAAATCGTTTATCCTCCAGCCCAATCTATTTATATAGCTTGGTAAATCTTTATACTCTATAGGTGGATACTCTTTTATAAGGTTTCCATTTTTATCAAAAAATCTATAGATTATATCTAGATTTTTTTCTGTTTTTTCAGGTGGCTCTGGCTTGTCAGGTTTTTTCTCTAAATCCCACATGTTTGATACTCTCTCTAAAAATATTACAGGAATATCATTATTAACTTCATATCCATAATTAACTTCTGCTAAGTTCTCACCCTTAGTTTCTATAGTTTTTTTCCAATTAGGATTTTGGACTTCACTAGCTATATCCCTTAGATAAAAACCATCCTGATAATCTCCAAATTTTATAAATTTAGTCATTATACTATCAAAATCATAGATATTATTTGAAATAGATAATGGTAGGAAAGTATAATCATTTCTTCTAATTTCTCTATAATTATGTGTTTCACTATAAGGATGTGTCTTGTTGTATACTACTCCATTATCCCTAGCTTTTACACCTTCATAGTACTTAACATAATGTTTATTATTTTCCCTAACTACATCATTTACCTTAGCTGCTGATTTTTGTACTGCATATCCCTTGCTCTTTAAATAATCCACTAAAGTCTCATCTAACTTGTCTATGGATTTATTCACTTCTTCAAGACTTATGCTTACATTTCCTGATACATCTATTGCCTGTCCATTAAGGTCTATTAAACTTTGTATCAAGGCTACTAATTCTTCTTTGTACTTAGTAACCGTTAACTTATTAGCTCTAGTTTTCAATTCTTCTAGTTCTTTCTGAATATCAGCCTTTTCATTATTTAAACTATAATATGCTTTTATCTTGTTCTTAGCATTTTCAAGTTTTTCATCCCTATAACTATCAGCATAATAAGCTTCTATTTCTTTTTTCAAATCTTCTATATATTTTGCTTGTTCCTGATCCTTAATATTAGGTTTGACACCAAAGTCTGATATTAATTCATTTGGCATACTTATATAATAATAGGAAGTTCTAAACTTAAACTTTGTCTTGTCTATTTCTTCTGGAGTTTCTTTTTTATAGTTTAGATAAATTCTACTTGGTTCTTTTCCCTTTATTATTAATATATCTGTATCTTCTCCAAGTATCTTGTCCTCTATATCAATATTTGCTCCATCCTTATCAACTACCCCTATAAATTTCTTATCTCTTATTGGTTCATACACATAACTATTGTTATCTATATCCCTAGTTATATTTTTCTTATATTTACCTTTTTGAGGGATTCCATTAGTTTTTTCTAGGACATTTAAATCGATTTTAGAACCTGAAAGTGTTTTTATCACTGTTTTATTCCAATCTCCTGAGATTGGGTCAGGTTTTCCTTCTTTTAAAACACTCTTAATTAAAGTTACTTCACTTTGAACTAGTGGCGGTATAGGTCCACAAGCATCTCCTTTTGATCCTATATAGTTTAATTCTATTCCCTTAAATCCATTGTTTTCCCCTTCAAGATTTTCCATAGAGAATTTAGTTAAATCTGTGTAGTTATTGAATTCTTTTGGAGCACTTCGTTTTTCAAGTCTTGGGAATAAATCACCATCATCATCCCCTGTACCCTTTATCAAAATTGTAAATACTAGATTACCGCTTGTTTCTTTATCTCCAACAATTTTTGTTATATAAGCTCCATCAACTATTTTTATAGGATTTTCTTGGTTAACAAGTCCAAAATCAGTTATAGGATTTTCATCGTCATTTATAAATAACCTTAACTCTCCCTTACAACTAAATCTAGCCTTATCCAAAGTCAATTCAACAGTATAGTCATCTTTATATCTTGGATATTCTAGGTCAACAACATTATCTCCCCCACCTTGATATGATGGTTTAGTTCTATTTTCATCTACAGTTTCTTTTACCTTGAATTTTACCAAGTCACTTGGCCTATTTGCCTTTTGTTTGTAAGAAAATACAAATATAGTATCCTTGGCTGGAACTTTGGCTACTCCATCTGATACATATTGTATATAATCATATCCATCAAATTTTATACCTTCATATCCTTCAATTGTCATATCTCTTTCTATTGGGCTATCCAATCTTATTAACTCTAAGTTACCATCATTAAATAATTTAGGTCCTAGATTAATAGGTTTTCCACTATCATCTATAAATACTTCTGTTTCATGAAGCAATCTATATTTATCATCTTTTTTCATCTCTATGGCATAATTTGTATCACTTGAGCTATGCCAACTTCCATCATATCTAGTTATATATATAGCCTTATATCTAATTTTGTCTTTTGGTGTAAAGTAAAAAGATGTCTCCATATCCTTTTTGATAACTATTTCTTTTCTATCCTCATCAGCTAATTTATAGTCCTGATTATTTTTTCTTATAACAACTTCTTTTCCATCCTTATAATTGTGTTGTTTAATAGGATTTACTACTAGAGTCAAGCCTTCTATTCCTTGGAATATTCTTGGCTGGTGAAGTTTTTCTTCTGTACCAAATACTTTATTCTGTACCTTATATTCAAATGTTTCTAATTTTTCTTCTGTTGTAATATAAATTATATCATTTTCTCCTAAATCCTTTAAAACAATTGCTTTACCCTTTAGTTCATTTCCCTGACCATTTATTTTTACACTCTTGATTTTTTCTGAGTCGAACTTTATCTCACTTGTATCCTTCTTCATTACTGTAAATATCTTCTCATCTTCATCATTTATCTTAACCTTGTAGTTCACTCTTTCATAATCAAAGTTTGCTATTTCTTTACTACCTGGTCTTTTTGCATCTGAAATAACTATTTTATTAGCTGTTACTCCTGAAAGAAAATTTTCAAACTCATAATCATTTCCCAAGGCTTTTTTAACAAGTTTATCTGCATCTTTTATATCAATTGTTATTTCATCTCCTACATACACTTTATCTGCTAAAAGCCCTGTAGTTCTGTTTGTTATATTTAAATCTGCAACTTGACCATCTAATATGTTTTCAGGAGTTTTTTCTCCTTTAGTACTGTTTACTATAAAATAATCTGTAGTATCTTTTCTTAAATAGTTTGTTAGGTCTTCTCCATTATATTTATTTTTAAATATAAAATCTCCCAGTTTGTAACTTCCGTCACTAAAATCTAGTTCTTTAGGCTTTAAATTTGCCTTATATTCATATAGAGCATCCGTATTATTTACAAGCTCTATAGATTCAATTTCATAGCCATCAAATGTAATCGTTTTCTCGTCAGTATTAATATTATTTTTAAATATTATCTTGTCATTGTCTAATAAGTTATGTGTTATAGCAACTGTTGGTGCAGTTACTGTATAAGATATATCGAATTTTGTAGCCTGTGTTCCAACATTTTTTATATTTCCAGCACTATCCTTATGATAGGCATCAAAACCTTGTACCTTAATATCTACAGTTTTTACTTTTGTTAAGTCTTCTGCAGAAACATATACTTCTATTTCACTAATGCCCTTGAATATATCGAAATCTTCTGTTAATTCATTGAGTTTTTTAGTATTATATTCATCTCTCGTAACAGTTAAGTTTCCAATTTTTATTTTTGTTGTAGTATACTTATAATCCTCTGATGCAAAATCTAATTTAACTTTTGGATTTTCATCAAACTTTAACAAGGATTTTATAAGTACATCTCCATCTGTTATAGCCTTCATATATTCTTTTTCAATATCATTTGGTAGGTCTTCTGGTTTTCCTTTTTCTCCATCTAATCTATATCTAACATTTAGTTTTATATTTGCCTCATCTGTATCCTCTTCTTCTGGTTTCACTTCTGGAACAGTTTCCTCTTCAGTATTAACTTCTTCTTCAGCATTAACTTCTTCATTTTCATCTTTAATCTCTTCTTTGTCGTCATTGACAGGTTCTACCTGCTCATTAACAAGCTCTTTATCATTGGTGGATATGTCTGCTAAAACTACCATACTATTTAATAGCATAATAGATAGCAAGATTATCGCCACTCTCCTAAGCTTTCCGTCTTTCATGAATATCACCCCTTTTTTTATTTATAGAGATTATTCCTATGATACAAATCTCTACTTATTTTTTTCTTACCCTTAATATTTTCTATATCCCTAAGAATTTACAGATGTAATCTTTCTGTAATATCTCATATTTACAAGCTTTCTACTTCCAATATTTTATAAGCCATTATACTTAATATTGGAAAGCCAATATGATAGAAAAATGTTAAATTAAATAAAAATAGTTATTATTTTGTTTAAATGGAAATTATAGTTAATCATACATATAAAAATAGCTCCTTTAGGAGCTATTTTTTATAAATCATCATATTCAGTATCAATTAATTTTATCCACTTTTCTGAACTATCATCCAGTCTTTTCAATTCATAATCATGTCCATTTATGGCTTCTACCATCCCCTCATAAAACCATCTGTTTTGCTCTAAATCTTTAAATCTTTTTACATCAGGTAATATATTTTCCTTATCTACTTTTCTAAATAGAACATTATTTATTATACTTACAAATTCACTTCTTTTTATTAACTCATTTGGCCTAAAAGTATTATCTTCATAGCCCTGTATCCAACCAGTTTTTTGAACTGAATTTATATAATCCTCAGCCCAATGTCCCTTTATATCTTCAAACTTTGTTTCAAGCACTATTACATCTGTAAGTTTTGCTATCATAGTGGCTAATTCTGCCCTAGTGATTTCATTTGTTGGCTTAAAGCTTCCATCTTTATATCCTGTTAACATACCTGCCTTTGCCAATATAGATATGGGTTTATCTGACCATCTATTTTCGTCTACATCTATAAAATCATTTTCCCTATATTCAAGTTCTCTTCTATATTCTGGTGCCATAAGCCTGTATAGTACCATAGCTGCTTCTTCACGTGTTAGATTATTTTCTGGTTTCACAGTACTATCTGTATAACCCTTTATATAGGACAAATGATCTTTTTCATTTAACTCAAAATCTATCCTTGCTTCCAATAGTTTTCCAAGTTCCCTACCTTTATCATCAGTAGATGTTTTACTTCCCGAATCTTTTGGTTTTACTGGGTCTGGTTTACTACTTCCACCACCTCCACTGGAATTTCTATCCCATTGGCCATATAGTCTTATATAATCGCCTTCTTTAAGAAGCCTATCATCCAATTTATCATATCCATTTTTATCATAGGTCCATCTATCAAAAGTATAGCCACTTCGCCTTACTTTTTCACTAGGATTATGACTAGAAATCTTTTTACCTACTTCTCCAGTAATTCTATTAATTTCCGAATTACTGGAGAAGTAGCCACCATTTCCATCATAAATTATATAGGTAGAGGTAGTTACTTCTTCCCATACAGCAAATACTTCTAAATTTTCTTCTATTTCCCTATCTGCTTCTACTAAAGTTAACCTTCCATCCTGACCCTTTATTCCCCAGCCCTTAAATATATTTTTTTCCTTGGCTGGATTTGATGGTTTTATATCTGCTATTTTACTTCCTTCTACTGCCTTTACTTCTATTACTTCCTTAGCTTCTACAAACTTTCCTCCATTTGCATTAAACTTCATTTTTGCTTCTTTTACTGGTTCTACTACTTCCTCCCACTTTGCATATAAAGTAGTATCTTTAAATAACTGCCTATTTTTATCTATTTCCTTATATTGTCCATCTTCTTTTTCAAACCAACCTTTAAATTGATTATTTTCCTTGCTTACATCTACTGGAAACTCTAAATTTCCAATCTTATCTCCTTTTTGTAAATCATAAACCTTACTTGTTTCTCCATTGGTAAACTTTCCACCATCTCCATCAAATATTAATTTTATTAAATTTTCTTCTTTTACATAATTTATATAATTGAAATTTGCCTTGTTTCCAAGTATTTTTTCATCTCTTATAACTATATCTATTTCACTATAATCATCACTTACTTTACCATCTCGCACTATTTTATATCCAGCTATTTTTTCTGGTTCATATTTTAAGCTTAGCCCTACTGGGTATTTTTGCTTTGAAGTATGTGTACTAATATTTTTAGGAACATCTCCCAAACTACCCAAGTCCTGATTAAATATTATATAATTATAATCACTTTCATTTGGTTTTTCGGGCACACTACCTGTTCCTTTATACTTGATTTCTAAAATCACCTTTTTATTATTCTCAAGTCTTTCCGAATACTTAGTATCTCCTTCTTTTAAATTCTCTCCTTCATCATTTATATATTTGAAGTTTTTATAACTTTCTATCTTCCAACCTAAGCTATTAAAGTATTCTGGAAGATTATCATACTTTATTAAATATGGCTCTTGTTTCAAATTATCATTTTCATCATAAAAACTTATCTTAACTTCTAAGTCTCTCTTTGTCTCTTTTGGTTCCTCTGGTATATCTGTTCCGGGTATTTTTTCAAGCACATATTTATCATAGGTTCTAGAAATAAATACTACTGGAATTTCAAAGTTTATCTCATCTTCAACATTTACATTAAATATATTTGGCTCTGTTGTTGTCCAATCTTTAGTATTTCCAACTGGAAACTTTTCACCAAACTTAACAAAGTCTTCTACATTCTCATTATTAATCACATTTCTAGACACAGCTAAGGGGAATCTGCTCCATTCTTCCATTCTAGTAACCACATACTTATGAGTAGCACTATAGGCTTCCTCCCTCTTTATATTATGGGCATCTATGAATTTTTTTGGCATATAATCCTTGTAATCTACTGTGTACATCTTATCTCCACTTATAATATTATCTTTAGCATTTATAATATTTACATAGTTATATTCAGTATTTAAGATACTAGTGTAAAAACTTTCTCCATTTATATTTTTCAACTTATCTAAGATATTATCTAAACTTATCTTTTCGTCATCTAATTTTATCATCTTTGCCTTATTTAAATCCCTTATATCTTCCATCTTATAAAGCAACTTATTTTTATCATCATATCCAAGTTTTTTACTATTTTTTATTTCATTAATAAGCTTTTCTATTTCCAGCCTTGCTACTTCCTTATTTTCATCTGTAGCACTTGCTAATTTATCTACTACAAAATGTGTATCTATATCTAACTCTAAACTCTTTATTGTATTTTTATATACATGCTCTAGACTTTCTAAAAACTTATCATAATGAAGACTTATCCTTGCCTCATCTTTTATAAGGATACTTCCATCTTCATAGACTTTTGGTATAAATTCCAAATCTGAACCTGATATATTATTTTTCATATATTCTGGTCTAACTTTAAACTCACTTACCTTTATTTTATAGTTTTGTACTGGATCTACTTCAACAAGGTCTTTTTCATATACTACAAAAATTTCCCTATTTCTTTCAAACTCTATTTCACTAGTATCAAGTCCAAATATACCACCATTTGAACCTTCTATCTGTTTATAGTTTTCATCTAAAATACCTATAAAATCATTTGAAGTTTTTCCACTATTTTTGTATGGTTTATACCTATAGTTATCTTTTCCAATACTGATTTTAGAATTTGTAAGTTTTCCTATATTTAGCAGTTCTAAATCCTGACTGTAACCCTTTAATCCACTAATCTTTTCCACTGGATATTGTAACTCTTCAAAATTTCCATCCTCTTTTAAACTTAACTTTTTAACATTTAAATTTACTTCCTCAAAAAGTTTCTCTTTACCACAAGTACTTCCATTACCACTTGCATCTTCATACCTAAGTTCTAAGCCTATAAAGTAATCATTTATCATATTCCTTGCCCTTGGAAACCAGTCTCCTGGGTTTCCTTGAGCTGCCTTAACTTGAAATATTAAATTTCCATCTTCAAATTTGCTAGAACCTTTAACTACTCCATAATTGCTATCAAAATATTCTATAACCTTTTTATTAGCATAGCAAGTATTTCTACTACCAAGACCCTCTATGGTAACTTGGTAATCGTAATTATATCTTGGGTAGGTTAAAATAGCAGATGTATAAACTTCTCCATCTAAAGTTTCCATTATATTCAACTTTAGAGCTTCTCCTATCTGATTTTCAACTTGTTTATAGGAATATATATATACTGTATCCCCATCAATTTTTTCCTCTACCTTATCTGCTACATACTTTACATCAAAACCTTCAAGACCTTCTATTTCTCCACCATTTATCAATTTTCCATCTCTACTAAAAGGTAAATCTTTTGAATCTATAAGTTCAAAACCTTTATCACTCAAATTTTTAGGATTAGCCCTTGCTGACTTATTAAAATCTGTTTCTATATATTCTTCATGTAAAATTTTGAATTCATTTACATTTTCAGATTTAATCTTATATTCTCCACCTATAGCTGTATTATCTCCATATTTTGTCACATGTAAAACTTTATACATGGGTCTGTCATTTTTATTAAATTTAAAGTCTATCACTAAATTATATTTTAATTCTACATCTTTAAATTCAGCTTCCATCAATTTATGATCTTTTAGAATAACTTTATCTCCTGCTTTAAAATCATGTTGTCTAATTGGAGCAAGCTTCAATTTTGTTCCCTCTAAACCCTTAAAACTTCTTTCTCCTACAAAGGCTTGAGAGTTCATATTTACATCCTTTACCTTATAATTTACTTCTCCTATAGAAAGACCTTCATGCGTTTCTATGAGAATTATAGAGTTTTCATCAAGTTGTTCTAAATCTATTTTTTTCCCTAAAATTTGCTCTTCTTTATCTCCATTTTTTATCTTTATAGATTTTATTTTTTCATTTACGAATTCTAATTCTTTAGTATCTTCTAGCATTACATCATATTTCTTAACTGCACCATCATTTACTTTTACATTATAGCTTTTTCTCTTATAGTCAAATTTAAATTTAAATATACTGTCTTTTTCTTGACCTAATACTACATTGCTTGTTAATTTCTCTGACCAATCAACAAATATTTTTTCTGTTTCATATCTTTCTCCTAAAACCACTTCTGTCAATTTAGACTTCTTATTATCTATATCTAATTTAATTTCATCATTATAATAAAAATCCCCATTATCCATTACCTTATCAGATCTATTAATCACAGAATGAGTCATATTTTCCTTAACCATTTTTCCATCAATAACTATTGAGTCATCTTGGTTAAGCCCTATAGACTTCTTTAAGTTTTCCTTATTATAGTCATTTTCAAAATCTACTTTCCCAAATAAGAAATTACCATCTACATCCCTATTAATCTTATTAGGTACAAGTTTTAGACTATAATCATTTCCGTTTTTCTCTACAAGATCAATAGTATAATTTTCATAGTTTTTCTCATTTACACCACTGGCTATAATCACATTTTCGTCTACCATGGCTATTTTAATTTTACCATTTTCTATTTCATACTTTGTATCTAAACTAGCATTTTCATTACTATAGATTACATTAAACTTTAATTTATCTTCAAAACTTATTTTTTTGTGGTAGCTATCTTCTGCAACTAATTTAATCTCTATAGTTTTTTCAATATCTTTAATCTCTGTACTATAGTATATCTTCATGTCACTAGACTTAGAAAACAAATTATAGTCATTATTCTCTATACCAAGGTCTTCTAATTTTTTATTCTCCCTATAATCTTCTGATGATATTTTAAGTTCTCCTATCACTATCTCTTTTAAGGAGTATATATATTTACCATTTATAATATCCTCTTCAATTTCCCCTAAATCAAGATAGTCCTTTATCCCAGTATCTCCTCCAGGAGCAAGGTTTATATAAGATTTTTTACTCCTACTTGGTAAATGTTCTTCATGACCTTCCTGTCCACTTAGTAATTTATGCTCTATCGTAACTTCCACATAGGCATCTTCCTGTTCAATATTATCCTTTAACTTCTCACCATTACTAATAAAATCTCCACTGGCAAATACTGTCATATTTGTAGTGGTTAATATTATGCATAATATTATTGCAATTACTTGCGAATATCTTTTATTCATGCTCTTTCCCCCTGTTGAAAGTATTATATTAATTTTCATTTGTGATAGTTAGTTTTGTCTAATAATATTAACACTTCTTTGATTTTTCATATATTACTACAATAGTCTATGTTATATTTTATCACCTTTACTCTCATTACCCAATCTTTTCTTGCCCTAAATATAGAATATTGTTACATAAAAAAAGAAGTGGTCTCCCACTCCTTTTTTATCAATCTGGATACTGAGTATCTACAAGTTTAATCCATTTTTCAGTTCCATCTACTAATCTTTCTAATTCATAATCATGTCCATTTACGGATTCTGTTATTTGTTCATAGTACCATTTTGTCATATCTAAATCCTTAAATGTCTTAACTCCTGGTAATATGTTTTCCTGTTTAACCTTCCTATCTAACAAGCTATTTACCATTGTGACAAATTCTGCCCTTGTTAGTAGTTCATTAGGTCTAAATGTTCCATCTTCATAACCTTTTACCCAGCCCTTATTTTCCACTGTGTTTATATAATCTTCTGCCCAATGATTTATAACATCTGGCATTTGTGTTTCAAGTACTATGGTATCAGTAAATCTTGCTATAACCTTTGATATCTCTCCACGAGTCATTTTACCCTGTGGTTTAAAGCTTCCATCTGGATATCCCTTTAAAAGTTCTCCATTTGCTAAGGTTGCTATAGCTTTTGTAGACCAGCTATTTGCTTTAACATCATTGAATTTATGATTTGTAGTTTCTATTTCTTCTCTATACTCTGTTTCCATAAGTCTATAAAACACCATAGCAACTTCTTCACGTGTTATATATCCATTTGGTTGTACTGTGTTATCCTTATATCCTTTTACATAGGCAAAATGATCTTGTTTATTAAGTTCATATTCTATCTTTGGTTCTAAAACCTTGCCTATTTCTCTACCTTTTCTATCTGTTGGTTTACTTGGTTCTGGTTCTGGTTTTGGTTTTATTGGATCTGGCTTATCTCCACCGCCACCACCATTACTATCCTTGTTCCACTGTGCATATACATCTAGGTATTCTCCTTCTTTTAATATCCTATCTGTAGCAGCTTGCCCTCCTGAAGATTCTAGAGTCCATTTATCTAAACTATATCCACTTCTTCTAACTGAAGGTGTGTAATCTCCAACCTTATTTCCTGGTCTTCCAGTAACTGTTTTTATTGTACTATTATCATTAAATTCTCCACCATTACTATGGAAGGTAATAGTTGAATCAGTTCTTTTTTCCCACTTAGCATATAATTTTAATTCTTTTTCAACAAGTTTATCATCACTTACTAATTCACCTGTTGGTGAGTCTAATGTCCAACCTTTGAAGTTATATCCGCTCCTATATATATCTGCTGGATTATATGGTTTTAGTAGTCCACCAAGTTTGGCAATTACCTTTCTTTCTGTTTTTTCAGGATTTGTAATATCATTTACATTTCCATTACCAAAACTTCCTCCATTTGCATAATAATTAACCTGAGTATGAGTATTTTTATTATAATAATAATGCTCTATTATATTTTTAGACTCATCTTCTTGGATTTCTAATTCTTCTTTATTCGGATTTGTTTTAAATAATATATAGTCATCAAAATTTTGCCTTGTTTCTTTAATCTTTAATATTGTACCAATTTCTAAAGCTTGCACATATTCTGGGAATATAGCCCTTCCATCCTGGTCTAAATATTTTACTGTATAGTCTGCTGTTTTTAAATTTGGCTCTGTTGGTTTTGGATTTCCAGTGAAATAATAATCAAATATTATATCTCTATGATCATTTTCATTAGTATTTGGCTTAACTGTTGTGTATAACTCCAAATCTTTTTGAACTTCTTCCAGTTGATAGATATATTTATACCACTGTTCTTTCTCTATTAAAGTAAAGTTGAATTTATAATGATTTGTTGCCTCACCTACTGGTTGTAATTCTTTTGCCTTTAAGTTTCCATCATGCTCTACAACTACTATTACTTCTTCTTCCAAATTTTTATTTAATTTTCTTATTGCCAACTTATCAAAAGACCTATTTTCATTTTTAGTTGGATCATTTTTATGTTGAGCAAAGTCTCCATATTTATCCCACATTTTAAATATAAGATTTGTAAAACTCATAGTTGGTGCATTTAGATGTCCTTGTGAGTTTGTCCTAAATGGTATGCTTATATTTGCCTTATATAGAGGTTTGTCTCCATAAGAATCTTCAGGTTTTTCCCTATGATAAATATTGTGTCCTATCTTATAGTCAAAATCTTTTACTCCATTATGTGGCATTGCAAAGTATTCATAAAGATTTAAAGTTGTTTCAGCCTTTCCACCAATATCTTCCTTGGTGATATCTATACTTAAATTACTTATATCATCCTTAATACTAACTTGATATGGTGGGTAGTTATCATCAATACCATAACCATCTAGTTTGTTTCTTCCATACTTGTCTGCAAACGGTTTGATTTTAACATTTATAGTTTCATTCTCGTTTATAAACATTTGTGAATGTATCTTATTTCTACTAGTATTTGGTGTATATTTTCTATACTTACTAGCTAATGTCTTATGTTCTGAACAATTTGGCACTTTACAAACCTGTAAGCCTTGATATCTTATATTTAATTTTACTTGACCCTCATTTTGCTTAGACTGATGATTCTTAGAGCCTTCTTCCTTATTAGTTTCTTCACCAATTTTTTCAAGCTTATCATCTTTTAACTCATATCCTGGTATAAGCTTATTTTTCTTGAATTCATCTTCATTACTAGCTTCTTTTTTAGAGTATCTAAATACTATTACTGTACCATTATCATTTAAAGTGATTTGCTGTGATGTCTTATCTGGATTAGAATATTTAGTATACTTATAAGCTACTGTTCCATCTTCATTTTTTACTTCTTCCTTGATAACTATTGTATCTGGAGCATTTACACTAAAAGTTGTACCTATTAATCCCTTTATAACTACTGGCTCTAGTATATCTTTTCCAGTATTATCTTGATATTTAACTGTGTATTCTCTATTTAACTCGTCTTCAAATACTAGTGTTATCTTAGTAAGTTTTTTAATATCCTCATCAGCTATTTCTGATGCCTTGGGATCTTTTAAATCAACTAATTTATCCTTTGAGTTCTGATAAATATATAAGTTTCCATCTTTTAAAGTGAATATATCTCCATCTTTAGCTTTTTTATCTACTAATTCATTTCTGAATATAAAATCTGTTCCACTTTCACTATCAAGTTTTACATAGGCAAGTTTCATATCAAATGCATAACCATCAGGGAAAGGAGTTTTAGCTTCCAATTCACCTATTATACTATCCATGTTGATTAATAGCTTAAGATCTTTTGGAGTTTTTATTTTCATAGTCTTAGCCTTACTAGCATCTCCTGATATATTTGGATTAAACATCCAATAGTTTCCATATCTTTGGCTTTCGCTACTTAGCTCTCCATTACCATTTTTATAATAACCACCTATATGTTCTATATTAATATAACCATATTTGTCAGTTGTTCTCTCATCTGGGTCAAGATCTTCTCTTTCAATTTTTTCATACTTAATCCATGGAATTCTATTAAAATCTTCTACATTTTCTAGCTTATCCCCATCTGTGTCATTGTTCTTACTTGGTCTATAAACAAGTTGAAAATTAACTCCATTTGCCAAGTCATCATTTTTTATAACTTTACCTGGATCATAAGTTTCACTACTTATACTATCTATTGTAAAGATTCTTTCATTTTCCTTATAAATTATTTTCTCTAAATCATCTAAACTTTTCTTTGTTTCTTCTAGTAAATCTTTTACATTAACATTTTCTTTACTTCCATCTGCTTTATAAATCTCTATATCTTGATTAGCCACTTCATTAGATTTTGTCTTAACCTTATCTTTCTCTGTATTAAAAGCAGATATACTTGTATTTATAGCAGTTATCTTAGTATCAATATCTTCTTGTTCTGCCTCTGGTTTTTCCAATTCTAATCTAAGCTTGTCTATTAAATCAATTATATGCTTTGACTCTGTTTCCAATTTATAATCTACACTATCGATTTTTATATCTAAACCTTCATATTTTTTTAATTCAGTTTTTACTGCATCTAAGTTTGTTTTAGTCACATCTGCTATAACTGGGTAGTCAAAAGATATAAATTTTTCAAAGTCTCCTGATACAAATTTCACATCAGTTCTTATATTTTTTATAGATTCCTCTAATCTAGATTTTAATCTGTCTCTTTTTATTCTCAAAGCATCCATTCTCTCATCTAAATCAGCTTTATCTTTTTTCCCATCATTTTTTTCTACCTCAACTATATAATACTTAATTGTTGCAACTATTGTTTCAAGCTCCCCTAGGGATTTCATAAGTTCATCTTCGATTTTACCTAAAGATTCTTTAGCATCTTCAAACTTTGCTTCCGCTTTTTCCCTGTCTTCTTCAGTTGCATTTTCATCAAGATTTTCTAAATCCGCCTCTGCATTTTCCATGTCTGTTCTAAGCTTTAAAAATTCTGATACATAGTAATTTACTTCTCCCCTATACTTAGCAAAATCCTTAAACATTTCTTTTTCTTTGTCTGTTCTTGATTTCTTATCTTCATCTTCATTTCCTACGGCTTGATCTATCTTGTTATTTTCTGCTTTTATTATATCCCTAGAATTCTGAATTTGATCTTCTAGTCTAATAATTTCTGAGTTTGAATCAGTTATATCACCATTAATATCATTTAATAAAGTATTTATGTCATTAATCTTTGTGTTCAATTCTTTTATTTCTTTATTCACACCAGTAGTGTTATCACCTATTTTTATATTTAATTCTTCTATACTTATAGCTATTTCACCTAAAGTCTCTAACTTTTTAGCATCTTCTAATAGATTTAATTTATCTATATTTTCATTTGCCTTTTCTACTTCTTGATTTATTTTTCCCACTTTTTTAACGTTATCTATGTTTTCATCTGCTTTTATCTTTTCTACTGTATCAAACTTCTTAATATCATTTTTTACTCCAGCTCCACCTTCAGCATTTTCTGGTACTTCAAGTTTGGCTAGTTTACTTATTAAGTCTAAATCAAAATCTATAGTTTCTTCATCTACTACTACTTTAGCCTTTTCTTTAAGTTTTTCTAAATTAGTTTTTTCAGCTTCAAGTTTTATTTCACTTTCTGTAAGTTTCTTTTGCTCATCACTTATTCTATCTATTGCATTTTCTATAGGCAGTTTATTCTTTAATATGCCTGATGTTTTCATTTCTAAATAATAGTTATCTATTATTTCTTTTCTATACTCATAGTGTCTACTTGTTTCAAATCTTTCTGCCATGTTTATAGAAAATGGTATGATTTTTTCATCATTTTTAATAAGATTCTTTCCTTGATCAAAACCATCCTTTGAATAGAAAATTGAGCCTACTTCAACATTATTCAGTTTAGTCTCTAGCTTTGTTACAGCCCTATCTAGTTGTTCTTTCTCATTTTCAAGTTTTGGCCTTTCTTCATTATTATCAGCCTTAACCTTATTTTCATTAAAAGTTCCCATTAAAATTTCATTTGTAATATTTGAACCAATTTCTTCCTTCATAAGATTATATAAAAGCTTTACCTTCTCATCTTCATCATCTATAAAGGTATATATTTCTTTTATATTTTTTGTTGCTACTCCATCTTCTTCAATATTCTCCTTAGTAACTTTTCCAACTCTTACATTCCAATTTTTCAAGAGTTCTTTTATCTGACTTTCTTCTGCCTTAGTCATTCCTGTTTTCGAAAGATTACCTAGGTTTTCTATATAACCAATAGTCATCTGATCTTTTTCGAATTCATAAGTAAATTTATAATCATTTATATTTTCATATTTAACATCATAATCTTTTTTATAATTATAAATATATGGGTTTTCAGTGTTAGTTTGTCTAACTAATCCACGAAAGTCTTTGTTACTTTTTAAAAATACAAATCTATCTATACCTATAAGTTTTATAAGTTCATATTCTGATTCTGCAATTTTAGCAACTTTATCATCATTTGTACCTGACCAATTATAAAGATAACCCCCAGTTATAGTGTATCCTACTAGGTTAAAATTATGATTGTCTTTAAATTCGTGTAATAAGTTCTCCTTTTTATCTAAAAACTTCTTTAACTCTTCTGTAGTCATATTGGCTCTAGGAATCTTATTTTCCCTTATATCTTTTCTATATAAATTACTTCCTGCTTCATTATAATAACCCATTATAGACACTAGATTTTTATTATTTTTATTGTATTTTTCATCGCTCTTAGTATCCACAAAGTATTCATTCTTCAATATAGCCCTATTTCCCAAATTAAAAACTATATCCTCAACATACTCCTGAGCTGATGAGTCAAATTTTTTCCCATCTATTCTAAATTTTATTTTTTGTCCCTCTATCGAGTCAAAATTTACAAATGCCTTGCTCCAAATTTCCCTAACTCTTTTTACATCTATATAATATAATTTTCCTGTATTTTTCTTTTTATCTGATGCTATATATGCCTTATATTCTTCATTTGTTTCATTCTTATCAACATTTTGTTCCCTAATAACAAAAATATCTGTTGGTAAATCAAATAAGATTGCATCATTAGTCAAAATATCATTTTGCGAAATTTCTCCATTACTGTCAATTTCTAAGTCTACTGCTTGTTTGTCCTCTCCTATTAATGTCCCTTTTTCACCTACAATATCAAAACTAATTTTAACCTTTAGTTTCTCCTCGCCAGCTGCTTTGACTCCTGCTAACACTGCTACGCTATTTAAGAGCATAACAAATAAAAGCAGCAAGGCTACTTTCCTAAATTTTACCCTTTCCATTAAACACCCTCCCTAATGAAAATGTAATTCTATATTGTATGTGATTTTAATGTCTTTATTACATTTTTTCCACTGAATTTTAATTGATTTGAACCCTGATTAGTATAAGTTACGATTAGTCTTTATATCTACATATTATATCATCTATTGATTATATTCAACTTTTTACTTCTAAGAAACCCCTTTATTTTAGGCTTTGTAGATACAGTTATTTTATGCTATTAATGGCTATTTTATACATATTTGAGAGAGTTTATTTATTTTTTACATAGAAAAAGAGAGGTGTTATCACCTCTCTCTTATCTTAAGATAT